>JABEVE010000010.1 GCA_013044035.1 Burkholderiales bacterium
CCCAGCGGCGGCGCCCTGGCCAATGGCGCGAAGGTGGAAGTCGCCTTCACCACCTCGGGCACCCAAAACCTCGCCTATGCCATCAGCATCGACCATTGACGGCAGCATCCAGGACCGGGCACTTGGCTTTGCAGACAACCCATAGACGCGAGGCCAGCCTTGCTGACGCCATGACGAAATATTGGAGTGGATCGCGCACGCGGCTGGTAAGCCTGGTGCTTTGCGCTGGACTTGCCGCCTGTTCGACGATCAAGCCCGAGCCCGGCAACGCGCCGGCCAGGCCTGCAGGCAGCTTCGCCTACAACCAGATGGCGGTTCCGGTTCCCGGCACGCTGCCGAGACCGACTTACCCGCAGGGCAGCGCCGAACGTGCCGCGTTCGAACTCATCAACCGCTATCGTCAGGAATGCGGCTTCCCGACCATGGTCGAGAACCGAATCCTCGACCATGCGGCGTGGCTGCATGCACGTTACCAGGCCAACAACCAAGTCATGTCGGATGAAGAACAGGCCGGGCTGTCTGCTTTTTTCGGTGTCACGGCACAAGAGCGTGCACAGAAGCTTGGCTGGCCCCCCGATGTCTATGCCGGATCGGACGACATGACGTTTTACAAGGACCGTGCGTTCACTCAGGCCGAGTACGGACTCGAAGTCGCCTACGGGTTGCTGGCGGCGGCTTACCACGCACCGACCCTGTTCTATCCGATGCATCAATTTGGCATCGCCATCGTCAAGAGTGCTGGACGTCGTCACCCGCAGATTTGGGCCAGCCTGCAGAACGGGCAGGTCATCAACCGTATCACCCGCGAGGATGAGCCTTTGACGTTTCCCTGCCAAGGTACGAGAGGCTTGCCTTACTCAGCCGACCACGAGGAGCCTGCGCCGCCCGGAACCCGGGGCGCGTTTGGCACACCGATCGTCGTCATGGGGAATCTGGCCGACACGCTGCGCCTGGCCCGTGCCGAACTCATCGACCCTGCCGGACACTCGATTGCATTGCGGGTGCTCGATTCCGCCAACGACCCGCATCACCTCATGGCAGGGTTCGCGGGTGTTGCCTATGCCTTGAGTCCACTCGCCCCCAACACGCGCTACACGACGATCGTGGACGGCTTCGTGAATGGGAAACCCTTCCGGCGGCGGTTTGACTTCGAGACCGGGGATCGCGCGTCCTGAGCGCGAGGCCGGCCCGCTTGCGGCCAGTCGCGCCGCCGGGCTTGCATCGGCATGCGCCCCGATGCCGTCCCGGCACGGGCGTGGGACATGAGGATGAAGCGAGATGTTGCGCCGATCTCCGCAGCACCGACAATACCAAGCTGGAGACGTCACGGGCCGTGTGCCTGTTCAAGGAGATCACTGCATGCAGATGCTGATGGAGTTTTTGCAGCTTTCGGAGTCCGAAGCCCAGGCCTTGGCAGACTGCGCACCGGATCTTGCCTTGCGTGCCGAAGCGTTCGCCCGCTCGTTTGAGTCCTCCATCCAGGCCCCCTCGACCCGCGATGCCATGTTGAGTTCCCTCAGCGATGCGCAATGCCGGCAACTCGTGTCCATGCAGGCGCAGCATTACCGTGAACTGCTCGAGGCGCAATACACCCTGGAGTTGCAGCACCGCATGGTCGAGGTGGGCAGCCTGTATTACCAGTGGGGGCTGCAATCCATCTGGATCATGTCCGCCTCGGCGCTCTTTGCCGCCGATTTCGAGGCTTACGCGGCAGATCTGGCGCTGCAGCAACGCCGTCCGCTGATGGCCGCCTTGTACAAGCGGCTTCGTCGCGACGAGGCCTGGCAGATGGAAGGCTACCGCCAGGCGGGAGACAACGTGCGCCGCCAGTTGGAGCAGCGTCCCCTGCGCGACCCGCTCACCGGGCTGCTCAACCGCGCCGCGCTCGACGAGTTGCTGCCCAACGCCCTGGCGCGTGCGCGTCGCCACGGCACCAAGGTCGTCGTCGCGGTGCTCGACCTGGATGATTTCCACACCCTGAACCAGACGCACGGTACGGCCCTGGGCGATCTGGTGCTCGAACAACTGGCCAGCCGCCTGCGCCGCGCCCTGCGCAAGACCGATCTGGTGGTTCGGCTGGAGGCCGACACCTTCGCCCTGGTGCTCGAGGATATCCAGCGCATCGACAACATCGCCCCGTTGCTCGAGCGCCTGCAGCTCGACCTGGACGTGCCGTACACGCTGTCGGACACGCTGCTGTGGCAATGCCCCTTGAGCATGGGCATCACGCTCTACCCCGACGACAACCAGGATCCTGCCGGCCTGCTGCGCCACGCCATGCAGACCATGCAGGCGATGAAGGTCAGCAAAGGCCAGCGCGAGCAATTCTGGGCGCTGTACACCCCGCCGGCCTAGGGGCTTTCACCCGATCGATGCGCCGCAATCGGCGTGGGCCGCGGGACTCTGCGGCAGCCGGCACCGCGGGCTTGCAGAGCTAGGCTGGCTGGCTGCAAGCTGCAGCAGTTGCGCTGCCGCCGCCAGGGCGATGATCTCGGGCTGCTTGCCGGGGATGCCGCCCACGCCGATGGGGCAGACCAGGCCGGCGAGCGATGCCGCTGACAGGCCGCGCGCCTGCAGGCGGTGCACGAAGCGCGCGCGCTTGCTGTTCGAGCCGATCAGCCCGAGCCAACCGGCATCGCCACGCCGCAGCACGGCTTCACAGATCTGCTGGTCCAGCGCATGGCTGTGGGTCATCACCAGGTAGAAGGCGCCAGGCGGGGCTAGCGCCGCTTCGGCTTCGGGACTGTCCACGGCAAGGCGCGTGATGCGCGCCGGGCCGTCGTGCTCGGCTGGATCGGCCGTGGGAAACGCTGCGTCGCGCACGTCCACCCATTGCACCGTGCAGGGCAGCGTGACCAGCAGTTTGACGAGTGCCCGGCCGACATGTCCGGCACCATGCAATTGCAGATGGAACAGCGGGGCCGGCCTGGGCAGTTCAGGGGCATGCCAGGGCCGATAACGCAGCGTCACCACGCCGCCGCAGCACTGGCCCAGGCTGGGGCCGAGGGGGTGGGTTTCCTGCTGCTCGCCGGCCTGCGCTGGTGTAAGCCGCCACTGCACGAACAGCTTGCGCGCGCGCTGCAGCGCCAGCCACTCCAGATGCCCGCCACCGATGCTTCCTTGCGCATCGTGCGCGCGCACCAGCATGCGCGCGCCGACTTCGCGTGGCGCCGAACCCCGCACCTGTGCGACTTCGACACAGACGGCGAGCGGCGGGACTTGCGGGTTCGGTGTCATGCAGGCGCTCCGGGCTTCAGACGGCGTCCGTGCTGGTGCTGGCGCAGGCTCCGGCGACCGGCGCGACGAGCTGTGTCGCCGGCTCTGCGGCGCGCACCGCCTCGATGGCGTCGAGAATGGCTTCGGGCGTGGCCGGCGCGCGCAGCGGCGGGTCGAGGCGATGGTCGCCGACGGCGGCGATGGCGTCACGCAGCGCCAGCAGCACCGAGAACGGCAGCAGCAGCGGCGGCTCGCCCACGGCCTTGGAGCGGTGGATGGTGGGTTGCGCGTTGGGGTTGTCGAACAGCGTCGTATGCAAGGCGGCCGGGCAATCGTTGGCGGTGGGAATCTTGTAGGTGCTGGGGGCGTGGGTGAGCAGCAGGCCGGTTTTCGGGTGCCACACCAGCTCCTCCATGGTGAGCCAGCCCATGCCCTGGATGAAGGCGCCTTCGACCTGACCGATGTCGATGGCCGGGTTGAGCGAGCGGCCGGCGTCGTGCAGGATGTCGGCGCGCAGCAGTCGCCATTCGCCGGTCAGCGTATCCACCAGCACTTCACTCGCCGCCGCACCGTAGGCGAAGTAGTAGAACGGGTGGCCCGTCAGGGTTTTGGGGTCCCAGCGCACGTCGGGGGTGACGTAAAAGCCGTCGCTCCACAGTTGCACGCGCGCTTCGTAGGCCTTGCGCACGAGGCTGGCAAAGGGCAGGGTGGTGGTGCCGATCCGCACCTGGCCGGCACGAAAATGCACCGCTTCAGCGCGGCCGCCGTAGCGCTCGGCGGCGAAGGTGGCCAGGCGCTGACGCAGCGTGGAGGCGGCGTCCAGCGCCGCCATGCCGTTCAGATCGGCCCCGGTGGAGGCAGCGGTTGCCGAGGTATTGGCCACCTTGTGGGTGTCGGTGGCGCTGCAGCGCACGCTGCCGAAGTCCAGCCCCAGTTCCTGTGCCACCACCTGCGCCACTTTGGTGTTCAGGCCCTGGCCCATTTCGGTGCCACCGTGGTTCACCAGCACGCTGCCGTCGGCGTAGATGTGGACCAGCGCGCCCGCCTGGTTGAGGTGCGGCACATTGAACGAGATGCCGAATTTCACAGGGGTCAGCGCCAGGCCCTTTTTCAGCACGGGACTGCCGGCGTTGAAGCGGGCGACGGCGGCACGGCGCGCATCGTAGTCCGCGCTCGTGGCAAGCTGATCGACCAGGGCAGCGATGACGTTGTCGGTCACGCCCTGACCGTAGGGTGTGTGGTTGTTCCGGCCGATGCCGTAGACATTGGCGCGTCGCACCTGCAGCGGATCATGTCCCAGCTTGCGGGCGATGGAGTCGAGCACGCACTCGGTGACCAGCGCCCCCTGCGGCCCGCCGAAGCCGCGAAACGCGGTGTTGCTCTGGGTGTTGGTGCGCGCGGCGTAACCGTGGATGGCGACGTTGGGCAGCCAGTAGGCGTTGTCCACGTGGCAGATGGCGCGCGTGACCACGGCACCGGACAGGTCTGCCGAGTGTCCGGCGTCGGCGAGCAGCGTCACCTCGTAGGCGAGGATGCGGCCGTCGTCGTCGAAACCCACGGCGTAGTCGTACTCGAAGCCGTGGCGCCGACCGGTGATGAGAAAGTCGTCGTCGCGGTCCAGGCGCAGCTTCACGGGACGCTGCAGCTTGTGCGCCGCCAGTGCCGCGCAACAGGCGAACTGCGCCGACTGCGACTCCTTGCCGCCGAAGCCGCCGCCCATGCGGCGGCATTCCACCTGAACCTGATGCTGCAACCAACCCAACATGTGGGCCACCACATGCTGCATTTCGCTCGGGTGCTGGGTGGAGCAGAGCACGCGCATGCCGGCGTTCTCGGTCGGCATGGCGTAGGCCACCTGACCTTCCAGGTAGAACTGTTCCTGCCCGCCGACGCTCAGGCTGCCCTGCAGGCGATGGGGCGCTGCGGCCATGGCCTGCTCCAGCGCGCCGGGTGAGGCTTCGCGCCGCAAGTGCATGGGCGGCAGCACATAGTGGCCCTGCGCATGCGCCTCACGCGCGGTGAGCACCGCGGGCAGGGCTTCGGCGCGGACGACATCGCGGGCCAGCGCGGCGGCGCGCCGCGCCAGCACCTGGGTGGTGGCCACCACCAGGAACACCGGCTGGCCGACGAAGCGCAGCTCCCCGGCGGCGAGGATGGGATCGTCATGCACCACCGGGCCGCAGTCGTTCACGGCGGGGATGTCGGCCGCGGTGAACACCGCCACCACGCCGGGCTGGGTGCGGACGCGCTCCAGATCGACGCCGAGCAGCGTGCCGTGCGCCAGCGGCGAGAGGCCGAGCGCGGCGTGCAGCGTGCCGTGCAGTTCGGGTGTGTCGTCGGTGTAGGCGGCCTCGCCGCTGACGTGCAGATGGGCCGACTCGTGCGGCGGGCTCACGCCCACGCGAGCGCCATCGCGCAGCGCGGGCCACTCGGCTTCGGCCCAGGCAGGGGCGTCATGGCGGGCGAAACCGGACATCGCGGGAGCCGTGTGCAGGGGTTCGACAGCTTTGTTCATGGGGATTCCTCAAACCGTGTGCAGCGCCGGATTCAGCTCCGCCCAGACATGGGTTTGCGCCCTGCTCAAGGGCGCATCGACGCGGGTTTCGAGCCAGAAGCGCCACAGCAGGTTGCGTGCCACGCGCTGGCGGTGCGCGCGGCTGGCGCGCAGGTCGGTGAGGGGTTGGAAGTCGGCGTCGAGCGCCCGCATCGCGGTGCGCACGCTGGCATCGGTCCAGGGCTGGCCGAGCAGCGCGGCCTCGGCTTGCGCAGCACGCTTCACCACCGCGGCCATGCCGCCGAAGGCGAGGCGGACGTGGCTGATGCGGCCTTGTGCATCAAGCCGCACGGCCAGCCCGCAGCTCACCGCCGAAATGTCGCAGTCGTAGCGCTTGGACAGCTTGTAGGCGCGCAGCCGCAGCGGCGCATCCGCTGCAGCCGGCAGTGGCAGTTCGATGGCGCGCAGGAACTCGCCGGGCCGCAGCGCGTTGTCCATGTAGTCGAGATAAAACGCGTCAAGCTGCAGGCGGCGCATGGCATTTCCGTGTTGCAGCACCAGCACAGCATCGAGCGCCAGCAGCACGGGGGCACTGTCGCCGATCGGTGAGCCGTTGGCCACGTTGCCGCCCAGGGTGCCGGCATGGCGGACCGGGGGGCCAGCGAAGCGCAACGCCATTTCACGCAGATCGGGCCAGGTCTGCACCAGCGCAGTCCAGGCGTCTTCCAGCGGGACGGCGGCGCCGATGCGAAGCAGAGTGTCCTCGCGTTCGATGGCGGCGAGTTCGCGCACATTGCCGAGGTACAACAGATCGCCGACATCGCGGAACTGCTTGTTGGTCCAGAGGCCGATGTCGGTGGCACCCGCCAGGATGGTGCGCCCCTGCCCGCCTTCGGCGTGCGCCCCCCGAGGGGGCGGCGGCGTCGCCTTGAGGCGGCTCGGCGCCGACGCCGTGATGGTGCGCCCCTGCCCGCCTTCGGCGTGCGCCGCCCCGGGGGGCTGTGGCGCCGCTGCCGCCTCGGGGGGCGCGGCATCGCTGGCCTGGGCCAGCGCGGCGCCGAACGCTGCCACGGTGCTGGGGGCGATGAAGCGGTCGATGCGCGGCCGGCCTTGCGCATCGGGGTAGGCCAGGTTGGGCGCGGCGTGCACGAACGGCTCGGGCGTCGCGGCAGCGATGGTGCGCAGCAGCGCGGCGATGGGCTCGGGGTCGAGGCGGGCGGGGGAGGCGTCGAACATGGCCAGGCCGGCGTCGAGAATGGGTCGGTAGCCGGTGCAGCGACACAGGTTGCCCGCCAGATCGTCGGCCAGTTGCTGCCGCGTGGGCCGGGTGCCCGCGCCCTGGTGGCGCTCATAGCTGGCATACAGCGACATGACGAACCCCGGGGTGCAGAAGCCGCATTGCGAGCCGTGGCAATCGACCATGGCCTGTTGCACCGGATGCAATGGACGGCCTGGGGCGAGGGCTGGCAGATCTTCGACAGTCAGCAGCGCCTTGCCGTGCAGCGTGGGTAGGTAGCGGATACAGGCGTTGATCGGGCGCAGGTGCAGCGGGCCAACGGCGACGCCGCCACTCGCGATCGCTCCGGGCCCGGTGCTTCTTCGAGTCTCGCCACGCGCGACGCGGTCCGTCAACTCCGCCACCACCACGGTGCAGGCGCCGCAGTCGCCTTCGGCGCAGCCTTCCTTGGTGCCGCAGCAACGGGCATGCTCGCGCAGCCATTGCAGCACGGTGGTGGTGATGGGCAGGCCGTCCACCTCGGCGATGCGGCCGCGGTGAACGAAGCGAATGGGTAAGGAGTTCATGAAGGATTCCGGGTCCTCGGGTGGTTGGACTGACGAAGCCGCGTTGTGCGAGATGCAGCAAGGATTGGGCCACGATCAGGCGCCATTGACATATGCTGAACTGTATACAAAACATGCATCCCGGCTGATGCCGCAAGGAACTGCACCATGAACAATGCGCTGGACTCCATTGACCTGCATCTCATCCGGGTACTGCATACCGTGCTGACCGAATCGAACGTTTCTCGCGCTGCCATGCGGCTGGGATCGACCCAGCCTGCCGTGAGCGGGGCCTTGCGACGGCTGCGCAGCCTCACCGGCGACGAACTGCTCGTGCGCAGCGGTAATGCCATGGTGCCCACCGCGTTCGGCGCCAGCTTGATCGAGCCCACCGCCTGCATCCTGCGTGAGGCCCAGCGTCTGCTCGAGGGTGCCGGGCGTTTCGATGCGATGCGCAGCACGCGCCAGTTTCGCCTGGCCGCGGCCGATTACATGGACCCGGCGTTCCTGCCCCAACTGATCGCTACGCTCAAGCGCGAGGCGCCGCTGTGTGGCGTGGACGTGCTGCCGCTGTCGGCCACGCTGGATTACCGCCACGCTCTGGCCGATGGCGCCGTCGACGCCGTGCTGGGCAACTGGCTGGAGCCGCCGCAAGATCTGCATCTCGCTCCGTTGCTGGAGGATGAGATCGTCTGCCTGGTCGCTGCCGATCATCCGGCGCTGCGCCGCGGCCTCGATCTGGCGCAGTATCTGCAGGCCGAGCACGTGGCACCGTCGCCGCTGCGCATCGCCGGCGAGGGCGTGATCGACCAGCATCTGCACCATCTCGGACGGCAGCGCCAGGTCACGGTGCACTGCGCTTTTTTCAACCTCATCCCCGGCCTGGTGGCGCGCAGCCTGCTGGTGCTGACCACCGGCCGGCGCTTCTGCCAGCGCTATGTGGACGCAGGCCTGGCGGTTCGCATCCTGCCCTGTCCAGTGCCGTTTCCGCCGCTCACCTACTACCTGCTTTGGCATGCTCGTGTTCACCACGACGCTGCGCACCGCTGGCTGCGCGAGCATATCCGCGCATCTGCCGGCCAGGCGCCGGGCCTCGCCTGAGTCCGGCGCGTCCCCCACCCAAAAGCCGAGCCGACCCGGCACGCGCCACAACCGACTTCGCCACAACGAACGAAGCGCCCACACCCGAGGAGACTGTTCATGAATCTGCAAACCCTGTTCAAGCTCGATGCGCATGGCACCGATGTGCGCACCGAAATTCTGGCGGGGGTGACGACCTTTCTCACGATGTCGTACATCATCTTCGTCAACCCGTCGATTCTGTCGACCACCGGCATGAACGCGAGCGCCGTGTTCGTCGCCACCTGCCTGGCGGCGGCGCTCGGCACCTTCATCATGGCCTTCGTCGCCAACTGGCCCATCGGCCTGGCCCCGGGCATGGGGCTGAACGCCTTCTTCGCCTTCACCGTGGTCAAGGGCATGGGCTTCACCTGGGAGCAGGCGCTGGGCGCGGTGTTCATCTCCGGCTGCATCTTCATCCTGCTGACCATCACCGGCGTGCGCTCCTGGCTGGTGGCCGGCATCCCGAAGTCGCTGCGCAGCGCCATCGCGGCCGGCATCGGCATGTTCCTCGCCATCATCGCGCTGTCCAACGCGGGCATCGTCGTGGCCAACCCGGCGACCAAGGTCGGCCTGGGGAACCTGGCCTCGCTGCCGGTGGTGCTGGCCGCCGGCGGCTTTTTGCTCATCGCCTTGCTGGACTACTGGCGGGTGCGCGGGGCGATCCTCATCGGCATCGTCGCCGTCACGCTCGCCAGCATTGCACTCGGCCTGACCAAGTACCAGGGGCTGATCGCGCTGCCGCCGAGCATTGCGCCCACCTTCCTCAAGCTCGACATCCTGGGCGCGCTGCACACCGGGTTTTTCCACATCATCCTGGTGTTCGTGCTGGTGGAGATCTTCGACGCCACAGGGACCCTCACCGGCATCGCCCGCAAGGCTGGCCTGCTGAAGGAAGGCGCGCAGGACGGCCAGAGCGGCCTGGGACGCGCGCTGTTCGCCGACAGCCTGGCCATCTTCTCCGGCTCGCTGCTGGGGACCAGCAGCACCACCGCCTATATCGAAAGCGCGTCGGGCGTGCAGGCAGGAGGACGCACCGGACTGACCGCCCTCACGGTCGGGCTGCTGTTTCTCGCCGCGCTGTTCATCGCGCCGCTGGCCGCCGTGGTGCCGGCCTACGCCACCGCCCCGGCCCTGCTCTACGTGGCCGGACTGATGATGCGCGAGCTGCTGGCCATCGACTGGGACGACATCACCGAATCCGTGCCGTCGGCCCTGGCAGCGCTGATCATGCCGTTCACCTACTCCATCGCCAACGGCCTGGCCTTCGGCTTCATCACATACGCCGCGCTCAAGCTGCTCACCGGGCGGGCGCGCGACGTGCATCCGGCGCTGTGGGTGGTTGCCGGGCTGTTCCTGCTGCGCTATGCGCTGTTTCCGGCAGACTGAATTTCACGGCAACCCCCGACACGCACGACGGCCGCCCGGCACGATGCCTCCAATAGAACCTTGCGATGACCACGCCCACTGCATGCCCCACTGATCGTCCGCCCAACCTTGCGCCTGCGTCGGGCGCGGCGCACCCGCGCTTGGCCTTGTGCGGCGACATCTTGTATTTCCTGCGCGACCCTGGCTGGAGCGAGGATGCCACCGGCGCGGTGCGCTTCGAGCCCGACGGCTGGCTGCTCATCGAGCATGGTCGGGTGCATGCGGTGCGGCCTGCCGACGATCCGCCCGATGCGAGCTGGGCGCGGCATGACTGGCGCGGCCATCTCGTGCTGCCCGGGTTCATCGATCCGCATGTGCACGCGCCGCAGCTCGACGTCATCGCCTCGTTTGGCGCTGCACTGCTCGACTGGCTGGAACGCTACACCTTTCCAGCCGAGGCACGCTATGCCGACGCCGAGCAAAGCCGGCTGGGTGCCGAGCGGTTCCTGCACGCCCTGCTCGCACATGGCACCACCGCGGCGCTGGTCTTCGCCACGGTGCACAAGACGAGCAGCGATGCGCTGTTCAAGGCCGGTCGGCGCCTGGGTATGCGCCTCATCACCGGCAAGGTGCTGATGGATCGCAACTGTCCTGCCGACCTGCGTGACGACGTGGCGCAGGCCGAGCGCGATTGCGTCGAGCTCATCGAGCGCTGGCATGGTGTCGATCGCCTCGCCTACGCCGTCACTCCGCGTTTCGCCGCCACCAGCAGCGCCGAGCAACTGGCCATGGCCGGAGGGCTGCTGCAGCGCTATGCGCAGCGGGCCGGAGGACTCTACATGCAGACGCACGTTGCCGAAAACCGCGACGAGGTGCGCTGGATCGCGGAACTGTTCCCCGACAGCCGCAGCTATCTCGACGTCTACGCCGGGCACGGCTTGCTCACCCGCCGCAGCATGCTGGCGCACGGCATCTGGCTCGACGACACCGACCGCGACCGCATGGCGCAGGCCGGAAGCAGCATTGCCTTTTCGCCCTCGTCCAACCTGTTTCTCGGCAGCGGTCTGCTCGACTGGGCCCGGGCCGAGCGCGCTGGCGTGGGAGTCGCCCCCGCCAGTGATGTGGGCGGTGGCACCAGCCTGTGCCAGTTGCGCACTCTGGCCGACGGCTACAAGGTGCTGGCGCTGCAGGGTCAGCGCCTCACCGCCTGGCAGGGCTTGTACGCCGTCACGCGCGGAGCGGCGCGCACGCTGGAGTTGGAGCACGAGATCGGCCATTTCGCCCCTGGCACCGCCGCCGACGTGGTGGTGTGGCGCTGGGCCGAGGGCGCCGTGCAGCAGCGCCGGCAGGACATGGCACGTAGCTTGCACGAGCGTTTGTTTGCGTGGATGACCCTGGCGGATGAGCGCAACGTTGCGGCCGTGTATGTGGGTGGATGCAAAATCGTGCCGGCAGTCCAGGACAGCGCCGGCTGGAACCGTGAGGCAGCAGGTCATCTCGGCCCGGCGGTGGCCAGGCCCGGCTAGCGCGAGGCGGGACCATTGGCAGGCAAGGGGGATGTGGATGGCTTGGCGGCTTGAACTCGAGAACATCGGCAAACGCTACCCCGGCGTGGTGGCGAACGATGGCGTGGGCCTGCGTGTCGCGCCAGGCCAGATCCACGCCGTGCTGGGCGAGAACGGTGCGGGCAAGTCCACGCTGATGAAAATCATCTTCGGCGCGGTGCAGCCCGACTGCGGCAGCATCCGCTTCGACGGCGTGCAGGTGCAGGTGCGCACCCCGCATGTGGCGCGCAGTCTGGGCGTGGCCATGGTGTTTCAGCATTTTTCGCTGTTCGACACCCTGAGCGTGGCCGAGAATGTCTGGCTCGGGCTGGACCGCAAACCCGGCCTTGTCGAGGTGGCACGCCGCATCCGCGGGGTGGCCGCCGGCTATGGCCTCGACATCGCCCCTGAACGTCCGGTGCATACCCTGTCGGTGGGCGAACGCCAGCGGGTGGAAATCATCCGCGCCCTGCTCACCGACCCCAAGCTGCTCATCCTCGATGAGCCCACCTCGGTGCTGGCGCCGCAGGCGGTGCACAAGCTGTTCGACACCCTGCGCAAGTTGGCGGCGACCGGCTGCAGCATTCTCTACATTAGCCACAAGCTCGACGAGATTCGCACCCTGTGCCACCACTGCACGGTGATGCGCGCCGGCAAGGTGGTGGCCGAGGTGGACCCGGCGCGGGAGAGCAACGCCAGCCTGTCGCGCCTGATGGTCGGCGCAGACATCGCCCGGCCCAGGCGCCGGCCGGCGCAACCGGGTGTGGTGGCGCTGCAGCTCTCAGGCTTGAGCCAGCCGGCTGCCGACCCTTACGGCGTCGACTTGCAGGACATCAGCCTGCAACTGCGCATGGGGGAGCTGCTGGGCATCGCCGGTGTTTCGGGTAACGGCCAGCGGGAACTGCTGGCGGTGCTCTCGGGAGAGGACGCTCGCGCGCCGCGCGGCTTGGATGACGCTGGCAATCTGCGCGTGGCGCCGGGTTCCTTGCAGTTGTTCGGCACACCGCTTGCCGGCAGCAGTCCTGAGCAGCGCCGCCACGCCGGCCTGCGCGTGGTGCCGGAGGAGCGTCTGGGGCGCGGCGCCGTGCCGACTATGGATCTTGCCGCCAACACCCTGCTCACCCATACCGGCGCCGATAGCGTGCGCCACGGCTGGCTGCGCTGGGACGCGGTGGCTGCGCGGACGCAGGCCATCATCGCGCGCTTCGGCGTGCGCGCCACCGGACCGCAGGCAGCGGCGCAGAGCCTGTCGGGCGGCAATTTGCAGAAGTTCATCGTCGGCCGTGAAATCAGCGGTGCCCCCAAGGTTCTGGTGGTCGCGCAGCCGACCTGGGGTGTGGACGTGGGCGCAGCCGCGCACATTCGGGCCGAACTGCTGGCGCTGCGCGACGCCGGATGCGCGCTGCTGGTCATTTCCGAGGAGCTGGACGAATTGTTCGAGATCGCCGACCGCATCGCGGTCATCGCGCGCGGGCGCCTGTCGCCGGTGCTGCCCATCGCCGAGGCCACGGTCGAGCGCATCGGCCAATGGATGAGCGGACTGTGGGACGCGGCAGTTCCCCCTCACGGTTTCCCCCTCAGAGTGGGTGAGGAGCAAGCCGGGCGGTCGGAAATCGGAAGTTCGGATGCCGCATTGGCGGCCATGCCTGTTGCCATCGCCGCGCCTGACTTCCTGCCTGCGGGCGGGGAGGAACGTGGTGAGGAGCGCGCAGCAGCGAGCCCGGGGAGCCAGCATGCTCAGGCTTGAACCCCGCGCCGCGCCGTCGCGCGCCATGTTGTTGCTGTCGCCGCTCATCGCCCTGGCCGTCACGGTGCTGTTCGGCACGGCGCTGTTTGCCTTGCTCGGCAAAAACCCGTTGGCCGGCCTGGGGCTGTTTTTCGTCGAGCCGGTGAAAAACCTCGATGGCCTGGCCGAGTTGGGGATGAAGGCCACGCCGCTGATCCTCTGCGGCCTGGGCCTGGCCGCCTGCTACCGCGCCAACGTCTGGAACATCGGCGCCGAGGGGCAGTTCGTGCTCGGCGCCATTGCCGCCGGCGGCGTGGCGCTGCAGGCGGGCGACGACACCACGCGCTGGGTGCTGGTGCCCATCCTGTTCGCCGGGGTGCTGGGCGGCATGGCGTGGGCGGGCATCGTCGCGTTTTTGCGCGACCGCTTCAACGCCAACGAAATCCTCACCAGCCTGATGCTGGTGTACGTGGCGCAATACCTGCTCGACGATCTGGTGTACGGGCCGTGGAAAGACCCGCACGGCTACAACTTTCCGCAGACCGCCTTGTTCGCCGCCTCGACGACCTTGCCCAAGCTCATTCCTGACACCCGGTTGAACATCGGCTTCGCCATCGCCATGGTCGCGGTGCTGCTGATGAGCCTGTTCATGCGCCGCACGCTGCAGGGCTTTCGCCTCATCGTCGGCGGGCAGGCGCCGGAGGCGGCGCGCTACGCCGGGTTCTCGGCGCGCAAGTCGCTGTGGACGGTGCTGCTGCTGTCGGGTGGCCTGAGCGGCCTGGCCGGCGCGCTCGAGGCCGTGGGGCCGCTGGGCCAACTCACGCCGCACGTGTCGCAGGGCTATGGTTTCGCCGCCATCATCGTGGCCTTCGTCGGCCGGCTCCATGCGGTGGGTATCGTGTTCTCGGGCCTGCTCATGGCCATGTTCTACATCGGCGGCGAGCTGGCGCAGTCGCGCCTGGGCCTGCCCAACGCCATGACCGGGGTGTTCCAGGGGCTGCTGCTGTTCTGCCTGCTGGCGGCCGATACCCTGGTGACGCATCGCGTGCGCTTGGCGCGCGCCGGAGTGCGCCATGCATGAGTTCGCCCTGCTGCTGGCGTCGGCGCTGTCCGCCGGCACGCCGCTGGCACTGGCCTCGCTGGGCCTGCTGGTCAACGAGAAGTCAGGCGTGGTCAACCTCGGCGCCGAGGGCATGATGCTGATGGCGGCGATCGCCGGGTTCGCCGTGGCCGTGACCACCGGCAACCAGTGGCTGGCGTTCGGCGCCGGTGCCGTGGTCGGCGGCCTGCTGGCGGCGCTGGTCGGCCTGCTGGTGCTTTGGCTGGGCACCAACCAGTACGCCACCGGGCTGGCGCTGAGTCTGTTCGGCACCGGCTTGTCGGCCTTCGTCGGGCTGGACTACGTGGGGCGCAACCTGCCGCCGTTCGGCCCTGTGCACATCCCGCTGCTGTCCGGCCTGCCTTTCGTCGGCCCCGCGCTGTTCTCGCACCACCTCATGGTCTATCTCACCGTGCTGCTGGCGCTGGGCATCCACTTCTTCCTGCACCGCACCCGCGCCGGACTGGTGCTGCGCGCGGTGGGCGAGTCGCCGCAATCGGCGCATGCGCTGGGCTATCCGGTGCGGCGCATCCGTCTGCTGGCGCTGATGTTCGGCGGCGCGCTGTGCGGCGTGGCAGGCGCCTACCTGTCGGTGATCTACACCCCGATGTGGGTGCAGGGCATGACGGCGGGGCGCGGCTGGATCGCGCTGGCGCTGACCACCTTCGCCACCTGGCGGCCCGGCCGTGTGCTGCTCGGCGCCTATCTGTTCGGCGGCGTGACCATGCTGCAGTTCTACTTCCAGGGCGCGGGCGTGCAGGTGCCGTCGCAACTGCTGTCGATGCTGCCCTATGTCGCCACCATCGTCGTGCTGGCGCTGATGTCGCGCAACCCGGTGTGGATCCGCGTCAACATGCCGGCCTCACTGGGCAAGGTGTTCCGGCCGATGGAATGAACAGGCTGGCCCGCCCGCGCCGTGTTGTCACGCCTCGGCCTCAAAATTGTATACAGTTGAATCTCACACCATCACTCGGAGAGCGCAGATGCAGAACAGGGATCGGGTTCGTTTATTGGGGGCTTCATTGGCTCTGGGCGTTGCTGGTTTGCCGCGCCTGGCGCAGGCTGCGGCGCCGCTGAAAGTGGGCTTCATCTATGTCGGCCCGGTAGGCGACGCCGGCTGGAGTTATGCCCACGACCAGGCGCGCAAGGCGCTGCAAGCGCATTTTGGTGCGCGCATCACCACCCAGTTCGTGGAAAACGTGCCCGAGGGCCCCGATGCCGTGCGCGTGCTGCGCGACCTGTGCCAGCAGGGCGACGGCCTGATCTACGCCACCAGCTTCGGCTTCATGGAGCCGGTGCTGCGCGTGGCGCGCGATTACCCCAAGGTGAAATTCGAGCATGCCACCGGCTACAAGACCGCCACCAACGTCGGCACCTACGACGCCCGCACCTATGAGGGCGCCTACATGGCGGGCATCATCGCCGGGGGTATGACCAAGAGCAACGTGCTGGGCGTGGTGGGCTCGGTGCCCATTCCCGAAGTGCTGCGCAACATCAACGCGTTCACGTTGGGCGCGCAGTCGGTCAACCCCAAGGTGACGACCAAGGTGGTGTGGGTCAACAAGTGGTTCGACCCACCAAAGGAAACCGAGGCCGCCACCTCGCTCGTCAACCAGGGCGCCGATGTGCTGTTCCAGAACACCGATTCGCTGGCCGTGCTGCAGACCGCCGAAAAGCTGGGCAAGTATGCCTTCGGCTGGGACAGCGACATGGCAAAGTTCGGCCCCAAGGCACATCTGGCCTCGGCCATCATCGACTGGGCGCCGATCTACATCGTCGAGACCGGCAAGGTGCTGGACAACAGTTGGAAGCCGGCGCAGATCTGGTGGGGCGTGGAGCATGGCGCCATCGACCTGGTGTCGATTGCCAGCGTGGTGCCGGCGAAGATCCGCAGCCGCGTGGCCCAGGTCAAGGCGGGACTCAAGGACGGCAGCTTCAGCATCTGGAGCGGCCCCATCCTCGGTCAGAACGGCGCCACCGTACTGGCGGCCGGGGCCAAGGCGGACGACAAGTTCCTTCATGGCATCGACTTCTATGTCAAGGGTGTGCAGGGCCAGGTGCCGGGCAAGTAAACGCACGGAAAACAAGGTCAGACAAGGCGCGGATCAGGGCCCACATGAATGCGTCGGATGCGGATCAGTCAAGCCAGCGGCAGGCGCTGCTGGCCGCCGTGTGCGCCGCGCCCAAGGCCGAGCTGCATGTGCATATCGAGGGCACGCTCGAGCCCGAACTGGCCTTCGAACTGGCGCGGCGCAACGGCGTGGCCCTGCGCTGGGCCAGCAGTGAGCAGTTGCGCGCCGCCTACGCCTTCGGCGACCTGCAATCCTTCCTCGACCTGTACTACGCCGGCTGCGACGTGCTGCGCACGACGCAGGATTTCGACGATCTCGCCTGGGCCTATTTCCAGCGCGCCGCGACCGATGGCGTGGTGCGCGCCGAAGTGTTTTTCGATCCGCAGAGCCACACGGCGCGCGGCGTCGGCTTCGAGGTGTTCATGCCCGGACTGGTGCGCGCAGCCGCACGGGCTGAAGCGGAACTGGGGCTGAGCGTGGCCTACATCCTTTCGGTGCTGCGGCATCTGAGCGAGGATGCCGGCATGGCCACCTTGCAAGCGGCGCGGCCGTGGCGTGAACACTTCATCGGCCTTGGACTCGACTCGTCCGAGCGCGGCAACCCGCCCGCCAAATTCACACGCTTGTATGCGCTGGCGCGGGCGCAGGGTCTGCGGCGGGTGGCGCATGCCGGCGAGGAGGGCCCGGCCGCCTATGTGCGCGACGCGCTCGACCTGCTGGGCGCCGAGCGCATCGACCACGGCGTGCGTGCCGACGACGACCAGGCCCTGGTGCAGCGCCTGGCGCGCGATGGCGTGGCGCTCACCGTCTGCCCGCTGTCGAACGTCAAGCTCTGCGTTGTTCCCGACATGGCCGCGCACAATCTGCCCAGCTTGCTGCATGCCGGCGTGAAGGTCATGGTGAATTCTGACGATCCGGCGTATTTCGGCGGCTATGTCAACGCCAATTACACCGCCGTGCTGCAAGCCGTGCCGGGGCTGAGCACAGCCGACGCCTACCGCTTGCTGCGCAACAGCCTGCAGGCCAGTTTCGCAAGCGCCGAGCAGATCGCCACCTGGACAGTGCAACTCGACGCGCATTGGCGCGCACGTGGCCTGGACGCCGCCAAGGCTTGACGGCCAGTACTGCTGTAGGGGTCGACGGGAGGGGCCGTGGCTTGAGGCCGAAAGCCGCTCAGTCCCGCGTGGCACGCCGGCGCACGCAATCCACGTAGGCATCGCCGTCGGGCGGCAGCCCGCTGCGCTGCGCGGTCCAGAGCATCGCGCCGAGGCATTCCATCACCGCATGCTGCGCCTCGTGTTCGCCCAGCTTGGCCGCAAGCAGCGCAAAGGCCTGCTTGATGCCCGGCGGCTGGTCAATCGACGCCTGCTCGGTGATCGACAGATGCATCGATAGATGCAGGAAGGGGTTGGTTCGGTTCTGCTCCACCGCGTAGTCGCGTTCCAGCGCGTTTGCCGCGACCAGGTCGTCGTGGTATTCGGGGTGTTGCGCCATCCACTGCACGGCGATGAGTTCCAGCGGCGTGAGCACGCTGCCCTCACGGTGGCGGCGCCAGGCATCGGTGAAAAACAGACGGACTTCATCCTTGCTTGGGTTGAACATGGCAGGGTGGGCCTTGGTAGCATGCGCTGCAAAAATGCGGCTGTTGTTGCAACATAGCAGCGTGTTCATACCAACGAGGACAACCGATGCAGACCCTGAACGATGAAGCCCGCCGCCTGCTGTTCATTGAGGCTCGCACCCACAACCGCTTCACCCCCGAGCCCGTACCCGACACCCTGCTGCGCCAGCTTTACGACCTCATGAAATGGGGCCCGACTTCCGCCAACTGCAGCCCGGCGCGGCTTGTGTTCGTCAAGTCGCCCGAGGCCAAGGCCAAGCTTGCGCCCTGCATGAGCGAAGGCAACCGCGACAAAACCTTGCAGGCGCCGGTCAACGTCATCGTCGGCATGGACATGGCTTTCTACGACAAGCTGCCCGAGTTATTTCCGCACAACCTCACGGCCAAGAGCTGGTTCGAGGGAAACCCCGAGTTCAGCGCCAGCACGGCCATGCGCAACAGCAGCCTGCAGGGGGCGTATTTCATGTTGGCCGCACGTGGCCTGGGGCTGGACTGTGGGCCGATGAGCGGTTTCAATGTCGACGCGGTGAACGCCGCCTTCTTCGCGGGCACCTCTGTGAAGGCCAACTTCATCTGCAATCTGGGCCACGGCGACCCGGCCGGCCTGTTCCCGCGCAGCCCACGCCTGGCCTTCGAGCAGGCCTGCCGCATCGCCTGATGGACGGTCGGCGGATCGGCTGGTGCACATGGTCCTGCCCGCGTTCTGCACGGCGCATGGACAATCCGCGGGCTGCGGCGCTATGTTGCGCCGACCCCTGGCGCATGCCATGCGACTGGGGTCCGTAACCGGGAGGCCCGGCTTGTTCCCCTGCACGGGCATGGCTTAAGCTGCTGGCTCAATGCAGTCTGCAGCTTTTGGGGGGAAGAAAACATGCCGGTCGTCGTCATTGCCAATCCCAAGGGGGGCGTGGGCAAATCCACGCTCTCGACCCAGCTCGCGGGGTATTGGGCCACCCAGGGCCACAAGACCATGCTGGGCGATGCTGACCGGCAGCAATCGTCGAGGCTGTGGTTGTCGCTGCGGCCGCAACAGGCCGCGCCTATTGGTACCTGGAAGCTGGGGCCGGACTACATCGCCCGCCCGCCGGAGGGCACCAGCCATGTGGTGATCGACACCCCGGCAGGCCTGCATGGCTGGCGCTTCAACGATGTGCTGCGCATGGCCGACAAGCTCATGGTGCCGGTGCAGGCGTCGATTTTCGACATCTATGCCGCACAGGACTTTCTCGCCAAGCTGCAGGAAGACCGCAGGCTGAAAGATTTGAACGTGGGTCTCGTGGGGGTGCGGGTGGACGAGCGCACCCGTGCATCCGAGCAACTGCGCGAGTTTTTTGCCCGCTTGCCCTATCCCTTGCTGGGCATGCTTCGGCCCACCACGACCTATGCCCACATGGCCGCTCACGGCCTGACGCTATGGGACGTCAACCCCCATCAGGTCGAGAAAGATCTGAACCAGTGGGCCAGCATCGTGCGCTGGGTGGACGCGCGCTGAATCGCGCTGGCTGACACGTTCTCAAACTGCCGCGTTGCCCGGTCTGATCAGATCCTGCATGGCCGCGCGGTTGATGCGGAACAGACGCGGACCGACATGCTCCAGCATGCCGGTCCGCTCGAACTGCGCGATCACGCGGCTGGCCGTTTCCAGCGCCACGCCGAGCATGGCGCCCAAGTCGCCGCGCCTCGGCAAGGTAAAGGTGTCATTGAGTTCCGGCTCAGCGAGTTTGAGCAGCAGGCGCGCCATACGCGACGGAATGGTGCCCGAGCCCAGCAACAGCGCCCATTCGTCGGTTTCGCGCAGCGCGTGGTGCCAGCGTTCCAGGAACTCCTGGCGCAAATTGGGCACGTGCTCTTCCAGCCTGCGAATCACATCCACCGGAATGCGGCAAACGCGAACGGCGCCAATCGCCGAAGCGTGGTGCATGTAAGGCTGCTGGATGAAGCACTCCAGACCCACGAGGTCGCCGCGTTTGGCCACGCGGGTGATGCGCCGGGTGCCGTCCGGCAGCACGCGCTCGAGTTTCACGAAGCCGGTCTTGATGGTGTAGAGCCACTCGCCGCGCGTGCCTTCGCTGAACAGCAATTGGCCAGCGGAGAACTGCATGTCGTCGATGACCTGGTGAATGTCGTCGAAATCCTCCATCCGCAGGGCGCCGAACAGGGCAATGCGTCGCACGCCGCAATTGCGGCAGTCGGCGGCACCGCGCCAGGCCGTCACCACTTCGCTGCGTGCGATGCGCTTGCCTGGCGGCATGGCCGAGTTGCCCTTGCGCAAGGCAGCAACGGAAATTCGGACGAAATCGACTGCAGTATCCATGGCATTTCCTTGAGGTGCGCAATATTAGCGTTCGCTGATATATCATTGTCAATACGGGTTTTTCGTGGAAAAAGCCCGTATAAACCCGAATATTTGTGGATGAGAATGGCTCCTTGTCGCCACAGAGTCTGAATTGAGATCGAGTCGGATGGCATGGGCCCTGAGCGATGGCACCCAATGTCGCAAGGATGGCGCCGCTCCCAAGCCGTGTTCGGGAGCTGTCCAGCCGAGTGCATGCGCCGGCCCCACGCCCTACACTGACCCTCCGTTCTCCAAGTTCACAACCCATGAATGTTTTGCCTGCCTCGGGACTGAAGCTCCAGCAATTGGCGGGGCGTGATGCGCAACGCGCCTTGAGTGAGGACGTGGGTACGGGCGATCTCACCGCCGCGCTCATCGCCCCGCGTGCCCACGCCACCGCCCGCGTCATCGCGCGCGAGCGCGCCATGCTCTGCGGTCAACCCTGGGCCGAGGCCGCCGCGCGTCAGGTCAACGCTTCGATTCAGCTGCGTTGGCTGGTGGCCGAAGGCGGGACGATGGGGCCTGATCAGGCCATTCTCGAACTGCAGGGGCCGGCCCGCGCTCTGCTCACGGCCGAGCGCACCCTGCTCAACTTCCTGCAATTGCTCTCGGGCGTTGCCAGTCGCACCGCCGACTATGTGCGCGCCGTCGCCGGCACACGTGCGAAAATCGTCGACACCCGCAAAACTTTGCCGGGCTTGCGCGAGGCGCAGAAATACGCGGTACGTGTCGGTGGTGGCCACAACCATCGCATGGGGCTTTACGACGGCATCCTCATCAAGGAAAACCACATCGCCGCAGCCGGCGGTATCACACCCGCGCTGCTACAGGCGCACCAACTGGCGCCGCCCGGGGTGTTCGTGCAGGTGGAGGTGGAGACCTTGGAGCAGTTGCGTGAAGCCCTGACCGCGGATGCGCGCATGGTGCTGCTCGACAACATGAGCCTGCAGCAACTCAGCGAGGCGGTGGCCGTCAACGCCGGACGTGCCGAACTGGAAGTGTCCGGCGGGGTCGAACTCTCCACGGTGCGCGCGCTGGCAGAAACCGGGGTGGACCGCATCTCCATCGGCAAGCTGACCAAAGATGTCTCGGCGGTGGATTTCTCCATGCGCTTCACCGGCGCCTGAAGGGCGTGGTGTTCGTCATGCCGCCTGGATCAACCCCGACAGCTTGTCGCGCTCAGTCTGCCAGGGCTCGCACTTGGCATCTCATCGACGGTATTGTTCATGTCAGCCACATTCCCCATCACTGTTGAAAGCTCGGTCTGCGGCACTCAGCCCGCATGGGCTCGTGTGACGCAAGAGCCAAGCCTGGAGCGCCGCTCGGCGCTGCTCGCGCTGTGCCGCGAACGGCTTGCACGCGAGAACGCCGTGCTCGTGGCGCACTACTACGTACACCCCGACTTGCAGGATCTGGCGCTGGATACCGGCGGCTGCGTGTCCGATTCGCTGGAAATGGCGCGGTTCGGCCGTGATCACCCGGCAAGAACGCTCGTCGTTGCGGGTGTGCGCTTCATGGGCGAGACGGCCAAGATGCTGTCGATGGACAAGCGCGTGCTCATGCCGGAGCTCGACGCCACCTGCTCGCTCGACATCGGCTGTCCGGCCGAAGCTTTCACGGCCTGGTGCGATGCCCACCCCGACCGCACCGCGGTGGTCTACGCCAACACCAGCGCTGCCGTGAAAGCACGCGCCGACTGGGTGGTGACTTCCAGTTGCGCCGTGGACATCGTGCGGCACCTGAACGCGCGCGGCGAAAAAATCCTCTGGGCACCCGACCGTCACCTGGGCAGCTACATCCAGCGCGAAACCGGCGCCGACATGTTGTTGTGGCAGGGTTCGTGCATCGTGCACGACGAATTCAAGGCCTTGGAACTGGAACTGCTCAAGCGTGAACATCCCGAGGCCAAGGTGCTGGTGCATCCCGAATCCCCGGCCTCCGTCATCGCCCTGGCGGACGCCGTCGGTTCCACCTCCCAAATTCTCCAGGCAGCGCGTGAGATGCCGGCGTCCACCTACATCGTGGCCACCGACAACGGCATGTTCCACGCCTTGCGCCAACAAAACCCCGGCAAGCTCTTTCTCGAAGCCCCCACCGCCGGCAACAGCGCCACCTGCAAAAGCTGCGCCCACTGTCCGTGGATGGCGATGAACGGCCTGGAAGGCCTGGCCCATACGCTGCAAACCGGCAGCGGTGAGATTTTTCTGGACGCCGACCTGGCCGCGCATGCGCGTCGCAGCGTCGCCAGAATGCTGGACTTCACTGCGGCGCAGAAACGCGCCATGTCAGCGCCCGGAGCCTTGGTGCCGGGCCTGGGCGCCGCCTGATGTCAGCTAGGTTCGACGATTTTCCGCGCATGGCGCGCGGACACCCGGAACGCCGCACGGGCCGAGCCTGCAAGCCGAACGCGTTGCACGCCCATCGCCGCAGGGGATTCAAGCACTTTCCTGCGTCATCCATGCCGCCCATTGCTCGAACAGCGCAGCGTCGCCCGCACACAGCGCAGAGCGCTTGTCCAGGGAGTTGTTGAACACCGCCTCGCCGGCCAGCGTGCGGCTGTGACCGCCAGCCTCGGACAGGATGAGGCTGCCGGCGGCGTAGTCCCACAGCCCCTGGCTGCCGTGGAGATAGAGGTGGAAGCGGCCGGCGGCGACCCAGCACCAGTCCAGCGCAACGGAGCCGATGGAGCGTTGCGAGCTGTAGGGCGGGCGGGTGGCCAGGCGGACAGCGAGCGCCGCAGGCAGGCGTTTGAAGTCGACGCAAGCGATCGTCTTGGTCAGGGGAATCGGCGTGGAGGGCGCGGGCAGAGCGTGGCCGTTGAGCTGCGCGCCCCGGCCTTCGGTAGCGCTGAAGGTTTCGTCGCGCATCACGTCCACCACCACGCCCAGACGCACGCGCGCGCCCTGCACCCAGGCAAGAGAGGGGCCGAAACAGGGCAGGCCGGCGGCGAAGTTGCTGGTGCCGTCGAGCGGGTCGAGCACCCAGAGACCAGGGCCGTTGGGTGCGGCTGCCTCCTCGGACATCAGGCGCTGCTGCTCTTCGACGGTCATCTCCTCGCCCAGCAGGGGAATGTGCGGCCACAGCGCAGCCAATTCACGCTGCAGGCGGTGCTGCATGGCGAGGTCGGCATCGGTGACCCAGGTGCCGTCGGCCTTGAGGCGGGCGGCGGGATTCCGGGCCCGTGGCACAATCTCGCTGCGCGCCGCAGCGCGGACCAATGCGGCGACGCCGGCGATGTCGGGGGTATGGGTTGGTGCAGGCATCGGCATGCGGGAAACCGGGTTCAAGGCACGAGGATGGTGGGCGCAGCAGGGGCGGCGGTTTGTGGCCAGTCGAGGCTGTAGTGCAGGCCACGGCTTTCGTGGCGCAACCGGGCCGAGCGAACGATGAGCTCGGCGACTTGCAGCAGGTTGCGCAATTCCAGCAAGTCGCGGGTCACACGGAAATTGGCGTAGAACTCGTCCACCTCGGATTGCAGCAGGTGAATGCGATGGGCGGCGCGCTCCAGCCGTTTGTCGGTGCGGACGATGCCGACGTAGTTCCACATGAGTCGGCGCAGTTCGTCCCAGTTGTGGGCGATGACAACCAGTTCGTCGGCGTCGCTCACTCGGCTTTCGTCCCATGGACGCGGGGCGAGCAGGGCCGGCTGCTCGGCCTCGCCAATGGCCTGCGCCGCCGCGGTGCCGAACACCACGCATTCCAGCAGCGAGTTGCTGGCGAGTCGGTTCGCGCCGTGCAGGCCGGTATAAGCCACTTCGCCTACGGCGTAGAGGCCCGGAAGGTCGGTGCGGCCAGCCAGATCGGTGAGCACGCCGCCGCAGATGAAGTGCACCGCCGGCACCACGGGAATGGGTTCGCGTGCGATGTCGATGCCCAGGTCCAGGCAGCGTTGATGGATGGTGGGGAAGTGCTGGCGAATGAAGGCTTCACCCTTGTGGGTGATGTCGAGATCGACGCAGTCGAGCCCGTGTTTCTTCATCTCGAAGTCGATGGCGCGCGCCACCACGTCGCGCGGCGCAAGCTCGGCGCGTGCATCGTGCGCCGGCATGAAGCGGGTACCGTCGGGCAACTTGAGCAACCCGCCTTCGCCGCGCAGCGCCTCGGAGATGAGGAAGCTCTTGGCCTTCGGGTGGTACAGGCAGGTGGGGTGAAACTGGATGAACTCCATGTTCGCCACGCGGCAGCCGGCGCGCCAGGCCATGGCCAGGCCGTCGCCGCTGGCAGTATCGGGGTTGGTGGTGTAGCGGTACACCTTGCCCGCGCCGCCCGTGGCCAGGACGGTATGCGCGGCGGGGTAGGTTTCCACGCGGTTGCTGGTGGTGTTGAGGGCGTAGGCGCCCCAGCAGCGGCGCGGGCCGACCATGTCCATGTGGCGGTTGGTGATGAGGTCCACGGCGACGTGGTTTTCCAGCAGGGTGATGCGCGGATGCGCCCGCGCCCGCGCCAGCAGGGTGCGCTGGATGGCGGCTCCCGTGGCATCGGCCACATGGGCAATGCGGCGCTGGCTGTGGCCGCCCTCGCGTGTGAGGTGCAGGTCGCCATGCTCGGTGTCGAAGGGCACGCCTTGCCCGCGCAGCCAGGCGATGGCGGCGGGTCCGTGTTCCACCACGAAGCGCGTGGCTGGCAGGTCATTCAGCAAGGCGCCGGCCACCAGGGTGTCGTGCACATGGGCGTCGAAGCTGTCGCCATCGGCCAGCACCGCGGCAATGCCGCCTTGCGCCCATTGGCTGGACGACACTTCCAGTTCGCGTTTGGCCAGGATCGTGACCTGGAAACGCTCGGCCAGGTGCAGCGCGGTGCTCAGGCCAGCCAGGCCGCCGCCCAAAATGAGAACGTCGCAATGTTGCATGGACATGGAAATCACAGGGAAGAAAGGCCGTGCGGGCCACGACCAAGCCATGATTGTCCACGGGAATGGCCAAGCGCCGGCATCCTCGGCACGTGACCCGCCGCGCGATGGGGTGGTCCGGGCGCGGTCGAGCACCACCGTCACCCGACTGACAAAGCCATGCAAGGCGCGGAAAATAGTCGCCACACCACAACCACCTGGAGACAAGCCATGAACATCCCGTCGTTGCAACAAGTCGTGAGCGCCGAGGAATGGGCGCTGCGTTGCGACCTGGCAGCCTGCTACCGTCTCGTGGCGCTGCACGGCTGGAGCGACCTCGTCTTCACCCATATCAGCGCCAAGCTGCCGGCGTCGGTTGCGGGCGGCGAGCATCACTTTCTCATCAATCCCTATGGCCTCATGTTCGAGGAGATCACCGCCTCCAGCCTGGTGAAGGTGGACATGCAATGCAACAAACTGCATGACAGTCCCTTCCCGGTGAATCCGGCCGGGTTCGTCATCCACAGCGCAGTGCACGAGGCACGTCCCGAGGCCGTTTGCGTGCTGCACACTCACACCCGCGCGGGCGTGGCGGTCAGCGCGCAAAAGCAGGGGGTGCTGCCCATCAGCCAGCAAAGCACGTTCGTGCTGGCCTCACTGGCTTACCACGACTACGAAGGTGTGGCGTTCCGCCCGGACGAAAAACCGCGCCTGCAGGCCGACTTGGGGCATGCCCATTTTCTCGTGCTGCGCAACCATGGCCTGCTCACGGTGGGGCCGACCATCGCCGACGCTTTCCTGAACATGTACGTTCTGGAGAGCACATGCCAGATTCAGGTGGCGGCGCTCGCCGGGCAGAACGGTGCCGAAGGATTGACGGCCGTGCATCCACAAATCGTCGCCGGCGTGGCCGAAGCCATGCGGGTGCAAACGGGTGGAATGGGGGGCGCATTCGTCTGGCCGGCAATGCTGCGCAAGCTCGAACGCATCGACCCGGGCTACAAGCTCTGAGCCTTGCCGCGCCGGCCACTCCGAAGACGCGGGGCGCTGCGCCTCAAACTTCCAGGTTGTCGATCAAGCGCGTGCCGCCCAGGCGTGCGGCGCCGAGAACGACCAGTGGGGCGCGGTTTGGCGCCTCGCCGCTGCCGACCGCTGAAAGATCGTTGCGGCGGCGGATGGTGAGGTAGTCGGGTGCCCAGCCCTGCGCGGCCAAGGTCCGCATGGCCTGGGCTTCGAGGGCCTGTAGGGCAGCAGGCGTCGGGACGGCGGGCAGTTGCCCGGCCAGCCAGTGCAACGCGGCCTGCAGTTGCGGCGCCTGCGCGCGTTGCTTGGGCGTGAGATAACCGTTGCGCGAGGACAGCGCGAGGCCGTCGGTGTCGCGTACCGTGTCGAGCCCGATGATGGCAACGGGCAGGGCGAACTGGTCCACCATGCGACGGATGATGAGCAACTGCTGGTAATCCTTCTTGCCGAATACGGCGTGGGCCGGCTGCACCATCTGGAAAAGCTTCATCACCACCGTGGCCACCCCTTCGAAATGCCCGGGGCGCGAGGCCCCGTCGAGGATGTCGGCGAGAGCCGGATCGGGCTGCACGCGGAAGGTCTGCGGCTGCGGGTACATCGTCGCCTCGTGCGGCGCGAACAGCAGATCGCATCCGGCATCGGCCAGCAGTCGCGCGTCGCGCTGCAGTGTGCGCGGATAGCGGTCGAAGTCTTCGTGCGGCGCGAACTGCAGGCGGTTGACGAAGATGCTGGCCACCACGGGCACACGCAATTCACGTGCCCGTGCCACCAGGGCGAGATGCCCGGCGTGCAGATTGCCCATGGTGGGCACCAGGGCCCGGTCGGGCAGATCGCGCAGGGCGGTGCGCAGTTCAGCGAGGGTATGGACGGTTTGCATGGCATGAAGCGTTGCCGCGCTCACGCTGGCGGGAGGCAGGCGCGGACTGCGGCAACGGGTGGATCAGGGGTTCAGGGGTTCAGACGTAGCCGTGTTGCGCTTCGTCGGGAAAGCGGCCGGCCTTGACCTCGCGGACATAGCCGCGGATGGCGTCGGCAATGCTGCTGGCGCCCAGCATGAAGTTGCGCACGAAACGGGGCTTGGGACCGGCGGTGATGTCGAGCATGTCGTGCAGCACCAGCACCTGGCCGTGGGTGCGGGCTCCGGCGCCGATGCCGATGGTCATGCCCGGGTAATCGGCGCTGATTTGCGCGGCCAGATCGGAGGGCACGAGTTCGAGCACCAGCATGGCGGCGCCCGCAGCGCCGAGTTCCGCGGCATGCTGGCGCAAGGTGTCGGCGGCTTGCGCATCGCGGCCTTGGATGCGGTAGCCGCCCAGCGCATGCACGCTTTGCGGTGTGAGGCCCAGATGCGCGCACACCGGTATGCCGCGTGCCACCAGCGCGGTGACCACGGGCGCGGTCCAGCCGCCGCCTTCGAGCTTGATCATCTGCGCGCCGGCCTGCATCAGCGTCACGCTGCTGGCCACGGCCTGTTCGACACTGCCCTGGTAGCTGCCGAAGGGCAGGTCGGCAATGAGCCAGGCGGTGCGGTTGCCGCGCGCCACGCAGGCGGTGTGATAAGCCACATGCTCCAGCGTCACCGGCAGGGTGGAGGCGTGGCCCTGCATCACCATGCCGAGCGAGTCGCCCACCAGCAGGCAGTCGACTCCGGCCGCGTCGAGCAGGCTGGCGCTGGAGGCGTCGTAAGCGGTGAGCATGGACACTTTTTCACCGGCTTCACGCATGGCGCGCAAGCGGTGCAGGGTGATGGGTTTGCGCGGCGTCGTTGTGGCGGGACTGCCACCATAGACAGACGTGTCAGCGGTCATGAGGTGAGGTTCTCCGGGCTGCCCGTGACATGGTGCCGTCGGGACGGAGAACCATTATGCCGATGTTGGCGCACCGCAGCAAAGCATCACGCCCCAGTCTGGTGCCTGCACAAACGCCTGGTTGCACCAGGCCGCACTCAACTCGGCGCATAGGCCAGGCGTACATAGAGCGGCGCATAGGCCTCGGCCTGGGTCATCTGCACGAGGCCTTCGCGCGCGAGCTCCAGCAGAGCGATGAAGCTGACCACGGCATAAGCCAGGCCGCGCGCGGGCTCGAACAGGTCCTGGAATTCGAGAAAGCGGCGGTCCTGCAGCCGGCACAACACATGGCTCATGACCTCGCGCACCGAAATCTGCTCGCGGCTGATGGTGTGATGCGCGTTCAGCCGGGCGCGCTTGAGCACCTCGGCCCAGGCGGTGCGTAACTCGTCGACGCTGACTTCGGGCAACAGCAGCCGGGCCGATTTTTCCACCACCACCTGCACGCGCCAGAAGTCGCGCCCGGCTTGCGGCAGAGCTTCGATCTGTTGCGCGGCCAGTTTCATGCGCTCGTACTCGAGCAGGCGGCGCACCAGTTCGGCACGAGGGTCTTCCGGCTCCTGGCCCTCGGCCGCTGGCGGACGCGGCAGCAGCATGCGTGATTTGATCTCGATGAGCATGGCAGCCATCAGCAGATACTCGGCGGCCAGCTCGAGGTTGTGCTGGCGGATCTGCTCGACATAGTCGAGATACTGGCGCGTGACTTGCGCCATCGGAATGTCGAGGATGTTGAAATTCTGGCGCCGGATCATGTACAGCAACAGATCCAGCGGCCCCTCGAAGGCTTCGAGAAACACTTCCAGCGCATCGGGCGGGATGTAGAGGTCTTGCGGCAGCTCGAACAAGGGCTGGCCATACAGCCGCGCCACCGCCAGGCCGTCGACGACGGCGGGCGTGGAATCGGTGGTCGGCACGGTCAGTTCGACGGTGTCCAGGCGCGACATGGGCTGCGAGGATGCACAGGGGCGGGGGAGCGGTGGGCGCGCGGACCGGCGTCTGCGTCACCTCACTGGGTTCACTCGCGGCCGTAGACGTAGGGCTTTTGCGGCACCTCTGCGGCGTCGAAAGCTTCGCGTAGCTGGGAGTCTTGCGGCCTGTCCCACAGCAAGGCGCGGCCGTGCTTCTGCTCGGCTTCGAGTTCGGGGTTCTCCACCTTCAGGCTCTGGATGAAACGGGTGGCTTCGGACACATAAGGTTTGACGGCGAAGGGCATGGCGCAATCCGGCTACACGAAAACAGCCGATTTTAGGCGCGCCCCGTTGCGCCATGTCCACGTGGTTTGCGCGCATGGCCGGAACATGGTGACGTACGCTTATCATTGGACACAAATGCATACAAAGCTTGCGCGGCCAAGGCACGCGTGGGCAAGCTGAATCTCCGCAAGGGGGGCAGTGTCCCGGGGTAAGCCACCATTCAACAGCAGGGAGCCCCCCATGCAAACATCGCATGCAGAGCCGCATCTGGCGGTACAGGATTTTGGGCCCGATGCGCCCCCGGTACCGAGGGTGCTCGCCCAGGCCCAGGCGCACGGCGCCGCATCCGTCCCATCCACCCCTCATATGCCGTCGGCCACCTTGTTGGCGACCACCGTCGCTGCCAGTTCCCTGCTTACGGCGTGCGGCGGCGGTGGTGGCAACACGGCTTCGGGCGGTGGCTCCGTGGCCAAACTGCCGCCTCCGACCCTGCCGCAGGCAGCGCGCTTCCTGGGCCAGGCCGGCTTCGCCGCCGGCAGCGCCGACACTGCCATGCTCACCGGCCAGGGCTACGAGGCCTGGCTGGGAGCGCAATTCGCCCTACCGCCCAGCAGCGGCCATTTCGACTGGCTGTTGGCCAAGGGCTATGGCACGACCGCCTACAAATACAACGCGGGCATAGCCGATCAGACGCTCTGGCGCAAATTGCTGAGCGCGCCCGATGTGCTGCGCCAGCGCGTGGTGTTGGCGTTATCGGAAATCTTCGTCATTTCGCTGCCCGGACTGTCGATCGCCTGGCCGGCGTTTGCGGCGGCAGCCTACATGGACACGCTGGAGGCCCATGCCTTTGGCAGCTACAGGCAGTTGTTACAGGCCGTCACACTGTCGTGTGGCATGGGCGCTTACCTCAACCTGCGTGGCAACCAGAAGGGCGACCCCAAAACCGGCCGCCAACCGGACGAAAACTACGCGCGCGAGGTGATGCAACTCTTCACCATCGGCCTGGTGCAGCTCAACCCCGACGGCAGCCCCAAGCTGCTTGCCGATGGCCGGGCGCAGTACACCTACAACCAGGAGCATGTCACGGCCTTGGCGCGTGTGTTCACCGGCTGGGACTTCGACACCGCCGATGCCAATGCCAACCCAGGCTTCATGCGCCTGCCCATGCGCCACATCGCCACGCGCTTTGCCGCCGGCGACAAGAGCGTGCTGGACACGCCGATCCCCGCCTCGGCCGACGGCCCAACGGCGATGAACATTGCGCTGGACACGTTGGCCGATCATCCCAACGTCGGCCCCTTCATCGGCCGCCAGCTCATCCAGCGCCTGGTCTGCTCCAACCCCAGCCCGGCCTATGTTGCCCGCGTGGCGGCTGCGTTCGCCAGCAACGGCCAGGGCCAACGCGGTGACATGAAGGCTGTCATCAGCGCCGTGTTGCTGGACCCCGAAGCCATGGCGCCGTCAATCGGCGTGGCCAGCGGCAAGCTGCGCGAGCCGGTGCTGCGCTTCGTGCAATGGGCGCGCACCTTCGGCGTGACGTCTCCCACCGACTTGTGGAACGTGGGCGACACCTCCAACCCCGGTTCGCGCCTGGGGCAAAGCCCGCTGCGTTCGCCTTCGGTGTTCAATTTCTTCCGTCCCGGCTATGTGCCGCCGGACTCGGCCCTGGGGGCCAGTGGCGTGACAGCGCCCGAGTTTCAGCTGTGCAACGAAACCACCGTGGCCGGCTACCTCAATTTCATGCAGGGGGTGATCCAGAACGGCATTGGTGAACTCAAGCCCGACTACACCGCCGAGTTGCCGCAGGCCAACGATGCTGCGGCGCTGGTGGCGCGCTACAGCCTGCTGCTCGCCGGCGGGCGCCTGGGAGCCGACACGCTGGGCGTCATCACGGCCGCCGTGGGCAGCATCGCCGCCACCACCGACACCGCGCGGCTCAACCGCGTGCGCGCCGCCATCCTGCTGGTGATGGCCGCACCCGACTACCAAATTCAACAGTGAGGCGGCCATGCGCATCGGCAACTTGAAGAACCTGCAGCGCCGCGAGTTCCTGCGGCGCGCCTCGGCCCTGGGCCTCGTTGGCACGGCAGCGCCGTGGGCGCTGACCCTGGCCGCCATCGGCGAGGCCGCCGCGGCCGACGCCAGCGGCTACAAGGCGCTGGTCTGCGTGTTTCTGAATGGCGGCAACGACCACGGCAACACCGTTGTGCCTTACGACCAGCCCAGCTATGATGCCTACGCCGCCATTCGCCAGACTCTGGCGACGCCGCGCGACCAACTCGCGGCCACGGCGCTCACGCCCAGCGTCGCGCTCGACGGCGGCCGACAATGGGCGCTGGCACCCACCCTGGCACCGCTCAAACCCGCGTTTGACGCCGGGCGGCTGGGCGTGCTGCTCAATGTCGGCACGCTGGTGCAGCCCACCAGCGTGGCGCAGTACAGGGCGCGCAGCGTGCCGCTGCCCCCCAAGCTGTTCTCGCACAACGACCAGCAGAGCCTGTGGCAGGCCGCCATGCCCGAGGGCGCCACCAGCGGCTGGGGCGGACGCATCGGTGACTTGTTCCTCTCCAGCAACGGCAGCAGCACCTTCACCTGCATCAACGTGGCGGGCAACGCCGTCTACCTCAACGGCCAGCAGGCGGTGCAATATCAAATCTCCACCGGCGGGGCGATTGCGGTGAATGGCATCACCCGCCCCCTGTACGGCTCGCAGGCCTGTGCCGATGCCTTGCGCAACCTCACCACCAGCCCGCGCGGCAACAACTGGCTGGAGCAGGAGCTCAACCGCGTCACCGCCCGCTCCGTCGGGGCGCAGGCCACCGTGGCTGGGGCGCTGGCCACGGCGCCCGCCAACTTCGCCGCGCCGTTCGACACCACCAACCCGTTGGCCAGCCAACTCCTCATGGTGGCGCGGCTCATCGCCTCGCGCGCGGCACTGGGCGCGAAACGGCAGGTGTTCTTCGTGTCGCTGGGCGGCTTCGATCTGCACGACAACCTCAACGCTCAGCATCCGGCGCTGCTGGGCCGCGTCGGCGGCGCCCTGGCCAGTTTCGACGCGGCGATGGCGGAGCTGGGCGTGGCCAGTCAGGTGACGGCGTTCACCGCCTCCGACTTCGGTCGCACCCTCAGCTCCAACGGCGACGGTTCCGACCATGGCTGGGGCGCGCATCACATCGTGCTGGGCGGCGCGGTGCGCGGCGGGCGCTTCTGGGGCGCGCAGCCCGAGGTCAGCGTGAACGGCAGCGACGACGTCGGTCAGGGCCGCCTGCTGCCCACCACCGGCGTCGACCAACTCGCTGCCACGCTCGCCGGCTGGATGGGTGTGGCCGACAGCGAGATGCCGCTGGTCGTGCCGCAGATCGGCAACTACAGCCAGCGCAATCTGGGGCTGCTGGCCTGAGGCACGCTCAGCCTCTGGTCCACCACTTTCAGCTTCGCCATTCAGGCCAGCAATTCTCGAGCGGCCAGCCAGGCCGCCTCGACGCTGGGCACGAGCCCGCCACCGCCCAAGGTGCGGGCGAGCGCGGGGGAGGCGGGGGTGAACAACTCAGAGCCGGTGCTGACGAACAGCCCCACCACGGGGCGGCGCAGAGCGGCGGCCATGTGGGTGAAGCCGGTGTCGACGCCGATGACCAGATTGCATTGGGCGATCACCGCCAGCATGTCCATCAGGCTACGGCGGTCGAGCAGGACGGCGCTGTGTGACGGCAGGCCCTGCGCGATGGCGCGCGCGCGCCCCTGCTCCTCGGCGTTGCCCCAGGTCAGTTGCAGCCGTGCGCCGTGTTGCACCAGGTGACGGGCGAGTTGCTGCCAGTGATCGAGCGGCCAGAGCTTGTCCGGCTTGGACGCACCGTGGGCCAGGAACACCATCGACGTGGCGCCGGGCTCGGGTCGATGGGCAAAGCGTGCGTCGATGGCATAGTCGATCTCACGCTGGGGGTCCGTGTCGAGCACGGCCTGAGCGAACACGCGCCGACCCCATGCGCCGTGCACGCCCGCGGGTCGGGCGAAGTGCAGGTGGTAGGCATGCGCCGCCAGCGGTTCGCCGCCGCAGTCTTGCGCGCGATAGCCCACGCGCAGCGGGCTGCGGGCGAGGCGCGTGACGATGGCGCTCTTGAGCACGCTGTGGGGATCCCACACCAGGTCGTAGCGCTCGGCGCGCAACTCGCGCACGACGACGCGCAAGGCGCGCAGCGCGGCGAGGCTGCGTTGCTGCTGCAGCCCCTTCAGCGGCAGCGCGAAGACCCGGCGCACGGCGGGATGCAGGCGTGGGATGTCGGCGAAGCGCGCGTCCACCGCCCAGTCGATGGCGATGCCGGGCCAGCGCGCGGCGATGTCGGACACCGCCGGCAGCGTCTGCACCTGGTCTCCCATGGCGGAAATCTGCACCAGCAAGATGCGGCGCGGAACTTCGGGCAAACCGTTCTTGCCCCAACGCAAGGGCAGAGTGGGGCGGGTCATGCCGACCGTGGCACCAGAACTCGACCGAACTGGCGTTCCAGCACTGCAAGTGGCGCAGTGCCCGGCACGAGCTGGTCGGCGGGCTGCAGATAGAAGGTTTGCTCCATCATGTGCTGGCCGCCCATCACGGCGTGCAGCACCTGGTCGGAGAACACCACCCAGGTGGTGCCGGGAGCGAAGTCCACCGCAGCCTGCGGCGCGCTGGCCTGGTAGTCGAGGTCGGACTTGGCCAGATCGTGGAGTTGCAGCATGGCGTGGTCATAAGCCGTACGGCGCGACTTGGTGCAGGCGCGGGGCAAAGTGCGCGGCGAAATCGGCGAAGGGCTCGCCCACGCGCCAGGCTCGCGGCTGGCCCGCGGGGTTGAGGTTGGTGAACACGCGCAGCAGGCGCACGCCATGCATGGGGTTGGACGGGAAGGCATCGACATGCAACCGGGTGTCGTTTTGGCGCCAGGACTGCACGCGATCTGCCACCGCATGCGGCCGCAGCGAGGCATTGCCGGCGCGCAGCTTGCCGCGGTATTGCGGGAACAGCCGGTCCACCAGGCTTTGCGACTGCGTGGCGAAGCGCCGGATCATGGCTTGCAGCGTGGCCAGGTCGGCTGCAGTGCCCTGCGCACCCCTGAGTTCTGAAGTCCCGCGCAGGCTGATGTTCTTGGCCTTGCCGTTGCTCCAGGCAGGATCGAGAAAGCGCTCCTCGCCGGGCACCAGAACGAAGGGCAGTTGCGGGAACTGCAGCACGTGCCCACCTTCCACCAGATGTTCGACATGGCTGCTCGCCCCCTGCTCCCAACGGGTGTCGGGCAGGGTGCGCAGAACGTCAGCAGGGGCGGGTGTGCTCATCGCGGCATTTCGGGGTGTGGTGGCTGGTTTCAGCGCACGCGCATGCCGGGTTGCGCGCCCGCATGGGGCTCCAGAAGGTAGAGCCCGGGTTCGGCCCGTTCGTCCGCTGCGCTTGCGGCCAGCACCATGCCTTCGCTCAGGCCGAATTTCATTTTGCGTGGCGCCAGATTGGCCACCATCACCGTGAGCCTGCCGCGAAGGTCCTCGGGTTTGTAGGCGCTGGAAATGCCGGAGAACACAGTGCGGGTGCGCGGTTGGCCGTCGTCGCCGGTTTCGCCCGCGTCGAGAGTGAGGCGCAACAACTTGGTGGAACCCTCCACCGCCTCGGCATGCACGATGCGGGCGATGCGCAAGTCGACCTTGCCGAAGTCGTCGATGCTGATGGCGGCATCCTGTGCCGCGGCGGCGATGGCCGAGGGTGCGGCGGCCGGTGGCATGGTCTTGCCATTGGTGGCAGCGGCCGCAGGCGCAGCTGCCGGTGCGTCGGCTTCGAACAGCTTGTCGAGCAGCTTGGGGTCGATGCGCTGCATCAAGTGCTGGTAGGGGGCGACGCGCTGGGGCAGCACGGCGGTGTCGGCCCAGACGAAGTCGCGTTCCAGGCCGAAGAGTTCGCGCGCCACGCGTGCGGTGAGCGCTGGCAGCACCGGGCTGAGCACCACCGAGAGCAACCAGAACCCTGCCAGCGCGCGCGAGCAGGCGCCCTGCAGTTCGGCGCGGCGGGTCTCATCCTTGGCCAGCAGCCAGGGCTGGGCAGCGTCGAAAGCGGTGTTGATGCGGTCGGCGTAAGCCATGACCTCGCGCAGGGCGCGGGCGTATTCGCGCGCCTCGAAGGCAGCGGCGACGTCGCCGGCCAGTGCTTGCGCGGCATCGGTGATCTCTTGCGTGGTGCCGAAGTAACCCAGCCGGCCGTCGAACTGCTGGCTGATGAATTTGGCGGCGCGGCTGGCGATGTTGACGTATTTGCCGATCAGATCGCTGTTCACCCGGGCGATGAAGTCTTCCGGCGTGAAGTCCACGTCTTCCACCCGCGACGACAGCTTGGCCACCAGGTAGTAGCGCAGCCATTCGGGGTTGAGGCCGATGTCCAGGTACTTCAGCGGCGAGATGCCGGTGCCGCGGCTCTTGCTCATCTTCTCGCCACCCACCGTGACGAAGCCGTGCACGTTGATCTGGCTCGGCGTTTTGCGGCCCGAGAACTTGAGCATGGCCGGCCAGAACAGGGTGTGGAAGTAGACAATGTCCTTGCCGATGAAGTGCACCTGCTCCACCGTCGGGTCGGCCATGAACGTGTCGTAGCTCTGCGCCGTGCGCGAAGCCGCGTGCCAGTGGGCGGCGGCCTGGCCCTTGTCGAAGTGGTTCTTCAGGCTGGCGAGATAGCCCACCGGGGCATCCAGCCAGACGTAAAAATACTTGCCCGGCGCGTCGGGAATCTCGATGCCGAAATAGGGCGCGTCGCGCGAAATGTCCCAGTCGGCCAGGCCGCCGTGGCCGTTCTCATCGACCGCGAACCACTCGCGCACCTTGTTCAGCACCTCGGTCTGCAGATGCGGCTGGCCGTGGGCGTTGCTGGCTTGCGTCCATTCGCGCAGAAAGTCGGCGCAGCGGTCGGACGAGAGCTGGAAGAAGTAATGCTCGCTCTTGCGCAGCTCGGGCGTGGCGCCCGACAACGTGGAATACGGGTTCTTGAGTTCAGTGGGGGCATACACCGCGCCGCACACCTCGCAGGCGTCGCCATACTGGTCGGCCGCGCCGCACTTGGGGCATTGGCCCTTGATGTAGCGGTCGGGCAGGAACATGCCCTTGACCGGATCGTAGAACTGCTCGATGTCGCGCATCGCGATCAGCCCGCTCTTGCGCAGCGCGCGATAAACGTCCTGCGCCAGCTGGTGGTTCTCGGCACCATCGGTGTTGTGCCAGTTGTCGAAGCGGATGTGAAAGCCGTCGAGATACTGTCGGCGTCCGGCGGCGATGTCGGCGACGAACTGCTGCGGCGTCTTGCCCGCCTTTTCGGCGGCGATCATGATGGGTGCGCCGTGAGCGTCGTCGGCGCCGACGAAGTGCACCTCGTGGCCGCCCATGCGCTGAAACCGCACCCAGGTGTCGGCCTGGATGTATTCCATGATGTGGCCGATGTGGAACGGCCCGTTGGCGTAGGGCAGGGCGGTGGTGACGAACAGGCGGCGCTTGGGACTGGAATTCATGCGGCGGTATGGCGCTTGGACGGTGGGGCGCTCCGGATGGCGGCGCGGGGTGAAATGCGGGCGCTGGATTCGCGGTGAGGGCCGGCCGCTTGGCAGGCAGGGTGGAATTGTAGGCAGCCGCCGGCCGCGCCATGTGTAGGCGCTCGCAGGGAGAACTAGACTGCGCCCATCCATCGTTTCGATCTCCAACCACCCATCATGCCCACGGAACAGCAGATTCTCGACGCCCTCGCCAGCATCCTCGATCCCAACACCGCGCAGAGTCTGGTGGCGGCCAAGGCCATCAAAAATCTCCGCGTCGATGGCGGCGATGTATCGCTGGAGGTCCAACTCGGCTACCCGGCGCAAAGCCAGCATGCCGAACTGCGGCGCCAGGTGATTGCCGCCGTGCGCAGCGTGGCCGGCGTGGCCAACGTCTCGGTGCAGGTGGGCATGAAGGTTGCCGCCCATGCGGTGCAGCGTGGCGTGAAAACCTTGCCGGGCGTGAAGAACATCATCGCCGTGGCCTCTGGCAAGGGCGGCGTGGGCAAGAGCACCACGGCCGCCAACCTGGCGCTGGCGCTCGCTGCCGAGGGCGCCCGGGTGGGCCTGCTGGACGCTGACATCTACGGCCCGTCGCAGCAGATGATGATGGGCCTGTCTGGCCGCCCGGAGAGCAGCGACGGCCAGACCATGGAACCGCTGGAAAACTATGGCCTGCAGGTGATGTCCATCGGTCTGCTGATGGATGCCGACAGCCCCATGATCTGGCGCGGCCCGATGGCCACCCAGGCGCTGGAGCAATTGCTGCGCCAGACCCATTGGCAGGACCTGGACTACCTCATCGTTGACATGCCGCCCGGCACCGGCGACATCCAGCTCACCCTCAGCCAGCGCGTGCCGCTGACCGGCGCGATCATCGTCACCACCCCGCAGGACATCGCCCTGCTCGACGCGCGCAAGGGCCTGAAGATGTTCGAGAAGGTGCAGGTTCCAGTGCTGGGCATCGTGGAGAACATGGCGGTGTACGTCTGCCCCAACTGCGGCCACAGTTCGCACATTTTCGGCGCGGGCGGCGGCGCGAAGATGGCGGGCGACTACGACGTGGAGCTGCTGGGCAGCCTGCCGCTTGACCTGCGCATCCGCGAACAGGCCGACAGCGGTCGCCCCAGCGTGGTGGCCGACCCCGAAGGCGCGGCGGCCCTGGAATACAAGGCCATTGCCCGCAAGGTGGCGGTGAAGGTGGCGCAACGGGCGAAAGACTACTCCACCAAGTTTCCCACCATCACGATTTCCGAGACCTGAGCGGCCCCGACCCAGCGACTTCCCACGGGTTCGGTCTTCCGGCCCGAGGCCGGTCTGCACCACGTTGGCGGGCGGACGCGGACTGGTCAAAAGTCTGGCCTCGCGCTATTCTCGCGGGAAATATAGAACGGTCGTTCGTTTTTCGCGGGATGCTCCCGCATCGTCGAGCCGAGCGCCCGCCCGCACATCAAAGGAGACTGGATGATGGATCGCCCCTGGCTTGCGCATTACCCCGCGGGCGTGCCCGCCGAGATCGACCCCGGCACCTACGGCTCGCTGGCAAAACTGCTGGAGCACAGCTTTACCGCCAACGCCGAACGGCCCGCGTTCGCTTTCATGGGCAGGCGTACCAGTTACGCGCAGTGGGAGGCTGCTTCCACGGCCTTCGCCGCCTGGCTGCAGACCCAGGGGTTGAAGCCGGGCGACCGCGTCGCGGTGATGATGCCCAATGTGCCGCAATACCCCGTGGCCGTGGCCGCCATCTTGCGCGCCGGCCTGGTGGTGGTGAATGTCAACCCGCTCTACACCCCGCGCGAACTGGAACACCAGCTGCGCGACAGCGGCGCCGTCGCCATGGTCATTCTGGAGAATTTCGCGCACACCCTGGAGCAGGTCGCCGACCGTGGCGCCCTGCGCCTTGTGGTCGTGGCCAGCATGGGCGAGATGCTGGGCTTTCCACTCGGGCTCATTGTCAATTATGTGGTGCGACACAAGAAGAAGCTGGTGCCGCGGTGGAGTCTGCCCGGCCATGTGAAGTTCGCCAAGGCCCTGGCGGCAGGAGGCGGGTTACGCTTTGCGCCGCCGACGATTCAGGCCGAGGACGTGGCCGTGCTGCAGTACACCGGCGGCACCACAGGGGTGTCCAAGGGGGCCACGCTCACGCACCGTAACCTCATCGCCAATGTGTTGCAGTCGGCCGCCTGGAACCAGCCGGCCCTGCGCATGCACCCGGGCATCACCCAGATCAACACGGTCTGTGCGCTGCCGCTCTATCACATCTTCGCCTTCACGGTGGTGATGCTGCTGTCGGCGGAGCAGGGCGGCATGATGATCCTCATTCCCAACCCGCGCGATCTTCCCGGCACGCTCAAGGAACTGGCGCGTTACGACATCCACTCCTTCCCGGCGGTCAACACCCTGTTCAATGCCCTGGCCCATCACCCGGACTTCGACAAGGTGAACTGGAAGCACCTGTTCAACTCGCTGGGCGGGGGCATGGCGGTGCAGGAAGCGGTGGCGCGCACATGGCTGGCGCGCACCGGCTGCGCCATTTGCGAGGGCTACGGTTTGTCCGAGACCTCGCCCTCGGTGTGTTGCAACCCGACCGACACCGACCGTTTCACCGGCACCATCGGCATGCCGATCCCCTCCACGGAGATCATCATCCTCGACGATGCCGGCAGGCTGCAGCCCACTGGACAGCCAGGCGAGATTGCTGTGCGCGGACCTCAGGTCATGCGCGGTTACTGGGGCCGCGACGAGGAGACCGCCAAGGCCTTCACGGCCGACAGCTTTTTCAAGACGGGCGACATCGGCATCATGAATGCCGAGGGTTTCATCAAGATCGTCGACCGCAAGAAGGACATGATTCTGGTCTCCGGCTTCAACGTCTACCCCAACGAGGTGGAGGATGTGGCGGTGATGCATCACGGCGTGCTGGAAGCCGCCGCGGTCGGCGTGCCCGATGAGAGCTCGGGTGAAGCGGTGCGGTTGTTCATCGTGCGCAAGGATCCGGACCTGACCGCGGATGCGCTCAAGGCCTTCATGGCCGAGCGTCTCACCGGCTACAAGCGGCCCAAGACCATCGTGTTTCGCGACGAATTGCCCAAGACCCCGGTGGGGAAGATTCTGCGGCGGGCGCTGCGAGACGAAACCGTCGCGACGATGTCCACGGAGGCTTCTGCGTCGGCCCAGACGCCGGCCCCGGTGCCTGCTGACTCGGCGCACTGACTCGGCGCACGGAAACCACGCTCCGTGTCCGGGGGTTGGGCCGGAGCGGGAACCGTTTCGCTGACGCCGACCTGGCGAGCGCCTACGGCACGCTGTGCAGGGTCTGCAACAAGGTGCAGGCGGCGTCCAGGTCCATGGCCGGCCACAATGCCCAACCCTGCACCTGGCGACAGCCGGCCTGCTCGACCCAGCGCAGATCTGCGTCGTCTTCCACGCCTTCGGCGACGGCATCCATGCCGAGAGACGCCGCCATTGCCAGGGTCGCGGTCACCACCGCCGCCTTGTAGCGGTCTTGCGCCACGCCGTGGGTGAAGGTGCGGTCGATCTTCAGTTGTGTCGCCGGCAAACGGGTGATGTATTCCAGGTTGGAGAAGCCGACACCGAAATCGTCCAGCGAAATGCGCACACCCATGTCGCGCAGGGTGTCGAGCGTGAGCAGGCAGTCGGGGCAGGACATGACCTGCTGGTTCTCGGTGATCTCGATGGTGAGTGCGGAGGGCTCGATGCCGGCGGCAGCGAGCTCGTCACGCAGGCATTCGACACAGCCGTTTTTGAGCTGGGCAGGCGAGACATTCACGGACATGTTCCCCGTGTAGCCGCAGTCGTCGCGCAAGCGCCGCAGGGCTTGCAGGCTGAGGCGGATGATCAGTTCGCCGAAGGTCGAGATCAGCCCCAGATCCTGGATCATGGGAATGAATTCCACCGGACTGATGTCGTCCCCATGGGGCCGCGTCCAGCGCGCCAGAGCCTCGAAGCCGACGACGCTGTAACGTCGCCGCGATGACATGAGCTCCGGTGCGTCCGGCTCCAACCGCGCGATGGGCTGCAGCGCAATCCGGAAGCACTGCCGCTCGAGCGCCGCATGCAGTTCGGCCTCCAGCTGGGTGCGTTGCTGCAGCTTGGCCAGCAGTTGCGGCGTGAAGGCCTGCACGCGGTTGCGCCCCTGAGTTTTAGCCTCGTGCAGGGCGGTGTCGGCATGGCTGAGCAATTCGGCGATGGTGCGGCCATCGTGCGGGAACAGTGCCATGCCGACGCTCACTGTGGTGTGCAGGATGCGGCCGTCGAGGTCGTAGGGCCGTGCCAGATCGGCGCGAAGGCGCTCGGCGAGGACCTCGCTCGCGGGATTGTTTCCGGCGGCATCGACGTGGCGGGAATACACCAGGAACTCGTCGCCGCCGAAGCGGCCGACCAGATCGCCAGCGCGGCGCGTGGCGTAGATGCGTTGCGCCGCCTCGGCCAGCACGCGGTCCCCCATGCCGTGACCCAGGCTGTCGTTGATCTGCTTGAACTGGTCCAGATCGATGAACAGCAAGGCGCCGGCGACCGACGCGGAACCGGATGCGGCTTCGGCACCACCGAGTTGCCGTCGTACGTTGTGCGCGCTTCCTGGGGGATGTGCAGGGCTTGCGGCGGCCGGCAGCCGACCTTGCGCTTCCTGCAGCGCCGCTTCCAGCAGGCGCTCGAAGCCGGTTCGATTCGACAACCCGGTGAGCGCGTCGGTGTAGGCGATGGAATAGAGCTTGTCTTCGGCTTCGCGCTGTTCGGTGATGTCGCTGGCCACGCCACGCCAGCCGTTCAACACGCCTTGCCCATCCCACACTGGTGCGCCGCTCAGGCGCCACCAGCGGGTGTTGGTGCCCGCGCTGCGAAAGGGCAGGATCAGGTCGTGGAATGGAAGCTGGCGCTGCATCAGCGTGGCGAGGGCATTCCATTGCGGCAGCGCGGCCAATGCGGGGTTGAGGCTTTGCCACTGGCGCCCGAGCACGGCCTCGCGCACCTGTTGCACATGGCGGTTGCGCAGCGCGCTGGCGCTCAGGCTGGTGAAACGGCCTTCGGCGTCGAGCTCCCAGAACCAGTCGGACGAGAGTTCGGCGAAGGTGCGAAACCGCAGTTCGCTGTTGCGCAGGTCGTCCAGCGCCTTCTTGGTGGCGCTGATATCCACGCTGATGCCCATGAGCTCCAGCGCCTCGCCGCTTGCCGACCTGCGGCTCACCAGGCCCTGGCTGCGGGTCCAGATGATGCTGCCGTCGGTGCGGCAGATCCGGGCTTCGACGCTGGGGCTGACCGGACCGGATTGCATCACCGCCTGCAGGCCCCTGAGCACCCCGGCGCGGTCGGCCTCGGGGACCAGTGCCTGCAGTTCGGCCAGGTTGAAATGGGCCGACTCCTCGCGCAAGCTGGGGTTGGCCCAGTTTTGTTCGCTGTGCAAAACTCCTTGCTGCAAGTCCAGGGTCCAGAAGGTCGCGCCGGATGCATGGCGCAGCAAGCTGGCGCGATCCTGCTGCAGCTTGTTGGCCGAGCGGTCGAGTTCCAGGCAGTAAAAGCCCACCACCTGCGGCGGCAGGTCGGGTTCGCGCATCTCCCAGGCGGGTTGCAGGCGAACCTCCATCCAGCGCGCTTCGTGTCCCCGCTTTTGCTCACGGGCATACAGCACGGTTTTGCCAGACTGGGCTTCCTGAACATACGGGCTGATGATGGCCATGGCGTCGGCATCCATCAACGCGTCGAGCGGCATGCCGAGAATATCCAGCACCGGCCGGCCCAGCCAGTTGGCATAGGCGGCGTTGCATTGGCGCAGCCGGCAGTCGGCGTCGAAATAGGAGAACAGCGCGGGTAGGGCATCCAGCCACTGCGGCGTGAACTCGGGCCCCACGTATCGACCGCTGTCAAGACCCCCTGGCTCGGCCACATCAGATGTGCGCTGGTCGGGTCGGAAGGAGTCGATGGGCATGCCGGGACTATATCCGAGCACAGTCTCAGCGCCTACCGCCGCAACGCCTCGATTCAGGGGGTTTCCCGAGCCTTCTTGCCCTATGCTCGCGACATGCAGAAGACGTCTTCAACGCGATCCCCGACGCTCCCCGTTCCGGGGACGGCCTATGTCGTCGGCGGCGCCGTGCGCGACGCCCTGCTCGGCCTGCCGGCCGGTGACCGCGACTGGGTGGTGGTCGGTGCCACGCCGCAACAAATGCTGGACGCCGGCTTCCTGCCGGTGGGGCGCGATTTTCCGGTGTTCCTGCATCCGCGCACGCGTGACGAATACGCCCTGGCGCGCATCGAGCGCAAGACCGCGCCGGGCTACCGCGGCTTTTCCACGCAGGCCGAACCGGGCGTCAGGCTGGAAGACGACCTGCTGCGCCGCGATCTCACCATCAACGCCATGGCGCAGGACGCTGCCGGCGCCATCATCGATCCCTACGGTGGTCAGCAGGATCTGCGCGATCGGGTGCTGCGCCATGTGTCCCCGGCCTTCGCCGAGGATCCGGTACGCATCTTGCGCCTGGCGCGTTTCGCCGCGCGCTTCGGCCGTTTCACGGTGGCGCCCGAAACCCGTGCGCTGATGCGCGAGATGGTGGCTGCCGGCGAGGTCGACGCGTTGGTGCCTGAGCGCGTCTGGCAGGAACTGGCGCGGGGGTTGATGGAAAACTTTCCCCGCCGCATGTTCGAGGTGCTGCGCGATTGCGGTGCGCTGGCGCGCATCCTGCCCGAGGTCGACGCCCTGTGGGGCGTGCCGCAGCGCGCCGACGCCCACCCCGAAGTGGACTGTGGCGAGCACCAGATGCTGGTGCTGCAGACCGCAGCAGCGCTGCATGCCGATCTGGCCACGCGCTGGGCCTGCCTGATGCATGACCTGGGCAAGGCCACCACCCCGGCCGAGATGCTGCCCCGGCATAGCGGTCACGAAGCCCGCAGCGTGGCCCTGGCACGCGCGCTTGCACAGCGCCTGCGGGTCCCTGCGGACTGCGTCGAGCTGGCCGCGGTGGTCGCGGCCGAGCACGGACACATCCACCAATGCATGGAGTTCGGTGCTGCGGCGCTGCTGCGCTTGCTGAGCCGCTGCGACGCCGTGCGCCGGCCGGCGCGTTTCGCCCAGGCCCTGCTCGCCTGCGAGGCCGACCACCGCGGTCGAGGCGGGGAATTTCCGCAACAACCCTATCCGCAGCGCCTGCGTCTGCAAGCCGCGCTGGACGCGGCGCTGGCGGTGGATGCCGGCGCCATTGCCCGGCGCGTGCAACTGGCCGGCGGCAGCGCCACGGCCATCGCCCAGGCGGTGCTGGCGGCGCGCGAAGCGGCCATCGCCCAGCGACTCGGGGTTTGAGCGCTGGCCGGCGCTTCCTGCGCCTCGCGGGGGGACGTCGGGAGCGTCCTTCAGTCTCCGGGCGTCAGGGCGGGGCTGCCGGTGTTGCCACGCGCAGCGGCGAGTTGCAGAAAATTGTGCAGCGTGATCGAGGGGTTGTCGCGCTTCCACGCCAGCAGAATGTCGCTGTGCGCACCGGCGTCGAGCAAGGCCACATGGCGGACATAGGGCATCTGCGCCCGCTGCATCGACTCCGCCACCAGCCCCACGCCCATGCCGGCCGCCACCAGGCTGATCAGGGTGGGCATCTCATGCACTTCTTGAGCAATGCGCGGGCTGAAGCCGGCCTTGAGGCAAAGCGCCAGGGTCTGCTCGCGCAGGCCCGAGCCCAGCGTGGAGCTATAGAGAATGAACGGTTCGTCGCGCAACTGGCGCAGCTTCAGATGGGAGCTTGCGGCCAGCGGATGACGAGTGTGCAGCGCGGCCAGCAAGGGTTCGCGCAGCAGCAGCCGGGTCTCCAGCGCGTCCAGTTCGACGTGTTGTGTCGGGCGAATCAGGCCGACGTCCAGGCGCCGTGCCACCAAATCGTCGAGTTGGTCGCGCGAGGGCTGCTCGCGCAATTGCAATTCCACCCCGGGCCAGGCGGCGTGGAAGGCGTGCAACAACTGTGGCATCACGGCCGAAAACGGCATGGAGCCGGCAAAGCCCACCGCCAGGGCGCCACTCTCGCCCCGGCCTGCGCGGCGCGCCAGTTCCGTGGCGCGCTGCAACTGGTCGAGAATGCCCAGGGCCTGGGGCAGCAGCGCCTGCCCGGCGGCGGTGAGACTGACGCCGCTGCGCCCGCGCTCGAACAGGCGCACACCGAGTTCGGCCTCGAGCGCCTGAATCTGCTGCGACAGCGGCGGTTGCGAGAGATGCAGCCGCTGCGCGGCGCGGGTGAAGTGGCGCTCTTCAGCCACGGCGATGAAGGCGCGCAGATGCCGGATTTCCATTCGAAAATCATATCAAAAACAACGAATATTCAATTTCACAGATTGAATGGCAAGGGCTAGTCTTGCAGACTCTGGCTTCACGACAAAAAACATGAACTCAACAAGCCTTGCGACGACCGTCGTCGAGCCCCTGTCGATCGGTGCCCCCGAGCCTGCCATCGGCACGACGACCCCGCCAGGCCTCGATGCGCGGCCGGTGATCGACCGCATCGGCGCTGGCGCGCCGCGGCATGCCGCAACGCCCGGCACCGACGCTTCGGCCGCGCCCACGCCGGGCTGGCGCGCCCGCGTCGCGGTGGTAGCGGCCGGCATGTGCGCGTTTTTCACCATGTACGTCACGCAGGGCCTGCTGCCGACGTTGCAGGGCGTGTTCCATGCCAGCGTGGCCGAACTCAGCCTCACCATCACCTTCACCACCCTGGCGGTGGCGCTGGCAGCGCCGTTTTCCGGCAGCCTGTCAGACCGCTACGGGCGCAAGCCGGTGCTGCTGTTCTCGCTGGCCGGGCTGAGCTTGACCACGGCCCTCGCTGCCACCGCCGGCAGCCTGCATGCCTTGCTCGCCTGGCGCCTGCTCGAAGGCTTGTTCATTCCCGGCGTGTTCACCGCCACAGTGGCCTACATCGGTGAGGAATGGCCGGCAAGCGCGGTGCCGGCGGTGACGGCGCTGTACATCTCGGGCTCGGTGGCCGGCGGCTTTCTCGGGCGCTTCATTGCCGGTATGGTCACGGCGCACTGGGACTGGCAGGCGGCCTTTGTCGTGCTGGGGGCGATCAACGCCATCTTCCTGCTGCTCATCGCCCGGGGCTTGCCGCCATCGCGCCGCTTTCGCCCCAGTGCCAACCTGCGCGCCTCGCTCGCCGGACTGCGGCCGCACCTGCGCAACCCCAAGTTGCTGGGCACGTATGCCATCGGCTTCGGCATCCTGTTCTCGCAGGTGTGCACCTTCACGTATGTGAGCTTCCACCTCGCGGCTGCCCCGTACCGCCTGGACCTGCGGCAACTGAGCCTGCTGTTCACGGTGTATCTGGTGGGCATGCTGGTCACGCCGCTGGCCGGGCGGCTGGCCTGGCGTTTCGGCCAGCGCCGGGTGTTTGTCGCCGCCGTGGCGATGTCTGGCACAGGCATGCTGCTCACCTTGCTGCCGACGCTGCCCGACATCGTGCTCGGCTTGACCATGAGTTCGGCCGGCGTGTTCGTCGCCCAGGCCATGGCCACCTCGCAGGTGCCCGCGCTGGCGCGCCAGGCGCGTTCATCGGCGGTGGGGCTGTATGTCATGTGCTACTACCTGGGCGGCAGCATCGGCGCCTTCGCCCCCAGCCTGGTCTGGGAGCATGCGGGCTGGGCGGGTTGCGTCGCCGTGGTGCTGGTGATGCAAGGACTCATCACCTTGGCCGCTTGGACGGTGTGGCGCCCAGTGGCGGGAGATGCCGGGCGCGGCGCACCGGCGCAGGCGCCCGGCGCTTTGTGACGCCTGTGGCCTTGCGGTTGCCCGCGAGCTTCGCACCGCCTCAGATCGTGCGCGCCTCGACCTGCATCTCGACCTGCATCGCGGCTTCGGCGCGCAAGCTGTCGAGATCCCGGCCGAGGCTGGCGACGGCCAACAAGCGCCCGCCCTGGAAGTAGCGGCAGAGGTAACTGCCGGTGGCTGGGTCGCCCTCCTCCTCGACGCGGTCCCACTGTTGCGCATGGCCCACGTAGTTGAGGGCCACGTCGCCATGCTGGCTCCAGAAGAATGGCATGCTGCGGAAGGGTTCGGCGTAGCCCAGGATATTGCGCGCAGCCTGCCGCCCCTGGGCCTGCGCCACGGCCCAGTGCTCGATGCGCAGGCGCCCGCCGCCAGCCGCGTCGGGCCAGTTGGCAACGTCGCCGGCGGCGTACACATCGGGCGCGCTGGTGGCAAGGAAGGCATCGACCACGATGCCGTTGTCCACCTGTAAGCCGGCCTGCTGCGCCAGCGTCACATCCGGTCGCACGCCGATGCCGAACACCACCAGATCGGCACCCACTTGCGTGCCGTCGTCGAGTTCCACCGAGGCGGTATGGATGGCCGCCGGCTTGCGCCCGAGGTGAAACACCGTGCCCATGGCGTCGTGCACGCGGCGCACATGATCCGCCAGGCGCGGGCCGAACACCCGTGCCAGCGGCTGCGCCTCGGGGGCGACGACATGCACCTCCACCCCGCGTGCGCGCAGCGACGCGGCGGCTTCCAGGCCGATGAAGCTGGCGCCCACCACCACGGCCCGCCGCGCCCCGGCATCGATGCCGGCAAGGATGGCACGCACATCGGCCAGGGTGCGCAAGGTGTGCACGTGGGCGCGGTCGGCGCCGGGCAGGGCCGGTTGCACCGGCAATGCGCCGGTGGCCAGCAGCAGCGCACCGTAGTTCAGGCTGCGGCCGTCGGCGCAATGCAGACGGTGCGCGGCAGTCTCGAGCGCGATGACGCGCCGGCCGGTGAGCAGCGTGATGCCGTGCTCGCGCCAATAGTCCTCGGGACGCAGGGGTAGCCAGTCGTCCGGCGCATGACCGGCGAGGTAGTCCTTCGACAAATTGGGCCGGTCCAGCGGCGCGCTGGCCTCGGCCCCCAACAGGGTGACGGGCCCGGCATAGCCGAACTCGCGCAGGCCGCTGGCCGCCGCTTCGCCGGCTGCGCCGGCGCCGACGATGGCGACCGAAGCCGGGCTGCGCGGTGGTTTGGCCGCGGGCTCCGGTTGCCGCCGGTCGCGGGCGTACGCCTTGCCACCCAGCACCTCCACCGCCCAGCAGGCCAGCGGGCTCAGGCCCGGCGGCCCGAGCACGGCACCAGTGCGCAGCGAAAAACAGGCATGGTGCCAGGGGCAGCGCACGGTCTCGCCCACCACCAGGCCCTCGGCCAAGGGCCCGCTGTAATGGCTGCAGGTGGCCGCCACCGCATGCAGTGCCTCGCCGCGCCGCACCAGCATCGCCGCCTGCCCGTCCATCTGGCCGAGCAGGGGCTCGCCATCGCGCAAGGCGGCGAGTTCCACGCCTTGTGAGAAATCGGGGCCGGTCAGTTCGTGGTCATCGCCCATGCTCATCTCCTGGCTTGCGCCATGCCCCTGTGGGATGCGCATCGGCGCAGCAGTGCATCCAGGCAACTTCAAGCCCAAGCCCGCGCCGACGCGCCTTCCGGAAGGCGCGAACCGACGTTCGGGATCGCGGCCTTATATCGTCTGGCATCTAACGGTATGAGAAGACTGTACTTCGCTTTGGCGGGATCCATCCCTAGGATGTTTGCAACCCTTGCCACAACCTTGCCATGCAGATCCAAGCCACCTACTTCGGCCTCGCCGCGGGCGTCCTGATCGGCGCCACGGGGGTCGGTGCAGGGTCGTTGATGACACCGTTGCTGCTCGGCGTGTTCCGGCTCGATCTGCCCGTGGCGATCGGCACCGATCTCTGGTTTGCCGCGCTCACCAAGCTTTCCGGCGCCGCCGCGCACCAGCGTCATGGGCATGTCGATCGCCGTATTGCCGGGCTGATGCTCGCCGGCAGCCTGCCCGCGGCGCTCATCACCCTCGCGGCGATGCAGATCTCGGGTGTCGGCAAGGCCTGGTTCGGCGTGCTCAGCCTGGCTCTCGGCACCGCCTTGCTGCTCACCGCGGTCGCATTGATGTCACGCGGGTTTTGGCAGCGGCTGGCGCTGCGGCTCGAGGCGCGCTTGCCGCCCTCGCGCAAGCCGGGCTTGACCGTCGTCCTGGGTGCGTTGCTGGGCGTGCTGGTCACGCTCAGTTCGGTGGGCGCCGGGGCCATCGGCTCGCTGTGCATTCTTCTGCTCTATCCGCGTTTGTCGACACGGCAACTGGTCGGTACCGACATCGCCCATGCCGTGCCGCTCACCCTGGTGGCGGGCATCGGCCATGCGGCGATGGGCCATGTCGACTGGCCGCTGCTGGTGGCGCTGCTGCTGGGCTCGGTGCCCGGCATCTGGCTCGGTGCCCAACTCACCCGTTTTCTTCCCGAGCGCATCACCCGCATGCTGCTTTCGGCCACGCTGGCGTTCGCCGGTTTCAAGATCATTGCCTGAGCGCCATGTACCAGTACACCGATTTCGACCGCCGCTTCATCCGCGCCCGCGCCGCCCAATACCGCGACCAGCTCGAACGCCATCTCGCCGGCAGCCTGGGCGACGAGGAGTTCAAGCCGCTGCGCCTGCAAAACGGCTGGTACATCCAGCGCCATGCGCCCATGCTGCGCGTGGCCATTCCCTACGGCGCGCTGGCGAGCCGGCAACTGCGCGCCCTGGCCGACATCGCCGAGGAGTACGACCGTGGCTACGGCCACTTCACGACGCGCCAGAACCTGCAGTACAACTGGATCGCCCTGAGCGACAGCGCCGACGTCATGGACCGCCTCGCCGCGGTGGACATGCACGGCATCCAGACCAGCGGCAACTGCGTGCGCAATATCAGCAGCGACGTGTTCGCCGGCATCGCGCCGGACGAGATCGTCGATCCGCGACCGTTCTGCGAGATCCTGCGGCAGTGGAGCACCCTGCACCCCGAGTTCGCCTACCTGCCGCGCAAGTTCAAGATCGCCGTGAGCGGTGCGCGCGAAGACCGCGTTGCCGCCGGCTGGTACGACATCGGCCTGCAGGCGCTGAGCGACGACGACGGCCAGATCGGGTTTCGCGTGCAGGTGGGCGGCGGCATGGGCCGCACGCCGATGATCGGCGCCGTCATCCGCGACTTTCTGCCCTGGCCGCAGTTGCTGGTGTACGTCGAGGCCATCCTGCGCGTCTACAACAGCTACGGGCGGCGTGACAACATCTGGAAGGCGCGCATCAAGATGCTGGTGAAGGCCGAGGGCGCGCGCTTCACCGAGGCGGTCGAACGCGAGTTCGCCGACATCCTGCAGCGCGATCTGGGCGGCGACGCGCATCTCATCACCCTGCACGAATTCAACCGCGTGGCGTCGCAGTTTGCGCCGCCCCGAGGTGTGCGGCTGGACGCGTCGGATGCGGCCGCTGCCCGGTCCACGGCTGCCGCGCACGAGTTGGCCCACGCACGCTGGCTGCAGCGCAACGTGCACCCCCACCGCTTTGCCGGCTTGCGCGCCGTGACCCTGTCGCTCAAGCGCGCGGGCCAGGCGCCGGGCGACGTCACGGCGCCGCAGATGCGGGTCGCCGCCGACCTCGCCGATCGCTACAGCCACGGCGAGCTGCGCGTGAGCCACGAGCAGAACCTGGTGCTGCCCTGGGTCAGCACCGCCGCCCTGCATGCGCTGTGGCAGGATGCGCGGGAAGCCGGCTTCGCCACCCCCAACATCGGCCTGCTGACCGACATGATCGCCTGCCCCGGCGGTGATTTCTGCTCCCTGGCGAATGCCCGCTCCATTCCCATCGCGGCCGCCATCACCGAGCGCCACACCGACCTCGACGAGCTGTTCGACATCGGCGACATCGACCTCAACATCAGCGGCTGCATCAATTCCTGCGGCCATCACCACAGCGGCCACATCGGCATCCTCGGCGTCGACAAGGACGGCGCCGAGTGGTACCAGATCACCGTGGGTGGCGCCGATGGGTCGGAGATCGGCGGCGCGGCCTTGCCCGGCAAGATCATCGGCCCGTCATTCGCGGCCGAGGAAGTGCCGGATGTGGTCGAGGCCTTGATCACCCTGTATCTGCAGCAGCGCCAGCCCGGCGAGCTGTTCGTGGCCTTCGCCCGCCGCGTCGGTGCGCAGCCGTTCAAGACGGCGGCCGATGCCGTGCGCCGCGCGACCGCGGCACCGGAACGTCCCCAGGCCACCGCCACGCAGCCGACGGCCACCGCAGATCAGAACGCCGCTGGCGCCCTGCCGGCTTTGCACGAGCGTCCCCAAGGCCGGCTGGCCGATCCGTCTCCCGTGGCGGTCAATGCAAGCCGGGACGGCCCCGCGTTTTCCTAAGGAATTCCGCACATGAGATTCATCACGTCCGAAGACGGCATCCCCGCTGCCACAGAGCCGGCGCCAGGCGCAGGCGGGCGTCGTCTGTTCACACCCGAGCAATGGCAGACGGCCGCCGCCACGGCCTGGCCCCTGCATGAGCCCGCCGGGTTGGTGCTTGCCAACGACGTCGACGTGCGCACCCTCGCCATCGATCTGTCGCGCTTCGTCAGCATCGACCTGCAATTTCCCAAATGGACCGATGGCCGCGCCTATTCCCAGGCACGGTTGTTGCGGACGCGCCTGGGCTATCGCGGCGACCTGCGCGCCACCGGCGATGTGCTGGTGGACATGGCGCTGCCGCTGGCGCGCACCGGGTTCGACACCGCGCTGCTGCGACCCGGCCAGAGCCTGCAGGACGCGCAGCGGGCGCTGCGGTTTTTCGAGGGACTGTTGCCGGAGTTCGACGACGCGCCGGCATGGCGCGGCCTGCACCCGCAGCCCGTCTACTACCAGGGTGACGTGCTCGACCCCCATCCGCATTTTTTGAAAATCCCCTCGGGTCCGCCCCGCCGGAACGAGCACCACAAGCAGGATGCCAGTCGCGGCCGGCCTGGCATGACCCTGGACGTTGCCGCATGAACCGCGCCATCGTCATCGCGGCATCGTCCGGTTCGGCGCCTGCCCTGTATGCCAAGCCCAGTGCCGACTTCGGCCAGCGCGAGCAGGACGCGCTCGCCACGCTGCGCGCGGCAGCGCAGGAATTCGCCGGACGCATCGTGCAGGCCACCAGTCTGGGTGCGGAGGACATGGTCCTGACCGACCTGATCGCGCGGCATGCGCTGCCCATCGCCATCGCCACGCTGGACACCGGCATGCTGCACGGCGAGACCCTGGAACTGCTGGCCCGCGCGCAGCGGCACTACGACCTGGAGATCGAAGCCTGGCGCCCCGATGCGGATGCGGCGCGCGACTTTGTCGCCCGCCACGGGCCGCAGGCCATGCGCACCAGCGTCGATCTGCGCCACGCCTGCTGCGCCCTGCGCAAGCTCGAACCCCTGTCGCGCATGCTGCAGGGCCGCGCGGCCTGGGTGACGGGGCTGCGCCGCGAACAGTCGCCTGCGCGTGGCCAGGTCGCTGGGCGCGAGGCCGACGCGCAGGGCCGCATCAAGCTCAGCCCGCTGCTCGACTGGACGCAAGGCGACGTGTGGCACTACATCGCGCTGCACGCCGTGCCCTACAACCCGCTGCACGACCAATTCTTTCCCAGCATCGGCTGCGCCCCATGCACCCGTGCCGTCGCGCTGGGCGAGGACATCCGCGCCGGGCGCTGGTGGTGGGAGCAGGAGGGGGCGAAGGAGTGCGGCCTGCACGTCGAGCAACGCCCCGGTGACCGCGACCCGCACGACAGCCCGCACGCAATCGCTGCAGACGGTCCCACCACGAAACCGATCGCCCAACCCACCATCGCCACGGAACCCGCCGGAGCCCGCGCATGAACGCCCCTTTGGATCTCGAACGCCTCTTGCCGCAGATCGACCACCGTCATCTCGACGCCCTCGAAGAGGAGGCCATCTACATCCTGCGCGAAGTGGCCGGTGGCTTCGAGCGCCCGGCCCTGCTGTTCTCGGGCGGCAAGGATTCCTGCGTCGTGCTGCGCCTGGCGGAGAAGGCGTTCAAGCAGCGCCAGGCCAGCGGGGCTTACGCCGGCCGGCTGCCGTTCGCCTTGCTGCACGTCGATACCGGGCACAACTTTCCCGAGGTCATCGCGTTCCGCGACGCCCTCGTCAAGGCCTCGGGCGACGCGCTGATCGTCGCGCACCTGGACGAGTCCATCCGCCGCGGCACGGTGCGCCTGGGCCATGCGCTGGAATCGCGCAACCCGCACCAGAGCGTGGCCCTGCTCGAAGCCATCGAGCAGCACCGCTTCGACTGCCTCATTGGCGGCGCGCGGCGCGACGAGGAAAAAGCGCGCGCCAAGGAGCGCATCTTCAGCCACCGCGATCACTTCGGCCAGTGGCAACCCAAGGAGCAGCGTCCCGAGTTGTGGTCGCTGTTCAACACGCGCTTGCGCCCGGGCGAGCATTTCCGCGCCTTCCCCATCAGCAACTGGACCGAACTGGACGTGTGGCTGTACATCGCCCGCGAGAACATCGCCCTGCCCAAGCTGTACTACAGCCATCCCCGCCGGGTGCTGCGCCGCAAGGGGCTGCTGGTGCCACTGACCGCGGTGACACCGCCGCAGCCCGGCGAAACAGTGGAGACCGCCCTGGTGCGGTTTCGCACCGTGGGCGACATGACCTGCACCTGCCCGGTGGAAAGTGCCGCAGCCAGTGCGACGGAAGTCGTCACCGAGACCCTGACCGCCACACTGAGCGAGCGCGGCGCCACGCGCATGGACGACCGCACCTCCGACGCTTCGATGGAGCGTCGCAAGAAAGAAGGCTATTTCTGATGAACACCCACAACGACGCCAGCAGCGAACACCGCCACAAGGCGCTGCGTTTTCTCACCGCCGGCAGCGTGGACGACGGCAAGAGCACGCTGATCGGCCGCCTGCTGCTCGACAGCCGCGCCATCCTGGCCGACCAGCTCGACGCCCTGCATCGCCGCGCGGCGGGCGGCAGCATCGACCTGTCCCAGCTCACCGACGGGCTGGAGGCCGAGCGCGAGCAGGGCATCACCATCGACGTGGCCTACCGCTACTTCACCACGCCGCGGCGCAAGTTCATCATCGCCGACGCCCCAGGCCACGAGCAGTACACGCGCAACATGGTGACGGCCGCCGCCGGCAGCGATGCCGCGGTGGTGCTGATCGACATCACCAAGCTCGACTGGCGTGCCGCGCCCGTGCGACTGCTGCCGCAAACCCGGCGCCACACCTTGCTGGCACACCTGCTGCGCCTGCCCTCCATCGTGTTCGCCGTGAACAAGCTCGACGCCGTGGACGATGCCGAGGCCGCATTCAGGGCAGTGCGCCATGCGCTGCTGGACTTCGCCGCCGGGGCCGGCATCGTGCCCGCCGGCATCGTGCCTGTGTCGGCGCTGCGCGGCGACAATATCGCCACCCAGGCCTCCTGGCCTTGGTACACCGGGCCGACCCTGCTGCAATTGCTCGAGGCCCTGCCCGCCGCCGAGGAGCCGCAGACCGGCGCGCTGTTGCTGCCGGTGCAATACGTGGCGCGCGAAGGCGGCGGCCTGGGCCACCAGCCACGCACGCTCTGGGGCCGCGTCGCCAGGGGCCGGGTCCGGCCTGGCGACAAGATTCGCATTCACCCCGGCGGCGAGACCGCCGAGGTCGTCGCGGTCTGGCATGCGGGTGTGGCCGTCGATGGCTGCGCCACCGGCCAGTCGGCCGGACTGGTGCTCGACCGCCAGGTGGACGTCTCGCGCGGCGACTGGATCATGGGCCTGGAGCCGGCGCAGGCCGTCGAGGTGGCCGTCGAGCCCGTTGACTCACTGCACCAGCTACCTCCCGAGTCGACCGCGTTGCCGCGGGCCGACGTTTCCTCGGCCCACTCGCACACTTCGCGGGGCACGCAGGAGTTCGGCGCCACCCTGGCGTGGCTGGATACCGAGCCGGCGACCATCGGCCGCAAGTACTGGTTGCGCCATGGCCACCGCTGGGTGGTGGGGCGCATCACGGCCATCGCCAGCCGGCTGGACATCCACAGCCTGGCGGACGTCGACGCGCAGACGCTGGCGGTCAACGACATCGGCCGTGTGCGCCTGCAGGTGCAGTCGCCGCTGCCGCTGGAGAGCTTCGCCGACAACCGCGTGGCCGGGGCGATGATCGTCGTCGATCCCGCCACCCACCGCACCAGCGGCGCGTTGATGGTCGAGGCGCTGGCATGACGCGCGCCACGCCGCAAGCAGGCGGAGCACGCTGATGGGCCGCATCGCCTTCATCGGCGCCGGCCCTGGCGCTGCCGATCTCATCACCCTGCGCGGCGCCCGCCTGCTGGGCCAGGCCGACGTGGTCTTGAGCGATGCCCTGGTCGATCCGGCCCTGCGCGAGCTGGCGCCGCAGGCGACGTGGATCGACGTCGGCAAGCGCGGCTTTCGTGGTGGCGCCGCGCAAGCCATGATCAACGCCCTGTTGCTGCGCCATGGGCGGGCACAGGCCCTGGTGGTGCGGCTCAAAGGCGGCGACCCCAGCATCTTCGGCCGGCTGGAGGAAGAGTTGCAGGCCGTTGCCGCCGCCGGCCTGCAGGCCGAGGTCGTGCCCGGAGTCACCGCCGCTCTGGCTGCGGCGGCCGATACCCGGCTGCCGCTCACGCGACGCGGGCATGGGCGCAGCGTCAGCCTCAGCACGGCCGTGACCTTCGAGCGCCTCCAGGCCACGGCTGCGTCACAGCCGCTCCCTGTGGCGGAGGAACAGGGGCCAGTGAACAGGAGTGCACCCGTTGGCGCGGCAGGCGATGAGCCGCGACGCAGGCTCGGCGCCGAGACTGCCGAGACAACGCGGGGCGACGCGACGCGTTCGCCGACCGGCACCGCGCCTGCCAGCCACAGCGCCGACACCGAAGTGTTCTACATGGCGGGACGGCAACTGGCCACCTTGTCGCGCCAGCTCATGGCCACCGGCTGGCCGGCCACGACACCAACCAGCGTCGTGTCGCGCGCGGGCTGCACCGACAGCCTGTACAGCGCCCACCCGCTGGCCGAACTCGGCCAAGCGGCGATGCTGCACCAGGGCCGCCCCACGGTGGTCATCGTCGGTGTCGGCGCCAGCCCGCCGGGTCCACGGGGGCCCTGCAGCGCGGCACGGCCTGCAGATCGAACTCCGTTGCACCCAGCCCAACCCCATCTCCATACCAACCCACTTCAAAACGACTGACACCATGGACATGCATGTCGACCCAGCCATTGCGCATCTCAGCCAACAGCACGCCAACCACGACGCCACCCGCCGCACCCCGCCGATCGAGACCGATGCCGTCATCGTTGGAGCCG
>JABEVE010000053.1 GCA_013044035.1 Burkholderiales bacterium
GGGCCGGGAGGTGCAGCTACGGTCTGAGGTTGCTCGGAGGCGGGCTCGAATGCATGGTCAGCCGCGTTGAAGGCTTCGCCGCAACGGCCGCAGCGCACCCAACCCTGGCGCAGGAGCAACTGGTCGCGCACCAGTTTGAAAGCGGTGCCGCAATGCGGGCAGCGAGTGGCGAGAGGCATGGACGCCTAGTATAAAAACAGTAGCGGGTCGGCATGCTGCGGACCCGCCGGATGCGCCTCGGGCCGGTGTGCCGCTCTCACGCCGGCGCAGCGCTCGATGTGACGTGTGTGGTGCCCGCCAGGCAGACCCAGCCGTCGCATTCGGCCTGCACTTGCAGGTGTGAGTAGGGTGCGTAGACGGTGATGAGTTCATCAGCTTGTCGGCTGAGAATGCCGGAAAGCACCAGCCAGCCGCCGGGCTTGGCACGCATCGCCAGCAGCGGCGCGAGCAAGCGCAGCGGCGCAGCCAGAATGTTCGCCAGCACCACGTCAACGTGGTGCGCCGGGAGTTCGTCGGCATGACAACAATGCGCTAGCGCCACGCCGTTGTTTGCAGCGTTGGTCAGGCAGCAGTTGACGGCAGCGGGATCGATGTCCACGGCACTGACCGACTGTGCACCCAGTCGCGCGGCTGCAATGGCCAGGATGCCTGAGCCGCAGCCATAGTCAAGCACATCCAACCCCGCGAGCGGTGCGTGTTGCACCAGCCACCTCAGGCAGACCTGAGTGGTGGGGTGGGTGCCGGTACCGAAGGCCAGTCCCGGATCGAGTTGGATGATCAACTGCGCCCCGTCTGGAGCGCTGTGCCAGCTTGGCACGATCCACATCTGGTTGTCGATGCAGACAGGTTTGAACTGTGACTGGGTCAGACGCACCCAATCCTGCTCGGGGATTTCGACTTGTTGCACGCCCCGCAAATCGGTCAACAACCCATCGCCCAGCAGGGCCAGCAGGGCAGAGTCGGCATCGACCTCGGCGTCGAACAGGGCACGCACGAGGTTGTGCTGCCATGCCTCGCGTGGTGTGGGCATGCCAGGTTCGCCAAACAGCGCTTGTTCCGTTGTGGTGCCGGCTTCCTGATCTTCCACTGCGACACTCAGGGCGCCGTGGTCCATGAGTGCGTCGGACAGGACCATGGCCTGGGTGTCGTCGGCGGGGATGATCACTTCACGGTAGGCCATGATGAAAGCGGTTGGAGATGTGGGAAAAACTGGCCGGCAGCCCGCAGCCTCGAGCTTAACCGTGGCGGGCTGCCATGTATTCTTCCAGGTAGTGGATGTTGGTGCCGCCCTCCAAGAAGCGTGCGTCCACCAGGAGTTCGCGGTGGAGTGGAATGTTGGTGGCAATGCCGTCCACCACCATTTCCGACAAGGCTGTGCGCATCCGTGCCAAGGCTTGTTCGCGCGTTGCGCCATGGACAATGATCTTGGCAATCATCGAGTCGTAGTTCGGTGGCACGAAATAGCCGGCATAAACATGCGAATCCACCCGCACACCCGGTCCACCCGGCATATGCCAGGTGGTGATGCGACCGGGGCTGGGCGTGAACTTCACGGCATCTTCGGCATTGATGCGGCACTCGATGGCATGACCACTGATCGTGATGCTGCGTTGACGCAGCGTGAGTTTTTCGCCAGCCGCGACCAGAATTTGCTGGACCACGATATCCACCCCAGTGGTGAGTTCGGTCACGGGATGCTCCACCTGCACGCGGGTGTTCATTTCGATGAAGTAGAACTCACCATTTTCATACAGAAACTCGAAGGTGCCGGCACCGCGATAGCTGATTTTCCGGCAGGCATCAGCACATCGCGCGCCGATACGTTCGATCAGTTTGCGCGCAATGCCCGGCGCCGGGGCCTCTTCCAGCACCTTCTGGTGACGGCGTTGCATGGAGCAATCGCGCTCGCCTAGCCACAGGGCGTTGCCATGCTCATCGGCCATCACCTGAATTTCGATATGGCGCGGGTTGGTGAGAAATTTCTCCATGTACACCGCGGCATTGCCGAAGGCGGCTTGCGCCTCGGCCTTGGTCGTGGCCACGGCGTTGAGCAGCGCGGCCTCGGTATGGACCACACGCATGCCACGCCCACCACCACCACCCGCCGCCTTGATGATGACGGGATAGCCGATGCCTCGCGCCATGCGCGTGATCTCCCGCGGGTCGTCGGGCAACTCGCCTTCCGACCCCGGTACGCATGGCACGCCAGCTTTGATCATGGCCTGCTTCGCCGAGACCTTGTCGCCCATCAGGCGGATGGAATCTGGCCTTGGGCCGATGAAGGTGAAACCCGAGCGCTCGACACGTTCAGCGAAGTCTGCGTTCTCGGAGAGGAAGCCATAGCCGGGATGAATGGCTTCGGCGTCGGTCACTTCCGCGGCAGAGATGATGGCCGGCATGTTCAGATAGCTCAGGCCAGAAGGAGGTGGCCCGATGCACACGGCTTCGTCCGCCAATTTGACATACTTCGCGTCGCGGTCCGCTTCGGAATAGACCATTACGGTCTTGATACCCAGCTCGCGGCAGGCACGCTGAATGCGCAACGCGATTTCACCGCGGTTAGCGATCAGAATTTTTTTGAACATGGTGGCTTCGGCCTCAGCGTGACGCGTTGGCATTCAAGAAAAAACCCCGCGGGGCGAGTTCTGCGGCAGGGTTCAGCGGATACCGACGACACCGAGATCATTCAAGCACGAACAACGGCTGACCATACTCAACCGCCTGGCCGTTGTCGGCCAGGATTTCCTTGACCACGCCGTCGATATCCGACTCGATTTCGTTGAGAATTTTCATCGCCTCGACGATGCACACCGCCTGTCCTTGCTTGACCATGTCGCCCACTTCGACGAATGGCTTGGCGCCAGGCGCGGACGAGCGGTAGAAGGTGCCAACCATGGGCGATTTGACCAATTTACCGCTGGGCGCAAGCGGCGCAGGGACCGCTGTTTCCGCGATGCCGGAGGCCGGCGTCATGGCGGCAACGCCCTGCTGTGCGGGCACAGGCGCTGTGACGTACTGCACCGGAGCCTGCTGGGCAAGAATCGGCGGCGTTTTGACGATGCGAACCTTGCCTTCAGCCTCGGTGATTTCGAGCTCGGAAATGTTCGATTCCGAGACAAGATCGACAAGGGTCTTGAGTTTGCGCAAATCCATGGTGTCGCTGCGATTTGTGGCCAATTGGAAGCACGATCCTACCAAATTCAGGTTTTTGCAGGCAATTTATCAGCTACAAAGCGCAACGCAAGGCTTTAGCCCAGTGCGCCGCAACCACTGATCACAGCCTCGGCAAGGCTTGAGAAGTAGGACTGGTGTCGAAAGTTTTCACGGCGGTAAACGTTCGACAGTTGCACCTCCACGAAAGGCTTGTCGATGGCCGCCAAGGCATCTCGCAGGGCGACGCTGGTGTGGGTGTAGGCCGCAGGATTGATGATGAAGCGGGTGCCATCGGTCCGTGCAATGTGCAGTCGGTCAATCAAGACACCTTCATGGTTACTCTGGAAAACTTGCACGTCAACCTCAGCTCTCGGCCCAGAGGTCACGTCCAGATCGATGTCGCTCGGCGTCGCGCCCGTAGACCGAAGGCTCACGCGTGCCCAACAAATTCAGGTTGGGGCCATGCAACACCAGGATACGTGGGGAATTCATGGACATCAGGCAAATAAAGGGGATTAGCTTTGTTTTCCCGGCAGATGATCCTGGAGTTCTGCGTAGGTGGTCTGCCCCAGCTTTTGGTAAACGATCGTGCCACTCGGCGCAATGACCACCGTGAACGGCAACCCTCCTTGGCTGTCGCCCAGTTTGGTGCTCAGGTCAGCGCCGCCCATGCCACCCAGAAGCACGGGATAACTGACGTGGTGTTGTTCCAGGAAGTGTCTGACTGCAGTGGGGTTATCGATTGCAATGCCGACCATTTCGACACCCTTGCCGACATGATCCTTGTAGAAGCGCGACAACTCGGGCATTTCCGCAATGCAAGGCGGGCACCAGCTTGCCCAGAAGTTCACAATCAGGATTTTGCCTTTGTACTGGCTGAGTTTGACGCTCTGACCCGCCAGGTTGTTGAGTGAGCTGGCGAACAAGGCACTCGCATCGCCTTGCGCTGGCCGGTTTGCCGCATTGGCCGAGGGCGCGAGTAGTGTGATCGAGTCGAGTGTGCGTTCGGCCGCATCGCGAGAGACTTGACGGATGGTCAGCCAAGATACGCCGGCAATGCCGAGGCACGCGATGAGCATGGCCAAAATCCGAACTTTCGTCAGCTTCAAGGTCGAACTCCTTCGGCGATGGTTGAGACGGGACCGGCTGCAACCAGTGCACGCACCGCCTGCAACGTGCCACGCTCGGCCTGTTTGCCACTGGACCGGGATGCGGGCAGGAGGACGCCACGCTCGTCTTTGAGCGGGTAAAGACTCAGGGTCGACATCACACTGGGGGTTCGGCTGGAAAACGCATCGGATTGCTGCAAAGGCCATTCAAAGTCGAGTCGTTCGACCGATTGTTTGCCCGCGAAGTGGGGTGCTTCTGCTGCCCGGTAAGTTATGCCTCGGTTGATGCAGTGGATTTCCACGGCCTTGGCATCGTCCGAAAACAGCAGCAGATGCAGGGGCGAGTGCACCGTGGCGGTTCCGTTCCACACGGCACCAGCCAGGTGCGGCCTGAATTCGGCGAATTCCTCCATCAGACGCAGCGCAACGCGGCGCAGATTCCACAGCAGCTTCGGGTGTTCATCGCCATGGAACAGGGCCAGGTACAGCTGGACCTGTGCTTGCACATCGTCGTTATCAGGCTGTGCCTCGGGGTGAGCGCCGGCGCCCAGAAGCTGGTGAACGGCCTTGCGCTTGGCGGCGAGGTAATCCAACCCGTCTTCGACAATGAGGCGGGCGGCAGTGGCTGCGAGTTCTTTCCTTAAAGCATTCATGCGAGGCAGTGTATCCGCCCCTGTCGGGGGATGAATGTGCCTTGAACTTGCCAGGGAATCAAGGGTCTGGAACGGTCCTGGGTGCTTTCTACAATGGCCCGATGCATATTCACATTCTCGGTATCTGTGGCACGTTCATGGGCGGCATCGCCGCGCTCGCGCAAGCTTCCGGTCATCGGGTTACAGGTTGCGACGCCCATGTGTATCCCCCGATGAGCGAGCAACTCGATCAACTGGGAATCCAATTGATCGAAGGTTATGGCGCCGATCAACTGGCGTTGCAGCCCGATCTATGGGTCATTGGCAATGCCGTGTCGCGTGGCAACCCGCTGCTGGAGGCCATTCTCGATGCCGGCCAGCCCTACACCAGCGGCCCGCAATGGTTGGCCGAGCATGTCTTGGCCGGGCGCTGGGTGCTGGCCGTGGCAGGCACGCACGGTAAAACCACAACAACTTCCATGCTGGCTTGGATTCTGAATTACGCCGGCTTGAAGCCGGGCTTTCTCATTGGAGGTGTGCCGGTGGACTTCGGCGAGACCGCGCGCCTCGGCGAAGCGCCATATTTCGTGGTCGAGGCTGATGAGTATGACACCGCGTTTTCCGACAAGCGATCCAAATTCGTGCACTATCGCCCGCGCACGGCGGTGCTCAACAATCTCGAATATGACCACGCCGATATCTTTCCTGATCTTGCGGCGATCGAAACCCAGTTTCACCATCTGGTGCGTACGGTACCCAGCCGCGGGAAACTGCTGGTACAAGCCGGCTGCGCCGCGCTGGATCGGGTGTTGGCGCGGGGTTGCTGGAGCATGGTGGAGCATTTTGACGCAGCAACGCAGCAGGGCTGGAGTGCCGAGGGCGATGAACAGAATTTCCATGTGCTCTGGCGAGGTCAGCACCAAGGCGAAGTGCGCTGGCGCTTGATGGGCGCGCACAACCGTGCCAATGCGCTCGCCGCCCTTGCCGCTGCGCGCCATGCTGGCGTACCTGTGGAGCTTGGGTGCGAGGCACTCAGTGCGTTCGCGGGTGTGAAGCGTCGCATGGAGTGGCGCGGTGAGGCTGGTGGCGTGGCGGTGTACGACGACTTTGCCCATCACCCCACGGCCATGGCCACGACCATTGCCGGTTTGCGCCATGGCACCCATGGGCAGGGCCGTATCCTGGCTGTGTTCGAGCCGCGCTCCAACACCATGAAGCTCGGCACGATCAAGAGCCGGTTGCCCGATGCGCTGCAAGGGGCAGACCTGAGCCTCGGCTACAGCGGAGGGTTGGACTGGAATCTGGCCGAGACCTTGGCTCCGCTGGGGGCGCGTGCGCGCACCCATGACGATCTCGACGTGCTTGTGGCCGACGTCGTTCGGGAAGCCCAACCTGGCGACCATATTCTGGTGATGAGCAATGGTGGTTTCGGCGGTGTGCACGCCAAACTTTTGCACGCTTTACAGAAGCGGCCGACTTCCCAAGCATCGATGACTTAAACAGACCGTGACAAAGTCGGATGCCCGTGCGGGGTTGTCTCGCATCCATTGTTGTTTGACCGGAGTCTTGGCATGGCTCTGCCGCGCCTGCTAGGATAAGAATCATTCGCATTATCTTGACACGACTCAATTTCGCGGGGCACTTCGGTCTCGAGAGCAAACGGCAACCGTCCTGGCACCATGAATACGCTCGCATCGATGCATCCCGGCGCATGGGCCATCGTCACCAAAGTGCGTGCTGAAGGCGCGCTGATGCATCGCCTGGCCGCTCTGGGTTTGCGCGCCGGCAATCGACTGCTGGTGTTGCGGCGGGCCCGATTTCACGGGCCCATCCATGTGCGGATCGGCACCACGGAACTCCTCCTGCGCCATGCCGACGCGTGTCATGTCGAAGTCGCTGCGTGCCACGAAATGCAAACGGCGTCAGCATGCGCCACGCAGCCCATCGCGCCGCCCCGGATATGAAACGCATCGCCCTGGTGGGCATGCCCAACACGGGCAAGTCCACATTGTTCAACCGACTCACCGGTTCTTCGGCGCGGGTCGGTAACTGGCCTGGTCTGACGGTCGACCTTGCCTCGGCCCGCATTCCTCTGGGCCGTCACATGGCGCAAATCGTCGATCTGCCCGGCATCTACGACTTGCAAGGTCTGACCGATGACGAAGATGTGGTGCAGCACTTCCTGCGGAGCCAGCCTGTCGATCTCGTAGCTGTTGTCATCAATGCAACGCAGATCGACCGTCAACTGGCGCTGGCCGTGCAACTGCACGACAGCGGCTTTCCCTGCATCGTGCTGCTGAACATGGCTGACGAGGCCGAGCGTTATGGTGTGGGAATTGACACGGCAAAGTTGCAGGCCGCGCTGGGCTTGCCGGTTGCAAGCCTGAGTGCCAAGCATGGCCGTGGCTATCACCAGGTGCTGCAGCTTCTGGGACAGACACTGGATACGGTCAGACCCCTTGCGCTCGATCATGTTGCGGCCGGACTGGATCGACGGCAGGACGGTCAGGAAGGCGCGCAGGCCGCATTGGCCGCCGCCGTGCATCGACCCAGCCGCCTGCCCGACACCTGGGCACAGCGCATCGACCACTGGGTGATGCATCCCTGGGTTGGGCCACCGTTGTTCCTGGCCTTCATGGCCCTGGTGTTCAACGCCGTGTTCACGCTCGGAGCGCCGCTGCAGAAAGGCCTCGGATGGGTGTTCGACCAGTTGCGGGTACACATGTTTGGTCCCGCCCTTGTCTCGGCGCCGAACTGGTTCCGTAGTTTGGTGCTCGACGGCATCTTCAACGGCCTGAGCACAGTGGCTGCCTTTGTGCCTGTCATTTTGCTGTTCTTCGTCTTCATGACCCTGATCGAGGAGAGCGGCTATTTCTCGCGTGCCGCATTTCTCACCGACAGCCTGATGTCGCGCATGGGGCTGGACGGGCGTGGTTTCGTCATGCTGCTCATGGGTTTTGGCTGCAACGTGCCAGCGCTGATGGGGACGCGGGTGATGCGCTCACGCGGGCTGCGCCTGCTGACGATGCTCATCATTCCGTTCTCGCTGTGCTCGGCTCGGTTGCAGGTTTTTCTGTTCATCATCGCCGCACTGTTTTCGCCGCGCATCGCGCCGTGGGTGCTCTTGAGTCTTTATGGTGTGAGTTTCGCCGCCACGTTCGTTTCTGCCGTCCTGTTCAGGCAACACTACCCCAGTAACGAGCCCTTCGTGCTGGAGTTGCCGCCGTACCGCATGCCCACCCTGCGTCAAATCGCGCTGCGCTCCTGGAGTGAAATGCAGCATTTCTTGCGCCGTGCCACCAAGTTCATCGTCATCGGCGTGGTGCTGGTGTGGATGCTCACTAATCTGCCGCCGGGCCAGCCCACCGCAGGGCCACACACACTGGCGGGCTGGGTTGGGCATGCGCTGCATCCGGCTTTCGCGCCGCTCGGTATTCCTCCGGAACTCATCATCGCCCTCATCTTCGGTTTCGTCGCCAAGGAGATCGTCATCGGATCGCTGGCCGTGATCTATAGTCTGCAGGGAGATGCCTTGCAGCACGCCATCGCAGCGCAAATCACACCGGCTGCGGCGTACAGCTTCATGCTGTTCACACTCATCTACACGCCTTGTTTGTCGACTGTGGCCACGCTACGCAGCGAGTCGAAGAGCATGGCCTACACCGGCCTCAGCCTGGTGTGGTCGCTGGCGTTGGCCTGGGGCACATCGCTCGCGTTCTACCAAGGCTCGCGCCTGCTGGGGTTGGCCTGAGGAGCCGCGCCAGGCACTCGAGGTGCATGCCTACAATATTGGCATGTCAGGAAACACACTTGGTTTGCTTTTCGCCGTCACCACGTTTGGTGAATCCCATGGACCGGCGATCGGCTGCGTCATTGACGGCTGTCCCCCTGGCATGACTTTGAGCACAACCGACATTCAGCCGGATCTCGATCGCCGCCGCCCCGGCACCTCGCGCCACGTCACGCAGCGGCAGGAAGCTGACCAGGTCGAAATTCTCTCCGGGGTGTTCGAGGGCCAGACCACTGGCACCCCCATTGCCTTGCTGATCCGCAATACCGATCAGCGCAGCAAGGACTACGGCAATATTCTCGAGACTTTCCGCCCCGGGCACGCCGACTATACCTACTGGCGCAAATACGGACTGCGTGATCCGCGCGGCGGCGGACGTTCATCCGCCCGGCTGACAGCGCCCATCGTGGCAGCCGGAGCCATCGCCAAAAAATGGTTGCAGGCTCAGCATGACGTACGGGTGCGGGGCTGCATGCAGCAGGTCGGCGAGATGAGCATTCCCTTCGAGAGCTGGGACGCTGTTCCCGGCAATGCTTTTTACGCACCCAATGCCGCCGTGGTGCCCGAGATCGAAGCCTACATGGACGCCTTGCGCAAGGCTGGAGACTCCTGCGGTGCGCGCTTGTATGTGGAGGCGCTGAACGTGCCGGCCGGTTGGGGAGAGCCGCTCTACGACAAACTCGACGCCGACATCGCCCACGCCATGATGGGATTGAACGCCGTGAAGGGCGTGGAAATTGGCGCTGGTTTTGCCAGCGTTGCACAAAAAGGCAGTGAGCATGGAGATGAGCTCACGCCTGCAGGCTTCCTCGGCAACAACGCCGGTGGCGTGCTGGGCGGCATCAGCAGTGGGCAGCCGGTCTCGGTGTCCATTGCCATCAAACCGACGTCCAGCATTCGTCTGCCGCGCAGATCCGTCGACCGTGCCGGGCAGCCCACAGTGGTGGAAACCTTCGGCCGCCACGACCCTTGCGTTGGCATCCGAGCCACGCCGATTGCCGAGGCCCTGCTGGCCATTGTGTTGATGGACCATGCGCTGCGCCACCGAGCACAATGCGGGGATGTTCGCATCCCCGTGCCACCGATCCCTGGCCAAGTCGTTGCTTGATGTTGTGGCCCCCGCGGGTTGCCGCGCGTGGATGGGGTATGGTCCCGCCGACAGGAATCGAACCTGTATTTGCCGCTTAGGAGGCAGCCGTTCTATCCATTGAACTACGGCGAGCAGCAGGCGATTGTAGAGTGCCGTGCCTCATGGGCTTGAGGCTTGCGCGCGGCTCAGAGCCATCCGCAGCGCTGTTTCAATAGCTTGAGAAAGCGTGCGGCGATCAGTGCTTTGTGTGCTTTCCAGGCCGTGAATCTCGATCCGCAGTGGCCCGGCGCAAGCCATGCGCCATAGAGTGCCGAGCATGGTTTCGTCGCCGACATAGGCCGGTGCGCGAGCGTAGTGGCCGCTGCGCGCGTCGAGGTAGCGCAGCAGTACGGGCTGCACTGGACTGCCGCTGCTCACGGCGGCCTGGAACAGGTTGGCGTGCAGCGGCAGAATCTCGCGACCGTCAGATGTGGTGCCTTCGGGGAAAACGCTGATGCGTTGGCCCTGGCGCAGGGCCTCGGCCATGTGGTGCACGACGCGCATGGCGTCGCGCGGGCGTTCGCGTTCGATGAACAGGGTGCCGGCACCGCGCGCGAGCGCGCCAAGCAAGGGCCATCGGTCGATATCGGACTTGGCGACGAAGCGCGTCGGCTGCATGGCGTTGAGCGCGATGATGTCGAGCCAAGAGACGTGGTTGACGGCGAGCATGCAAGGCGGCGGCTGAAAGGCGCCCAGCATGTCAAGTTCGACGCGGCAGGCGCGCAGCATGCGCTGCGACCAGGCGCGAATGGCGTCTTCGCGCTGCTGCAGGGTGAACATGGGAAAACGCCGCAAGGTGACGAGCCCGCGCATCACCAGCACGGCAATGCGCAACAGCATCCACGCCAGGCGCAGCGCGCCCATCATCTTGGCTTGGGGCCTGGGCCTTGTGAGCCTGAGGCTCCTGCCGGTGCGGCAGGGCTGCGCGGCGAGCAGGCCATGCTGCCGTTGCTGGTCACCGGTTCGGATTCGCCGTCGGCGGCGTTGAAAATCACACGGCCATCGATGATGGTGGCGCGCACCCGGCCGCTGAGTTGCATCGTCGCCAGTGGGGTGTGCTTGATGCGGCTGCGCAAGCACTCGGGATCGGCCATCCAGCGTGCTTCGGAGTCGACCACGATCAACTCGGCCGCAGCTCCTGGCTGCAGTTGCAAAGGCGCCAAGCCGGCAGCGGCGGCTGCGCGGCTGGTGGCCACGGCCAGCGCCTGCGGCAGACTCAGCCCACTCTGGCGTGCATAGGCAAGCACAGCGGGTAGCAGCAACTCAAGTCCCGTGGCGCCGGGTGCAGCCTCGGCGAAGGGGAGGATTTTGCTGTCACTGTCCACCGGGGTGTGGTCGGAGCACAGTGCGTCGATGGTGCCGTCAGCCAAGCCTTGCAGCAGCGCGGCGCGATCGGCCGCCTGGCGCAGGGGAGGGTCCAGGCGCATGCGGGCGTCGAACCAGCCGATGTCGAGGTCGGTCAGCAAGAGGTTGTGGATGGATACATCGGCGGTGATCGGCAGGCCCTCGGCCTTGGCCTGGCGCAACAAGTCGACCCCCGCGGCGCTCGAGAGCTTGCTGACATGCACCGCGCAACCCGTGTTGCGCACCAGCGCGAACAGGGTTTGCAAGGCGATGGTCTCGGCCATCACCGGCACGCCGGGCAGCCCCAGGCGCTGGGCATAGGCGCCGCTGGCCGCAACGCCGCGGCCGAGGTGTGCATCCAGCGGGCGAAGCCACACCTTGTAGCCGAAGGTGCTGGCGTATTGCAGTGCGCGATAGAGCAGTTGGGTGTCGGCCACCGGGACGTCGGCCTGCGACAAGCCGATGCAACTGGCCTTCACCAGTGAGGCCATTTCAGCCAGGCGCTCGCCCTTGAGCCCCACGGTGAGCGCGCCCAACGGATACACCCGTGAGCGCTTGATGCGCCGCGCGCGCCAGCGCAGCATTTCCACCAGACTGGGTTCGTCGAGCACGGGGTCGGTGTCGGGCGGGCAGATGACGCGGGTGACCCCACCGGCGGCTGCTGCGGCGAGTTCGGAATCGAGCAGCCCCTCGGCCTCGCCGCCTGGTTCGCCAAGTCGGGCACAGAGGTCGACCAGGCCCGGCATGACCAGGCAGCCGAAAGCGTCGAGGGTCTGGTCGGCGACAAAGCCCTCGGGCGCTCGGCCCACTGCGACGATGCTTTCGCCGGCGATGGCGACATCTCCCAGGGATTGCAGCCCGCTTGCGGGGTCGATGAGGGTGCCGCCGCGCACGAGGATGTGGTGGGGATGGCTCATGGCGTATGGATTCGCGCCGTCTCAGGCGCTGGCGTTGGCAATGATGGACAGCACCGCCATGCGCACGGCGATGCCGAAACGCACCTGCGGCAGGATGACACTCTGCACGCCGTCGGCCACCGACGAGTCGATTTCCACTCCGCGGTTGATCGGCCCCGGATGCATGACGATGGCATCGGGTTTGGCCAGCGCCAGACGCTCGGGCGTGAGGCCGTACATCATGTGGAATTCGCTGGCCGAGGGCAGCAGTCCGCCGGTCATGCGCTCGTTTTGCAGTCTCAGCATCATCACCACGTCGGCGTCCCTCAGCCCTTCGCGGATGTCGTGGCAGACGCGCACGCCCATGGAGCGCAGGTCTCCGGGAACCAGGGTTTTCGGGCCCACCGCGCGCACCTCGGGTACCCCCAGGGTTGTAAGGGCGTGGATGGCCGAACGCGCCACGCGTGAATGCACCAGGTCGCCGACGATAGCCACGGTCAGTGCCGTGAAGTCGGGCTTGTAATGGCGGATGGTGGTCATGTCCAGGAGGCCTTGCGTGGGATGGCCGTGGCGTCCGTCGCCGGCATTGACCACATGGACATGTCCCGGCACATGCTGGGAGATGAGGTAGGGCGCACCGCTTTGTGCATGGCGCACGACGAAGATGTCGGCGTCCATTGCCACCAGGTTGGCCATGGTGTCGAGCAGGGATTCGCCCTTGCTCGTGCTGGAGCGCTGGATGTCGAGGTTGAAGACGTCAGCGGAGAGCCGCTGCGCCGCAATCTCGAACGTGGTGCGGGTGCGGGTGGAGTTTTCGAAAAAGAGGTTGAACACGCTTTTGCCGCGCAGCAGCGGCACCTTCTTCACCTCGCGGTCGCCGAAGCTGACGAAACCCTGCGCGGTGTCGAGGATGCGCAGCAGCACGTCGCGCGGCAGCCCCTCTGTGCTCAGCAGGTGGCGCAACTCTCCGTGGCGATTGAGCTGGGGGTGGGTGGTGTTCAAGCCTTGGACTCCAGGCGGAAGGCCAGACGCATGGTCTGGAGCTGGGTTTCGTCGCGTTCAAGTGCAAGCATGTGCATGGGCGGCAGCACCATCTGTGCGGCGCAAAGCTGGGCACAGATCGGCAGTTCGCGGCCGCCACGGTCGATCAGTACGGCGAGATCGACGCGTGCCGGGCGGCCGAAGTCATACAACTCGTTGAGGGCTGCACGCGTGGTTCGCCCGGTGTAGAGCACGTCGTCCACCAGCAAGATGGTGCGGCCATTGACGTCGAAGGGCAGGGTGGTGCGGTTGGCGCTGGGGTGCAGGCCACGCGTGGCGAAATCGTCTCGATGGAATGTCGAAGACACCACGCCGAAGGGTGTGGTCAGATCGAGGTCGGCATGCAGCCGTTCGGCCAGCCAGGCGCCGCCGGAGTAGATGCCGACGATCGCCGGTTCCGCCCGGGAGTCGTTGCCAGCCGCCATGCTGGCGCGAGCCAGCCAGTTGCGTACCAACACCAGCAGCTGTGCGTAGAGGGCCTCGGCATCGGGTGCTTGGGGCATCGTCATGGCATGGCTTGGAGAAATTGTTCCAGAATCAGCCGCGCCGACTCGGCGTCCACGTCCAAGGCTCCGGCGTCTTCCGCGGCCCGAGAGGTGTAGCGCTCATCCACCATCGCCACCGGCAGCTTGAAGCGGCCGTGCAACTGGTTGGCGAACCGCCGTGCCTGCGTCGTGCGCAACTGTTCTTCACCTTCTCGCGACAGTGGCAGGCCGACGACGAGTTGCGTCGGCTGCCAGAGCGCGATGAGCTGGCCGATGGCGTCGAACTTGGCATCTCGCCGCTCTGCGCGGACGCTTTGCAACGGCCTGGCACTGGCCGTGAGGGTGTTGCCGATGGCCACGCCGATGCGTTTTTCCCCGAAATCGAAACCCATCACCACACCGGCAATGGCCATCATCGGCTGCCTGATGCTGGCGGCTGCCTGGGCTTCAGGCATGTCCGGCCGTTTGCGACAGGCTCAAAGTGGAAATACCCATGAGCGACATGGCGGCCTCGAAGCGGTGCTCCACCGGAATGTCGAAGACGATGGCGGCGTCTGCCTCGACGGTGAGCCAACCGTTGTGGGCGATTTCGTCTTCCAGTTGCCCCGCGCTCCAGCCCGAGTAACCCAAGGCGACAAAGAAGCGCGTTGGGCCGTCACCCGCGGAGATGTGCTCGAGCACATCCTTGGATGTGGTCATCTGCAGTCCGCCGGGAATGTGCAGGGTGGAGGCGTAGGTCTTGTCGGTGGGGTCGTGCAGCACAAAGCCGCGCTCGGTTTGCACTGGCCCGCCGTAATACACCGTCTGTGTCGCAAGCAGCGGTTGATCGAGGGGCAGGTCCACGCGATCGAATAGGTCTTTGAGGGCGATGTCGGTCGCACGATTCACCACCAGACCAAGTGCGCCGCGCGCTGAATGCTCGCAGACATAGATGACACTGCCGGAAAACGTGGAGTCAGCCATGCCTGGCATGGCAATGAGGAACTGGTGACTCAGATTGGAGGCGTCGGCGCGAGGATTCATGACGCCATATTATCGCGGCGCAAGCATTGAATGCAGGCTTCCAGCCATCTTCCCCATGTCATCTCCACAGATCGCTTCTCCGACGCATAGGCCCAACCTGGTCTGGCTGCGGCGCGACCTGCGGCTGAGGGACAACACGGCCTTGCATCACGCGATGGCACGGGGTGCGCTGGTGGTCTTCGGCTTCGTGTTCGATACCGACATCCTCCAGCCCTTGCTGCAACTGGGTGCGAAGGCGGATCGGCGCCTGACCTTCATCCACCAGAGTCTGCGCGAGCTGGACCTGGCTTTACGCCAGATGGGTTCAGCCTTGCTGGTGGAGCACGGCCGGGCGGCAGACTGCATCCCGCGCCTCGCCGCCCGCATTGGCGCGGCAGCGGTGTACGTCAACCATGACTATGAACCCGGCGCCGTACAGCGCGACGCTGAGGTTGCCGGTCTCCTAGCTGCCCGGGGCGTCGAGTTTCATGGCGTTCACGACCAGGTCCTGCTGCATCCCGATGCCCTGCTGACCGGCCAAGGCAAGCCTTACAGCGTCTTCACGCCCTACAAAAACGCCTGGCTCAAGCGCGTGCAGCCCGACGATCTGGCCGCGCGCGATACGGCACACCTGCCGCGTCGGCTCTGGCCCGTCTTGGCACCGCACGCACTGCCAAGCCTGGACGCACTGGGCTTCGAGGCCGCCGCCTTGCCTGCCGGGCTGCCCGCTGGAAGCCATGGAGCCGAGACGCTCTTCGCGGATTTTCTGCCACGCATGGACGCTTATGCCCAGGCACGCGACTATCCCGCGGTCAAGGGTACGAGTTATCTGTCGGTGCATTTGCGCTTCGGCACCATCAGCGTGCGCGAGTTGGCGCGCGAGGCTTGGAAGCGCGCGCAGGCTGGTAGCCAGGGCGCGGCCACTTGGCTGAGTGAGCTGATCTGGCGCGATTTTTATGCTCAGATCCTGCATCACCATCCGCAAGTCGTGGACCATGCCTTCAAGCCGGAATACGACCGCATCGCTTGGGACGATGCGCCCGACCTGCATGCCGCCTGGTGCGAGGGCCGAACTGGCTACCCTCTGGTCGATGCAGCCATGCGCCAACTCAACGCCACGGGCTATATGCACAACCGGCTGCGCATGGTCACGGCGAGCTTTTTGACCAAGGACCTGGGGCTCGACTGGCGCTTGGGCGAACGTTATTTCGCCCTCAAGCTCAACGACTACGATCTCGCGGCGAACAATGGCGGCTGGCAATGGGCGGCCTCCACGGGGTGCGACGCCCAGCCTTACTTTCGCATCTTCAACCCTGTGGCACAAAGCGAACGGTTCGATCCCAAGGGGCGTTTCATCCGGCGTTACGTGCCCGAGCTTGCGGGCCTGTCGGATGCGGACATCCATGCTCCATGGTTGGCTCCGTTGCTGTCGCTGCAACGCGCTGGCGTGCAACTCGATCTGGACTATCCCATGCCGGTGGTGGACCATGCCGAAGCTCGCGCCCGTACCTTGCGGCGCTATGCCGTGGTGAAAGATAAAAGCCCGAACTGAGCCGACTTGGCACGACGCGGCGAGGCATGGCATCACCGCATGCCGACCAAGCGGCTGCGGCGTCAGTGCAGCAAGGTCTGGGGCATGTAGCGCCGAATCAAGCCCAGGAGTTCGTCTTCCGAATAGGGCTTGCCGAGGTAATGGTTCACGCCGAGTTCCTGCGCGTAATTGCGATGCTTGTCGGCAATACGCGAGGTGATCATGATGACCGGCAGGTGACGAGTGCGCTCGTCGGCGCGAATGTTGCGCGTCAGGTCGAACCCATCCATGCGCGGCATTTCGATGTCGGTGAGCACCACGTCGGGCAAGGTTCCCTGCAACTGCTCCAGCGCGTCCAATCCGTCTTTGGCCAGTAACACGGCGTAGCCGTTGCGGCTGAGGAAGCGCTGGGTGACACGGCGTACGGTGATGGAGTCGTCCACCACCAGCACGGTGTTGCCAACTGCTTGCGCTGGTGCGACGGCAGCGGGGGGGTGGGCATGGGTGGCCGATCCAGACACGACGGCGGACGGATGCGCCGGCTCCGTGGTGGCAGGCCATGCTGCGGCCCGCGCGCTGGCGGCCCGCGCCATGAGTTGAGCAGCTTGCTCGCCATAGACCGCAGCCAATGCAACGGGGTTGTAGATGAGTACCAGATTGCCGTTGGGCAAGACGGAAATGCCAGCCAGACCCGGCACGCGCGAGAGTTGCGGCCCCAGATTCTTGACCACAACTTCCTGGCTACCCAAGACTTCATCGACCTGCAGCGCCAGGCGCTGCGCTGCGCTGCGAATGAGCACGACTGGGATGGTGCGGCCGGGTGCTTCGGTGCTGGCGCCCGAGTCGGCCGTGAGGGCGCCGAGCCAGAAGAATGGCAGATCCTGGCCAGCATGCAGCAGTTGCTGGCGCGCGGCGGCGGCAGCCACATCGGCCGGTTTCAGCCGCAGAACGAGGTCCACGAGACTGGCCGGCGCGGCAAACACTTTGGAGCCGGCGCGCAGCAGGACGACTTGGGTGACGGCCGTGGTCAGCGGCAAAACCAGCGTGAATGTGCTGCCCAGCCTGGGTCTGGATTCAAGCTCGACACGGCCGCCGAGGGCTCGCGTATCGGTACGCACGACGTCCAACCCAACGCCACGCCCTGCAATTTCAGAGGTTTGCTCCATGCTGGAAAAGCCAGGGCGGAAAATCAGTTCACGCAGGTGGGCTTCGTCGGCGGTTTCATCGCTGGCGAGCAAGCCGGTGGCACGGGCTTTGCGCTCGATGGCGGCGTAGTCGAGCCCGGCGCCATCGTCGGTGATGGACACCACGACTTCACTGCCTTCCTGGCGCAGCTTGAGGGTGATGGTGCCTGCAGCCGGTTTGCCCGCGGCTTCGCGCGCAGCGGCGCTCTCCAGCCCGTGCGCCACGGCATTGCGCAGGATGTGCTCGAAGGTGCCGGCCATGCGGTCGAGCACTCCGCGGTCGATTTCGATGTTGCCCCCGATGATGTCCAGGCGCACCGGTTTGCCGGCGTCCTTGCCGGCTTGGCGCACGGTGCGGTACAGCCGTTCGGAGATGCTATCGAACTCGACCATGCGGGTGCGCAGCAGGTCACGTTGCAACTCGCGTGTGAGTCGTGCCTGGCGGGCCAGGTTGTCGTCGGTGGATTGCAGCGTGCGGCTCAGGGTGTTCTGCACCAGCGCCAGGTCGTTCACCGACTCGGCCATCATGCGGGTGAGTTCCTGGAAGCGGGTGAAGCGGTCGAACTCGAGTGGGTCGAAATCGCGTCCATCTTCGCGTGCGGACTGCGCACGCGCTGCCATTTGCGCGTCGGCCTGCAACTCGATATCGCGCACCTGTGCGCGCAAACGCTCGAGGTTGTCGCCGAGGTCGCGCGTGCTGGAACGGATCAGACCGAACTCATTGTCGAGGCGGGAGCGAGCAATGCTGACCTCACCCACCTGGTTCACCAAGCGGTCGAGCAGGGCGGCACGCACGCGCACTGGCTGCGCGGCGACCCGTCCAGCGCCGGGTGCGGCTTGCATCGGCATCAGAGGCTGGGGTAAGGCCTTCCCTTCGGATGTGGATGAAGTCGCTGCCGCGATTACCTTGGCTGTAGGTTGCGAGCTTTCGGCAACGGCAGCTGCCGAAGTGGCAGGTTGAGTTGCAGCGGCCCGCTCCACGGCTTCATCCTGCAAACCCTGCTCGATGTGGATCTCGCCGAGTTCGACCTCGCCGCGACTGCTGGCTTCACGCAGTCGCTCAAAACGTGTGTTCATTGCGTCATGTCGCGCGATGAGTTCGATCAGGTCGGATTCGACCAGCGCCTCGCTCTCCATGCCCAGCAAAGCTTCGATGTCAGCCTCCAGGCTGTGCGCCTGATCGCCGAGCGCCATGGCTCCAGCCATGCGCGCGCTGCCCTTGAAGGTGTGCAACAGGCGCATGGCCTGCTTCGGGGCGGTGAGGTCACGCGGATTGTTTTCCCATTGGCGCAGCGCCGTGGAGAGTCCGGGCAGTAACTCGGAAGCCTCATCCTCAAAAATGGGGAAAAGCTCGGTGTCGATGCTGTCACGCAGGGTCGGGTCGGCAGCGGCAGCCATCGTGCTTTCGGATGGGGCCACGGGCGCAACTGCGCTGCCCATCTCCTCCAGGGCTTGGGCAAGCTCGCTTGCCGCAATCGGCGCCGTCTCGCCAGCATGCTTTGTCACCACCGCGATCGGCTCCGCATCGACGTACGCGGTGCTGTCGGTGTCTTCCACACCATGGCCGCTGTGCGCCATGCCGGTTTCCGGCGCGTCAATCTGGGGTTGGGCACCCAGATGCTGCATACGGTGCACCAGCGCTTGCAGCGCCTCGACCATGTCTGGCTGGGCTGGGCGCACGAAACCTGCAGCGAATTGGTGCAGCAGGCGGCGAATTTCCTCGGTGGCTTGAACCAGCAGGTCGACGTCCGCCGATTCGAGTGCGGCAGGGTGGCCGTGCTGCAATCGCAGCGCCTCTTCCATCTGCTCGGCCAGTTGCCCGACACTCTGCAGGCCTACGGTACGAGAACTGCCACGCAGTTGGTGGGCAAGGGCGGTGACTTCCTCGGCCACCGGATTGGATGGCTGCAATGACCACGCGGCAATGTCGGCACCGAGTCGACGGACCAGTTCGTCGGCCTCGTTCAAATAGATGGTGTAGAGCGGGATGGGGATGCGCAGCTCGCCGACGACCTTGATGTTTTCGTCGGGAGTCTGTAGGGCGGGGCGATGGACATCGAGCGTGTAGACCTGCGCCAGCGGCGCATCCGTGGCAGGGTGGGCATGCAGCGGTGTCACCGGCTGCGCCGTGTGGAGCGCGGTCTGCTCCGTGTCGTGCGGCTCCTCGTCGTCGGCGCCGGACATGTCGACGGCTTCGCCTGCTGCGTCAGGCCGATGGATGAAGGTCGATGCTTGCGATGCGCCCAGATCCAGGGGTGTATGCGCCCCCTGCGAGGCGAAGGTCGAGGGCTGGGCATCGAAGCCGGGCGCGTCAGGGAATAGCCGGTCGAAGGCCTGCGCATCGAGTTCTTGCATGTCGACCATGCCAGAGGTCTCATCTGCAGGCGTGCTGCTCGCAGGCACATCGTCGGCGGCAGGATCCGCAGACGCCGGGGCTTCTGCAGCCTTGGGCGTGAAGTCAAGATCGAGCAATGCGACGTCAGGCAGATGCAGGTCGAGAGCCGGGAAGTCAGGGGGTTGCAGCTGTAGGGCAATGTCGACGGTTGGCTGCTCCGGCTGGTCGGACGCGGTCCATGGCGTCAGCTCGAAGCTTGCGGGCACAGCGTCGACGCCATTCGCCTCGGCGGCGGGTATCGGTGCCCGAGCCGCAACCAGGTTTTCGGCAGTGTCATCCTCTTCGACAACGGGAGGCAGCCCTGTCGACCATGTGTCGACAAAGTCGGGATCTGGAAATTCGCTCTCGAGGGCTTGTGTCTGAGATGCCACCGCGCTTGCAACGCTGGCGGCCGGCGCTGCCGGTAGTGCTGCAGCGGTGACGTCTTCCGCGGGCAGACCGCGCAGACGACGCGCCGCGGCGCAGATGGCGTCGCTCGAATGCCGGGCCGCCGTGCCCATGCGCAGGGCACGGGTCCAAGCATCGAGCTCGGTCAAGGTGTGCTGTGCGAGTTGCAGCGCGGGAGGCGTGATGGGCCTTTGCTCGGCCAGCAGTTGATTGAAAACCTGTTCCAGCGCCCACGCGGCTTCACCGAAATCCGTGAGCGCAACCATGCGCGAACTGCCCTTGAGTGTGTGGAAGGCTCGGCGCACGGCGGTCAGCGTGCTGTCGTCGGATGGGTTGGTGGAGAGCTGGGCCACGCCGATCTGGCCCGCGGCGATGACTTCATCAGCCTCTTCGAGAAAGATGTCGAGCAGGTCATCTTCTTCGTCTGTCCCGCCCGGCTCTGTGGGCGCGTCGAAGCTTGGTGCGGCCGGGGTGTCGGCCGCAGCGGTGGCGGCAGCGGCCGCTGCAACAGGCGCAGCCAGTCGAGTGGCGGCGGCATCGGCGTCTTGCGCCCTTGGGCTGCGCAGCAACTCTGCTGCGGCCGAGACATCCTGCCCCTCACCGAGCAATTCGCGTGCCTGCACAAGCTTGGCCGACAAGGTGCTTTCTTGCGCCAGCGCGGCCTCCATGCGCAGGCGCTCGAACTGGCTGGCAGCCTGGACAGGGTCGAGTCCGTGGTCAAGGGCGTCGGCAAGTTGCGTCGCCTGGTGTTGCAGGTCCTGATGGGTACTGGGTGGTGCGGTGTGCGGCGTGCTGGGAACGATGGCGCGCAATTCGCCGCTTTGTGTGTCGAAACTGAACAGCGATTTCGCCAGTTCGGGTTGGTACACCAGCATGTCGATCAGAAAACCCAGGGTGCCGATGTTTCCGGCGAGACGATCGAACAAACCTCGTGGTTCGCGGGCCTGGTGCTCGTCGGGAGGACTGAGCAGGAGGTTTTCAACCGTCTGGCGAATATGCCCCAGTGCTTGTGCGGCAACGTCCATGCCGAGCACGGACAGCACCCCTCGCATTTGCGCTAGAAGCTTGGGTACGGGCGCGAGCTCCGACTGGGTGGCCGGATCGCGGAAATAGGCGTCGAGCAAGCGCTCGACAGTACTCATGTCGTGGCGTAACTCCTGCACCACCGTTCCCATCGTCTGGCTCTCAGACGACTTGCGGTAGAGCTCTTCCATCCACGGTGCAAAAGTGCCGGCGGCCATGCCTTCGGCACTACGGTCGAGTCGGCGGGCAAGCTCGCTGGCACGCAACAGGAATTCCGCATCGTCGGCCTGGAAATGGTCGAACGATGCTTCCAGGAACAGCAGGGCCGTGGCCACTTCGAGCACGCGCTCCGGGGTCAACAGGTCACGCCGCTCAGAGACGGCTTGCACCATGTGCTCGATGGCTGCGGTGAGAGATTCGGCACCCGGGGAGATCTCGCGGAGTGCTTGCCCGAGCAAATGGGTACCTTCCACGAACTTGCCAACACGGGTGAAATCGTCGTTACCGAGTTGCGACCAGCCCTCCTTGACCAGGCCGATGCGCTTGCGCACCTGTTGGATGAGTGACGGATCGAGCAGGCCGAAGTAAGTACGCTGGTAATCCACGACAACCGCAACAGGGAGATGCATGCGGGTTTGAATCGCGCCCAGTGTTTCGACTTGCATGCCTTGCGCATGTGCCTTCGCCAGGGCCTGACTGCAGAAAAAGAGCAGTTCATGAGCTAGGCGCCTGGATGGTTGCTGTTGCCCGGCCATGACACTCTTGAGCTGCAGATTGAGCCGGTTGCACAAGCGCTTGGCATACAGGTCTACAGGCAGCAGGCCCAGGGCCAAGGCTTCGAAAAAGCCGTCAGCCAGCCACCACAGGACACGTTCGTGTCCACTGGCACTGGCCGCAGCGCGTCGCGCCACGGATTGCAGCGCGCGTCCCGTCAGGGGCAGGTCGCGCTGGCGCAACAGATCCAGCAGGGCGCGTTCATAGTTGCCACGGTCGTCAGGGTGCAGTCTGGGGCTCGGTGCTGTGTCGTCTGGCAGATCGGGCCAGGTCCAGTCGATGTCCCAAAGATCAGCCGGATGGGCAATCTCGCCACCCGCCAGTTCTGTCAGGGCGTGGTACTGTTTGAACAACTTGAGCGCAGGCTCCTGCTTGCCGCTGCGCTGAGCCTCGAGGTAATCGAGAAGGGCGTACAAGCCGGATTCGAGCGTGCTCTGGGCCGAGGTGTCGAAACCGGCCGGTTGCTCGATGAACCGTGCGAGCACCCGTTCCGTCGCCAGGGCTAGCCGCGCTGCCGAGAAGTAGCCGAGCAGATCGATGGCCCCGGCGGCCTGATGCACCTGATGGCGCGCCTGCAGCAGATAACCCGCCGCAGGCTGCGCGTCGTCACCCTGTGCCGGACTGCGCCATTGCATTTGCTTGCGCAATGCGGCTTGCGCGGCGAGCAGGTTCTCGCGCACTTGCTCGATCACCCAGACCAGCGGTCCGGGATCCAGTTGCGTGGTGGAAAGCGGTGTCGAGACAGCGAGGTTCATGCCTTGGGGCGCGCAGGAAGGAGATCGTTGGACGGGTCGGAATGGGTGCCCGGAAGGTGACGCATCAGGCGATCTTGAAACGCGAAACGGATTCGCGCAGCGCCTCGGCCACGCGTGCCAGTTCACCGACCAGGTCGGCAGTGGAGCGCGTGCCCTGGCTGGTCTGCTCAGTCACGGCGAAGATGTGCTGGATGTTGCCCGCAACCTTGTTGGCCGACTGCGCTTCGGTGAAGGTCTGCTCGGAAATGCGCTGAATCAGCTCGGCAAGCTGGCGCGACACGCGGTCGATTTCGGTCAGCGCCGTGCCGGCGTTGTCCGAGAGCTTGGCGCCTTCCACCACGCCTTGCGTACTTTTTTCCATGGCGGCAACGGCGTCTTGCGTGTCGGTCTGAATCGCCCGCACCAGCGCCGAGATCTGTTTCGCGGCTTCGGCGGAGCGCTCGGCGAGGCGCTGCACTTCCTCGGCCACGACTGAGAAACCGCGGCCGGCATCACCCGCTGAAGCGGCTTGAATGGCGGCATTCAGCGCCAGGACGTTGGTCTGCTCTGTCAGGTCGGAAATCAACTCGGTGATTTCGCCGATTTCCTGTGAAGATTCGCCCAGGCGCTTGATGCGCTTGGAGGTGTCCTGGATCTGGGTGCGGATGGCGTTCATGCCGTCGATCGAATTGCGCACCGCCTGCAGGCCCTGTTCGGCGGCCGAGAGTGACTGACGAGCCACGTCGGATGACTGTTGCGCCTGAGCCGAGACCGCATTGATGCGTTCGGCCATTTCCAGCACCGACTGGCCGGTTTCACGAATTTCCACCAGTTGCTGCTCGGATGACTTGAGCAGGTTGCCGGACGTGGTTTGCGCCTTCGAGGAGGCGTAGCTCACCTGGTCGGCGGTGGATTGCACTTGCGACACCAGATTGCGCAACTCCTCCACGGTGTAGTTCACCGAGTCGGCAATGGCTCCGGTGATGTCCTCGGTCACCGTGGCCTGTTGTGTCAGGTCGCCCTCGGCAACGTTCTGCAACTCATTCATCAACCGCAAAATGGCCGACTGGTTGGCCTCGTTGGTTCGGCGGGCATCGAGTTCCTGGCGTTCGGCAAGATGACGTTGCATCTCGGACTGATCCGCACGCTGGCGCGTTTCCTGCACATACAACCTGGCTAGACCAGCCAGCGCCAACAACGCCAGCCCCCCCATGGCGACCAGGAATAACAGAGCGGGTGTACTCACGCCGGCATGTGACGCGTAGTCGCTTTGCAAGGCCTGCAGCTTAGCCAGCAACGGCACCGAGTCCTTCACCACCGATGCTTGCGCAACGCGCGCGCTGCTCAGACCCTGCAGATTGGACAGGATGCTGGTGGTGAGCTGGCGGGTTTCACTGAAATTTTTCACCAGGTTTTGCAACTGGGCGCGCAGTTGCGCGCTTTTGGCTGCGGTCAGTTGGAGATTAGGGTCGCCATCAAGCAGTCCTTTGGACAAATCATTGAAGGTGTTCAAATCCTTGCCGAGTGCAAAAACAGCCTCGGGACTGACGCCTTCGAAGGACAGGAATTCGTTTGCCGACTTGCCGATGCGCTGGGTCAGCATATTGAGCTGCGTGGCCGCTGCGATGTTGGCTGCGGGCGCGTTTTCCTGCAGCATCAGCGATGAGATCGTTTCGGTTGTTTCAAGCAGCCTGTCGGACTGCCGGTTCACAGTGCGCAAGGACTTGTTCGTTTGTGTCAGCACCGGCTCAAGCTTGACTACGGACAGCGCGTTTTTCACCATCCCGTCGACCAGGGGTTGAATCGCGGCCAGATCGGAATTGGCCGCTGCATTGCCCCCGCCCAGCGCTTGGAAATCGCGGCTCAGGGCATCGGAGCCCGTTTTGAGCTCACCGAACGAGCTCTCCGAGCCCAGCAAGGAGGCACTGATGGACTTGGCAACAAGCTGCGACTGCATCATGGCGTCGCCGGTGGTATCTAGTAACTTGGCAGAACTGGCTGCTACGCGCAGCGTCACGGTCAAACCCAGCGCGATGAGGATCACAGCGACGATAAGCAGCAGAACCAGCACACGCTGCTGCTGGGGCAAGGGCAGGTGGCCGATCAAGGGAAGTGCGTTTTGCACCTCTTGCTTTGGGCGCTGTTCTTGCGAGTCCTGATCCATTTGGACTGTCGACGAGACAGAGACGCTGGATTCGGCGATGGCCGTGGGGGCCTCGAGGGGGTTTTTGGAACCGAACAGGGGAAACAGGGCCATGGGAACTCCGGCGTGACGACTAGTGTGAAATTTGAGCAGGGAAGGCAGTCAGGCAGTGTCAGTGGCGGTTGGTGCCTCAGCGCGATGGGCAACCGCTCGCACTAGACGACGGCAAGAAATTCGGGGTCATCAGCCAACAAGGCCAGGTTGAGTTCGCGCCAGGTCAACCCCGAAGTGTCGAGCAGTCCTGGGCCGAGCCAAGGTTCTGGGGCTGCAGGCGCGTGCTCGTCCCTGACAAATTGTCGGGGTGTACGCAAGCCGGCAAGTTGATCGACCAGCAGCACGGCGTTGATTTCCAGTTGGGGTGCGAACTGGATGTACCGGCTTTGGGCATTGCTGCGTGGGCTGCTGGCGGGGCGTACACCCAAAAAAGCCGCGAGGTCGACTACGCCGCTCAACACGCCACGCAAATTGACCAGGCCGGCGAACCAGGCCCGTCCATGTGGCAAAGGCATGGGCGACTCGTAAGCCGAGATTTCACCCGCTTGCACCAAGGGCAACAAGATGCGCTGCTGGCCAGCGACCACGGCCAGCCAGCGCGACTCGCTCTGTGTCAACTGCGCCGCCTGCAGACGCGATGCGAGCTGGCTCTGGAATTCAATCAGGCTGCTGCGTGCCATGTTTTGGACTGAGGGGCAAGGGTGTGCGATGGCACGGTTCAGGACAGTGCCATGATCTTGCTCAACAGATCATGCGGATCCACCGGCTTGGTGACGAAGTCGCGAGCGCCTTGGCGCATGGCCCAGAGCTTGTCGGTCTCCTGATTTTTGCTGGTGCAGATGATCACAGGAACATCGCTGTACGCCGGGTTACGAGTGATTTGGCGAGTGAGCTGAAAGCCGTTCTGGCCTGGCATCACCACATCCATCAGAATCAGATCGGGCTTGTTCGCTGCCATTGCGCTCATGGCCTGCTCGCCGTTTTCGGCGGTGCTCACGGTGTACCCATTTTTGCTCAGCAGATCGGAAAGAAAGTAGAGCTCAGTGCGGGAGTCGTCAACGACCAGAATTTTTTGGATGCTCATGGGTGTGCGGCGCTGGCGCCAGAGGGAGTGTTGCGATATTGATCGACCGCCTGGAGCAGTTGGTCTTTGGTGAAGGGTTTGGTGAGGTAGGCCTCTGCGCCCACCATCTTGCCGCGTGCCTTGTCGAACACCCCGTCCTTCGACGACAGCATGATCACGGGGATGCCGGCATGGCGAGGGCTGCGCTTGATGATGGCCACGGTCTGATAACCGTCAAGGCGCGGCATCAGGATGTCGCAGAAAATCAGGTCCGGCAAGGCGTCGTTGACTTTTGACAGGGCGTCGAATCCATCTTCTGACAGCAGCACTTGGTAGCCAGCCTGTTTCAGGAAAATTTCCGCGCTGCGACGAATGGTGTTGCTGTCGTCGACCACCAACACCTTGAATGAACCATTGGCCGTGCTCAAGCAGGGTCTCCAGAAAATATGCGGTGATGAACAAGCACAGGAACCTGCGCGCAGGGGTCAAGACGCAAAGCTGCTTGGGATCGGAAGTTAGATCTGCACCATTTCGAAATCATCCTTGCGTGCCCCGCACTCAGGGCAAGTCCAGTTCATCGGAATGTCTACCCAGCGTGTGCCAGCGGCCAGGCCACTTTCCGGATGGCCCACTTCTTCGTTATAAATAAAGCCGCAGATCAAGCACATCCAGGTTTTGCAGTCAGGTTGTGTCACAGCGTATCGCCCTCTGGCATAAGATTCAATCATTCTATGGAGAGGTTGTGCAGGGCTGTGGTGTCTTGCATACCAAGCGCGGCTGTGGGTTTGGCCGCCCCGATTTGTTTCATCAACCGAACCCATCATGCCCAATCCGACCGATGCACCAGAATCTCCCCCAGCCGTGATGGCTTTCAACGCCGCCGACCCCAGTGGCGCGGCAGGGCTGGCTGCGGACCAGGCGGTTTGCGCCGCCGTCGGCTGCCACGCCTTGCCGGTCACGACGTCGATCTGGGTGCGCGACACGGCCGAGATTTTCGATATCGTCGAGATCGAGGCAGACGCCGTGATCGAGCAGGCGCGTGCAGTCCTGGAGGACGTGGAACTGGCCTCCTGGAAAGTGGGTTTCCTCGGCAGTGTCGAAGTGGTCAGCGCCGTGGCCGAGCTCTTGGCCGATTACTCCCAGGTGCCGCTGGTCACGTATGTCGGCAACCTGCAGGCATTCGACGAAAGCCAAGCCGAGGAATACATCAAGGCCATGCAGGAACTGGTGCTGCCGCAGACCCGCGTGTTGTGCGGCAACATCACGGCCCTCACCCAGTTCCTGTTCCCCGACGTCGAGCGCGAGGATCCGCCCACGCCCGAGGCGCTGATGCATCAGGCCCAGGGCATGGGTGTGCAATACCTGCTGGTGACCGGGATTCTGGTGCCTGAAAACCATGTGGAGAACCTGCTCCTCAGCCCGCGCCGCCAATTGCTGCGCGAGCGCTTCGAGATGTTCGATGCGGGTTTTTCCGGTGCCGGCGATACGCTTTCGGCCGCCGTGGCCGCGTTGCTGGGCACGGGCGCCAAGCTCGACCGGGCGGTGCATGAAGGGCTGGAGTTTCTCGACCAGACCCTGGATTTTGCCTACCGCCCGGGCATGGGGCATCTCGTTCCCGACCGTTTTTTCTGGGCCCAGACCAGCCCCGATGACGACGACTCCATCTCTCCGGTGGGTCTGCAGTAAGCCTCCTGCTTCGTCCTTTCTCTTCCAATCAGCCGCCCGCCCCGGGCGGCGTTTTCTTGCAGTCGCCATGTCCAGCAACGCCCAACTTTTCGACCGCGCCCAGCGCACCATTCCTGGCGGGGTGAACTCCCCGGTGCGCGCCTTTCGCCAAGTGGGTGGCGTGCCGCGCTTCATCGACCGCGCCGAAGGCGCTTACATGATCGACGCCGAGGGCACGCGTTTCATCGACTACATCGGCTCTTGGGGGCCGATGATCGCTGGCCATGCCCATCCCGACGTGATCGAGGCGGTGCAGCGCGCCGCCACCCGCTCGTTGAGCTTCGGCGCGCCAACAGCTGACGAAATCGAGATGGCCGAGGCGATTTGCAAGCTCATGCCGGCCGTGGAAATGGTGCGCCTGGTCTCCAGCGGCACCGAGGCCGGGATGAGCGCCATCCGTTTGGCACGGGGTTTCACCGGGCGCGACGCCATCGTCAAGTTCGAGGGCTGCTACCACGGCCACGCCGACAGCCTGCTGGTGAAGGCCGGTTCAGGCCTGCTCACGTTCGGCAACCCGAGTTCCGGCGGGGTGCCGGCCGATCTGGCCAAGCACACCCTGGTGCTGGAGTTCAACAACATTGCGCAGATCGAAGCCTTGTTCGCAGCGCGCGGGCCGGAGATTTCTTGTGTCATGGTCGAGCCCATTGCCGGCAACATGAACTTCATCCGCGGCGATGCCGCCTGGCACCGCCGCCTGCGGGAACTGTGCACCGAGCATGGCGCGCTGCTGGTGTGGGACGAGGTGATGACCGGCTTTCGCGTTGCCTTGGGCGGTGCCCAGCAGGTGTATGACATCCGGCCCGATCTGGTGGTGATGGGCAAGGTGATTGGCGGCGGCATGCCGCTGGCGGCTTTCGGTGGCCGCGCCGATGTGATGCACAAGCTTTCGCCGCTGGGCAACGTCTACCAGGCTGGCACGCTGTCGGGCAACCCGGTGGCCGTGGCCGCCGGCATGGCGCAGTTGCGCATCATCCAGCGTCCCGGCTTTTACGACCGTCTGGCTGCCACCACCCGGCAACTGATGCAGGGGCTGGACGCCGCGGCGGCGCGTCACGGCATCACCTTCCGCACCGACAGTGAAGGCGGCATGTTCGGCTTCTATTTCGCCGACACCTTGCCGCGCAACTACCCGGACGTTGCCGGCGCCGATGTCGAAATTTTCAAGCGGTTTTTCCACGCCATGCTCGACCGCGGTGTCTATCTCGCCCCCAGCATGTACGAGGCGGGCTTCCTGTCGGCCGCGCATGGGCCCGACGTCATTGCCGCCACGCTCGACGCGGCCGACGCCGCCTTTGCGCAGATTGGCCAGGCCTGAGCACCGTTGCCCGTGCCTCAGCGCGGAATTTGCACCTGGTAGGCGCGAGCGGCGATCACCCCCGTGCGGGCGTTGATGTAGGGGCCGTACAGATGGTTCTGGAAAAAGCGCGGTGCCGGCAGCATCACTGCCAGGCGCGCAGCCTGCCAAGGTGAGAGGCGCGACGCCGACACATGGAAATAGTGCTGCGCGGCCGCCTCGGCGCCATAAATGCCCTCGCCCCATTCCACGCTGTTGAGGTAGATCTCCAGGATGCGGCGCTTGCCCAGGATGCCTTCGAGCATGTAGGCAATGACCAACTCCTGCGCCTTGCGCAGATAACTGCGTTGCGGTGAGAGAAACAGGTTCTTCGCCAGTTGCTGGGTGATGGTCGAACCGCCGATGATGCGGTGTAGCCGCTCATCGCGGCGGCTGTGATTTTTCTGCCAAGCTTGCTGGATGGCAGTCCAGTCGACACCGTCATTGGTCAAGAATGTGGCGTCTTCCGAGGCCACGGCCGAGCGCTTGAGCCAGGGGCTGATGCGATCGTAGGGCACCCAGTCGTGCAGCCAAGGCGCGCGGAGCCAATGCTCGGCTGCACTCTGGCGATCCTGACCCCTAAACGATATGGGCGAGGCGCCCGGATCGCCCTTGAGAATGCGCAATTGCGCCGCACGCATGAAGGCTGTGCTGGATGGCGGGATCACAGTCCACAGGGCGATGCGCAGGGCGAAATAACCTTGCAGAACGATGACGGCCCAGAAGCACAGCCACAGGATGGAGCGCAAGCTGGAGTGTTGGCGCGACGCGGCCATGGCAGACGGAGCGTGGTTGTGAGAAGTCGGGGTTATCGAGGAGGCAGGGGGCTTACAGCGCAGGCCCGCGCAACTCGGCCAGCAGTGTGGCCAGAACCGGTGTGGTGTCGGGGCGCACGCCGTGCCAGAGCCAGAAGCTCTCCGCCGCCTGTTCCACCAGCATGCCCAGACCATCTTGCGCATCGGCACCGGCCTTGCGGGCCTGGGCGATGAAGGCGGTGGCTTGCGCGGCGTACATCAGGTCGTAGGCCAACATGCCGGGGCGCAGCACGCCGGGCGGAAGTTCCAGCGTGGCGCCGCCCAGGCTGGACGCGGTGGCGTTGATGACGAGATCGAACCCCGGCGCGGGCTCGGTCACGGCCGCGAGCGCCACGCCATGTTCGCGGGCGATGCCGGCATGGCGCGCGACCAGAAGGTGGGCTTTGTCGGCGCTGCGGTTCCACACGGCAATGGCTTGCGTGCCGGCCGCGATCAGCGTTCCCAGGACCCCGCTCGCTGCGCCGCCCGCACCCAGCAGCAAGATCGTTTTGCCCTTGAGTGCCTGCGCGTCGGCATTGGGCTCTTGCGGGCTTGCGGATGCGTGCGCCAGAATGCGCGTCAGATCCCGCACCAGGCCGATGCCATCGGTGTTGTCGCCCCAGAGTTCGCCGTCGTCGCTCCAGCCCAGGGTGTTGGCGGCCTCGGCCAGCGCCGCACGTGGCGACAGGCGGCGTGCGGCGCGTGCGGCCTCGAACTTGAACGGTACCGTGACGTTGCAGCCGCACCCGCCCTCGGCACGAAAGGCCCCCAGCCCCTGTGCGAAACCATTCGGCGCAAGCCGACGCTTGTCGTAGCGCAAGCTCAGCCCGCATTGCGCCGCGAACAGGGCATGGATGCGGGGTGACTTGCTGTGCTCCACCGGGTTGCCGAACACGGCGTAAAGATCGGGCAGGTGCGTAGCCATGGGCATGCGTGTCAACGGGGTTGTGCTGCTCATGGTGCAGGGCTGCCGTCATGGCCTGGCTGCGCCTGGATGTGCGTTTCCAGGCCGCCTTCGCGGGTGAAGTCGAAGCCGGCGACGATGACGAGTTGATCGGCATCGCGCCGCATGGCGGCGCTGAAGTGTCCGTAAGGCTGTGCTGCGTTGACGATGGCCCGCGCCATGCGATCGAGCTGTGGGTTGCCCGAGCCGCGCACCACCTCGCTCCTGAGCAGTCGCCCCGAGGCATCCACGGTGATGGCCATGATGAGTTTGCCGTAGAGCTTGCTGCCGTCACGTTGCGGAAAATCAACCGTGCCCAAGTGCTCGATTTTTTGCCGCATGTGGTCGTAGTACAGCGCATACGGCACGCTGCGGGTGTTGGGGCCAACGAAGCGGCGGCGCGGCCTGGCGTTTTGTTGGTCGATGCGGCGCTCGATGGCGCCGAGCAGATCCAGCAGGCGTTTGCGCTGATCTTCCAGTGCCTGCGCGGCCGCTGGCTTGGTCTGTTGCGTGGCCAGCCGCTGCAACTGCACCATCTGGCTCTTCACCTGGGTGATGAGTTCACGCTGTTTCTGCTCGTCCTGCGCCAACTGGGAGCGGCTCTGGTTTTGCAGTGCGTTGCCATCGGCCACGGTGGCTGTGGCCGGCAGCGGTGTGGTGGCCAGGCCTTTGGCGTCGTCACCTCCGCCGGCAAGATTGACCTGCGCCAGTGCCTGCGGTTTCTCGGGGGCCTCGGCCGACGACTGATTCACCAGCACCACCGACAGCGGGGTGTCCTGGAACATGCGATTGAAGGTCTCGGGTGAACCCACTTTCAGCGCCAGCAGCGCCGCGTGCGCCGTCGCCGAAATCAGCAGCGCCCACTGCAGCTTGCTGAGACGAATGGCGCGGAACGAGGGCATGCGCAATGGACTGGCGGGGCGGGGCAGGTGACAGCGGACGCGATGGCTGATCCGTGAGGTGATCGGGTCGATCAGGCCGTGGCTGGGGACGCGTCGGCGGCACCTGCATCCTTGGCCGCCTCCACGGTTCCGGTGGTGTCGCTCATGGCCGTCTCGGCGCCCGCCTCGGTGGCGACCTCGGTTTCTGCCTCGGCTTCGTCCACGACCAGGTGTAGGCCTGTGGCCAGGGCGGCAGCGCCGTCCTCTTCGGCTGGCTCATCCACCTGCACTGCTTCCCCGCCGGTCGCGGTCATGTCGCGCAGCACCTCGACCACCTTGCACGGCTGCTCCAGGGTGATCAGGTCGGGTTGACCGAACTGCACGCGCACGCGGGTGCCACGCGGCTGGTCCTGCGCTCCCTGCGCCTGCAGCACCAGCGGCAGGCCGTCCACCCGCACCAGCCCATCGCGCAGCACAGCTGCATCGCGCTCGCTAATGCCTTGCTGTTGCAGATAGCGCAGGGTCCAGTAGCGTTCCATGCCGTTCTGAAAGTCGGCATAGGCCTTGTAGGCGTCTTCGAAGGCGCCGACGATGGCGAAGAGTTGCGCATCCTTTGGCTTGTAGGGCACCGCGAGCAAGGCAGTGCGGCCATGGCGCGCGGCGGCGATGATCTGCCCCTGGTTCACCAGGTCGGTGTAGCGCCGCAGCGGCGAGGTGCACCAGGCGTACTGGGCCACTCCCAGGCCCTGGTGAGGTGCCGGCTTGGTGCCCATGCGGGTGCGCAGGTTGACACCCATGCCGCTTTGGCTGCGGTAAATGCCGGGCAGCCCCAGTTCGGCCAGCCAGCCGCCCCAGGTGGCGTTGGCCAGAATCATGAGCTCGGCGACGATGAGGTCCAGCGGCGCGCCGCGGCGGCGCGGCACGATGTCCACCCGCGCTGCGTCCTCCCCCTGCTCCAGACCGGTGACGCGAAAGCTGTAGTCCACCCCACCCGGGCGCTCCGGCCGGCCGCGCACGGCTTCACGTCCGCTCTTGAGTTTGTTGGCGATGCGCCAGAGCAGGGCCAGCTCTGTGGCGAAGGCCAAGTCGGGTGCCGGGTCGACGCCATTCAGGGCGTCTTCCGTCACTGCGGTGTCCAGCAGATCGTGGCGCAGGTTGGCGGCAATCGGCACGCGCTCAACCCGCGTCTCGTGGCTCTGCATGGCGAGGTTCGCGTCCAGTGTGACGTAGAGGCTGACGGCTGGGCGGCTACTGCCTTCGGCCAGGGTGAAGCTCTGTACCAGCGCCTCGGGCAGCATGGTGATCTTGTCGCCAGGCATGTAGACGGTGGACATGCGCGCGCGCGCCGCCTGGTCCCAGGCGCTGTCGCGTGCCAGGGCCAGCGCCGGCGCGGCGATGTGAACGCCAAGCACCACGCCACCACCGTCCAGCCGCTGCACCGACAGCGCGTCGTCGATCTCGGTCGTCGCGGAATCGTCGATGGAAAACGCCTGCACCTCAGCCAGCGGCAAATCCCCGACGTCGGGCGTCGACAGCGGCAGATCGGCGAAACCGGTGCCCTTGGGGAAATGCTCCAGCAAAAAACGTTGCATATGGAAATGCCAGGGCGACGCAATGGCTCCTGCCGCCCGCAGCAAATGCAGCGCGCCATGGCCGCTTTGCTTCACCGCCTGCGCCAGGGTCTTGTATTCCACACTGTTCTTGTCGGGCTTGAACAGCAGGGCGTAGAGCTTGGCGGCAATGGCATCGGGGCAGTGGCCGTTCACCAGGGCTTGTGCATCGGCCTCGATCTGTCGTTGCTGCGCCTCCTTGCGCGCCATGCCCGCCAGCGCCGCCTGCACCGTCTCCTGGCTGGCTTTGCGGAACAGCCCCTTGCCACGGCGTTGGAAGTAGTGCGGTGCGCCGTGCAGGCGCAGCAGCACGGCGGCCTGCTGTTGCGGCGTGGGTTTGCCACCGTAATAATCCGCCGCCACCACGCCAAAGCCGAATTCGTCTTCCGGCGCAAATTCCCACAGCAAGTCGAGCTCGATGCCATCCTGCTGCGCCTGTGCCCAAGCCAGCAACTCATGTGGTGCGGGCGCGTCGAACGGCAACAGTGCTTGCTGGGCCTTGATCTTTTGGCGTTTGCCGCTGGCCAGTTCCACCTGCATCGAGGTGTCGGCCTGGCTCATGATGCGGCCGGTGGCAAGTTTGCCCGTGTCTTCGAAAAGGATGTAGGTCACGTGAGTCGGAATGGGTGAGTGTCACGCCACATCAGCATGAATGCCGAGAAAATCCAGCACGGCGTCGAGATGATGCGTGGCGTAATCCGTGAGTGCGTGGCCGCCGAGCGGCACGATGCGCAAATGGCCGCCAGCGTAGCGTGCGGCCATTTCACGCCAGTCGAGCACCTCGTCGTCCTGCGCAATCAGGGCAAGATAACGTGAAGCCTCGGGCACAGCGCTGGTCAGGCTGCCGACTTCGAGTGCATGGAGTTCGTGGACATGCTCTGCCGTGAAGTGCAATGCGGACTGCGGGTCGTGCCAGGCCGTGAGCGCGCCAATCTGCGTGCGCAAATCGCGTGCCGGGTTCACCGCCGGATTCAAAAGCACGGCGCGCGCCTGCAGGTGGTGCGCCAGATAGGTGGCGTAGAAGCCGCCCAGTGAACTGCCCACCAGCGCCAGGCGCCCCGGAGCGACATGGCCCACCAGTGCCAGCAACTCAGCCATGGCCTGTGCTGGGGAAGGCGGCAGTTGCGGGCACAACCATTGCACCGGCTCCAACCCGCGCCTGCTGCGCTCATCGTGGATGACTTGCAGGCGCGCGCCGGTGACGAGCGCCTTGGCCGACTGGGGCGAGGAGCGGAAACCGTGCAGATACAGCAGATGGGTGGGTGCAGGCATGCAGAGTTGTTTGCACGGGTATGCCAGCGCAAAACCCGCAATCCTAGCGGCTGGAAACCGGGACTGGCGGGCTGGGCGTCCGCTTGGAAGGCGGGCGCCCTTGATGGGGTTCTGCCGCCTCCTGAAGAAGCAGACCCTCCCAGCGTTTCCTCAACGTTTTGAGGGAGTTGCGGTCTTGTGAGCGCCCTGGCTCTCGAATCAGATGCTGCGTGAAAGTGGCTGGATGGTTGCCGATGTGGGCGGCGTCCCTGTCGCCGGGCTCGGGGACTGTGCATCGTCCTGTGGCCAGTCACGGATATAGGCCTTGAGCATGCGGTTCTCGAAGTCTTGCTCCTGCACCACGGCGCGTGCCACATCATGGAAAGAAATCACCCCAAGCAGGGTGGTGCCTTCCATCACCGGCATGTAGCGGGTGTGGCTCTCCAGCATCAGGCGGCGCAACTCGTCCAGACCCGTCTGGGGTGTGCAATGCACAGGCTCGCCCAGCATCACGTCGGCCACCTGGGCTTCGCCCGGTTGCGCGCCGGCCAGCGCGGCAATGACTTCGCGGAAGGTGAGCATGCCCGCCAGATGGCCGGCCCGCATCACGACCAGCGAGCCCACGTCATGCTGCGTCATCGTGCGGGCTGCTTCGAGCAGCGCTGTGTCAGGCGCCACCGTGAACAGCGCACTGCCCTTGACCCTCAAAATATCGCTGACTTGCATGGCTGTCTCCTCGTCGCCGTCCCTGCCAGATGGCTATGCAACCACTATAGCCTAGGGAGCAGCAGGCTTCCATGAGGAACAACGATGATGTGCCGAGAAGGGCTCCTCGTGGCTCCAAAGGCGTGGAGTCGTTGAGACAAGGTCGCAGCGGCTGGGTCAAAGGCTCCCGCGTTGCCGCCCTCTCTCCACGGGAGCCTGCCTGCATGCGGGGCCAAGCGTCAGGCTGGGGTCGTGGAAGAGGAGTCCAACTCGCCATGACGATGGCCCTGAAAGTCAGGGGCAGTGTCACGGCTGGATCTGCACGTAGCCGTCCTGGACCAGCTGAACGATCCGCCCAACTGCACCAGCATTGATCAAAACACTGGGCAGGAGATCTGCGTTACCCCAACGATGCCATTGATTTCGCGACCGGGTCTTGACGCTGCCCACCCCGATTCGCCGGTGTCGGCGATGGGGTGCTCTGGCTTGAACGCCGTTATGGCTTGATATAGGCAAAGCCATTTTTTTCGAGTTGCATGAGACGCACGACACCCCCGGGGACAATCACGGCGCTGGGAGCCAGCACGGGCATGTGTCCGAGTTTTTTGGCCATCCCTTCCATGGTGACGTGGCAGGCGTCGAACTCGATGCCCTCGGCGTTTTGTGCTGCGAGACGTTCAGCGACAGGGCTGTTCTTCAACAGCATCAGGAGCCCTGGACCGTAGGCGACAACCACGATGCGCACGTTTCCTTGGCCGAGGTTGTCCAGCACGTTTTGAGCGTTGTTCAGCGTGAGGGCCCACAACTGCTGATCGTCGCTGCTGACCTGCAAGACCAACTTGTATTTTGCGAAAGGCAGGTCATGAATGAAGGCCGGTTTCTCAAAATTGAAGTCTTTCATCATGGAGGGGTTGTCGGCGTATGCATGCGTGGCGCTGCCAACGAGCAGGGCCGTGACCAGCAAAATATGACGTGCGAGGTGTGCCCAATAGTTGTTGCCCATTCTGATCTCCTCGGGTGCGGAACATGCCCCACTTGCCTTCACAGCGTGCCGGGGCCTGAGGCGTGCTGCGGATTCACTCAGTCGCCCTCTGTGGCACAACTGCGCGACAGCGCGGATCCTAGGGATTCACACCGCGCCACACAATCCAGGGATAGCCCGATCTCCCTGACGAGAACCACGCGGCAGGTGAGCTCGTCGGTGAATCGCATGCCGGCTGTCCGCCAGCGCAATCATGGGCAGGATGGCTGAATCAGGCTACCTGGGCTCTCGGTTGGCACACCGAACCACCTGCGTGTGATCTCGAGGAAGTCTTGACTGACCCTTGACCCCGTCCCCGGCTCTCGAACCGTTCGGTCACAAAAATCTCTGGCATGATCAGCCCGAACTGGGCCAAGGAGCACGTCGTGAAGAGAAGCCCGTTCACCGACGATCCGATCGCGTTGGCGTTGAAGACGCCTCCCCGACGTCGCGAGATGGTGTCCGACGTCCTCACCAATTCGTGCATTGCACATCACCTCGCATGACACAGATCCTCGGAGCTTGAAACCCTGCGGTTAGACTGTGCTAAGTAGCTTCAACAGCAGTCCATGTTGATCAAGTCAGCCGACGACAAGAGCAAACGCCTGCGTCTCCTCGAAGAGTTGCGACGCGCATCCGTGCTGGACAGACGCCAACGCGACTGGCTCGCGGCTGAGCACAAGCGTGTTAAGGATGGCATTGGAGGCGAGCGAGATGCCGCCTACTACATCGACACCTATTTCCATGACGGTGAGAATCACGTCGTTCTGCACGACTTGCGTCTGGTCGATGACGGGCAGGTCGCCCAGATCGATCACTTGATCATGGGTCGAGGGTTTATTTTCTACTTGATCGAAACTAAGGCCTTCAATGGCAACCTGATCATCAATGAACAGGGTGAATTCACGGTAGAGTACGGAGATAGGCGCCACGGCATCGAGTCCCCATTGGAGCAAAGCAAGCGCCACGAATCCGTGCTCTTGAGGGTCATAGAGCGACTTGGCATCACGGGCCGGACCCATTCCAAACCCATCATCAAACACGTCGTGCTGCTGCATCCCAAAGGAGTGATCACACGTCCTGATGGCAGGCGCTTCGATAGCAGCAATGTGATCAAAGCCGACCAGTTCGGCACGTGGCATGAGAAATATGTGGATAAGGAAGTCGGACTCGGCAAAGTCTTGAGCGCGGCGTTCAATATGCGTCGCCTGGAGACCATTGTCGAATGGGGACGAATGCTCAAGCGCGAGCATCAGCCCAAGGATCTCTTGGAATTACCGGACTTCATGCGCCCGAAGGCGTCGCCGCCAAAAGATGAGGCCCGCAGCCAGCCTGTCACGGCACCAGTGCCCCGCAGCCACGACATTCAGGCTCCAGACCACGCTGCTCGTTCATCGGCCGTGCAAACAGATGGACACTCAACGGCCTCGGAGAAGCGTCTCATCTGCGCGACATGCGGAAGCAAGATCTCCTATCAAGAGGGAAAGTTCTGCTGGAATCACCCGAACCGATTTCAGGGTCGGCAATATTGCCGTGCCCATCAGGTCGCCTTCACGTGAGGCGCTGTCAGTTCCTTTCCATGCGATAAATGTGCGATAAATGGGGTCTGTCCCCTGTTTTCTTCTGTTTTCTGTTTTCCTCCTGTTTTCGGCTCTGGCTGATGCTGTGGGCATGATCGGACTGATAAATCCGCATAAACCTGAGAAAACGCCAAGAAAAAAGCCCGCTCAAAAGCGGGCTAAGTTGCTGATTGTCTGGCGGAAAGGGTGGGATTCGAACCCACGGTACGGAAGAACCGTACACCGGATTTCGAGTCCGGCGCATTCGACCACTCTGCCACCTTTCCGGGGTGTTTGCGCAGTTGCGTCCTGCTGCAATCTCGCTTCGCCGTGCATGCCTGTGCGGTCTCTCTTCGGGCTTGCGGCAAACGTTGGAGTCTAGCAGGCGGCTTCAGGTCGGGAATGGCATGAGGGTGGATTGGCCGCCAAGATAGGGGCGCAAGGCATGAGGGATGTCGATGCCGCCGCTTTCCCGCTGGAAATTTTCCAGCACTGCAACCAGGGTTCGGCCGACCGCGAGGCCAGAGCCGTTGAGCGTGTGGACATATTCCGTCTTGCCCTGGGCGTTGCGGCTGCGTGCCTGCATGCGACGCGCCTGAAATGCGCCCATGTTCGAGCAGCTGGATATTTCGCGGTAGGTCTTTTGCGCGGGCAGCCACACTTCCAGGTCGTAGGTTTGCGCCGCGCCGAAGCCCATGTCACCGGTGCATAGCAACATGGTGCGGTAGGGCAGTTCGAGCGCCTGCAACACGGCTTCGGCATGGGCGGTGAGTTGTTGCAGCGCCTCGGCCGATCGTTCGGGCGCGGTGATCCACACGAGTTCGACTTTATCGAACTGGTGCTGGCGGATCATGCCGCGCACGTCACGGCCGTAGGATCCGGCCTCGGAGCGAAAACAGGGCGTGTGGGCGACGTAACGCAGTGGCAGTTGTTCGGGCGGGACGATGGCGTCACGCACGAAGCTGGTGAGGGGAACCTCGGCGGTCGGGATGAGGTAGTGGGTGCCGAGTTCGCCACGCGGCACGGCGAAGAGGTCGGCCTCGAATTTGGGCAATTGGCCGGTGCCGCGCATGGTTTCGGCGCTGACGAGGTAGGGCACATAGGCTTCGGTGTAGCCGTGGTGCTGGGTGTGCAGGTCAAGCATGAATTGCGCAAGCGCCCGATGCAGCCGCGCCACAGGGCCGCGCAAGACCGTGAAACGCGCGCCGGAGAGCCTGGCGCCGAGCTCGAAATCGAGCCCGAGAGGGGTGCCGACGTCGACATGGTCGCGCACGGCAAAGTGGAAATCGCGCGGCTGACCCCAGCGCCGCACTTCGACGTTGGCCATCTCGTCGGCGCCCACCGGCACTTGCGCATCGGGCAGATTGGGCACACCCATGAGCAGGTCGGAGAGCTCGGCCTGGATGGCCTCCAGGCGCGCGGCGGAAGCGTCCAATTCGGCTTTGATGGCACCGACCTGCTGCATCAACTCGGCAACGTCCAGGCCCTTGGCCTTGCATTGGCCGATGCTTTTGGAGAGTTGGTTGCGCTGTGCCTGAAGTTCCTCGGTGCGGGTTTGCAGGCGCTTGCGCTCTGACTCCAGCGCGCCAAAACGGGCGACGTCGAGGAACGGCTGAGGATGTTTGCGGGTGGACAGGCGTTGGACAACGCCATCCAGATCTTTACGCAGCAGATTGATGTCGAGCATGAAGGCAAAGGGTAGGGAGGGCGGAAACAATCAAGGCTGGGGTCCGGGAATCACGCGCGATGCCGAGCGCCGGATCCCGGGCGAGTTGGCCCCGCGAGGTGCGGTACGACAGGGGCACGGCAATCACGTTGAGGTCGCAAGCTCGGTCGGTTTGTCGAGCTTGCCGCCCAGGCCCTTGGGCAGCGGAAATTGCACATGCTCGACTGCGCCTTCGAGGGTGCACACGTTGCGCGCACCCAGCTCGCGCAGGCGGGTGATGACTTGCTGGACCAGTTGTTCCGGCGCCGAGGCGCCTGCGGTCACGCCGACGCGCACGGCACCCTGGAGCCACGCAGCTTGCAAGTCAGCGGCGGTGTCCACCATGTAAGCGGGACGGCCGAGCCGGGCGGCGACTTCGCGCAAGCGGTTGGAGTTGGAACTGCTGGGACTGCCGACGACGATGACCACATCGACTTGCGGCGCCATGAACTTCACCGCGTCCTGGCGGTTTTGTGTGGCGTAGCAGATGTCCTGTTTTTTGGGTTCATGCAACCGCGCATAACGCATCTGCAGCGCCGCGACGATTTGGGCGGCGTCGTCCACCGAGAGCGTGGTTTGCGTGACGTAGGCCACCTCGGCATCTGCCGGAAAGGGCAATGCCGCGACGTCGTCCGGGGTTTGCACCAGATGCACGCCGTCGGCCTGACCCATGGTGCCTTCCACCTCTGGGTGGCCGGCATGGCCGATCATCACCAGGTGCAGGCCGGCGCGGCGCATCTTGACCACTTCCACATGCACTTTGGTGACCAGCGGACATGTGGCGTCGAACACCTTGAGGCCGCGGGCTTCGGCCTCGCGTCGCACCGCCTGCGACACGCCATGGGCCGAGAACACCAGGGTGGAGCCGGGGGGGACATCCGCCAGCTCGTCGACGAATACGGCACCTTTGGCGCGCAGGCTTTGCACCACGGTGGTGTTGTGGACGATTTCGTGGCGCACATAGATGGGGGCGCCGAACAGGGCCAGCGCGCGCTCGACGATGTCGATGGCGCGATCGACACCGGCGCAAAAGCCGCGTGGACTGGCGAGCAGGACCTCGATGTCGGGCCTGTTGGACGGGTCGGATGGGTTCATCGTGGAACTGGCGTGGCGAGCGTGAGACCTTGCGTCGGAGGTGGGCCAACTCGAACGTTGGCATCCGGGCCTGCCGACACTCAAAGCACCCCCAGAATGCGGACCTCGAACACCACGGTTTTCCCGGCCAGCGGATGGTTGAAATCGAGTTCGACCCAGTCGTCTCCGGTCTGGCTGACCGTGGCTGCTGCGGGAGCGCCGTTGCTCGCCGCCAGTGCCGCGAGTTGCACGGTGTCGCCAGGGCGCAGGGCAATATCTTGCGGTGTCTGTGATTGCAGCGCGGCACGTGGGACACGCTGCACCCGGGCGGCATCGACAGGGCCGAAGGCAGCCTCGGGCGCAAGCTCGAAGCGAGCATCCGTTCCCTCCGCCAAGCCCAGCAAGCAAGCCTCGAGAGCTGGAGCAAGTTGTCCGGCGCCCAGAGTGAGCGTCGCCGGGCGGTGGCTGAATGTGTTGACCCAGTCACGCCCGTCCTGCGCGGCGAGGCGGTAATGCAATGTCAACAGGGAATCTGCATGTACACAGGCCACAGTCTTTAAACTCCAAAAGCAAACCATGATTGTAGGGACGCCCTTATGGCCACACGCATCGCCGATCTGCCTGCCGACACGCGCCCACGCGAGAAGCTGCTCGCCCATGGGGCGCAGGTTCTGGCCGATGCGGAGCTGGTGGCGCTGCTGCTGCGTACCGGAGTGCGCGGAGCCAGCGCCATCGATCTCGGCGCGGATCTGATCGCCCGTTTCGGCGGCCTGCATGGCCTGTTGCATGCGAATCCCGTGCAATTGCGCGCCATCAAGGGCCTGGGACCCGCTAAATTCGCCGAGCTGGCCGCGGTGCTGGAACTGGCGCGGCGCGCGCTGGTGGAGCGCATGGCCGAGCGCGCCATGCTCGACAGCCCACAGGCCGTGCGCGACTACCTGCGCCTATGGCTCGGCGGGCAGGAGGTGGAGGTGTTCGCAGCGCTGTTCCTCGATACGCGCCACCAGCTCATTCGCGCCGTGGAGCTGTCGCGCGGCACCTTGGCTCACACCAGCGTCTATCCTCGCGAGGTGGTGAAGCAAGCGCTGGCACTGAACGCCGCCGCCCTGGTCATCGCCCACAACCACCCCTCGGGCGTGGCAGAACCGTCGGCAGCCGATCGGCACCTGACCGATCACCTCAAATCCGCCCTTGCCCTGGTTGATGTGCGCCTGCTCGATCACTTTGTGGTGACGCGGGAAAGGGTGCTGTCTTTTGCCGGTAGCGGGCTGCTGTAAGGCGGCGCAGGAGCACGGGTCCATGTCCGGCATTCGTGATGTGCGCAAACTGCGCGACGCCATGCAGCACCAAACCCGGGGAGCGCCTCGCGGCTTGGCGCAGGCAGCCGACCGACAACGCCAGCCGGTACCGCAGCCGGAGAATCAGGCCGTGCCCGACGTTCGGCCAGGGGAAGCCCGGGAACGCCTCGAGCGTGACGAAAGCACCCTGTTTCGCCAGGCCGTGGCCGGTGCCAAACCGCTGGCACCGAGCGACCGCGCCGATCTCAGTATGCCGGCTCCGCCAGCCATTCCGCGGCAGCATCTGCTTGACGAACAGGCCGCGCTGGCGGAGTCGTTGTCCGACGCGGTGGATGTGGACAGCTTGCTGGAAACCGACGCCACCTTGTCCTACCGCCGTCCGGGGATCGGTGCTGACGTGGTGCGCAAGCTGCGCCGCGGGCATTGGGTGATCCAGGACGAACTCGACCTCCACGGCCTGCGCAGCGACGAGGCGCGTGAAAGCCTCTCGGCCTTCATCCATCAAGCCCAGGCCGCAGGGCGCCGCTGCGTGCGTGTCATCCACGGCAAGGGTTTGAGTTCGCCGGGACGCGAGCCGGTGCTCAAGCACAAGACGCGCGCCTGGCTGGTGCAGAAAAACGAGGTGCTGGCGTTCTGCCAGGCCAAACCCGCCGACGGCGGCGCCGGCGCCTTGGTGGTGCTGCTGCGCGCGGCGCCGGGGCTTGGGACGCGACAACGCTAGCGTTTCAGGGTCGTAGGGCCGGCGTGGCGTCGTTCCCAACCAGGTTCGACCCCATCCGTTTCGCGGCGGGCGTGCAGTTCAGTGCGGCACCAACGGCTGCTGCGGTGGCGCGTCCCAATCGTCGGGCCGGTTGCGCATCCAGTCGGCGGTGCCGGCGAACGCGGCGCGCAGGCGCTGTTGCAAATCCTCGGGGACCTTTGCCTCCATCATGGCCTGGCGCATGCAGGCCAGCCATTGGTCGCGCTCGCGGATGCCGATGGCATAAGGGAAGTGGCGCATGCGCAGGCGTGGATGACCGAAGCGCTGCGCATACAAGTCCGGGCCGCCGAGCCAGCCGCTGAGGAACCAGAACAGTTTGTCGCGCGATTGTTCGGACTGCCTGGGATGCATGGCGCGCAACTCGGCGTAGGCCGGTTCCAGGTCCATCAAATCGTAGAAACGATCGACCAGGGCGCGCACGCCTGGCTCGCCGCCGAGCAGGTCGTAGGGCTTGGGTGCTGAGGGGGGTTGAGCACTCATCGGGCGTGGTCGAGAGGAGTCCGCATGCTGACATTGTCGTCGCCCAGGACGAGGCGGCTTTGTGTCGCATCAAGGTACCCGGCGACCGCGCCCGATCGCCTGGCTAACGCAAAACCCAGGCGGACTGTCGTGCAAGCGCACAGCTCGGTCTCATCCCAGCGCTTGCAGGGTGCGCTGCGGCGGTGCACGCAGCACGCGGCGCAGGGCCAGCCAGCCCACGGCCAGGGCCAGCACGGCGCCCAGGGTCGTGCCCAGCGCGAACCATGCTGGCGACGGTGTCCAGGTGAAGTCGAAGACGCGCCGCGCCAGCACCCAGGCGACGATGGCCGCTGCCGCCGTGCCGAGCAGTCCGGCCAGCGCGCCGCTGAGCAGCAGCTCGGCTGTCATCACCTGCTGCAGCAGGCTGCTGGAGGCGCCGAGTACGCGCCACATGGCCGTTTCATGTTCGCGTTCCTGTCGGCTGATGAGCAGGCTGGCCACCAGCACCGCCAGCCCCGCGGCCAGGGCAAAGCCGAACAGGAATTGCACGGCGGTGCTGACCTGCTCCAGCATGTGGCGCACCTGGGTCAGCAGGTAACTGAGGTCGATCAGCGTGATGTCGGGAAAGGCATGGGCCAAGCGGTCATCGAGGTTGTCGGCGCTGGTGCGCGCCGCGGGCGGCTCGAAGAAGGCAGTGATGAAGGTGGTTGGCTGCCGCGCCAGCATCGCGCGCGGCATGAGCACGAAGAAATTGACCCGCATCGAGCCCCAGTCGATTTTGCGCAGGCTGGTGATGGGTGCGGTGATGGTGCTGCCGGCAACGTCGAAGCTGAGCTGGTCGCCCATCTTCAGGCCCAGGGTGGTGGCGATGCCGGTATCGACCGACAATCCTTGCGCGCCCGGTCCCGACGTCGCTTGCCAACTGCCGGCGGTGATGCGGTTGTGCGCCGGCAAGGTGGGCGTGGTGGAGAGGTTCAGTTCGCGGTCGACGAGCATGCGGGCGCGCTCATCCTTGTAGTCGCGCCCGAACACCGGTTTGCCATTCACCGCCACCAACCTCCCGCGCACCATGGGGTACCAGTCATAGGTTTGGATGTTGGCGGCCTTCAATGCGGCTTGAAACGCCGGCCCTTGCTGCGGCTGAATGTTGATGACGAAGCGATTGGGCGCATCGGGCGGCAGGGTGGCCTGCCAGCCGGCCAGAAGCCCGGTGCGCAGCATAGCCACCAGCATCAGTGCCAGCATCGACAGACCCAGGGCACTGATCTGCGCCACCGCCTGCGCACTGCGCGCTCCCAGTTGCCGGGCGGCCAGTGCCATCACGCCGCGATGCTGGCTGACCAGCCGCCGCAAACCCCACACCAGCGCGAAAGCCAGCACGGCGAAGCCCACTGCAGCGGCGGCGAATCCCCCCAGGGCGATGAGCGCGAGCTTGCGGTCCTGCGCCAGCAGCAACAACACGGCCACGAACAGCCCCACACCCACCACGCCCAGCAACCAGGGCGCAAGGCTGAATGCCCGGGGCTCACGGCGCAGCACACGCAGCGGCGGTACCCGCGCCAGTTGCAGCACGGGCGGCAGGGCGAACGCCAGCAGCAGCGCCAGCGCCGCCAGCAGGGCGACGGCCGCTGGCTGCCAGCCGGGCGTGGGCAGGCCGCGCACGTCCACGACGCCGGCCAGCAGATGCAGCAATGCGGCCTGACCCAGTAGGCCCAACAGGATGCCGATGCCGCCAGCCAGCAAACCAAGCAACAGCAGCTCTGCCGTAATCAGCCGTAGCAACGTGCCTTGCGACATGCCCAGCGCCTTGAGCAGCGCCGTGGTATCCAGGCGGCGGCGCGAAAAATCGCGTGCGGCAATGGCCACCGCCACAGCCGCGATCAGCGCCGTGAGCATAGACACCAGCTGTAAAAATCCCGAGCCGCGCTGCAGGTTCTGGCCGAGTTCCGGCCCGCCGTCGGCCACGGTCAGCACCTGCAGGCCACGCAGGCTCTGGGTCTCGATGCGTGCCTTGGCCCAGGCGGCGAAGCCGGCAGCAACCGTCGGCGCGCCCGCGACGGCCAGGCGGTACGTCACGCGGCTGGCGGGCTGGATGAGGCCGGTGGAGGGAAGATCGGCCGCGTTCATCATCACCCGAGGGGCGAAGTTGATGAAGCCGGCACCGCGATCGGGCTCGCGGGTGATGACGGCGGCAACGCGGAAGCTGCGCGTGCCCAGGGTGATGGGGCCTTGCGCGGGCGCATGCAGTTGCGCCGCCACGCCGGGATCGACCCATACCGTGCCGGGCCGTGGCGCGGTATGCCGCTTGTATGCCGCACCCCCGCCGGGCGGGCGCAGTTCCATGCTGCCCAGCAGCGGGTAGCCTGTGCCGACTGCCTTCACCGCCACCAGATGCGTGCGCCCCTGTGTGCCCGGCCCCACGGCCATGCTGGCGAACACCGCGGTTTGCGTGGTGTGCAGACCGTCGACATGGGCCTGTTGCAGGAAGCTGGACGGCAGAGGGTGATCACCCTGCACCACAGCCTGGCCGCCAATGAGCTGGGCCGCATCGCGCTTGAGACCTGCATCCAGGCGCTGCGCCAGAAAGCCCACGGTGGACAGCGCTGCCGTGGCCAGCACCAGCGCCAGCCACATCAGCCGCAGCTCGGCGGCGCGCAGATCACGCAGGATGAGGGGTCCGAAACGCATGACTGGAGCTTGGTGAACTGCTCGATGCTGGCGTTGCGGCTAGGCGGCGCGCATCGCCAGCACACCAAAACGTCGCAGTGGATCGGTCCACTGCGCATCGAGTCGCCAGCCGGCCAGTGCGGCCAGTGCCGCAAAACCGTCCAGCGTGTATTTGTACGAGTTCTCGGTGTGGATGGTCTCGCCGGCCTCGAAGCCCAGCGTATGGCTGGCGATATGCACGACCTGGGCCTCACGGCTTCGCAGGTGCATCTCGATGCGTCCCTGCACGCTGTCGTAACGGGCGAGATGATCGAAAGAGTCGGGCGCGAAATCGGCCGCGAACTCACGGTTGGCACGCACCAGCAGGTTGCGGTTGAACGCTGCGGTCACGCCTTGCGCATCGTCATAAGCGGCCTGCAGCACGGCGGCGCTCTTGCGCAGATCGACGCCGATGAGCAGGCCGGCATCGGCCCCGCCCAGCAGGCGCCAGCGCGTCAGCAGCGCCTGGGCATGTTGCGGATCGAAATTGCCGATGGTGGAGCCGGGAAAGAAAAACACCACACGTCCGTCGATCTCAGCCTCCGCACGGCCGGCATCTCCCCGGCGCAGCGCATGCGGGAGCGTGAACGCCTGGGTGAAGTCGGCCTGCAGCGGGTGGATGGGCAGATGCGCAAACCGCGTAGCCATGGCTCGCACGGACGCCTGCAAGGCCGTGGGCGAAATTTCCACCGGCACATAGGCCGCAGGCTCCAGCAGTCGTTCCAGGAGCAGGGCGGTTTTCACGCCAGCGCCACTGCCAGGCTCGACCAGGATGGCGCGCGGGCCGATGCACGTGGCCATGTCGCCCGCATGCGTTTGCAAGATGGCCAGTTCGGTGCGCGTGGGGTAATACTCGGGCAGTTCGCAAATCCGTTCGAACAGTGCCGAGCCGCGAGCGTCGTACAAATAGGCGCTGGGCAGATGCTTGGGACTGTCGAGCAGGCCTTCGAGCACGGCAAGTCGCAGCGACGTCGGCGCCAGATCCTCCGGCACGTCCTGCGGCTCATGCAGCGGGCTTGTGCGTTTCAAGTCTGGTCCTTTGCCAGCCGCAGGCCCATGAACTGCCAGCGCTGGTGGGGGTAGAAGAAATTGCGGTAGGTGGCGCGCAGATGGCCCGGTGGGGTGACGCAGGAGCCGCCGCGCAGCACCATCTGACCGGACATGAATTTGCCGTTGTATTCCCCCAGGGGGCCTTGCGCGACTTTGTAGCCGGGGTACGGGAGGTAGCTGCTGCCGGTCCATTCCCACGCGTCGCCGTACACCTGGGTGTGGCCAGGGGAGGGCGCTGCAGGGCGGCAGTAGCCGGCGTCCAGCCCGTTCCCGCTCAGTGCTTGTGTGCTGGCGAAGGCCTCCCACTCGGCTTCGGTCGGCAACCGCGCCCCGGCCCAGCGGGCAAAGGCGTCGGCCTCGAAATGGCTGATGTGGCAGACGGGCGCGTTGGGATCGAGCGCCTGCTCGCCAGCCAGGGTGAAGCTCGATGCAGCGTCGGCGCTCCAGTACAGCGGAGCACGCCAGCCTTCACGCTGCACTGCGTTCCAGCCGTCGGACAGCCAGAGCAGCGGTTCGTCGTAGCCACCATCGCGGATGAAGTCGCGGTACTCGGCATTGCTCACCAGGCGGTCGCCGAGGGCATGCGGCGCCAGCCAGGTTGGGTGGCGCGGCGCTTCGTTGTCGAAGCGGAAGCCCATGCCGGCATGGCCGATGGCATGCGCGCCCTGCACCCCGCAGACGAAACGCAGAGGCCGCGCCGCCTGCGAAGGCGGTGCCGGGAGCAGGCGCCACGCGGGCTTGAGCGGGTTGTGCGCGAGCAAATGCAGCACATCGGTGAGCAGCAGTTCCTGGTGCTGCTGTTCGTGCTGCAGGCCGAGTTCGAGCACGCGCGGGAGGTGACTCGTCGGGCCGGCATCGCTGTGGGCATTGGCTGCATGTTCGGCGGTGTCCAGCCCGTCGTGCATGTCCAGCAGCTTGCGCAGATGCAGGTCCACATGGGCGCGGTAGCGCCGCACTTCGGCCACCGTGGGGCGGGTCACGAGACCGCGCTGCGGCCGTGCATAGCGTGGCCCGGCGCTGACGTAATACGAATTGAACAGTTCGGCGTAGCGCGCGTGAAACACGCAGTAGCCAGGCAAGAAGGGCAGCAGCGCAAAGGTTTCGAAAAACCAGCTGGTGTGGGCCAGGTGCCATTTCGCCGGGCTGGCATCGGCCATGCTCTGCGGCGTCATGTCTTCCGGCTCCAGGCTGGCGCAGAGGTCGAGCGTCAGGGCACGGGTGGCCATCAGGCGAGCAGCGATGGCGCCCGCCGGAAGTGGGGAGGACTTTGCGATGGCATCAGTAGAACAGTCGGGCAACGCTGCAGCAGACATCTTTTCAGCCTAAACGCCAGCGCTGACGCTGTCAAAACGCCTGCTGATCAACCCCAGACCGGCACGGGCCAAACCCTCGCGGCGCTGGGGTTTGGCGACACCTGTGTCAAGCCGTCAGTTCGGTTTGGAACACCCGCCCGGCATGTTCGCGCAGGGCGTGAAAAGCGATGCCCGGCCAGCGCTCTTGCAGCACGCGCAACTCCGCGGCGTGGGTGAGCAGGATGGTGGGGGCGTCCACCACGTCGTAGGCGATGCGGTGCGAGTTTTCGTCGATGAAACGCTTGAGCTCGCGTTCGTCGTCGCTGTGGATCCAGCGGGCCACACGATAAGGCGTGGCGCCGAGGCGCGCGGCAACGTTGTACTCCCCGCTCAAGCGGTGCAGTACGACGTCGAACTGCAGCGTACCGATGGCGCCGAGCAAGAGCGGGCCGGTGAAGTGCGGTCGAAACACCTGAATGGCGCCCTCTTCGCCAAGCTGCTGCAGCCCTGTGCGCAACTGTTTGCTGCGCAGCGGATCGGCAATTTCCACTGCCTGGAATAGTTCCGGCGCGAAGAACGGCAACCCGGTGAATTGCAAGGTTTCGCCTTCGGTGAGTGTGTCTCCCAATCGCAGGGTGCCGTGGTTGGGAATGCCGATGATGTCGCCGGCCCATGCTTCTTCCAGCAATTCGCGGCGCTGCGACATGAAAGCGACCACAGTGTTGGGGCGGATCTCCTTGCCGCTGCGCCCCACCTTCAGCCGCATGCCGCGCTCGAAGCGGCCGGAACACACGCGCACGAAGGCGATACGGTCGCGGTGCGCAGGATCCATATTGGCCTGTACCTTGAACACCAGCCCCGTGAACCTGGGCTCGCTCGGCTGCACTAGGCGCTGCATGGCCGCGCGCGAGCCGGGCGGCGGAGCCAGATCGACCAGGGCATCGAGCACTTCACGCACGCCGAAGTTGTTGATGGCCGATCCAAAGAACAGCGGTGACTGCTGCCCAGAGCGAAACGCGGTCATATCGAAGCCGGGTGTGGCGTCGGTCAGCAGGCTGATTTCTTCCTGCGCCTGCAACTGCTCGGCACCGAAGCGGGCGGCGAGTTCGGGGTTGTCGAGGCCGTCGATGCAATCGTCATCCGCCCCGACCGCGCGATCTTCGCCGGGACGGAACACGCGCATGCGCTGGGCACGCAGGTCGAGCACGCCGTGGAAATTCTTGCCCATGCCCACCGGCCAGGTGAAGGGAATGGCGTCCATGCCCAGGTGGCGCTCGATTTCGTCCATCAGGTCCAGCGGGGTGCGCACCTCGCGGTCCATCTTGTTGACGAAGGTGATGATGGGCGTATTGCGCGCGCGGCAGACCTCCAGCAAGCGCAGGGTTTGGGCCTCAACGCCGTTGGCGGCATCGATCACCATCAGCGCCGCGTCCACCGCAGTGAGCACGCGGTAGGTGTCTTCGCTGAAGTCCTGGTGGCCGGGCGTATCGAGCAGGTTGACGACACAGCCGCGCCACTCCATCTGCATCACCGAACTCGCCACCGAGATGCCGCGCTGCTTTTCGATCTCCATCCAGTCGGAGGTGGCGTGGCGGCTGGCCTTGCGCGCCTTCACGCTGCCGGCGATTTGAATCGCGCCGGAAAATAGCAACAGCTTTTCCGTCAGCGTGGTTTTGCCGGCGTCGGGGTGGGAAATGATGGCAAACGTCCTTCTCCGCTTGACTTCATCGGTGATTCGCTCGCTCGACATCTCTACATTGACCCCGTGATGTACACAGCCATGTACGCATTCCAAAGGTTGCCCATAGCGTTATGCATATCGGCCTCTGTGCCTACGCCGGACAAACCCGGCGCAGCTCGTGATTTTAAGTTCTAAGGTGCACCTCGCACCTCCCGGCAGATGCCCGGCACTTTGGCGACGGCGACCTCGGCATGGTGCTGGGTGAGGCAAACCGACGGGAACTGCAGACCATCGAGCCCGTCGAAGCGTTCGACGACCGGGGTCGGGGGCATGCCATCGGGCATCGGCACGTTCGCCGAAACTTCAAGTCCAAGGCCGCTCGCGAGCGCAGGACCGATGGTTCGAAATCCGAGACAAAGTCAACAGGAGAGGGTCTCGCTCATCAACTGCAGCGCGACGCAGGTTCCCTCGAACGGAACACGATCACCGCGCAAACAGGTCATGCACTTGGGTAGTGCGTTGGAGTAGGGTCATGTTGATTAATGGGCGAACTCGGATTTTTGCATTTTGACAAGTGTCTCCAGAACGCGGAGCTCGTTATCCGTGAGACACATTGCAGCAGCAACCCAATCATTCACAACATAATTCAATTCTTCATAATTGAGAGCACTCATTCTGGCTTTTGCATCCTGAAGGGCATGCCTGGCTTTTCTGCGCTTGCTGTGCTCAACAATAAATTCCCCGATTGCACTTTCCCCGGCCCCAGGCGGGCAAACACGATCGATGATGCCAAGTTCCTCCAATTCATGAGCCGAATAGATCTTGCCATTGCGCATGATTTTTTCTGCTTCATGAACTCCAACTCGACGAGCCAACAGGCTCATCCCGCCGGTGCAAGGGAAGAGGCCAAAAAGAATTTCCGGGAAACCGAATTCAGCTTGTTCTTCAGCGACGATATAGTCCGCTGACAGCGCCGTTTCAAACCCGCCACCCAAGGCACGTCCCTGAACCAGGGCTATCGTGGTGCTCTGTCGAGTGATTGCTGTAGCCCATTGGTAAATCATCTCGAGGCATTGCACAGAATAAATACGCAGAGACTCGGAATCATCTCGCCGGATGCACCCTAAGAAATGATTGAGATCGCCTCCGACATTGAAATATGCAGGATGTCTGGAGCGTAAAACGGCGTAGTGAATCGGATGATCTTGGTCATCACCGTACCACATGCTTTTGTTTTCGCTGATGTGTTTAATCAACTCTTGGAGTGAGTGAAGCATCAATTGGGAAAAATTCTGCGGCCGATTTTTCTGGATTGCCATGCTGATCCACAACACATTCAGTGCAGGATCGAAGTCAGTCTCGACAAGAGGCGCCGAGAGCGTGACGACATTCGCGTCTGTGCCTAACATGGCCGATTCATTCGAGGGAGGGGGACCGCACCACCAAAGCCGCATTGGTTCCGCCGAATCCTGCCGATAGGCTCATGGCATGTCGTACAGGCTGATTGCGTCTTGTCTCCGTGACATGCCGAATGCCGTTGCACTCTGGATCGATGTCGGAAAGGTGTGCCGTCGCTGGGATGAATGAATGACGCAAAGCTAGGACACAAACCAGCATTTCCATTGCGCTGGCAGCTCCGAGCATGTGCGCATGCAAGGCTTTCGTGGCGCTCACAGGAACCGATTGCGCTGCCGTGCCGAGGACTTCCTTCAAGGCCGCCACTTCGATCGGATCTCCACCGCGCGTTGCCGTCGCATGTGCATTGATGTAGTCGAGTTCCTCGGCATTGATGCCGGCAGTACGAAGTGCCGAGCGCATCGCAGCCACCTGCCCGCGTTGGTGGGGTGAACCGATGTGGTGGCCGTCGGAAGCAATGCCCCAGCCTGCAACATAGGCATGGATTGGGACGCGGCGTCGTAGGGCATGTTCGCGCGATTCCAGCACGAAAAACACGCTTCCCTCCCCCAAGACCAGCCCTGTGCGCTGGCGCGAAAATGGTCGACAACTTTGAGATGGAACGGCGTCGACCTCGGCTAGCGCGCGAAGCCCGTCCCATGCACCAAGAAATACAGGTGTCAGCGCAGCCTCCGCGCCTCCAGCAATTGCAATGTCGATTTCCCCGCTTCTGATGTGTCTACAGGCATCAGCAATTGCAGATCCTGAGGACGAGCAAGCCGATGTATGACTTGCTGTTGGCCCATACACCTGTTGGCGAATAGAGATTTGTGCGGCTGCAGCGTTAGCCATACAGCCCATGATCACATAGGGCTTGGCGGTTTTCTTCTCACCAGTGAAAAACTGACGTGTCCATTCCCATTCAGTTGCGCCACCGCCACGAACTGTCCCAAAAAAAACGCCAGCACGTTCGCCAAATGAGGAATAGTTCACGATTCCTGCGTTTTCCGTAGCTTGCTGGGCTGCCAAGATCGCCAACTGGGTCGTACGATCCAGAAAAGGCAACTCGATGCGCGTGAAGGAGTCACTGAACTGTGCATCAACGGGTGCCATCGGGAATGATCTCGACAAGGCTTGAGATTCAAACGCCCTGACGCCTGACCGCGAAGTGAGCAGACTTTCCAAGACGGTCGCCTCGGTCATCCCGATCGGAGAGATGACGCCGATGCCAGTGATTGCGATCTCAATCATGACCGCCCGCTTGCATGTTTTGAATCACCATGTCGGCAACGTCGCGTAATGTTGGATTTTTGGGCAGATCAATGTTATTTAAATTCTGACCGATGACATCCTCCAGACTCATGATGACATCGAGAATGCCCATGGAATCCAAGCCCAAGTCCCCAATTGGCATGGTGTCTGGCTTGTCAGATAAATCAATGTTGAACGTCGATAAAACTATGTGCTTGATTTCCTTGATGACTTCTGACTCATCCCAAATCTGATTCATAATTTTCTTTGTCTGTTGAATTTATTGAAAATAAAAGACCATGCACTAACCCTTTGCGGTCATTGTTTTTAAGTAATTTACTGCAAAAATATTTTAATTTTTAATCTGCGACGTGAAGGACGATATTTTTTATCGTGATGAATTTTTAAAATGAAGACTGTTAACGGTGGTAACTGGAAGATTCCGCCTACGATCATGATCGTCGATGATCAGGCGACGAATTGTCATTTATTGGCCGAGATCTCGCGTAGTATCTGTCAGCAGGCAAATATTACGTCATTCGAAGACCCAGTGGTTGCTCTTACATATGCCAATAATCATGCCGTTGACCTCATATTAACCGATTATCGCATGCCCCGAATGAACGGGGTGATGCTGATCAAAGCCCTCAGGTCCATGGATCACCTGGCAGAGCCGCCCATCATCTGTATCACGGCAGTCGACGATTTGGCTGTGCGGTACGAGGCCTTGGATGCTGGCGCCAACGACTATCTTAGCCATCCATTGGACTACCGCGAATGTGCCGCCCGATGCCGCAACCTCCTCAACCTGCGCCGCTTTCAGCTCGCCACTCTTCGGCATGCCGATGAGTTGGAGCGCAGGGTTGAGCAGGTCATCCAAGATCTGCAAAAGGAAAAAATGGAAACGCTGTTCCGGCTTGCCAAGGTGGCCGAGCAGCGTGACACCGATACGGGAGCGCATCTCAGCCGCATCGGCCGTTACTCGGCGTTACTGTCCCGCCGCTTGGGGTGCAGCGAGGCGTACACGGCTGTTTTGGAGATGGCTGCACCACTCCACGACATCGGGAAGGTTGCCATACCCGATCAAATTTTGCTGGCAAAACGCAGCTTGACACCGGACGAGTGGACTGTCATGAAGACCCACACCGTAATTGGCCATGGCATGCTGTCCGGCGGGCATACAGAACACATGAAAGTCGCTGCCGAGATCGCACGTTCACACCACGAGAAATTTGATGGCAGCGGATATCCAGATGGGCTTTCTGGACAAGACATCCCGCTTTCGGCTCGAATCTTGGCCGTGGTTGATGTGTACGACGCGCTGACCTCCCGGCGGCCGTACAAAGAGGCTTGGACACACGAGAAGGCGCAGCACTACATGCGCCAACAAGCCGGTATGCATATGGACCCGGAATTGGTCAATGTCTTTTTGGCTGATCTGCCAGGGTTAGCTGCAATCAGCGAAAATTTTGTTTAACGTTCGACCGATCAACTTCTCCTCAAACCCCAGTCTTGACTGGCATGGCCACAGGGTATAGGAAGACCATTATGGAAAAGCCAAGCATCTTTGATTATGCAACCGCGCTGAAGGGACAGGCAAAATTGCGCATGTGGCTAGCGAGCATATGCATTGCGATTTGGCTCTGTGTAATTTTAGTTATGAAGCCTGCTTCGATTTTTGTATTTATGGTGGCATTTGTTCACCTGAGTTATGCCGTGACGCTCTATGCTATGACGCATCGAGGTAGAAATATTTGGCCCAAATGGCTCGGTTATCTTACGGCTGTACTCGATCCGTTGATCCTGACGGCTTGGGTCATTGTGATGGGCCAAACAGCTGTACTTGTAATTCCTCTGTTTATTTTTACGTCGATTGGCTACGGTATGCGAACCGGCAACAAGGCGATCATGCGAACCGCACAAGGCGTTGCCCTCGCTGGACTTGCGATGGCGCCCCTTTTCTCATCTTACTGGCAAGAGCATATGTTGTTTTGGGCTTCCAGTTTGATTTCAATTTTAATGATTCCCGGTTATGTTGCTGTCTTGATGGACAATCTCAACCAGGCGCTCATTTTTGCTGAGCATGAGAGCCGCGCGAAATCTGATTTACTTGCCAGGGTCAGTCATGAATTGCGAACGCCACTGGGTGGAATCTCCAATGCCGCGGAACTGTTGCAAGCTGAGGCAAGCACCGAGAGACCCAAGCGACTGGCCACCACAATACTGACGCTGAGCGGCCACTTGCTCTCCGATATCAACGATTTGCTGGATCAAAGCAAGCTGACGTTGACCAAGATGCAGCTGAAAACAAACCCTATCCAGCTTGCGGATCAAGTCGATGTAGTCAGGGCCGCAGTGGAGGCGAATGCCAGAAAAAAGGGGATTGGCTTTTCAAGTGTGATCGACCCGAGAATTGTCGACCAAGTTGTTGGTGACACGCATTGGCTGGCGCGTTTGTTGATTAACTTGGTGAGCAATTCAGTCAAATACACTGAATATGGATCGGTGGCTTTGAATATTGCGCTCTTGCGTGAATCGCCTTCGGACTATCTCCTGCGATTTAGTGTCAAAGACTCGGGAGTTGGAATTCCTAAAGAATATCAGGATAAAATTTTTGATCCCTTTGTACAACTCAACGCGAAGAACCTGCAACAGCCTGAGGGCACAGGCCTGGGACTGGCGATCAGCAGGCAGGTTGTCGAGTTGATGGGCGGGACGCTGCGGGTCAGTAGTGATGTCGGTGTCGGTAGCACATTCTGGTTCGACCTTCGCATGCCTCGCGTCCGTGCGAATCAGGATGAAGTCGAAATCGCGGGCCGTTTTATTGCATTGAATCGGCAGAATCTGCAGGAGCGGCGACGCATCCTGATCGTTGACGACAACGAGACCAACCGCTATTTGCTGCAAGAATTATTGCAAAAGGAAGGCCACTCCGTGATCCTGGCCGAAAGCGGCGCGCAGGCACTGGATATTCTTGCAGGCGCGGACAGCTTTGATTTACTTTTGCTTGACTATAACCTCGGTGACATCGACGGTAGCACAGTGTTGCAGACATACCGGTTTGGCTGCCGTAACCCTGCCCCGGCTTATTTCCTAACGGCTGATGCGTCTGCATTAACGGTTTCACGACTGAAAAATACAGGTGCGATGGGGGTCCTCACAAAACCAGTTCTCGCGCATGAATTGCGTGATGCGATCAATAACTGCTGCCATCCGCGCGATGCTCAGCAGAAATTCTTGTCTCCGCAAACCGGCATTGGCCGCAATGATTCGACACCTGAATCTACTGTTTCACAGCATCTGCGTCCGATTCCAACGATTTACATCGACATGAAGGTGATCGATAAACTCAAGCAAATCGGTACGAGGCGCGATTTCGTCAAGGAATTGTTGGAGCGTGCCAGCACGGATATCAACCGCAACACCACGCGGATTCTTGACGCTTTGGCGTCCGGTGATCACAGTGACGTGCACGACGCCGCACATGCACTGAAGGGCGTTTGCATGGAAGCCGGTGCGATGCGTTTGATGAACCTGGCCATAGGCATCATGCGTACTGATGGGACAATTCTGGACGAGCAAAGGCAAAGACTGGTACAAGATTTGAGTGAATCGAGTGCGAAAACCAGAGAGGCCTTGCGTGAGGTGATTGCAGAAACGGCGCGCCTTGATGGGACTGCCTATCCGGATGTCGAATATGGGTGATGGCTGGTGCAGTCTCATGGCATGCACCAATGCCGTGGTTCTTCAAAAATGGCTAGCCTCTGCTGCTTTGTCACGGCCAGGTTTGCATGCGATTCGTGAAATCCGCTGGATCCCGTTTCGCGTGCCGTCAGCACAGCGTGGTGCGGATCGCTTGGAATAATGCCTTGGGAGCCTCCTCAGGTATGTAGTGTCCGCAATCCAGGGCGTGGCCGCTGACTTGCTCGGCAACTTGACTCCATTCACGCAAAGGGTCGAACAAGCGCCCGACGATGCCTTTGCTGCCCCACAACACGCCCAAGGGACAGGTGATGCGGCGGCCTTGCAGACGGTCCTGTCGATCGTGCTCCAGATCGATGGTCGCCGAGGCCCGGTAATCCTCGCACATCGCGTGGACAGCGCCCTCGCTGCGCAGGGCAGACCGATAGGCGTCCTGTGCTTCAGATGTGAAAGGCGCCATGCCGGCCGAACGATTACCCATCACGGCATCGATGTATGCATCGGGGTCGCGGCTGATCAATGTTTCTGGAAACGGCGATGGCTGGATCAGAAAAAACCAGTGGAAATAGGCGGTTGCGAATGCCCGGTTGGTTTGCTCATACATCGCCAGGGTCGGAGCAATGTCGAGCAAGATGGCTTTGCGTACCGCGGCAGGTGAGTCCATGCACAGGCGGTGCGCAACGCGAGCGCCTCGGTCATGGGCGCAGACGAAGAACGACTCGAACCCCAGGCTTTGCATGACCGTAACCTGATCCGCTGCCATGGCGCGTTTGCTGTAGGTGCTGTGATCGGCTTGTCCCGTTGGCTTCGAGGACGCACCGTAGCCGCGCAAATCCGTTGCAACGACGGTGTAGTGCGCCGCCAGTTCGTCGGCGATCTTGTGCCAGATCATGTGGGTCTGGGGATGGCCATGCAGCAACAATAGGGGAGGCCCGCTGCCACCCATACGGCCTGCGATCTTGACGCTGCCAGCCTGAATGCAAATCGGGTGGAAATTTTTGAACATGCGCTGCTCCTTGTTCGAGCGGTGAAGTTGCCGATTGGGGTCGAGGTCCTGTTCACGCCGTGCTCCTATCCGCACGCTGGGCAAGGCGGGTGTGGAACCCGTGTGAACGGGGCCAATTCAGTGACTCGGGATCTTCTGGGTTTGATGACGTCCTGGCTGTCGGTCAAAACAAAGAGGGTGACACGATCGGCATCGCGCCTGGGAGCAGACCGATGTGCCTGTAGTCTGTCCGGCAACGATCCCCAACGTCGAACCCGTTCATTGCCACCGCGTCAGTCTGAGCATAGCCGGATGATGGCGCAATCGACGGGTTTGCCCTCCATGGGCCGACACCTCGATGCTGAGCGATGCCGCCCACTCCGGCTCGAACCTGGCTTCCTGATCCGGGTCGTCATGTCTGGTTGTTCGCGACGGGGCAAGGCGGGTTGGACGGTTGTGTCGAGGAGGCATGGCTTCACCCTGGATGGATTGGTCAGGTCGCTGTGCGAACTCGCGATCTGGTTTGGTCCTGGCGCCCGCTTGTTTCGTTGGGATCTCGGCGCCGGCATGAACAGCAACGCCGAGCGGGTCTGCACGCACCATCGACTGGTTGAGGTGCAAGGCAAGGTGTGAGCACGCAGGGTATGGTGGGTGGGTGGCATGGCTATAATTTCGAAGCTTTGGGCTATGCTGCTTCAGGCATGAACACGGGTTGCGTGCACACCCGACGCGTCCCAAACACAGCGTGCTTTCAACGCCATACAACAAGCCACGCGACATCAAGCGTTCGGAGAACCAATCAATGCTGCCGTTGCAACCCAAAGCGATTTTGGCCCTCGCCGACGGCACGGTCTTTCACGGTATTTCCATTGGCGCAGCCGGAGAAAGCACGGGTGAGGTGGTGTTCAACACGGCCATCACCGGCTACCAGGAAATTCTCACCGACCCGAGTTATTGCCAGCAAATCGTCACGCTGACCTACCCGCATATCGGCAATGTCGGTGTGAACCAGGAGGACGTGGAGGCTGCGAAAATCCATGCCGCTGGGCTGATCATCAAGGATCTGCCGCAAATCGACTCGAATTTTCGCAAAACCGAAGGCCTGGGCGATTATTTGCGGCGCACGGGTACGGTTGCCATCGCCGGCATCGATACGCGCAAACTCACCCGCTTGTTGCGCAGCAAAGGCGCGCAGAACGGTTGCCTCATGGCATGGCCCCTCGGCCAAGTCGTCGCCGCCGCCGATGTGGAGCATGCACTTGACAAGGCCCGCCGCTTCCATGGCCTGGCCGGGATGGATCTGGCCAAGGTTGTGAGCACGACCGAGCCCTATGCCTGGAGGCAAACTGCCTGGTCGCTCGACCAGGGTTATGGCGAGTCGGGCGGAACGGGCTTTCACGTTGTTGCCTACGATTTTGGCGTCAAGTTCAATATCTTGCGTTTGCTGGCTTCGCGTGGCTGCCGTGTGACGGTGGTGCCGGCGCAGACCTCTGCCGAAGTGGTGCTGTCCATGCGGCCCGACGGTGTGTTCCTGTCGAATGGGCCGGGCGATCCCGAGCCCTGTGACTACGCTATTGCGGCGGCGCGCAGTTTGATCGAGCATAGCGTGCCCACGTTCGGGATTTGCCTGGGTCACCAGATCATGGCATTGGCAGCAGGCGCGCGGACTTTCAAGATGAAATTCGGTCATCATGGGGCCAACCATCCCGTGAAAAACCTCGACACCGGGCGCGTGAGCATCACCAGTCAGAATCACGGCTTCGCTGTCGATGCCGAAACACTGCCGCGGCATGTGCGCACCACCCATGTCTCCTTGTTCGACGGCACCTTGCAGGGTTTCGAGTTCCGCGACAAACCTGCTTTTTGTTTCCAGGGACACCCCGAAGCCAGCCCAGGCCCTCATGAAATTGGCGAATTGTTCGACCGCTTCGTCGGCTTGATGCAGCGTCAACGGGCCGCAGCCTGAGGCCCGGGCTCCGCCGTCATGCATGATCTGTTCGGCATCACCGATCTCGGGCTGTATGTGCTCGGCGTGGTGTTCATCGTGCTGCTGCCGGGGCCGAACTCCTTGTACGTGCTCAGCGTGGCCGCGCAGCGCGGGGTGAGGCAGGGCTATCTCGGGGCCTGTGGCATTTTCATCGGCGACACGGTGCTCATGGTGCTGGCCGCCGCGGGCCTGGCCAGTCTGCTCGAAGCGGTCGCCTGGCTGTTCGTCGTCGTCAAATTGCTCGGTGCGGCCTACCTCGCATGGATTGGTTTGAACATGCTGCGCGTCGCGTTGCGTCGCTACAGGCAGGCCGAAGCGCCTTTCGCGCCAACGGCGCGAGTCGATGCGGCGCATCCCTTGGGCAAGGCCTTGCTCATCAGCTTGCTCAACCCCAAGGCCATTTTCTTTTTCATATCGTTTTTCATTCAATTCGTCGATCCGGCCTATGCCCATCCAGCGCTGTCCTTCCTCATTCTGGGGGGCATCGTGCAATTGTTCAGCCTGCTCTATCTGTCCACGCTGATCTTCGCCGGTTCGCGCCTGGCTGAGGCGTTCCGCCGCCGTCGCCGCCTGGCCGCTGGGCTGACCGGCGTGGTGGGCGCGGCATTCATGGCATTCAGCGCGCGGCTCGCTACGGCATCGATCAAGTGACCCTCCCAATTTCTCCCAGCATTCCACCTGCATCGCCCCATGCCCAAGCGCACAGACATTCAAAGCATCCTGATCATCGGTGCCGGCCCGATCGTCATCGGCCAAGCCTGCGAGTTCGATTATTCCGGAGCCCAGGCCTGCAAGGCCTTGCGTGAAGAGGGTTACAAGGTCATATTGGTCAACAGCAATCCGGCCACGATCATGACCGATCCGGAAACGGCCGACGTCACCTACATCGAGCCCATCACCTGGCAAGTGGTCGAGACCATCATTGCCCGCGAGCGTCCCGATGCCATCCTGCCGACCATGGGTGGACAGACCGCGCTGAACTGCGCCCTCGACCTGCACCACAACGGTGTGCTGACCAAGTACGGCGTGGAACTCATCGGTGCCAAGCCCGAGGCCATCGACATGGCCGAGGACCGGCAGAAATTCAAGCAGGCCATGACCCGCATCGGCCTGGGTTCGGCGCGTTCGGGCATCGCCCATACCCTGGACGAAGCCTGGGGCGTGCAGAAGACCATCGGCTTTCCCACCGTCATTCGCCCCAGCTTCACGCTTGGCGGAACGGGCGGCGGCATCGCCTACAACCCGGAAGAGTTCGAGACCATTTGCAAACGCGGCATCGAAGCTTCGCCGACCAGTGAGCTGTTGATCGAGGAATCGTTGATCGGCTGGAAGGAGTTCGAGATGGAGGTTGTGCGCGACCGCGCGGACAACTGCATCATCGTCTGCTCGATCGAGAACCTCGACCCGATGGGTGTGCACACCGGGGATTCGATCACCGTCGCTCCGGCGCAAACCCTGACCGACAAGGAATACCAGGTCATGCGCGACGCCAGCATTGCCGTGCTGCGCGAGATTGGCGTGGATACCGGCGGATCCAACGTGCAGTTTGCCGTGAATCCGGCTGACGGCCGGCTCATCGTCATCGAGATGAATCCGCGTGTGTCGCGATCCTCCGCGCTGGCCTCGAAAGCCACAGGATTCCCCATTGCCAAGATCGCGGCCAAGTTGGCCGTGGGCTACACGCTGGACGAGTTGCGCAACGACATCACCGGTGGCATCACCCCGGCGTCGTTCGAGCCGACCATCGATTATGTGGTCACCAAGGTTCCGCGCTTCGCCTTCGAGAAATTTCCCCAGGCTGATGCACGCCTGACGACCCAGATGAAATCCGTGGGCGAGGTCATGGCCATCGGTCGGACCTTTCAGGAAAGTTTCCAGAAAGCGCTGCGCGGTCTGGAAGTCGGTGTCGACGGCCTCAACCAGAAAACCATCGATCGCGAGACGTTGGAGCGCGAACTCGGCGAGCCCGGCCCGGAGCGCATCTGGTATCTGGGTGACGCCTTGGCGCAGGGCTTCAGCCTGGATGATGTACACCAGCTCACCCGCATCGATCCCTGGTTCCTGGCACAGATCAAGGACATCGTCGATACCGAACTGCAACTCGAGCGCACCCAGCTCGAAGCACTGGATGCCAACACGCTGCGCTGGCTCAAGCGCAAGGGTTTTTCGGATCGGCGTATGGCCTATTTGCTCAAGTCCACCGAGAGCGCCGTGCGCAAGCGCCGTCACGAGTTGGGCGTGCGCCCGGTGTACAAGCGGGTCGATACCTGTGCCGCCGAGTTTGCCACGCAGACCGCCTACCTCTACTCGACTTACGAGGAGGAGTGCGAGTCCGAGCCCACCGATCGCAAGAAAATCATGGTGCTGGGCGGCGGGCCCAACCGCATCGGCCAGGGTATCGAGTTCGATTATTGCTGCGTGCATGCGGCGCTCGCGCTGCGCGAAGACGGCTACGAGACCATCATGGTCAACTGCAACCCCGAAACCGTCTCGACCGATTACGACACGTCCGACCGACTCTACTTCGAGCCGCTGACGCTGGAAGATGTGCTGGAAATCGTCGACAAGGAAAAACCCACTGGCGTCATCGTGCAATACGGCGGCCAGACGCCACTGAAGCTGGCGCTGGCGCTGGAGGCTGCAGGCGTGCCCATCATCGGCACCAGCCCGGACATGATCGACGCCGCCGAGGACCGCGAGCGATTCCAGCATCTCATCAACGATTTGGGTTTGCTGCAACCAGCCAACCGCACCGCACGCTCCGAGGCGGAGGCCATCGCCAGGGCCGAGGACATCGGCTATCCACTGGTGGTACGCCCCAGCTATGTGCTGGGTGGACGGGCGATGGACATCGTGCACGAGCAACGCGATCTCGAGCGTTACATGCGCGAGGCCGTCAAGGTGTCGCACGACTCGCCCGTGCTGCTCGACCGCTTTCTCAACGATGCCATCGAATGCGATGTCGATGCCATTTGCGATGGCCATGACGTGTTCGTTGCCGGTGTCATGGAACATATCGAGCAGGCTGGGGTGCACTCGGGCGATTCGGCCTGCTCGCTGCCACCCTATTCGCTGTCGGCTGCCACCATCGCCGAGCTCAAGCGCCAGACCGTGGCCATGGCACATGGGCTGCATGTGGTGGGTTTGATGAACGTGCAGTTTGCGATTCAGCAAGACGGTGGCGAGGATCGCATCTTCGTGCTGGAGGTCAACCCCCGCGCTTCCCGCACCGTTCCCTTCGTCTCCAAGGCCACCGGCCTGCAACTGGCCAAGATCGCCGCGCGCTGCATGGTCGGCCAGACCCTGGCGGGGCAACGCATTCCTGCTGAGGTCGTACCCGACTACTTCAGTGTGAAAGAGGCGGTTTTCCCATTCGTCAAATTCCCCGGGGTCGATCCCATACTCGGTCCCGAAATGAAATCCACCGGCGAGGTGATGGGAGTGGGCCGCAGCTTTGGCGAGGCTTTCGTCAAATCGCAAATTGCCGCGGGCTCACGCTTGCCGGAGGTGGGCGTTCCCGGCAGCGCCAAGGTGTTCCTGTCCGTCAAGAACAACGACAAGGCGCGCATGGTGGATGTCGCGCGCGAGTTGGTGGCCATGGGCTTCCTGCTCACGGCCACGCGCGGCACGGCGGCTTCCTTGGCGGCGGCTGGCTTACCGGTGGACGTGGTCAACAAGGTCACCGAAGGCCGACCCAATGTCGTCGACATGATGAAGAACGGCGACATCGTGCTGGTGGTCAACACGGTGGAGGAGCGACGCAACGCGATTGCCGATTCCCGTGCCATCCGCATCACCGCCCTGGCCAGCCGTGTGGCCACCTTCACCACCATCGCAGGGGCCGAAGCTGCCGTGGAGGGGATGAAGTGCCTACGGCAGTTTGAGGTCTATCCGCTGCAGGCTTTACATCAGTCGCTGCGTTTGGCACACTGAGCAGATAGATCGATGAATCGCCGTGGCAGTGCGCTGCTGCGGCGTTTTTTTTGAAATGCCATCACTGGATCATTTTTCATGTCCACACCCATGACCCGCCGCGGCGCGGAAAAACTCAAGGCTGAACTGCAGCGCCTCAAATCCGTTGAGCGTCATGCCGTCATTCAGGCCATTGCCGAGGCAAGGGCGCAAGGCGATTTGTCGGAAAACGCCGAGTACGAAGCGGCGAAGGATCGCCAGGGCTTTATCGAAGGCCGAATTGCCGAGCTGGAAACCAAGCTGTCGTCGGCGCAGATCATCGATCCCGCCGAACTGCATGCCGAAGGTCGGGTCGTGTTCGGTGCCACCGTGGAGTTGTCGGACGAGGAAAGTGGTGATGTCGTGGTCTACCAGATCGTCGGTGACGATGAGGCCGACTTGAAGCTGGGCATGATTTCCGTGAGTTCACCCATTGCCCGTGCACTCATCGGCAAGGAGGAGGGCGACATCGCCCAGGTCATGGCGCCGGGGGGGGTGCGTGGCTACGAGGTCGTCAAGGTGAAATACGCGTGAGTGCGCTCCTGCACTTGCGACTGCGCTTCTTGCTTGCCGCCTTGTGGCTTGGCGGCTTGGCAGCCGTTGGCCTGATCGGCGCGCCGACGGCTTTTGCCATCGTGCCGGACAAGATGGTGGCCGCCATGGTGGCCAGTCGTATGTTCTATCTCATGACTCTTGCCGCGCTGATGCTCGGCCTCGCGCTGGCTTTGTTGGAGCGTCGTCACGCCAAGCCACTCTCGGCGGCAAAGCCTTTTTTTCTGGTTCTTGGCGGCATTTTCTTTGCTGTGCTGGGCGAGTTCGGCGTTGTGCCCAACCTGATTCAAGCCGCCGTCAACCACGCAGCCAATGCCGGCAGTTGGCATGCGGCTGCAAGTTTGGTCTATTTGTTGCAGGCAGTGTGCGTGTCTGCATATGCCTGGATGTTGCCGGCCGCAACTGAACGGTGAGCCGTGCCCTGAGCCTTTGGTTCTGGCGGCTTGCGTGCATGGCTTCAGCCCAGCCGAATTTTCTTGATGCTGGATTGACGTGGTTTGGCGCGCTTGACTTTGCCCGTGGCCGTCAGCCGCTCGTTGCCCAGAACGGTGACGCGTTTGATGCGGGCGCGGTGGGTCGGGCTGGTCGAGGGCACAACGACTTTCACCTGCTTGGGCCCTGCGCCCTTGGTTTTTCCTGTTGATGCGTCGTCGCGTTCAAGCGGAATGGGCCGGAACAGCACCAGAATCTTGCCGATGCTTTGCACCGGCGCAGCGCCCAGAGCTTCACAAATGCGCTCCATGCCTTCAGCACGAGCCACGCGATCATCCAAGGCCATGCGCACCTTGATCAGTCCGTGGGACGACAGGGCGCGATCAATTTCGGCCATGACGGCATCGGTCAGACCCTGGTCGCCGATCAACACGGTCGGTTTGAGCGGATGGGCCTGGGCGCGTTTGGTGCTGCGGTCGGCTGGGGTGAGGTGCAATGTGGTCATGCCTGAATTATCCGTCTTCTGCCGATTGCGCCCTCCGCAATTTCAAATCGTCCCGATGAAATCCCTGTTCTCATGAAAAAAAATCGTTTCAAGAAAGCTTGGTTGAACGAGCACTTGCATGACCCGTTCGTCAAGCGGGCGCAAAAAGACAACTACCGCTCGCGCGCTGTGTACAAATTGCAGGAAATCGACGAGGACAACAGCTTGGTGATGCCCGGCCATGTCGTGGTGGATCTTGGCAGCGCGCCCGGAGCCTGGTCCCAATATCTGAGTCGCAAACTGGCCAGTCCCGAGGGTGGCCTGCGAGGGACGGTCCTTGCGCTGGATTTGTTGCCCATGGAGCCGGTGACTGGCGTGCAGTTCATCCAAGGGGATTTTCGCGAAGCCGATGTGCTTGCACGACTCGAAGCGGCGCTGCAGGGCAGACGAGTGAATGTTTTGCTGTCGGATATGGCCCCCAATCTTTCGGGCATCGCCTCAGCCGACGCTGCGCGCATCGAACACCTCGCCGATCTTGCGCTCGACTTTGCGCGCAACTGGCTGAGCGAGGATGGTGTGATGCTGATCAAGAGCTTTCACACCGGCTATTTCAGTCAGATCGTCAACCGCTTCAAGTTGCAATTCAAAACCGTGAAGGCGATCAAACCCAAGGCATCGCGAGACCGCTCGGCTGAGGTGTTCATCTTGGGTAGGGATCCGAAAATTGCAGTGCCGACTCCCATTTAAACTATGGCCTTGGTAATTTTCATAGTTATTGGCTAAAAATTTCCTTCGGTCTTGTGGGCCTACTCGTAGAAAAGAGGGAGTCAAGACTTGATTCACCTAGAATTGGACTCAGATTAGGTGTGGTGCGATTCAAGCGTTAGCTCCACGCCGGAGCCTCCAGGAGTCTGTTTTGAACAATCAATGGTTTTCCAAAGTTGCAATCTGGCTGGTGATTGGCTTGGTGCTGTTCACGGTGTTCAAGCAATTCGACCGGGCGGCACCAACGGACTCCGTGAGTTACACCCAGTTCATGCAAGAGGCCAAGCAAGGCCGCGTGAAAAAGGTGATCGTCCACCAGAGTGGCACCCTGGATGTGACAACGACCGAAGGCCGGCGCTATGCCCTGACCTCACCCGGTGACTTGTGGATGGTCGGCGACCTGATCAAGGATGGCGTGCAGGTGACCGGTGCGCCGCGCGAGGAGCAGTCGTTCCTGATGCAAATCCTGATCTCCTGGTTCCCCATGCTGCTGCTCATCGGCGTCTGGGTCTACTTCATGCGTCAGATGCAAGGAGGCGGCCGTGGGGGTGCGTTCAGTTTCGGCAAATCCAAGGCTCGTCTGCTCGACGAATCCAGCAATACGGTGACCTTTGCCGATGTGGCGGGCTGCGACGAGGCGAAGGAAGAAGTCAAGGAATTGGTCGATTTCCTCAAGGATCCGCAAAAATTCCAGAAACTGGGTGGGCGTATTCCACGCGGTGTCCTGCTCGTTGGCCCTCCCGGTACCGGCAAGACTTTGCTGGCCAAGAGCGTGGCCGGCGAGGCCAAGGTCCCCTTCTTTTCCATCTCTGGCTCCGACTTCGTCGAAATGTTCGTGGGCGTGGGCGCATCGCGCGTGCGTGACATGTTCGAGACGGCGAAGAAGCATGCGCCCTGCATCATCTTCATCGACGAAATCGACGCCGTCGGGCGGCATCGTGGGGCGGGGCTGGGCGGTGGCAACGACGAGCGCGAGCAGACCCTCAACCAGATGCTGGTCGAGATGGACGGTTTCGATACCAATCTCGGTGTCATCGTGATCGCTGCCACCAACCGGCCCGACATTCTCGATCCGGCGTTGCTGCGTCCAGGTCGATTCGACCGCCAGGTATACGTGCAGCTTCCGGACATTCGTGGTCGTGAGCAAATCCTGATCGTGCACATGCGCAAGGCCCCGATCGGCCCCGATGTACGTGCCGACATCCTTGCCCGTGGCACGCCAGGCTTCTCCGGTGCCGATCTGGCCAATCTGGTGAACGAAGCCTCGCTGTTTGCCGCCCGCCGCAGTGGCCGGTTGGTCGAAATGGAAGACTTTGAGCGTGCCAAGGACAAGATCATGATGGGCGCCGAGCGCAAAGGCATGGTCATGCCCGAGGACGAGCGACGCAACACGGCTTATCACGAATCCGGACATGCCCTGGTCGCCAGGTTGATGCCCAAGACTGACCCGGTGCACAAGGTCACCATCATTCCACGCGGCCGCGCCCTGGGGCTGACCATGCAGTTGCCGGAGAACGATCGCTACAGCATGGACCGTGAGCGCATTCTCAGCATGATCTCGGTGCTGTTCGGTGGGCGCATCGCCGAGGAGGTGTTCATGAATCAAATGACCACCGGCGCTTCGAACGACTTCGAGCGTGCCACGCAACTGGCGCGCGACATGGTGACGCGCTACGGCATGTCCGACTCCCTTGGTCCGATGGTCTATGCCGAGAATGAAGGCGAGGTGTTCATTGGCCGCTCCATCACCAAGACCACGCATGTGTCCGAGCAGACCATGCAAAAAGTCGATGGTGAGATCCGCCGCATCATCGATGAGCAGTACGTCTTGGCACGCAAGCTGATCGAAGACAACAAGGACAAGATCCACGTGATGGCCCAAGCCTTGCTGGAGTGGGAAACCATCGACTCCGACCAGATCGAGGACATCATGTCGGGCCGCCCGCCACGCGCGCCCAAACCACCCGGCGCCACCACGACGGGTCAGCAGCCGCCGGCCGCAGGGCGGCCCAGCGGCTTGTCTGCTGATGCGCCATCTGCATCGGCCGCCTGAGTCGCTCCTTCAATGCAACGGCCCGGTCACCGGGCCGTTTTTTCATCGGTAACCCAACCACGCCACCATCGAGATTGCATGCTTCAACACTGGTTGGCGGGTCGATTTCAATTGGCGCTTTCTCGCCCATTGGTGATGGGCATCGTCAACGTCACGCCCGACTCGTTTTCCGACGGCGGCCAGCACAGCGACGTACGCTTGGCCATCGGTCATGCAGGCAGGTTGCTGGAGGAGGGCGCCGACATCCTCGACATCGGCGGTGAGTCCACGCGTCCCGGATCGATCCCTGTGGATGCCGACACCGAGTGGGCACGCATTGAGCCGGTGCTGCGCGAAGCCGTCTTGTGGGGCGTGCCGGTGTCGGTCGACAGCTACAGGCCGCAAACCATGCGACGCGCGCTCGACCTGGGCGTGGACATCATCAATGATGTGTATGCCTTGCGCATGCCTGGGGCGCAAGCCGTAGCCTTAGCTTCGCAGGCCGGCATCTGCCTCATGCACATGCAGGGAGAGCCCGGCACCATGCAACTCCAACCTCAGTATGGCGACGTGATCGCAGAGGTCCGGAGCTTTCTGCTGCAACGCGTTGCCGATCTGCTGGCGTTGGGTATTCCCGCAGCGCGTCTTTGTCTCGACCCAGGTTTTGGTTTTGGCAAGTCTCTCGCGCACAACATGAGCCTGGCTCGGGGACTCGAGATGCTGACGTCATGTGGCTACCCAGTCCTGGTGGGCGTCTCGCGCAAATCCATGATCGGCGGCACGTCCGGACGCCCGGTAGCCGAGCGCCTTCCAGGCAGTCTTGCCGCGGCATTGGCATGCGTCGCCGCGGGTGCGCGCATCGTCCGCGTGCACGACGTTGCCGCCACCGCCGACGCCTTGAAAGTGTGGACAGCCATGCGCGGATGAGGGCGGCCGCTCCTCATCCCGCAATCGCGGTTTGGCAAAATCCGGCCCCATGTCTACAGTGTGACAACCTTCTCGCGGCGCAATCCAGATGAGCAGACAGTATTTCGGAACCGACGGTGTGCGCGGACGCGTGGGCAAGAGCCCCATCGTCCCCGAATTCGGCTTGCGCCTGGGCCAGGCTGCTGGGCGCGTGCTGCGCCGGCATGGTGTGGAGCGCCCGGTGGTGCTGATCGGCAAAGATACCCGCGTCTCCGGCTACATGCTCGAGGCGGCGCTGGAATGCGGCTTCTCGGCCGCTGGCTGTGACGTGGTGCTGGTCGGGCCACTGCCCACGCCCGGCGTGGCCTACCTCACACGGGCACTGCGGCTGGATCTGGGCGTGGTCATCAGTGCCTCGCACAACCCGTTTGCCGACAATGGCATCAAATTTTTTTCTGCCGGCGGCAGCAAACTGCCCGACGCCTGGGAATTGGAAGTCGAAGCGGAACTGCCAGTCGCCGAGGGTTGCGTGCCTTCCGAGCAACTCGGGAAAGCGCGCCGGCTGGACGATGCGGCGGGGCGCTACATCGAGTTTTGCAAAAGCACATTTCCCAACCACCTGACTTTGAGAGGTCTGCGTCTGGTGGTGGACTGTGCCCATGGCGCGGCCTATCACATTGCCCCGGCGGTATTTCACGAGCTTGGGGCCGAGGTGATTTCCATCGGCGTTCAGCCCGATGGTTTCAACATCAACAAGGACGTCGGCGCCACGGCGCCGGATGCCTTGATCCGCGCCGTCGAGACGCATCGTGCCGACTATGGCATCGCTCTCGATGGCGACGCCGATCGCCTGCAGATCGTCGACGCGCATGGCCGGTTGTTCAATGGCGACGAGTTGCTCTATCTGCTGGCGGCCGACCGCAGGCCTGCGGGGGTCGTCGGCACGCTCATGACCAACCTCGCCGTGGAGCAGGCGATCAAGGCGCAAGGGCTGGAGTTCGTGCGTGCCGCAGTGGGCGACCGCTATGTGCTGGAGGAACTGCTGGCACGCGGTTGGCAACTCGGTGGAGAGGGGTCCGGGCACATCCTGCTTCTGGACCGCCACACGACGGGCGACGGCGTCGTCGCCGCCCTGCAAATGCTGGAATTGGTGGTGCGCACCGGCAAGAGTCTGGCCGGGCAACTCGTCGCGGTGAGCCTGTATCCGCAGACTTTGCTCAATGTCCAACTCCCGCCAGGCCTGGACTGGAAGACGCATCCAGGTTTTGCCCAAGCCCGGGCCGCCGCGGAAGGCAGCCTCAACGGCTGCGGCCGTGTCCTCATACGTCCGAGCGGCACCGAGCCGGTGCTGCGCATCATGGTTGAACATGCCGATGCGCAAGTTGGCGAGCAGACAGCGCGAGAACTCGCGGACTCGCTACGCCCATAGTGAGGCCGAAAGCACCCATGACCGTCATATGATTGTCACAATGCATGCCTAGGATGGTCATCGTGGCAAAAAACCACGCCGAATCTATCCCTAGGAGAGTGACTCATGAAATTAAATCGTCGATTGTTTGCCAAAGCTGCAGTTGCTGTTGCCGTGTCAGGTGCGGTCGCCGCTAGCCTGATGACCACAGCTTTCGCTGGTGTGAATCTGACAGGTGCGGGAAGCACTTGGGTCTATCCGCTGGTGGTCAAGTGGTCTACTGCCTATGAAAAACAGACCGGCATCCAAGTCAACTATCAAGGTATCGGTTCCGGTGGTGGCATCGCCCAGATCAAGGCGGGCACTGTGGCTTTTGGCGCCAGTGACATGCCCTTGAAGCCCGAAGACCTGGAAAAAGCTGGGTTGATCCAGTTTCCGACTGCAGTGGCGGGCGAAGACCTGGTGATGAACCTGCCTGGTGTCAAACCGGGTGAACTGATTCTGAGTGGCCCTGTCGTCGCCGATATCTTCCTGGGCAAGATCAAAAAATGGAATGATCCGGCCCTCGAAAAACTCAACCCCGGTGTGAAATTGCCAGATATGGCCATCACTGTGGTGCACCGTTCAGACGGCTCGGGCACTACGTTCACGTTTGCTGACTATCTATCGAAGGTGAGCCCCGAATGGAAGGAAAAAGTCGGCGCAAACACCTCGCTGAACTGGCCGGTTGGTGTCGGCGGCAAGGGCAATGAAGGCGTCGCTGCTTATGTGCAACGCATTCCAGGTTCGATTGGTTATGTCGAGTACGCCTACATCCTGGAAAACAAGATGAACTATGCCCGCATGATTAACCGCGATGGCAAAGTCGTCAGCCCCAGCCTCAAGGGCTTTCAGGATGCCGCAGCCCATGTCGACTTCAACAAGGCCCAAGATTTCTATGTGATCCTCACCGACCACACCGGCCCAGACACTTGGCCGATCTCTGGTTGTACCTGGCAGATCCTGAGCAAAAAGGCGCCCAAGGCCACGAACGAGGAAGTCACCAAGTTCTTTCTCTGGGGCTTCGAGAATGGCCAAAAAATGGCAGAATCGATTGCCTTCGGCCCGCTGCCCCCGACCACGGTCAACACGATCAAGGCCTACTGGAAAAAAAATCTGGGTATCTGATGGATTCGAAAGAAGCTCAATATGAACGGCTCCGAGGTTGTGGCAAGCGAACAGCTTGAATTGGTTGCAGCTTCGGAGCAGAAATCCGCGGGGAAGGCGAGTTCTTCTACCGCGGATTTTTTGTTCCGCAAAGGCACGGGTTTCATCGCATTCGTTGTGGCAGCCACGTTGGTTGCCGTCATGGTTTCTCTGATCGTCGAAGGTTGGCAGGCGTTGCACACCTTCGGCTGGAAATTCCTCGTCACCAGCACCTGGGACCCAGTCACCAATCAGTATGGCGCCTTGGTCTTCATCATCGGTACGTTGGTGAGTTCGGCGATCGCCATGGTCATCGCCGTACCTGTGAGCTTCGGTATCGCGCTGTTCATTTCCGAACTGTCGCCACGCTGGCTGCGTGGCCCGATTTCGGCGGTCATTGAACTGTTGGCGGCCATTCCCAGCATCATCTACGGCATGTGGGGGCTGCTTGTATTCGCGCCGCGCTTCGCCCAGATCGAGCCCTGGATCAACGACCATCTGGGTGCTATTCCCGGCGTCGGCATGCTGTTCCAGGGGCCTCCCATGGGTATCGGCATGCTCTCTGCTGGCATTGTGCTGGCCATCATGATCATCCCCTTCATCGCCTCGATCATGCGCGACGTGTTCCTCATCACACCTGCAGCGTTGAAAGAGTCTGCCTACGCGCTGGGGTCGACGACCTGGGAGGTCGCGCGTCACGTCATTCTCCCCTTCACCCGCACAGCGGTGACGGGCGGCATTTTTCTGGGCCTCGGCCGTGCTTTGGGTGAGACCATGGCGGTGACCTTCATCATAGGCAACGCGAACAATCTGAGTGCCAGTCTTCTGATGCCTGGCAGTTCGATCGCTTCGGTCATCGCCAACGAATTCACCGAGGCCACGACGAGTTTGTACAAATCCTCTTTGCTGGCGCTCGGTCTGATCCTTTTCGTCATTACCTTCATCGTCCTCGCGCTGGCGAAACTTTTACTCTTGCGTCTGGAATCCAGTTTTGAGGGCAAGAAATCATGATGTCGCTTTATGCTCGCCGTCAGTTGATCAACTGGATCAATATGACAATTGCCGTGCTCATGACCATCTTCGGTGTGTTCTGGGTGGTCTGGATTCTCTGGACGACTTTGCGCTATGGCTTGCCAGCACTGAATCTGCAGCTTTTCACCCAAGACACGCCGCCGCCCGGTGGCACGGGTGGCGGTCTGCGCAACGCTTTCGTTGGCAGCCTGCTGCTGCTGGTGATCGCTGTCGCGATCGGCACGCCGATCGGCGTGTTGGCCGGCACCTGGCTTGGTGAATTCGCTGTCAAGCACAAGCTGGGTGCCATCGTGCGCTTTCTCAACGACATCTTGCTGAGTGCACCCTCCATCGTCATCGGCCTTTTCGCTTACGCCATTCTGGTCGATCCTTTGGGACACTTTTCGGCCTTTTCCGGTGGCGTGGCGCTGGCCCTGATCCTTATTCCGGTGGTCGTGCGCACAACCGACGAGATGCTCCGCCTGGTTCCCGGCTCGTTGCGCGAGGCCGCGATTGCGCTGGGAACGCCCTATTGGAAAATGGTGACCAAGATTACCTGGAAAGCCGCGTCCACAGGCATTCTCACAGGGATCATCCTGGGCATTGCGCGCATCAGTGGCGAAACGGCGCCCTTGCTGTTTACGGCGCTGAACAATCAGTATTTCAGCCTCGATCTCAGTCATCCGATGGCGAATTTACCCATCGTGATTTTTCAGTTCGCCATGAGCCCTTACGCCAACTGGCAGCAAATGGCCTGGGCCGGGGCGCTTGTTGCCGTGGTGTTTATCTTGCTGTTGAGCTTTAGTTCCCGCTGGCTCCTTAATCGAGGCGGGCCGAAAGTCTGAGCGCCGCGTCATTCATACTCCATGCACCAACATGCAAACGTCCCTTGCCATCACCAAGCCTGAAAAAGCGAAACCCGCTGAGTTGAGCGATCAGGCGATCAAGATCAAGACCCGCAATCTGAATTTCTACTATGGGAAGTTCCAAGCGATCAAAGATGTGAGTCTCGACATTCCCCAGAATCAGGTGACGGCTTTCATCGGCCCATCGGGCTGCGGCAAATCCACATTGCTGCGTATGTTCAATCGCATGTACGAGTTGTACCCCGACCAGCGTGCAGAGGGTGAGATCAATATCGACGGCGAAAATATTCTGGCATCGAAAAAGAATGTCTCACTGATTCGCGCCAAGATTGGCATGGTGTTCCAGAAACCCACACCGTTCCCCATGTCGATCTACGAGAACATCGCGTTCGGTGTCCGTCTCTATGAAAAACTCAGTCGCGCTGAAATGGACGAACGCGTGGAAGCCAGCCTGAAGAACGCTGGTTTGTGGGATGAAGTGAAGGACAAGTTGCAGCAGAACGGCATGAGCCTGTCCGGCGGACAGCAGCAGCGTCTGTGCATTGCGCGAGGTATTGCCATCAAACCCGAGGTGCTGCTGCTCGACGAACCCACCTCGGCACTCGATCCCATTTCCACGGCCAAGGTGGAGGAATTGGTGACTGAGTTGAAGAAAGACTATACGGTCGTCATCGTCACCCACAACATGCAGCAGGCAGCCCGGGTGTCGGACTACACCGCGTACATGTATCTGGGTGAGATGGTCGAGTTTGGCGACACCAATCAAATCTTCCTCAAGCCCAGGCGCCAGGAAACCGAGGATTACATCACCGGCCGATTCGGCTGATGCGGAGAGCAACCATGGGTGACAAGCACATTTCCACGCAGTTCGATGCCGAGATCAGTGCCATTTCCACGCAGGTGCTGGAAATGGGCGGCTTGGTTGAATCGCAAATCGCGCAGGCGGTGTACGCCCTGCGCCACTTTGACGTCGAGGCGGCGCGCGGCGTGCTGCTCAACGAGAAGCGTGTGAACCAGATGGAGGTGGAGATCGACGCCGATGTCACCCAGATCATCGCCAAGCGCCAGCCCACGGCGCGCGACCTGCGCCTGTTGATGGCCATCTCCAAGACCATCACCAACCTGGAGCGTGTCGGCGACGAGGCGGACCGCATCGCCCGCATGGCGCGCGACCTGATCGAATCCGGCTCCAACCTCGGCATCTCGTTCAATGAAATCACCCGCGAATCCGATCTGGCCATCGCCCAGATTCGCAAGGCGCTCGATGCCTTCGCCCGGTTGGACGAAAAGGCCGCGGTGGAAATCGTGCATGGCGACACCGCCATCGATGACGAGTTCGACTCGTTCATGCGCAAGCTCATCACCTACGTGATGGAAGACCCGCGCAACATCTCGGCCAGTCTGGATCTGGTGTTCATCGCCAAGGCCATCGAGCGCATCGGCGACCACGCCAAGAACATCGCCGAGTTCGTCATCTACGTGGTGCGTGGCACCGATGTGCGCCACAACAAGGACGCCTTCAACGAGGTGGCCAGTTCACTCTGAACATGACCATGGCCAGCAATATTCTCGTCGTCGAAGATGAACCAGCCATTGCCGAACTGCTGGCGGTCAACCTGCGCCATGCAGGGCACTGCCCGATTCTGGCCGGCAGCGCCGAAGAGGCCCTGCGCCTGATTCGAGACATCCTGCCCGACGTCATGCTCATCGACTGGATGCTGCCCGGCATGTCCGGCCTGGCCCTGGCGCGGGAGTTGCGCCAGGGTGCCCGCACCCGCAGCATCCCACTCATCCTGCTGACCGCGCGCAGCGAAGAGGCTGACACCATTGCCGGGCTCGACGCGGGCGCTGACGACTACATCACGAAACCGTTCTCTCCCAAAGAGTTGCTGGCCCGCATCCGCTCGGTGCTGCGCCGGCGCTCGCCCCAGTTGACCGACGAGCCGGTGCGTGCTGGCGGCCTGGCGATGGACCCGTCCACACGCCGCGTCACCTTCTCTGAAGGCGCGGGTGAGATGGACTTGCGCCTGGGGCCGACCGAGTTCAAGTTACTGCACTTCCTGATGACCCACCCGGAGCGCGTGCATAGCCGAGGCTCCCTGCTCGACAAGGTTTGGGGTGACCATGTCTTCATCGAGGAGCGTACGGTGGACGTGCATATCAAACGCCTGCGTGAAGCCCTGGCTCCCGTGCATTGCGCAGAGTTGGTGGAGACCGTGCGCGGCGCCGGCTATCGCTTCACGTTGCGGCAAAATGCGCCTGCGCTGCAACTCGCCCCAGGGGCCTGAAGCTGCTGAGTCGGCCGGTATCTGAGACGCCGCTGCGCGTTTGCAGTGCCACACCGCAGGATGCATCCGACCAGCCCCGGGCGCAGTCCGCCACTTTCCTCGCATCCCCCGTTGCTTGTTCCGCCATCCCGTCCAATCATCATGCGCGCCGTCCTCTTCCGTTTGATCGGTGTGATCGCCCTGATGCTGGTGAGCGCAGGTCTCGTCGGCTGGTGGTTCGGCCCCTTGCCCGCGGCGTTCGTAGCCTGCGCCGTGGCGCTGGTGGTGATCGGCGCCGATACCGCCGCGCAGCTTCGTGTCCTCGCCTGGTTGAAATGGCCGCGGCATGACAACATTCCCACGGCACGTGGCGTCTGGGCCGAAATGCTCTATCGCGCCGCACGTCAGTTGCGCCTGTGGGAGACACGCGTGGCGCACGAGGAAGACAAACTCAAGCGCTTCATCGAGGCGCTGCAGGCTTCGCCCAACGGCGTGATCCTGATGGACGCCAGCGACCAGATCGACTGGTGCAACGATACCGCGGCAGCACATTTCGGCCTGGATCCCAAGCGTGACCTGCGCCAGCATGCCGTGCACCTGATCCGCAACCCCGAGTTCTTTGCCTACATGGGCTCCAAGCGCTTCGACGAGCCGTTGCTGATGCGTCGCAACGGCAGCTATGGTCCCTTGCTGCTGAGTGTGCAGATCATTCCCTACGGCGAGGGCGAAAAGTTGCTGCTGTCACGCGACGTCACCCAGGTCGAGCGCACCGAGGCCATGCGGCGCGACTTCGTCGCCAACGTCTCGCACGAGATCAAGACGCCGCTCACCGTCATTGCCGGTTTTGTCGAATCTCTGCGTACCCTGGAATTTTCAACCGCGGAGCGCAACCACGTTCTCGGGCTGATGCAAGAGCAGTCCGATCGCATGCGCCATCTGGTCGACGATCTGCTGACCCTGGCTCACTTGGAAGGCGACCCGCATCAACCGGCCGAGGAGCGCATGGACATGCGACAGATGGTCGAGCGGCTTGCGGCCGACGCGCGCGCGCTGTCGGCCGAGCGCCATCGCATCGAGGCCAGTGCCGACGCAGGCGGTTTGTGCGGCGCACGCACCGAGCTCACCAGCGCGTTCGGCAATTTGGTGAGCAACGCCGTGCGCTACACCCCCCCGGGTGGCGAGGTGCGCATCACTTGGCGCGTGCTGCATCCGGATGACGGCGACCCCTGTGCCGAGTTCAGCGTCAGCGACACGGGCATCGGCATTGCGCCGGAGCATATTCCTCGCTTGACCGAGCGCTTCTACCGCGTGGACCGTGGGCGCTCGCGTGAATCCGGCGGCACCGGGCTGGGGCTGGCTATCGTCAAGCATGCGTTGTTGCGGCATCAGTCCGAACTGCGCATCAGCAGCCAACCCGGGCTGGGCAGCACATTCAGCGTGCGTTTCCCACTGGCGCGTCTGGACTTGGCCAAGCCGGTTCAGGCCACAGGGGCGTCGGACGCGCCTCAGGCCGACCGCGAATCGATCAGCGCCTGATGACTGCCACGGCCCGTGCGACCTCCGCGCGGACGTTTCCACAAGCCCTGCGCATTCATGTCCCAGGCGTTGCCCGGGCATGACCAGTGCACCTTCAAACCTTCGGCGATGACCTTGAGCTTGGCCTTGGGGGCCAGCACAGGGGTGGCGATTTCGACCCGGCGGAACAGGTTGCGTTCCATCCAGTCGGCCGATGAAATCCACACGTCTTCCTTGCCGCCGTTGAAAAAATAGAACACCCGCGAATGCTCCAGGAAGCGGCCAATGATGGAGCGCACGCGAATGGTTTCCGACAGTCCCGGCACGCCGGGTCGCAGCATGCAAGGCCCACGCACCAGCAGGCGAATTTCAACGCCGGCTTGCGAAGCCTTGTACAACGCCTCGATGACCGTGGGCTCCAGCAGTGCATTCACGCGCGCCCAGATGCGCGCCCGCTGGCCAGTTCTGGCTATGCGGGCCTCGTTGCGGATGGCTTTGAGCAGGTTGTCCAGGAGCGAGAACGGCGACTGCCACAGACGCTTGAGTGGCTCGAATTGCGATGAGCCGGTGATTTCCAGGAACACCTGGTTGACGTCGGCGCAAATGGCCTCGTCGGCCGTCATCAGGCCGAAATCGGTGTAGAGGCTGGCGGTGCGCATGTGGTAGTTGCCGGTGCTCACATGCACGTAACGGCACAGCTGCGGCGCGCGCCGGCCGCGTTTTTCGCGCCGCACCACCATCAGCATCTTGGCATGGCATTTGAAGCCCACCACGCCGTACACCACATGCGCGCCTTCGGCCTCCAGGCGCGCGGCCCAGTTGATGTTGGTTTCCTCGTCGAGCCGCGCCATCAACTCCAGCACCACGGTCACTTCCTTACCGTTGCGGGCGCCTTCGATCAGCGCCTCCATCAGCGCCGAGTTATGGCCGGCTCGGTAAATGGTCTGCTTGATGGCCAGGACGTCGGGGTCGCGCGCGGCGGCACGCACCAGGTCTACCACCGGGGCGAACTCGTCGTAGGGATGGTGCAGCAACACGTCGGCGGCGCGAATGTGATCGAAGACCTCGGCACCGGCCCCCGGCCAGTGCGCGATGGGGGCCGGTGTGTGCGGGATGTACTTCAGCGCCGGCTCGGCCACCATGTCGATGACGGTTTGCAGGCGCATCAGATTCACCGGCCCGTCCACCGGATAGCAGTCCTCAGGCTTGAGCCCGTTCTCGCGCATCAGCCGCTCCACCAGGGGCTGCGGGCAGCCGGCGGCAACCTCCAGGCGCACGGCGTCGCCGTAATGGCGGGCCCGCAGTTCGCCCTGCAAGGCAGTGCGCAGATTGGTGATTTCGTCATCGTCGACGAATAACTCACTGTTGCGCGTGACGCGGAACTGGTGCACACCAAGAACGCTCAGACCCCTAAACAAATCGCCGGCGAAAGCCTGCATCAGCGACGACAGCAACACGAAGCTGTAGCGGTGCTGGCCCAGTTCCTGCGGCATGGCCAGAACCCGGGGCAGGGCGCGCGGCGCCTGGATGACGCCCAGGTCGACATTGCGGCCAAAGGCATCGGTGCCGTCGAGCAGCACGGCGAAGTTCAGACTCTTGTTCAGCACCTTGGGGAAAGGGTGGGCCGGATCGAGGCCGATGGGGGTGAGCACCGGCAACACTTCGCGCTCGAAATAGCTGCGTGCCCAATACTGTTGCGCCGGCGTCCATTCGCCGCTGGTGACGAAGCGTATGCCCACCGATTGCAGCAGCGGGTAGATGCCTTGTTGCAGCACGCGGTACTTCTCGGTGACCAGGGTGTGCGCCTCCTCCGCGACGAGTTGCAGCGCATCGATCACGCGCAGCCCGTCGGGCGTCATGCTGTTGCTGTCGTGCTCCAGCAGATCCTGCAGTTGCGCGACGCGGGTCTCGAAGAATTCATCCATGTTCGACGAGACGATGCACAGATAGCGCAGGCGCTCAAGGGGCGGAATGTCGGGGTCTTCGGCCTGGGCCAGCACTCTGCGGTTGAAGGCGAGAATGCCGAGTTCGCGGTTGAGCAGTCGTGGATCGAGATAGTCGGACATGGATGGGGGCTGTGCACAAGCTGGTAGGGCGGAACGAAAGCCATCAACGAGCGCTTAGGATGTCACTGTTTTGTGAAATCACCATGACAGTTTCAAACGCCTGTCATTGTCCGGCATTCCAATCGCGCTCATGTCCCTGAACATCCAACACCTGGCAGCGGTCGATCTCGGCTCCAACAGTTTTCGCATGCTGGTGGGCAAGGCCAGCGAGAACAGCCACGGCGCACAGATCTATCCGTTGGATTCGCTGCGCGAACCGGTGCGCCTGGGGGCGGGGCTGGATGCCAACAAGAACCTGACCGAAGAGTCGCAACAGCGCGCCCTGATCACGCTCAGCCGCTTTGGCGAGCGCCTGCGCCAATTCCAGCCGGAGCGGGTGCGCGCCGTGGCCACCAACGCCGTGCGCGTGGCGAAGAACGCGCACGTCTTTCTGGAGCGTGCCCAAGCGGCGCTGGGGTTTCCCATCGAAGTCATCGCCGGACGCGAGGAGGCGCGGCTGGTGTACATCGGCGCGGCGCACTCGGTGGCGCCTGCGGCGGGCAACCGGCTGGTGGTCGACATCGGCGGCGGCTCCACGGAGTTCATCATCGGCCAGGGCCACGAGCCGCGTTTGATGGAGTCGCTCTACATCGGCTGCGTCTCCATGAGCCGCGACTTCTTCCCTGGCGGACTGGTGGATGAGCAGCGCATGAAGGCGGCCGAGTTGGCCGCGCGGCGGGAGGTGCAAATCATCGCAAGCGCCTTCCGCAAAACCGGCTGGACCAACGCCGTGGGTTCCAGCGGCACGGCGCGTGCGCTGGCCGACATCCTGGTCGGCAACCAACTCAATCCGCATGGGCCATCTCTTGGCATCACCCGCACCGGCCTTCGCGAGCTGCGCAAAATCTATGTGCGTGCCGGCAACCTTGAAACCCTGAAGATGGTCGGCCTCAAGTCCGACCGCATTCCCGTGGCGCCCGGTGGCCTCGCCATCATGCTCGGGGTGTTCGAGGAGCTTGGCATCAAGGACATGGAAGCCACCGACGCCGGCTTGCGCCTCGGGGTGCTCTACGACCTGCTCGGCCGGGAGCAGCAGCAGGACATGCGCGAACTCACCGTGCAGCAATTCATGCAGCGATACGCCGTGGACGTGAAACAGGCCGTGCGCGTGGAGGAACTGGCGCTGGCTTTGCTCCTGCAGCTCAACCCGGACGCGACCTCGATTCAGCAGCAAACATTGCGCTGGGCCGCAGCGCTGCACGAGGTGGGGCTGTCCATTTCCCACAGCGCGTATCACAAGCATTCAGCCTATATCGTGGCCAATGCCGACATGCCCGGTTTTTCTCGCAGCGAGCAGGCGACCATGGCCGACATGGTGTTGAGCCATGGTGGCAAACTGAAGAAGCTCGGCGGCCTGGACACCATCAATCTCGACCTGCGCGCCGTGCTGGCGCTGCGCTTGGCCGTGCTCATGGCACGCAACCGTCACGATGTCGAACCCGGCGGTCTGCGGCTGCGGCCCGGCACGGGCATGAGCGGTGTGCAGGGCGCGCGCATCGAGGTCGGCGCCCGCTGGCTGAAGGCCTCGCCGCTGACGCAGTACAGCCTTGAGCAGGAGGTTGCCGAGTGGCAGCGTGCCGGGGTCGAATTGCATCTCGACACCGTTGCAACGGTGTAATGTCTACACCGCCGCCAGACCCGCTCGGGTGTCGGGGGCATGCAGGAAATGGCGCGCGTAGCGCGGGTTCACATCGGCCAGGCGCATCAGCAAGGGGAAGTCTGCGGTGTTGAAGTCCGGGTCCCAGGCAGGCGCCCCGCAGATCCTGGCCCCCACCCGCAGGTAGCCTTTGAGCAGCGGCGGGGCTTCGGCTGGCACATTTTGCCGCAGGCTGGCCACCGGCAGAGGCAGGCGCGGTTGCATGTGATCCTCCACCGCGGCGAGATGGGTCTGGCGCAGCCGTGCCCAGAGGCTGGCGGCGTAATGCCCGCCGTCGCGCATGGACACGCTGGCGCAGCCGATCATCGCGTCCAGCCCGTTGCTTCGCATGTACTGCGCCAGGCCAGCCCACAACGCCATGATGACGGCGCCGCTGCGGTAGCCCTGGCGCACGCAGGAGCGTCCCAGTTCCAGCAGGCGTGGGCGCAAGTGCACCAGACGCGTGATGTCAAACTCGGTCTCTGAATAGAGTCCACCCACGCGCTGGGCCTGGTGTGGCGGCAGCACGCGGTAAGTCCCCACCAACAAGCTGTCGGCGTTGCGCACCAGCAGGTGATCGCAATACGGGTCGAAGATGTCGATGTCGTAACCGGGTGAAGGTGTGGCGATGCGCGCCCCAAGCTCATCCGCGAACACTTTCCAGCGCAGCCGCTGGGCTTCGAGGACCTCGTGTGGCTGGCGCGCCCAGGCCATGGTCAGTCCTGTGCAGTCGGCAGCATATTCTCCACCTGCGACAGCTCGGCGCCCGGCATGCGCCTGGTTTTTCCCCTGGGGTGATTCCGACTCGTGAAAGATCCGTAGGTCCGGCTCGACTTCTCGGTGATCGTGCATCGATGACTCCTGTTCCTATCCATAGGATACGAACAGGATGTGACGGTTCGATGATGGTCACATGACGATGTGATGACACGTTGCAGACGCGTCGCTCACCGACTTGCCCAGCCTGTCGGGGCCGGCGCATCGCATCGCGCATGAGCGCAGGAATCAGCGTCTCGCCGCCTCAGGCGGTGGGTATGCGGATGTTCAGCGGTCGTGCCGAAGGCTCAGGGCTGACTTCTGCGGAAATGGGTGCGAGCTTGGCCGGGAAAACAAGGGCGCGCGCCAGGTTTGGCGCGGTTGTTTGCAGATTTTCCATCGCATGCATCACGGCACCGGCGCTCTGCAGATAACTGCGCTTGAGCAGGCGCTTGAATGGCCGACCTTGCGGGGTGTTGTTGTCGCAGACATCGTGCACGAAGCCAGGCCAGTTCGAGCGGTCCAAGATGGCGGTGCAAACCGAAATGGAAATGGAAAGTGGCCGCGCTGCGTGCCACCAGCCCATGGGGATGAAAATCATCTGCCCCGGCTTGAGCACGGTGTGGTGCGGCGAGGCTTGTGCGACGCGCGGAAAGCGCTGCAGGTCAGGCTTGTGCGGCTGGTCGATTTGCGACAGGTTGGGCTGCACCGGCGAGGGGTAGAGATAGGGTGTGTCTTCGGGCGGAAACAGGTAATACTCTTTTTCTCCGTAGATTTCCGTGATCTGCGCATGGGCGTGCTCCAGGTCGTAGTGCATCACTGGAAATTTGCTGCCGGGGCCGCCCATCAGCAGCTTGAGAAAACCGTCGGGGCGCCTCCAGCGTTCAGGCATGAGTGGGCTGATGTGGCGCAGCGGAAAGCCGTAGACATTCTGCGGGATGAGGTCGGGCAGCAATTCGGGCAGATGCTCGTGGAAAAAAAGTCGAAACAAATAAGGGCCGGGGCTCTGCTCACTGGAGGCCAGCACGGCATCGGCAAAATCAGCGAAGGTCATGCGCTTGGTGTAGGACACCTGGACTGGATGCTGCCCGAAGTTCTGCTTGAAATAGTGCGGTGTCCATTTCCGCAGCGCGGGCCAGGCGGTCACGGCGTTGTCGATGACCACCGGCCTGTTTGCGCGCAGGTAATGCTGGAGAAAATCGGCATAGGGCAAATCGCTGGCACGCACCACGTCCAGGGTCGTCGGCACGGCAGGGCTGGCGCCCGATCCAAGGGCGGACGGTTCACCCGTCACTGGATTTGTGCGCTGCATGGGGAGGGAAGACATGGCTGATCTTTCGTCGTCGAGGAGTCTGCTCGGCATGCTCAACTGAATCTTGCGGGGCGAGCGTGGCTCACCTGTCGGGTAGATGAGAAGCGCCCTGCAGGCGCCCTGCTCGGCACGGTTACATCATCGTATCGATGACCACCGCTGAAAGGGGGGTTCCACGCAGCGCAGACATTGTTGGTTGCAGATTTCGCATCTGGTCGCCAATCTCGTGCCGCGGGACAGGCCGCAGTCAGCGCGCGTCAATCCAGGAGATCGGCGCTGATGCAGGCACGCAGCACGCGGGCGGAACTGCTGTCGCGCTGGCGCTCAGCCACCCAGACGAGCCCGCTCTTGCGCAGGCTGAAGGCTCGCTCGCAACCGCTGAGCCAGCGCAAGGCGGCGCGCCCGATGGTGGGCTGGTGGCCGCACAGCACCAGGGCGTTGTGGGCGTCGTCGTGAGCGGTGATCGCGGCCAACAGATCGTCCACACCGCGGTCGGGCGCAAGGCGCGGTTCGTCCACGGGGTAATCCACCAGCGCCATCGCCGTCTGCCGTGCACGCAACGCCGGACTGGCGCACACCACCCAGGGTTTGGGTACATGGGCCTTGATCCATGCGGCCACGCGGCTGGCGTCGCGTTGGCCCTGGCGGGTGAGGGCGCGGCGCAGATCGGCCTGAGCGTCCGCGTCGACATCGCCGCATGCGTCGAAGTCTTCGGCTTCGGCATGACGCCAGAAAATCACATGCAGGGGTGAATGCATCAGGGCGTCCTCGAACGGTTGTGGCTGCTGCAAGCTTTGCTTGTGCTCGGTGATGCGCTGACTTTACCCAAGTTTGATGACAGCGTTGCAAGCGGACGGACCCCTGCGGATGGGCGTCGCGGCTTGCAGTCGCAGCGCCCGAGGCCAAGTTTGCAATGCTGCGGGCAGGCCGGAGTGAACAGGCCCTA
>JABEVE010000054.1 GCA_013044035.1 Burkholderiales bacterium
AGCCTTCGAGCAGGCCTTCGGCCCCCATGCGCAGCAGATCATGGCCGACCTGCCCAACTTCACCAACCTCATCCCCACCATCCAGATCAATGAGGTGGTGCTGGATTAGGCCCATGCCATGCCGCAGCCCCCAAGCACGTCGCAAGAGCCTGGCCGCGCCGACAACCCACGCCTGGCCTGGGGCCTGACCGGCTCCGGCCACTGGCTGCGCGAGACGCTGGACTTCATTCTGACGCTGGACGATGTCGACCTATTCCTCACCCGCGCTGCCGCCGAGATCCTGGGCAATTACGGCTACAAACAAGACGCGCTGCGCGAGCGTCTGCGCATCTACCAGGACCACACCGCCAGCAGCGTGCCGGTGGGGTTCCTGTACGACGGGCATTACCACACGCTGGTGGTCGGCCCGGCCACCTCGAACACCGTGGCCAAGTGCGTGGCCGGCATTTCCGACACCCTGGTGACCAACCTCTACGCCCAGGCGGGCAAGTGCCGCATTCCGGCCATCGTGTTCGCCTGCGACACCCAGCCCACGGTCATCACCGAAGCGCCGGGGCGTACCGTCACGCTTTATCCCCGCGCCATCGACCTGGACAACACCGCGCGTCTGGCCACCTATGCGCTCACCACCGTGGTGGACGACCTGGACGCGCTGCAAACCGCCGTTCGGCAGCGACTGTCATGCCTGAGCACATCCTGTTCCTGACGGGCCACCTGGCCGAGCCGCAGTTGCGCCGCGTGCTGAGCAGCATGGGCGACGCCGGGTTTCGGTGGAGCGTGCACGATCTGGGCCTGCAGGTGGCGGGCTTGATGACGGCGGAGATGATCGAGCGCCGCCTGACCGACCCGCAGGGCGCCGACCGCATTCTGGTGCCGGGCCGCTGCCGTGGCGATCTCGGCGCGGTGGCGCACAAGCTCGGCGTTCCGGTGGAACGCGGCCCGGACGAGCTGATGGATCTGCCCGAATTCTTCGGCCGCGCCAGGCGCCGCATCGACTTGTCGCGCCACGCCGTGACCATTTTCGCCGAACTCACCGAAGCGCCGCACATGGCGCTGGACGCCATCGTCGCCGCCGCCGACGCCTACCGCCGCGACGGGGCCGATGTCATCGACCTCGGCTGCCTGCCGCAAACACCCTTCCCGCATCTGGAAGACGCCGTGCAGGCGCTGCACGCCGCGGGCCACCGCGTCAGCGTCGACTCGCTGGACACCGCCGAACTGCTGCGCGGAGGCCGCGCCGGAGCCGACTACCTGCTCTCGCTCAACCTCGACAGCCTGCATCTGGCCGACGAAGTGGCATCGACCCCGGTGCTGATTCCGCGCCAGCCGGCCGATCTCGACAGCCTGCTGGCCGCCATGGAGCAGCTCGACGCGCGCGGCCGCGCCTACCTCGCCGACCCCATCCTCGAGCCCCTTCCCTTTGGCTTCACCGCCTCGCTGGTGCGCTACCACGAGCTGCGCCGGCGCGCGCCGCAAGCCCGCATGCTCATGGGCGTGGGCAATATTTCCGAGCTGACCGACGCCGACACCGCGGGCATGCATGCGCTGCTGCTGGGCGTCATGGCCGAGCTCGACATCGGCGCCCTGCTCACCACCCAGGTCAGCCCGCATTGCCGCAGCGCGGTGCGCGAGATCGACGCCGCGCGCCGCCTGATGCACGCCGCACGCGAGGCCGGCAGCCTGCCTCGCGGCATCAGCGACGCGCTGCTCGGCCTGCGCCAGCGCAAGCCCTTTCCCCTCGATGCGGAGCAGATCGCCGCCATGGCCGCTGCGGTGCGAGACCCGAACTACCGTATCCAGGTCAGCCGCGAGGGCATCCACGCCTACAACCGCGACGGCCTGCACACCGCCTCCGACCCCTTCGCCCTCTGGCCCCATCTCGGCGTGGACGACGACGCCGCCCATGCCTTCTATCTCGGCGTGGAACTGAGCCGCGCGCAAATCGCCTGGCAACTCGGCAAGCGCTATGTGCAGGACGAAGAACTGCGCTGGGGCTGCATGGTTCCGCCCCCCGCCGAAGACCTGCTGCGCCACCGCGCCAGCGGCAGCACCTTGCGGCGCAAGAAGGAGGTCGCATCATGAGTTTCATCCACGAGGCCATCCTCACCACACCCATGCCGGAGGGCACAACGCACATCGCACCGCTGGGGTTTCGGCACGAGGACGGCCTGGTGGTGCTCGCGCCCTTCCATCCCTCACGCACGCTGGAGCATTTGCGTGCATTCGGCCAGGCCGCGATCAGCCACACCGACGATGTGCGGGTCTACGCCGGCTGCCTCACCGGGCGGCGCGACTGGCCGGTACTGCCCTGCGAGCAGGTGCGCTGCGGACGCCTGGCCGATGCCCTCAGCCACCATGAATTGCAGGTCGAGCGCGTGGACGACGGCGATCCCCAGCGCCCGCGGTTTTTCTGCCGCGAACTGGCCGTGACCATGCACCGGCCCTTTCCCGGCTTCAACCGCGCCCAGGCGGCGGTGATCGAAGCGTGCATCCTGGTCAGCCGCCTGCACCTGCTGCCGGCCGAACGCTTGGCGCACGAGATCGACGGTCTCGGCATCGCGGTGGACAAGACCGCCGGCGAGCGCGAGCGCGAAGCCTGGACCTGGCTGATGCAGCGCATCGCCGCCTACCGGGCGCAGCATGACGCCGCGGAGACCACGCTATGACGTCCGTCGGCTGGCTGGCCAGCGTCACCAATGCCGACGAAGCGCGCCTCGCGCTTGCTGCGGGGGCCGACATCCTCGACGCCAAGAATCCGCAGGCCGGCGCACTCGGAGCGCTGCCGATGCAGGCCGTGCTGGGCATCGTCGAGGCTGCCGATGAGCGCGCCACGGTCTCGCGTCCAGGCGTGGGCGAGGTCGCGAGGCAGAGCCACGCGCGGGTCAGCGCCACACTGGGCGACCTGACGGCGATGGATCCGCTGGTGCTGCGCGCCGCCGCGCTGGACATGGCGGCCACGGGGGTGGATCTGGTCAAGATCGGCCTGTTCCCCGCCGCCACGCTGGGCGCCTGCATTGACGGCATGGCCGCGATCAGTGCGCGCCACAAGCTGGTGGGCGTGGTGTTGGCCGATCGACTTCTGCACGACCGACACCGGTACGCCGTCGAGACCCTCGTCCCGCGCCTGGCAGCCGCCGGCTGGTATGGCGTGATGCTGGACACCGCCGATAAGCACACCGGCAGCCTGCTGCGCCATCGCGATGCCCGGCAGCTCGCCACCTTCGTCGCCCTGGCGCACCGGCATGGGCTGCATTGCGGCCTGGCCGGCTCGCTGCGCGTGGCCGACATTCCCGCGCTGCGCGCCATCGGGCCCGACCTGCTCGGTTTCCGCGGTGCGCTGTGCCATGCCGCGCAGCGCACCGCGGGCATCCATCCGCAAAGCCTGGCCGCGGTGGCACGGGCGATGCGCAGCGAACCAGCTCCGTCTGCCCTGCCGGTGCGCGGCCACGGCATGCCACGCGGCATCGCCATCCAGGCCCGTGAGGACCTGCATCGAGGAGATTCATCATGAACCCGCATCGTCGCACGATCCTGCAACTCAGCGCCCACGCGGGCGCCACCGGCCTGCTCGCCAGCTCCGGCCTGCTGCCGGCGCGAGCCCTGGCCTCCAACGCACCCGGCTGGAACGAGGCCCTGTTCAAGGCCACCAGGCTGGAGGACATCGCCCGGCTGCTGGGCCTGAGCTTGCGCCAGAGTCAGGGGGTCGGCGTGGTCGGCCCCAACATCGCCGAGATCGGCGCGGCGGTGCCGGTGGAGGTGCAGGCGAGTGCCGCGGGGGTCGACATGCTGGGCATTGCCGTGCCGAAAAATCCGGTGGCTCTGGTCGGACTTTTTGTCCTCGAACCGGGCGCCCTGCCCAAGGTGGCCACGCGCATCAAGATGGCCCAGAGCTCACACGTCTACGCCCTGGCGCGCGTCGGCAAGGAGCTGCTGTTCAGCCGAACCTTCATCAAGGTCACGGTAGGCGGTTGCGGCTGAAGTCGTGACCTCGACCGCATCGCCCCGACCGAGCAAGGAGAGTCATCATGACCATGATCGCCATGCGCATGCGCGCCTTCCTGCAGGGCGACGATGTCGTCGTGCGCGCGCTGATGTTCCACGATGAAGACACCGGCCTGGTGACGAGTCCCTACGGCGACGTCATTCCCGCCCACTACATCCAGACCGTGCGCTGCAGCCACAACGACAAGCTGGTGATGCGCTGCGACTGGGGCATCGCCATTGCCAAGAACCCCTACATCGAGTTCAGCTTCAAGGGCGGCAAGCGCGGCGACCGCGTCACCGTAAGCTGGCTCGACAATCTGGGCGAAACGCAAAGCGGCAGCACCACGGTGCGCTGAGTCGGGGTGGAACGGCGCGCCAGGGCGAAAGCGAATGGCGGGATTGATGTAACTCATTGTTAATGCGCGTCAGTCCGACTTGACTGGCACGACTCATCCGCAACCCGCTGCGAGATCGGCTCGCAGGCCGGGACACCCGGCAGGGTTTGCGGAGACATCATGGCCAGGCGTTTAGCGAGGATTGCAGGCGGAGCCCTCGGCAGCATCGCGCTTGCCGGCTCGTGCGCCGCGCTGGCACCCCAGGTGCAGGCAGCCGCCTACGGCCAGACCAGCCCGGCACACCGCGTCGCGCTGGTTGAGCTCTACACCTCGGAAGGCTGCAGCAGTTGCCCGCCGGCGGACCGCTGGCTGGCGCGCGAGGTGGCCAATCCGGCACGGGCCGGGCGCAGCGTGGCGCTGGCCTTTCATGTGGGCTACTGGGACAGCCTGGGCTGGAAGGATATTTTCGCGCAGCCTGCCTTTGCGCTGCGGCAAAACCAGCTTGCGGCCCTGGCCCATGCGCAACTGGTCTACACCCCCGAGGTGTTCGTGAACGGACGCGAGTTCCGCAACTGGAACTCGGCTTCGGCCTTCGGCGCCGCGCTGCGCAGCATCACCCGGCAAGTCGCGCAGGAGAGCATCAGCCTGCGGCTCGACGGCCCGAGCGCGCGCACGCTGAATCTCGACGCCCGCTTCGCGCCCGCGCCGGGCGCCAGGCCGCAGCCCGAGCTGCTGGGGTATGTCGCGGTGTACGAGGACGACTTGACGCGATCGATCGGCGCCGGAGAAAACCGCGGCGCCACGCTGCACCACACCCGTGTCGTGCGGCGCTGGCTCGGGCCAATCGCGCTGGCCTCCGGTCAGGGCCGGCTGCGCACGACCGTGCAACTCGATCGAGGCTGGAACCCGGCGCACCTGGGCGTGGCCGCCTTCGTCGAGCGCCGCGCCGATGGCGAGGTACTGCAGGCCACGGCCCTGCCGGTCCAGCTTGCGCCCTGACCGGCTTCCCGATCGGTGCCCTGCCCTGCGCGCCACGCCAACGCCCCACGGAACGTCCAACACCGTTCACCTGACGCAGACGCAGCGTGCACCCCTCCACATCCATGGCCATGTCCACCTTCGCCATCCACCGCCACGGGCCGCAACTGCCGGGTCTGGGCCGGCGGGGGCGCGCCAAGCGGACCGGACGGGTGCTGTCGATGCGCGTGTCCGACGCGGACGAGATCAACACAGATCCCAGGGGCTCTGCGGTGCCCAGGGATACAACGGGTTCGGTGGCTCCTGACGAGCCATCCGACGCTTTGGCAATGTTGCCGTTTCATCTCCAACGAGGATTCCATCATGAACAAAACCCTGACTTTCATCGGCGCCGCCTGCTTCGCGCTGTATGCCGCGTCCGCATCCGCCCAAACCGCCATGCAGCATCACGCCATGGGCATGGGCCACGCCACCTCGTCCCCCATGGGCATGGGCAAAGCCATGTCGAAGCCGGGCGACATGATGAAGCATGACACCATGAAAAAAGACGGGATGATGAAGAAGGACGCCATGGGCCACTCGCCCATGGGCAACGACACGAAATAAGCCAAGGTGTCGCCGCCACAGAGGTCGGTCGCCGGCTTGCGGCGCCCTCCGGCGGCATCACCCGAACACCGGCACATCGGCAGCACGCTGAATCGCCCCGGACTGCGGCCCCCTCGCCCACGCGGGCGGGGACTTCGACCGCCTCAAAGCGAGAGGAGGGAGTTGGAATCGTTGCGGAAGACCAGGGGCTGTTCCTTGGGCTTGCGGGCCAGCGTGATGTGCTGCTCGACGGTGCCGTGGTGGGGGGACAACGAACACACCGGGTCGGCCTGGCGCGCGTCGCCGGTGAGCATTTGGGCCTGACAGCGACAGCCGCCGAAGTCGCGGTGGCGCTCGTCGCAGTTGCGGCACGGCTCACGCATCCAGGCGTCGCCGCGAAAGGCGTTGAAGGCCGCGCTCTCGTACCAGATATGGCGCAGGCTGTGCTGATCGACGCGGGGGAATTCCAGGTCGGGGATCGTCCTGGCCGAATGGCAGGGCAGCGCCGTGCCATCGGGCGCGATCGCCATGAACACGCGGCCCCAGCCGTTCATGCAGGCCTTGGGGCGTTGCTCGAAGTAATCGGGCACGACGAACAGGATCTGGCAACGCTGTCCGATGCGCTCGCGGTAGCGCGCGACCACCGCTTCGGCCTCGGCCAGTTGCTGCACCGTGGGCATGAGCGCGGCGCGATTGAGCCAGGCCCAGCCGTAGTACTGGGTGTTGGCGAGTTCGAGGTAATCGGCACCGAGTTCGAGCGCCAGATCGATGATCTTGTCGACATGCGGCAGGTTGTAGCGGTGCAGCACGCAGTTCATCACCATCGGGTAGCCATGCTCTTTGATCAGATCGGCGACGCGGCGCTTGAGCTCGAAGGTGCGGGTGCTGGAGAGGAAGTCGTTGAGCTCGCGGGTCGAGTCCTGGAACGAGAGCTGAATGTGATCCAGCCCGGCGGCCTTGAGTGCGCCGATGCGCTCGCGGTTGAGGCCCACGCCGGAGGTGATCAGGTTGATGTAGTAGCCCAGCTCGTGGGCATGCGCCACGAGCGCCTCAAGGTCGTCGCGCAGCATGGGCTCGCCGCCGGAGAAACCCAGCTGCGCTGCCCCCAGGGCGCGTGCCTGGGTCAGCACGTCGCACCACTGCGCGGTGCTCAGTTCGCTGCCGTGGGTCTGGGCGTAGTCCACGGGGTTGGAGCAGAAGACGCAGTGCAGCGGGCAGCGATAGGTCAGCTCGGCGAGCAGCCACAGCGGCGGCGGCACCGCGGCGGGGTTGGTGGTGTTCATGCGCGTTCGGTGCTCCGCTGGATGTGCGCTGCGCCACCAGCGCCCAGGCACAACGGCAGGCGGCGTGGCAAGAACGTCATGTCAGCCAGCCCTTCTCGCGGGCGTGGGCCAGGAAAGCCTGGACCTCGGGGGCGAGCGCGGTCATGTTGAAGGTCTGCTCCAGCTCGCCGACGATCTGGTCGACCGTGCGATCCCCGTCGCAGCGCCGCATGATTTCGGCGGCGCTGGGGTTGAGACGAATCATGCCCTCGGGAAAGAGCATGACCCAGGATTGCTGGACCTCTTCCCATTGCAGGCGGAACATCGGCCTGAGTCGCGGCCGTTCGTGGGTGGTCGAGGCGTTGGATGGTGTGTTGTTCATCGAGGTTCCTGGGTCGGGCCGAGACGGCATGCGCCCCATCAGCACGGACAGGCCAGCTCGATGGCGTCGAGCATGGTCCACAAGACGTCGAGCTTGAAGCCGACGATCGCCAGCGCGCGCTGCTGCGCCGGGCGCGTGCGGAAATAGTCAAAGGTGACCTCCAGCCCATGCTCGACGTCGCGCTGGGCCAGGGGAATGCGGCTGCGGAAATAGGCCAGCCCGGAGGGATCGATCCAGGGATAGTGCCGCGGCCAGGTGGCCAGCCGGTTGCGATGGATCTCGGGCGCGAACAGCTCCGTCAGCGAGGCGCAGACGCTTTCCTGCCAGGGTGCCTGGCGCGCGAAGTTGACATAGGCATCAACGGCGAAGCGCACACCCGGCACGACCGCGCGCAGCGACCACAGTTCGTCGCGCGCAATGCCCACCGCCTCGCCCAGCCGCACCCAGGTCTCGATGCCGCCGGCGTCGGCGTCGGTGCCGTCGTGGTCGAGGATGCGCAGGACCCAGCGGCGCCGGGTCTCACGGTCCGTGCAGTTGGACAAGACCGCCGCGTCCTTGATCGGAATGTTGATCTGGTAGTAGAAGCGGTTGGCCACCCAGGCGCGAATCTGCTGCGGCGAGCACTGTCCGCCATTGAGTTTCCTGTTGAAGGGGTGGTGGATGTGGTAACGCGCGCCCAGGGCGCGGAGCTGGTGCTCGAACTCGGCGCGGCTCCAGGGCGCTGCGGCCTGTTCGCACGCAGCGTCGTGCCGGGCAAGAAGCGTGGTGGACATGGCGTGGGTCAGAGATCGAATTCCATGCCGTCAAACGCGACTTCAATGCCATGCCGGCGCAATGTGGCGCGCTCCGGGGAGTCTTCATCGAGGATGGGATTGGTGTTGTTGATGTGGATGAGCACCTTGCGCGCGCGCGGCAGCCGGTCGAGCACCTCGATCATGCCGCCGGGGCCGCTTTGCGGCAGGTGGCCCATGTCGGCCGCGCTCTGGCGCGACAAGCCTTGCGCCACCATTTCGTCCTGACGCCAGAACGTGCCGTCGACCAGGATCAGGTCGGCACGCTCCAGGGCCTCGGCCACGGCCTCGTTGATCGAACCCAGGCCCGGCGCGTAAAACACGGCCGCCCCCGTTTGCTGGTCGTCGAACAGCAGGCCGATGTTGTCGCCGCGAACCGGCGCATGCCGCCGCGGCGAGTACGGTGGAGGCTTGCTGTCGAGCGCCACGGCATGGCACCTGGTGTGCTGCAGCGGCCCGATGGTGAAGGCTTCGCCACCGGGCGCGATCACATGCGGCTCGACGCTGCAATAGTGCCGCAGCAGCGGCAGCAGCGGCAGGCTGCCCTCGAGTGTCTCCATGACCTGCGCCGTGGCGTACACAGGCAGCGGCGAGGATCGCTCGCGCAGCATGGGCAGCCCGGCCACGTGGTCGATCTGCGCGTCGATCAGCAGCACGGCGGCGATGCCGCTGTCGCGCACCGCGCGCCCGGGTTGCAGGCGGGGCGCGGCGCCGATCTGGGCCAGTAAATCCGGGGATGCATTGACCAGCACCCAGTCCAGCCCGTCGTCACTGATGCACAGCGACGATTGCGTGCGCCGCTGCGCACGCACACTGCCCTCGCGCACGCCCCTGCAGTTGCGGCAGTTGCAGTTCCACTGCGGAAAGCCACCGCCGGCAGACGAGCCTAGAACTCGAATTTTCATCGGGTCGCGAAAGGGAGGATGAGGTGGGGGATGAGGCCGGAGCGTGGGGAGGCACCGCCCTTGGCAGGCGCCTTGCCCAGGCCCGGAGAAGGTTGGGTTGGCAGGGCCGCCACATAGGCGGCCCGATGGGCGGCCCGATGCGGGCCCCTATTGGGACAGGGCGAAGATGGCGACCGCGTCACCGTAGGGGTAGTTCAACTGAAAGTTGCCCCCGGCGGCGACCGCGATGTACTCCTTGCCATCGACCTCATAGGCGATGGGCGGCGCGTTGACCCCGGCGCCGAGGTTGAAGTGCCACAGCTTTTCACCGGTCCTGGCATCCAGTGCCTCGAACTCGCCATCGCCCTCGCCGACGAACGCCAGGTTGCCCGCCGTCACCAGGGCGCCACCGATCATGGGTTGCGCCGTTGGATGGTTCCAGGCGATTTTTCCGGTATCCACGTCGATCGCGGTGAAGGTCCCGCTCTGCAGGCCACCCTGGACGTTCTTGAAGGTGCTGCCCAGCCGGATCTGGCCTGGAATCGGGGGCGAGTCTTTTTCGCTCGAGAACGTCATGAGCTGGTTCATGCCGAGCACGTACACCATGTGCGTGAGCGGCGAGTAGGCCGGCGGCGACCATTCGGAACCCCCGTTGGCACCCGGCAGCATCTGCACGCCTTCCTTGGTCGGCTGGGCGAACATGTTCTTCTGCTCGTCGAAGGCTTCGGATTTGCGGATCAGCTTCCCGGTGTCGCGATTGACGATGTAGAACCAGGCCGTCTTGCCTGCCTCACCCGCAGCCGGCACGACCTTGCCATGATCCATCGTGTCGAAGAGCACGACATTGCTCACGGCGTCGTAGTCCCACACGTCATGCGGCACTTCCTGGTAGTACCAGGCCAGCTTGCCGGTCTTGATGTTCAGGGCCACGATGGAGTCGGTGTAGAGGTTGTCGCCGAGGCGCACGCTTCCGTTCAGGTCAGGATTGGGATTCCCCGTGGCGAAGATCAGCAGTCCGCGCTTCGGGTCGATCGCGGGAGTGGTCCAGGTCATGCCCCCGCCCGATTTCCAGGAGTCGCCCGACCATGTCTTCTCGGCATCGGTGCTGTTCCAGCGCCAGATTTCCTTGCCCGTGTCGGCGCTGTAGGCCGCGACGAAGCCGCGAATCGGCCATTCACCACCAGCACTGCCGATGATGACCATGCCGTCGTAGTAAGTCGGTGCCATGGTTTCCGAATAGCCGGCCTGGGGGTTGGCGACCTGAGTCTTCCAGATCTCCTTGCCTGTTTTCGCATCCACCGTGATGAGGTGGTCGTCCAGGCTCAGGAAAAAGACCTTCCCGTCCGCCGTGGCGGCTCCCCTGTTGACGGGGCCGCAGCAAATCTGGTTGAGGCCATCGGCATATTGATAGGTCCAGAGCTTCTTGCCGGTCACGGCATTCACCGCGATCAACGCCTGCTCCTTGTTGACCATCGGTGTTGTCAGATACATGACGCCGTTCACCACCAGTGGCGTTGTCTCGAAGCTTGCGGTGTATCCGGTCTGGATGATGGCCACTGGCGCCAGGCTCTTGACGGTCCCGGCATTGATTTGAACCAGCGGCGAGAAGCGCTGATTGTTGTACTCGCGTCCGGAAAGCAGCCAGTTGGCATGGCTGTTCGCGTCCTGGCCCTCGAGCATGGACTGGGTCACGTCGACGTTTTGCGTGACCCTGTCCGCCGCCTTGCCGATGAGGCCCCCGGTCTCGGAACCGGATGCCTGGACGCCGGCGGCATGCGCGGCGCTCAGGCCGAGCGCGAACGATGCCAGCAGTTGGGCGAACATCCGCGTGACCACCTTGGCCCGGTGTGTCGTGATTGTGTGATGATCGAATCGCATTGCAGTCTCCTCTCTTGTTATTGAAAGCCGGAACGATAGTCTGATCGGCACCGACCCCTCGCCCTCTTTTCAAACCATTGATTCTTAATGCTTTGTTCCCGGATACGGCAGCATGGCAATGCAGGCAACATTATCGTGATCCAATGCCGCGCTTCCAGCCGGATAACCATTCACCGACAGGATGTAGGAAAACAAATCGACATAATCAGATTTCTTCAAACTTCCAGGAGCCTGATAGGGCATTTGCGACTCCATGAATGTCAATAATTGCTGAGCCGAAATATTGGTGAATTTCAAATACGACACGAAATCCTTGCCAGCCAATGCCGGACCTGATTGACCGGCAAGGTCGGAGCCATGGCAGGAGGCGCAATGTTCTGAAAACAATTGTTGGCCAACCATCGCCTGACTCTTCTCGTAATATCCAGCCGACGGGTTTTTGCAGTCCGCGGCATCGACCTTTGCGCAAATCAACAAGAAAATACAGAGGGCAACGAATCTTTTCATGGGGTGAGTATGTTGCTGATCGTGACGCCGAGGAACCGATTGTTCAACTCTGTTCCATGGCATGGTGTTGCTCAATGGGGGCCCTGGTCGGCGGCGTGTTCGGCGCCGACCAGCCGTTTTCAGCGGTTGGCGATGTACATCGTGACTTCAAAGCCAAAACGCATTTCGGTATAGGAAGGCGTGGTCCACTTCATGTGCAGTCTCCAGAGTTTCGAGTCGAAAGGACGGATGCGGATACCGCGATGAGCGGGATCCCGCGCGACAAAGGTGCAAGTTGTATGCCACGCGACCCAGCCCCCGCAGCGATGGCTCCATCCCATCCCGGAACCCTGTGCCTCGACATGGGCGGCGGACTTGTTGCTGCGCGGGATGGCCTCGCCACACTGCGGGGAACCCACCGCGCGTGCGCCGGTTGGTGACCCGCGCGGCGCCGCCTGGCATGCGCTGAACCATGCCGCGTGAGCCAGTTGCATGAACAGTTTGTCCCACCGATGCAACAACGTGTTGCGACACGGAACACTACCGGAGCAGTCTGCGGCGGCGAGCGCGCGGACCGTGGACGAGGCCCGATTGCCGCGCCACCGGCGTCAACGGCTGCGGTGGCGCAACAGGCCGAAACCGCGCGCCATCGACGACAAACACCGCTTCCAGGGGCATGACCCGGCGCACCAAGGTTGGCTCGAGGCACGGCGCTTGTGTCAACTTGCAACGCCATTGCAGAGGGCTGTGCTTGCGGTCGTGGCCGTCCATGGGCGCCGCGATCCGGGCTGCCGGGTGCGCAATGCGGCCGTTTTGCAGGGCTGGTTGCCGCGCCTGGAACTCCGCAGGATCGATGCTGACCATGCGTGGAACGCGAGGCGCCCAGGCTTCGCGCACTGCGCCCGGCCCCGGCCAGACTGCGCCCTGCGCCAGTGCCGGGCGCCGGCAGCGCTCAGCCGTCGTACTTCAGGTACTTGAACCGCGGGTCGTCCGGTGTGCCCTCCAGCGGGCTGTCCGGGTCCTTGCCCGGCTGCCAGCCAATCACCTCCTCGATCTTGCGCGCCAGCGCGAAGTCCTTGTCGGTCACGCCCTTGGCAGCGTGGTTCATCAGCTTGACGATGACGAAGGCATAGGACACGGTCAGGTCGGGATGATGGAACGCCGCCTCGGCCAGATGGCCCACGGTGTTGACCACCATCAGCGTGCTCTTCCACCCCGTGGTCCTGTACTTGCGGCGGATCCAGCCATCCTCCACATACCAGTGTGGCAGCTCGGACTTGAGCCGGGCTTCGATCTCGTCCGTGGTGTAGACCCGTTCGTGTTCAGGCTGCTGTCTCCAGGTCATGATGGTGCTCCTTGAATGATCGATGGGATTGTTGCCGCGACGTCGGGCACAGGCTGCGCACGGCAATCCCGCGTCTCGTCCGCCACCGGCTTGCCAGCATGCTCCCGCGGCCCCAGCACCGCAAGTGCGGCGGCATCGAGGCGGCGCAGGATGCGGTCCATCCAGTCCAGGTGCTCGGGCTTCATCACACAGGCGCGCAGCACCAGCAGGTGCTCCGCGTCCCAAAAGAGGCTGCCGGCGGTGCCCTGCAGCGGCTCCAGCATGGCGCGCGGCAACACGGCCAGGCTGAGGTGCAGGTCCATGGCCTGCGCGCCGGCATGCAGCCGCCGCGCCAGGGCAGAGGCCTGGGTGGCGGATGGCGCGCGTACGGCCCACACCACCACGTCCAGCTCGGGCCGCAGCGGCGCGATGAAGCGGCGGTCGTGGCGCAGCGCCCGCCACAAGCGCAGGGCAGCCTCGCGGCCGGCTTGCAGCCCCCGGGCGAAGGCGCCGCCAGGCACCAGCGGCAACAACCGCAACGTCGCCCACAGCGCCACGGCCGCGGCCCCCGGGCGCGAACATTCCAGCGACACCTGGCCCAGATGCGGCTCGTCGGAGGCGAGATAGGCGTAGCCCGGCGCATGGGCGTAGTGGCGGCGCAGCGCGGGGTCGCGCAGCAGCAGGCAGCCGCAGCCATAGGGCTGCAGGCCATGCTTGTGCGGATCGACCACGAGCGAGTCGGCCCGGGCGATGGCGTCGAAGGCGCGCCGCGCCTCGGGGCGCAGATTGCCGGCCAGGGTGAAGTAGCCGCCATAGGCCGCGTCCACATGCAGGCGCGCGCCGTGGGCAGCGCACAGCTCGGCGATGGCGTGCAGCGGGTCCAACGCGCCGTTGGCGGGTGTCCCCAGCGTGGCCACCACGGTGCCGATGGCTTCGCGCTCCAGCAGAGCCTGCAGCGCCCGCATGTCCATGCGCCCCTGCGCATCCACGGCCACCGCGTGGAAGCGCAGGCCGAGAAGCGAGGCGGCGCGCGCATGGCAGTAATGCGCCTGTGCCGAGGCGGCCACGCCGGGGGCTGGATGCGAAGCCGGCGCAAAGGCCGGCGCACGGGCCGGTTCCGACGCGGCAGCAGGCTGCGGCGTTGAGCCCCGCATGCCAGAGTCGCCCATGCCACCGACCCCGCCCTCGCGCACGACTTCGCGCGCGATCCACAAGGCTTCCAGGTTCGCCACCGTGCCGCCGCTGCACAAGTGCCCCAGCGCACCGCTCCAGCCGAACAGGCGGGCGATCTGCGCCACCGCCTCGATCTCCATCTGCGAGCTGGGGCGGCCGCCGTCGAACGCATGGTTGTTGGGGTTGAGCCAGAGCGCCAGCGCGTAGCCGATGCGCGCCGCCGCATGCGGCGGCTTGAGCATGTGGCCGAGGTAGAACGGATGACCACTGGGCGCGCTCGCCCCCAGCCGCTGCGCCGCCTCCAGCAGCACCGGGCGCATGGCGGCGAAGCCGTCGCCCGGCTCGGGCAACAGGGCTGGCGGCCAGGCATGTGGCTGGGGCATGGCATCTTGCAGCGCACGCAGCGCGTCGTCGAGCAGGCCGAGTTCGCGGCGGTCAAACATGATGGGGTTCGGGTTGGAGTTCGATAGCTTGGGGAGGATGCAGCACTGCGGCCAGGCTGTTCCACTGCGCGCGATGCAGCAAGCGCAGGCTTTGCAGCCCGGCAGCCCAGTGGGGGAACGCCGCATCGACCACCCCCGCAGCTGCCAGCGCGTGCAGGTCAGCCGTTGCCACGGCCACCGACTTCACCAGCGCCAGACCTTCGGCGTGCAAACACTGCGCAAGCCAGGCGGCGAGGCTGTCGGAGGTCACGCTCCAGTTCGGCGCGATGCCGGCGTCGGCCAGGACCATCGCACGCGCCATCCACACGGGTGTGAGGCCCGCGGTCAGCGCCTCGTGCAGGGCTGTGGCGCTGGCCGCGGGAACCAGCCCCGCCTGCATGGCGCAAAGCTGCCAGCCGAACTGCTCCATCGCCCCCAGGGCCAGGGCATGGGCCGCGGCATCGTCGAAGCCCTGCGCGCGCTGGGCGCGGCGCACGGCGTCCGCATAGGGCCCGCCCCCCGGCACCAGCACGACGCGACCCGCGAGCGCGGCGCAGGCCCGCAGCCAATGGGGCAACTCGCGAGACTGCGCCAGACTGCCGCCGAGCTTGACGACCCAGATGGATGTCATGGCCTGGGCTCCCCACGCGCTGCGCGCGGCCCCTCCGGGAGGGGCTCGCCCCGCTTCGGACGGCCGGGCGCGGGGTCCGGCCTGGGCTCCCCACGCGCTGCGCGCGGCCCCTCCGGGAGGGGCTCGCCCCGCTTCGGACGGCCGGGCGCGGGGCTCATGCCCTGTACTCCCGGTACAGCAGGGCGACGGCGACAGCGGGGGCGCACCAGGACGCCCAGTGCGCCTGCAGGGGGTCGTGGTCGGGCGCGGCCAGGCCGAGGGCTGCGGCGTAGGGCCAGACCTGGCGGCCGAGCCGGTGGGCCAGGCGCTCGACCACGAAGCTGCCCACGCCGGCCGCCACCATCGGCGCGTCTTCCGGCAAGCCCACACGCTGCAGCACCTGGCGCGCGGCATGCTCCAGGGCATCGAGTTGCGTGTCGGCGAACCACGCGGCGAGCCCGTCCCAGGTCTCGTCGGGCTGCTCATGCGCGTCGCAGCCCACCATGCGCGCCAGGCGCTGGCGGCTGGCGGCCACGGTCTTGGGGGCGCCGTCGGCGCTGGGTTGCTGGTCGGCGCCCTCCGGCAACCAGCCGAGAATGCGGTAGATATCGGCCGTGGTGGCGAACAACTCGGCCATCAGCGGAATGCGTCGCTCGCCGACGGGTGCCGCGGGCGCCAACGCCATCAGCGGCGTGCGGGCCACGCCGCTGTACACCAGTTCACCCAGCGCGAGGCGGTCGCTGTCGCGCTGGCCCTGGGCACACACCTCGGTCGCGGCGATGGGCACGATGTCGGTGGTGGTGCTGCCCATGTCGACGAACAAGGCCGCGCCCAGGCGCGGGGCCAGAGCGCGCGCGCTGGCGTGCCAGTTGCACGAGGCCGCCACTTGCGGCCGGGCCTTGGCGGCAGCCGCCATGAGCCAGCCGGCATCGCCGCCGTAAAAGCCAAGGCGACGGTTGCCGAGATGCTGCGTCATGACATCGACCAGGGCGCGCACGCCTTCGTTGCGGTCCGTGAACAGATCGGCCATCTCGCCCGTCATGGTCACGCCGTGGGCCAGCGGCATGGGCAGATGCTCGCGCTGCATCACGGCGTCGAGCGCGGCATGCAACTGCGGCAGGCCGCGCCACAGGCTGCAGGGTTCCTGGCGCACGCCCAGCAGCTGGCCTTCGGCGTCGAGCCACGAGACCTTGAGATGGGCGCCGCCCACGTCCCAACCCATGATGGTTTCAGGCCGATGCGCCGACATGACCGAACTCCAGGGTGCCTGCGCTCGCCGGGCTTGCAGTGGCAGCGGGTTGTCGCGGCGCGGAGACCACCGGCGGCAGGCGCGGCAGGTCGAGCAAGGCCGCGGCCGGGTTGAACCGCAGCAGGCGCCGCAGCCCGGCATAGGCCACGGTGGCGCGCGGATTGACCTCGACCACCAACGGACCGTCGGCCGTGGCCAGCAGGTCGACACCGACATGGCCCCACAACCCCGGCATGGCCTGGGCGATGCGCGCGGCCAGTTGCGCGTAGCGGCCGTTGGCATCGGCCACGGCGCCGACGCTGACGCCATCGAAGCTGAATGCGCCATCGCGCAAGGAGACATGTTGGCGGTTCACGCTCAGCAGCCGGGCGCGGCCCTCGGCGCACAGCAGCGCGAGCGAGAGGGCCTCGCCGCGCACCAGCGGCTGGTAGATGGCGCGCGCGCCCAGCACGGTCTCACCCCATTGCTGCGCTTCGTCCATGCGGGCGAAGCAGTGGGTGAACCGGCAGCCCGCACCGTCGTCGGGCTTGACCACCACCGGGCCCGCCACGCCCACCGTGTCGTTCGCCACAGCCGCAGCGCTGGCATGGGTGAGCACGTTGGCGATGCCGGCCCGGTTCAGCAGCGAGGCCGTGGCGCGCTTGCTGGCAGCGATGCGCACAGCCTCGGGGGTGCAACCCAGCAGGCGACGGCCCGCGGCCAGCACGCGGCGGCTCAGGGTTTCGAGCAGACCATCGGTCTCGGGCGCGGTGAGCCACACGGCGTCGGCCTCCAGCAGGGCGCTGTGCCAAGCAGCATCGAAGGCGCCGGGCTCCTGGCCCACGCGCTGCACCCGCGTGCCGCGCGGCGCCTCGCAGGACAGCCGGGCATCGAGCAGGGTGAGCACATCGACCCCCGCCACCGCGGCGAGGTCGCGCAACTGGGCCTGGCGCATGACCTCGGCATCCGCCAGAATGGGCGGCAGCGTCTCGCCGGCCAGGCCGCCGCCGGTGACGTACTCAAGAACCACAATCTTCATGCCCATGCCCCTTCGATTGATTCCGGTGATCGACCTGATGCAAGGCCAGGTGGTGCATGCACGGCTGGGACAGCGCGCGCACTACAGGCCGCTGCGCAGCGCGCTGGCGGCGGGCAGCAGCGACGCGCTGCGCGTGGCCGATGGCCTGCTGGCGCTGCACCCGTTCAGGCAGTTGTACATCGCCGATCTCGACGCCATCACCGGCCAGGGCCATCACGCCGCGACCCTGGCCGCCATCCGCCAACGCCACCCCGACGTGGAGTTGTGGCTCGACAGCGGCCTGCATACGCTGCCCGCTGCGGACGCTGCAGACGATGCAAGCGCCGCGGCGACGGTCACGGTGCTCGGCAGCGAGAGCCTGCGCACGCTGCCGGGCAGGCACGCGGATGCCCGTGGCCAGGACCTCCACCAAACCCGCGCCTTGGCCCGAACTCCGCAGCGCCGCTGGGTGCTGTCGCTCGATTCGCGCGCCGGGCATCTGCTCGGCCCGCCCGAACTGCTGCAGCAGACGGCGCAGTGGCCCGACGACGTCATCGCCATGACGCTGGACCGCGTCGGCAGCGACGCCGGCCCCGATCTGCGGGGCTTGCGCGCGCTGCGGGCACGCCTGGCCCAGACGCCCACGCGCCGCGTTTACGCAGCGGGCGGTGTACGCGACGCGCGCGATCTCGCTGCGCTGGCGCAAGCGGGTGCACATGGTGTGCTCCTGGCCTCGGCCCTGCACGACGGCCGGCTGAGCGCCGACGCGTTGCGGCGTCATGCCGAGGGCGGCTGAAGACCCCCGCGGCCCGCACGTCGCCTTCGCCCCGCGCGGGAGCAGCAGGAGCAACCGGAGCAGCCAGCACCGGCCGCGGCCCTGCAACTCCAGCGCAGGCACCGACCGAGTCGCCGCGTCAAATATGCGCTGCGAACGGGTGGCCGGCACTGCCCTTTTTCGCCACCACGGTGGCCGCGCGCGGCTCGCCAGCCACGGCACGCTTGATCGACTCCTTCACCGCCTGGTAGTTGAAGTCCTGGATCTTGGTGTCGTCCGCCGCCTCCCAGTGGATGAACACACCGACGCAGATGAACACGTCGTCGGCCTCGTCCATCGGAATGGTGCCGTCCTCCACACAGTCGGCCACCGCCATGGCGACGCCGCGCTGCGCCGGGCCGAACATCTGCACCGCCTGCTTCGCTCCCTTGATCGTCACCTTGTTGAACATCATGGTGTTGGGCTTGCACGGCAGGTTGGGCGCGACCACCGCCAGCAGGCTGGTGAAGCCGTCCTTGTTGTTCACCAGGCCGTGGCAGAAAGCGCCTTCGGCCGCACTGCCGCGCGGGCCCATGATGAGGTCGATGTGCGCGACCTCGTTTCCGTCTCCAACCAGCGATTCACCCACCATCACACGATTGATCTTGGCCATCATCTTCTCCTTGGATTGGTTCGACTCGGTTGAAACATTGCGATCAGCAGGCGCCGAGCCATCCGCCTGCTGCCGATCCGCCTGTTGCATCCCGAACAGGCCCTTGATGTCATCCCACAAACTGGTCATTGCGATTCACCTCCCCCGGCCCTTCGGCCCTGTCGGCGTCGGGCATGGCGTCGTTGCACACGGTCGGCTCCAGCCTTTCGGCCAGCAGCACGGCCACCGTCAAATCGGCGCTGGTGCCGGGGTTGATGCCCCGGTCCTTGAGGCGTCGATCGAATGCCTCGAGTTGCCCCGAAACCTCGTCCCAATCGGCACAGCGCTGCATGGCCGCCTGGCAGGCGGCGCCCTCGCGCCGCAACTGCTCGGCCTGGCCATAGCCCTGTTTGCGCAGCACATGGCTGTCGGCGAAGGCCGCGAGAAAGCCGAGATAAACCGCGACGACCGCCGCATCCTCCCGGCCGAAACGGGTGCGCGCGCGCCGCAGCGCCGGCAGGCCGATGTCCCAGACATCGGCGTAGTTGCTGGCGTACTGCCGCGCGATGCTGTCGCGCGCGGCGCTCTCCAGCATGGCCTGCAGCAGCGTCACGCCGGGCTCGTCGCGCACGTCGTGCCTGGCGCTCGCGCCCAGGCCTGCCGGAGCGGCCAGGCGAATGGCACGGTAGGCAAGCAGGGCGTCGTGGCGGTCGAGCCCGCCGAGCGTGGCGGCCAGCGTCGCGCGCAGACCCTGCCCGGCTTGGCGATGGCACTGCGCGTGCATCAGCGGCGCGGCCAGCAGCACGATGCCCAGATTGGTGTTGATCCCCACGGCGCGCCGCGTCGCCTCCACCGCGCCCAGGATGCGCGCGCCAACGCCCAGCACCGCGTCCCCGATGGGAGCGACCGAGGCCTGGGCGCTGGCGATGAAGTCCTGTGCCTGCATGCCGTGCCCGGGCGACTGCACGCTGACGTTGCCGGGCTTGACGCAACTCACATCCAGCATGCAGGCTGCGAGATAGGCCTGGCGCGCGGCCTGCACGATCTGCGCCGTTGGCGCCTGACGCGCTGGCGTGGTGGCCTCGGCGCACGCGGCCGCCAGGCCCGCTGACGAGGCTGGCGGCATGGCCGGGTTGTCGCGCGGCGCGTTCATGCCTGTTGCCGCATGGCCGGGCGCACCAGCCTGGCCAGACAATCATCCACCAGCATCTGGGCGATGTCCGGCCCGGTCTGGGTCTGCAGGCCCTTCCAGGCGGGAATGCTGTTGACCTCGATCACCATCAGCCGGCCGTCGCCCGCGCGCATCAGATCCACCCCCGCGTAGTCCATGTCCAGTGCGCGCGTGGCGGCACAGGCGAGTTCGCCCAGCTCGGCATCGGCCGGCGCCGGCAGGCAGGTGGCGCCGAGCGCGACGTTGTGGATCCAGCCGCTGCCGCGTCGCGTCATGGCCGCGCGCGCAACGCCGCCCACCACCAGCACGCGGTAGTCCTCGCCCTGCCCGGTCGGCGGGCCGATGTAGCGCTGCAGGTAGTAAACGCCGTTGCAGTCCTGCGGCGGCGGCAGCTGGGTCGGTTTGGCGATGCGGCGCAAGCCCTTGCCTTGCGAGCCGAACAGCGGCTTGAGCACCAGTTCGTGGCCGCGTGCCGTCTCGCCCAGCACCAGGCTGCGCGCCCGCGCCTCGGACTCCAGCGCCCAGGTGGGTGGCGTGGGCACGCCGGCGTGGTGCAGCAACAGGCTGGTCATGGCCTTGTCCACACTGACCTCGATGGCGCGGGCGCGGTTGTACACCGGCACATCCAGCGCCTGCAGCGCATGCAGCACGTCCAGGCGCAACACCACTTGCTCCAGTGTGCCGCCAGGCACGCCGCGCACGAAGGCCGCGTCGGGCAAGGCACGCGTGAAACCGGGCATGTGCAGGCCTCCCGGCGACTCCAGGTCCACCGCGCAGTCGCGCAGCGAGACGCTTTGCGTGGTGCAGCCGCGCAGGGCGAACGCCCGCCGCAGCCGGCGGCCGTGCCAGCCGGGTTCGTCCGTGAAGATGGCGATGTGCGGCCTCATGCGAATGAGCGCTCCAGCAGATCGTGCGCCAGGTGCCCGGCACGAAAGCTCTTGCCGCTGGACAGCGACGTCACCACCACCTGCGCCGGGGCGAACAGCAGCGGGTCGATCTTGTAGAAGTCGTGTCCCGCCGCGCGAAACACCTCGGCGAATGGCTCGCCGTAATCGTCCGAGGCGCTGCTGGGCAGCTTGTGCGCCAGTTGCGCCGCCTCGTCCGCGCCGCAACTCACGAACAGTTGCACCCGTCCGCCGAACAGGATGGCGTCGTTGGTGCGGCCCATGGCGGTGAGGAAGTCGGCCGAAGGCGGGCACAGCGGCGCGCTGCCCAGTCCATCGACGATGTGGGCCAGCTCGAAGCCCAGGTAATGCGCCTTGTGCAAGGCCACTTCCAGCACCCGCGCCACCACTTGCACGGCGCCCGCGAGACTGGTGGTGGGGGTGAGGATGATGGTGAGATGACGGGGCGCGACGGCGCATTGCTCGGCGATCCGGTCCAGCAGCGCCAGGGGCGGTGTCTTGTCGGTTTCCAGCACCAGGCAGGCGGACTCGGCGCGGTCGGTATAGCCCAGTTCCTGGAACAGGGTTTCCTTCGCCGCCAGCGCCCGGCCCGGCCCCGACCCCAGCGCGAAAAACCCCTGCTTGCCCTCACCGTGCGACAGGCTCCAGCCAGCATACTGGCTGCCCAGGCAGGCCAGCACCGGCTGCGCCGTGCGCACGCGCAGCTCCCACGGCCAGTCGGGGTGCGGGCCAGTCGGAGCGAGATCCACGCTGCCCAGGCCGCCAAGGCAGATTTCGGCAATGCGCCGCCCCGCCTCGATGCCGCCGCGCGCCTGGATGCCGGCGTCCACCAGGCGCGCGCCGTTGTCCATCGTGCACACCGCCAGGCGCAGGCTGGAGGCATGGTCCACCAGGGCATCGACCAGCGGCGCGGCCAGCCGGTTGACGCTGGGCCGGGCCGAGACGGAGGGCAGGTTCGCTGCCATATCGGTCGTGCTCATGAGGCCTGGGCCTTGGCTTGCAGGCCGCGGCACCTCTCGGACTCCCACGCGGACCCGACGGATGCGAGCGTGGCAGGCGTGGCGGACTCCGCCGACGCAGCGGCACCGCTTGGCGCGCTCGCCGGAAACGGCAGCGGCTGGGTGGCGTTGGTGGTCGGGGTGGTGGTCGGGGCTGGCGAAGTTGGTGTTGCTGCTGTCGATGACGCCGCTGTCGACAGCGTGGTCGCGCCCGAGGCGGCGCAGCGCAGGTTGAGCAGCAACTGCTGCCGCAGCTTGTCGACCTTGGCCACAGCACCCTGCGCCGTGGGATGGGTGGCATGCAGCGTGCACAACGGTTCGCCCGGCTGCAGTCGCAGGCCCGCGCGTGGCCGGTCGCGGCAGGCAACGGGCCACGCGGCGTCGAATGGCACGTGCAGCGGCTGGCCGGCGTACGCCACGACCATGGCGCGCGCCCCGGGTGGCGACGGCAGCGCGCGCAGTGGCGGCAGCGCCGGCCCGGCTTGTTGCGCTTGTTGCGCTTGTTGCGCTTGTTGCGCTTGTTGCGCTTGTTGCGCTTGTTGCGCTTGTTGCGCTTGTTGCGCTTGTTGCGCTTGGTGAAGCC
>JABEVE010000002.1 GCA_013044035.1 Burkholderiales bacterium
CCCAGCGGCGGCGCCCTGGCCAATGGCGCGAAGGTGGAAGTCGCCTTCACCACCTCGGGCACCCAAAACCTCGCCTATGCCATCAGCATCGACCATTGAGTTGCGATGAGGCTCGAGGCTGAATCTGAGGCCGGAATCGTGCGGCATGGGATACTCCCCTTACCTCAGATTACGTCAGGACGCAATTGCAAGCACATCCGCATCCGGGCTTGCCGCAAAATGCGCACCTCCTACAACTCAAATCCCAAAAGTCCATGAATAAACTTGCTCTCGCCATAGTCATCGCCGGCTCTGCCGCCGCTCCCGCGTTCGCTGCGATGAAGGAAAAACCCGTCAAGGTCGAACTCGCCGCGCAAAACAGTTCCGGTGAAACCGGCTATGCCATGCTCTACCCGCATGGCGCCAAGACCAAGGTCATCGTGCATCTGAAGGGCACGCCCAAGGGCGTGACCCAGCCCGACCATATCCATAAGGGCACTTGCGCTAACCTCGACCCCAAGCCCGCCTACATCCTCAAGCCGGTCGTGGGTGGCAAGTCCGTCACCATGGTGGACGCGTCGCTGGCTGATCTGCTCAAGGAGCCGATGGGCATCAACGTGCATGCAAGCCCGACCGACCTGAAAAAATACGTGGCTTGCGGCGACATCACCGCCGCGAAGTAAACGCCCTCCGGGCACACCGTGAAAAAAGCCGACCCGCCGGGTCGGCTTTTTTCACGCGAGCCTGCACAGGCAACTTCCGGAACGCCCACCAGACAGAACGGCAGAACTCAGATGGCCATCACACCTTCAGGTGGAGCGCCAACCACACCAGTGCGACGAAAAGTGGCTGGTGCAGCATGTAAATCGTGAGTGGCCAGCGCCCCAGAAAAGCCAGCGGCGACATGGTGGGCAGGGCGGCCAGGGGCTTGAAATCAAGCCGTCGCAACACCACGCCCAAGCCGGAGCCAACCCAGAACACGCCAATCCAGGGCAGGAGCGGCACGTAATCTTCGGTGATGGGTTTTTGCGTGATCAACCCGGTCCAGTTCCATGCCGGAGGGTTGAAGAAAGGATGGCCCCAGAGTTGCGGTGCTGCAATGGCCAGGGGGGCCAGCAACAGCACCCAGGCACCGAGACGACGGCTGAGCAGATGATGCACCAACAGCATCACGGCCACGCCTTGGAGGATGCCGAAGTAGATGAAGCTCTGCGGAAACGCCAGGTAACTGCCGACCACCACCAGCAGGCCGCAGCCGAAAATCTGCCCCCAGCGCCTCCAGAACGCGGCCTCGCGCCGGCCTCGCGCATCGCCATAGCTTTGCGCCAGGCCGGCCGTGAACAGGAACAGGCTGACGATGCAGATGCGCTGCCACAGCCACCAGGGGCTGGTGTAGAAGTCGGTGTGGATGAAGCCGAACCAGTTCAGGTCGAAACTGAAATGAAAGCTCATCATCCAGACTATGGCCACACCGCGCAGGGTGTCGAGCCCACCGAGACGCACGCGCCGTGGGTCGAAGTTCGGGCTGGTGGCCGGACTGCTCATCGCAGCCATGGCAAAGGGCTCAGGCGCACCATGCCCTGGCGTTGTGGAACATGCGCATCCAGGGTGAAGCATCGCCCCACGCTGACGGCGCCCAACTGAACTGCAAACCGCGGGAGACTCGCTCGGGATGCGGCATGAGGGCGGTGAATCGGCCATCCGCCGTGGTCACGCTGGTGAGGCCGCCCGCGCTGCCGTTGGGGTTGAAGGGATAGGTCTCGGTCGGCTGGGCGTTGCCATCGACGAAGCGCATGGTGCGATGCACAACCGCGGCGTCACCTTGTTGCGAGAAATCCGCATAACCTTCTCCATGGGCGACGACAATGGGCATGCGGCTTCCGGCCATGCCGTTGAAGAAGAGGGAGGGCGAGACCAGCACTTCCACCATGGCCAGCCGAGCTTCGTATTGCTCGGATTTGTTGCGGGTGAAACGCGGCCAGGCGCGTGCGCCCGGAATCATCGGCGCCAGCGCGGCAAGCATTTGGCAACCGTTGCACACACCCAGGGCGAAGGTGTCGCTGCGGCTGAAGAAGCGCGCAAAGTCGTCGGCCAACTGCGGGTTGAACAGAATCGAGCGCGCCCATCCCTCACCCGCGCCCAGCACGTCGCCGTAGCTGAACCCGCCGCAGGCAACGAAGCCACGGAAGTCGGTCAGTTGCGCCCGGCCCGTCATGAGGTCGCTCATGTGCACGTCGAAGGCGTCGAAACCGGCCTGGTGCATGGCCCAGGCCATTTCGCGCTGTGAGTTCACGCCTTGCTCGCGCAGAATGGCGACCTGCGGGCGGGCACCGGTCGCGATGAAGGGCGCGGCAATGTTTTCACGCACATCGAACGCCAGCGCCGCGTGCAGCCCGGGGTCAGTGCCGTGGACGGCGGCATGCTCGGCGTCGGCACATTCCGGGTTGTCGCGCAAGCGTGCGATGGCGTGCGAGACATGGTCCCAATGCCGCAACAAGGTGGTGCGGGTCTCGCTGCAAATTTTTTGCGTGTCGCGCCAGATCTCGATGATGTCGTGCTCGGTGACCTGCCCGACCACGTGGCTGCAGGCCGAGAGGCGATGTTCGCGCAGGGTCTGGAGCACGACGTCGCGGTCGGTGGCTCGCACCTGCAATACTGCACCCAGCTCTTCGTTGAACAGCGCGCGTAATGCCAGGTCGTTGCGGCGCTCGGCCACCTGTCCAGCCCAATTTTTGGCGTCACCCTCATCGGGCATGGCCTCGGCCGCGGCAATCAGCAGATCGAGGTTGAGCGCCAGGCCGGTGCGGCCGGCAAACGCCATTTCGCAAGCTGCCGCCCACAGGCCGCCGTCGCTGCGGTCGTGGTAAGCCAGTACCCTGCCCTGTTCGCGCAGAGTGCCAAGCGCGGCCGTGAGGCGCAGCAGGTCCTGCACGTCGTCCAAATCGGGCACGGGCCCGGCTGCCTGCTGCAGCGCCTGCGCCAGAATGCTTCCACCCATGCGCTGTCTGCCGTGGCCCAGATCGATGAGGATGAGCACGCTGGGGCCAGCGTCGAGCCGCAATTGCGGCGTGAAGGCTCCGCGCACATCGGCCAGCACGGCGAAGGCCGAGACCAGCAACGAGACCGGTGAGGTCACGCCACGGCTCTCGCCATTCTGCTGCCAGCGGGTGTGCATGGACAGCGAGTCCTTGCCCACAGGCACGCCGATACCCAGAGCCGGGCAAAGCTCCATGGCCACGGCCTGCACGGTGTCGAACAGCGCTGCATCCTGTCCCGGTTGACCGCAGGCGGCCATCCAGTTGCACGACAGCTTGACCTGCGCCAGCGAGGCGATGGGCGCTGCCAGCAGATTGGTGATGGCTTCGGCCACGGCCATGCGACCGGAGGCGGGCGCGTCGCTCACCGCCAGCGGCGTGCGCTCGCCCATGGCCATGGCCTCGCCGCGCACGCCGGCGTAGTCGGACAGGGTGATGGCGCAGTCGGCTACCGGAACCTGCCACGGACCGACCATGGGATCGCGGTGCGACAGCCCGCCCACGGTGCGGTCGCCGATGGTGATGAGAAAACGCTTGCTGGCCACGCTGGGGTGGCGCAGCACCTGGGTGCAGGCCCACTGCAGTGTCACGCCGGTGAGGTCCACGTCGGGCAGGCTCATGGTCAGGCGTTGCACATCGCGCACCATGCGCGGGGGCTTGCCCAGCAGCACCGCCAGCGGCATGTCCACCGGCTGCTCGGGCAGCAGCGCGTCGCTCACCTGCAGTTGTGGTTCGGCCAATGCGCGACCGACCACGGCGAAGGGGCAACGCTCGCGCTCGCAGAGCGCGGCGAAAGCGTCCAGCGCTTCGGGTGCGATGGCCAGCACGTAGCGCTCCTGACTCTCGTTGCACCAGATCTCGCGAGGGCTCATGCCGCGCTCGTCCACCGGCACGCTGCGTAACTCGAAATGGGCGCCACGTCCGGCCCCTTCGACCAGTTCGGGGAAGGCATTCGACAGGCCCCCGGCACCGACGTCGTGAATCGCCAGGATGGGATTGGCGGCGCCCAGGGCACGGCAGGCGTCGATCACTTCCTGCGCGCGCCGCTGCATCTCGGGATTGCCGCGCTGCACCGAGTCGAAGTCGAGATGCTCGGCGTTGGCGCCCGTGGCCAGACTGGAGGCCGCGCCGCCGCCCACGCCGATGCGCATGCCGGGGCCGCCGAGTTGCACCAGCAGCGTGCCGGCATCGAACGGCAGCTTGTGGGTGTGGGCATCGGCCACCTCACCCAGGCCTCCGGCCAGCATGATGGGCTTGTGGTAGCCCCAGGTGCGTCCGCCGGCCGGCTGCTCGAACACGCGAAACACGCCGGCCAGGTTGGGACGGCCGAACTCGTTGTTGAAGGCGGCCGCACCGATGGGCCCTTCGATCATGATTTGCAGGGCGCTGGCAATATGGCTGGGGCGGCCGATGTCGTCGCGTTCCCAGGGCTCGGGCTGGCTGGCATCCAGGCGCAGATTGGACACATGAAATCCGGCCAGGCCAGCCTTCGGCCGGCCGCCGCGCCCGGTGGCGCCCTCGTCGCGGATCTCACCGCCGGCGCCGGTGGCGGCACCCGGGAAGGGGGAAATGGCGGTGGGGTGGTTGTGGGTTTCCACCTTCATCAGTGTGTGCACCAGCGCCGGCTCGCTGGCGTATTGATGCTGCTCACCCTGCGGTTGCCAGCGTTGCACCTCGCCTCCATGCATCACCGCGGAATTATCGGAATACGCCACCACCGTGCCTTGCGGGCTGGTGGCGTGCGTGTGGCGGATCATGCCAAACAGCGACAAAGGCTGGGGCTGGCCGTCGACGATAAAGTGCGCGTTGAAAATCTTGTGGCGGCAATGCTCGCTGTTGGCCTGCGCGAACATCAGGAGTTCCACGTCGGTGGGGTTGCGCTTGAGTTGCTGCGTGAAGGCCTCGGCCAGGTAGTCGATCTCATCCTCCGACAGCGCCAGCCCCTGCGCCACGTTGGCGCGCAGCAGCGCTTCACGCCCCTGCCCCAGCACATCCACCGTCTGCAGCGGCTTGGGAGCAAGGTCGGCGAACAGGCGCTGGATGTCGTCGCGCCGCAAGGCCACGGTTTCAGTCATGCGGTCGTGCAGCAGACTGCCAAGTGCGAATAGGTCGTCATCACGCAGGCTGGGCGCCTTGCTGAACAGCCCCGCCGGCTTCAAGACGAAGCGGTATTCCACCACGCGCTCGATGCGGTGCACCGGAGCGCCACAGTTGTGGGCAATGTCAGTCGCCTTGCTGGACCAGGGAGAAATGGTGCCCAGACGCGGCATCACCAGCAGCGCCGGGCCCTGGGTCGGGCCGTCGTAGCTCGGTCCGTAACGCAGCAAAGCGGCAAGGCGATTCTGCACGATGGTGTCGGGCTGGCTGTCGGTGACAGCACAATGCAGCAGGCGCGCATCAATGTCGCTCACCAGGGCAGCCAGCCGAGGTTGCGCCGCCAGCAGGCGCTGCATGAACGCTTGACGGCGGAATGGCGACAGCGCCTGGGCGCCCTCGAAGGTGGAAATATGCATGGAAGGCGCGTACGGAATGGACAAGCTTGAAGGAATGCCGGTGGAAGGAAACGCCAGCAAGCGCGCCAACCCCTGGTACCGCAGCGTGGGGCGGGGCGATGGATGCCGGAGCAGGCTGGGCTTGCGCGCAGCTCATTTTAGGGGGCCACCCTGCGATGAATGCGGCCGGCGGCGTCAAGCCTACCGAGCCGCATGCGCGGTGAGATAATTCACTCACCATGAGTATTTCGATCAAAACCCCTGACGATATCGCCAAGATGCGGGTGGCCGGCCGGCTCGGCTCCGAGGTGCTGGACTACCTCACGCCGCATGTGAAACCCGGCGTCACCACACGCGAGCTCGACCGCCTGGCGCACGATTACATCGTCAATGTGCAGCAGGCCATTCCTGCCCCGCTGAACTATGCGCCTCCGGGCTACACGCCCTACCCGGCGTCCATTTGCACCTCGGTGAACCATGTGGTCTGCCACGGCATTCCTGGCGACAAGATGTTGAAAGACGGTGACGTCATCAACATCGACGTCACGGTCATCAAGCACGGTTTTCATGGCGACACCAGCCGCATGTTTCTGGTCGGCAAGGTGCCCGGCCATGTGCAGCGCCTCTGCCAGACGACGTATGAAGCCATGTGGCACGGCATCGTGCGGGTGCGGCCCGGCATTCGTCTGGGCGACATCGGCCACGCCATTCAGGTTTTTGCCGAGAGCGCCGGCTACAGCGTGGTGCGCGAGTTTTGCGGCCATGGCATCGGCCGCATGTTCCATGAAGACCCGCAGGTGCTGCACTACGGCCGCCCGGGAACCCTCGAGGAGCTGCGTCCCGGCATGGTTTTCACGATCGAGCCCATGATCAACGCCGGACGGCGCGACATTCGTGAAATGCCCGACGGCTGGACCATCGTCACCAAGGATCGCTCGTTGTCGGCGCAATGGGAGCACACCGTGCTGGTCACGGACACGGGCTATGAAGTGCTCACTGTCTCGGCCGGCACACCCGCACCACCCGAGTTCGTGAGCGAGTACGCGAACGCTGCCTGAAGCGCCCGGTGTCCTTCCCGCCCACCAGCCCGACCTTGCCGTCTGCGGTCGTCGTCCCCGAGCCGTTGTCCACCGCCGACACGCGTCACGCCTGGCGGGATTCGCGGCAGGCGTTGCTGGCCGACTTCACCGTCCACCCACAGCGCGTCAGCGGCCTGGTGCAGGGCTTGTCACGCGCGGCAGATCAGTCGCTGCGAACACTATGGGCCGAGGCTGGAATGCCGTCCGACACCGCCCTTCTGGCCGTGGGCGGATTCGGCCGTGGCGAGTTGTTTCCCTATTCTGACGTGGACGTCCTCATCCTGCTGCCGGATGCCGTCGGGCAGACCACGCAGCAGGCCGCCGAGCGCTTCGTCGCCTCGTGCTGGGACGCGGGCATCGAAATTGGTCCCAGCGTGCGCACGATCCAGGCCTGCATCGAAGAGGCCGCGCAGGACGTGACCGTGCAGACCACGCTGCTCGAAGCGCGCGCCCTGGTCGGCGACGCCGCGCTGGTGCGACGCTTCCGCAAAACCTTCAAGGCGCACCTCGACCCACAGGCCTTCTTCCAGGCGAAGATGCTGGAAATGCGCCAGCGCCACGCCAAGTTCGAGAACACGCCCTACGCGCTGGAACCCAACTGCAAGGAAAGTCCCGGCGGCCTGCGCGATCTGCAAATGCTGCTGTGGGTGGCGCGTGCCGCCCGGTTGGGCGGTAGCTGGCAGCAATTGCGCAAGAGTGGTGTGCTGAGCAGCTATGAGGCCCACAAGTTTCAGGCCAACGAGCGCACGCTCAAACGCATTCGCGCGCATTTGCACCTGGTGGCCGGGCGGCGCGAAGACCGCCTGGTTTTCGATCTGCAAACCGCCGTCGCCAGCTCGCTAGGCCTGAAACCTGACCCGACCAAACGCGCCGGCGAAGGCTTGATGCAGCACTACTACTGGGCCGCCAAGGCGGTGGAGCAGCTCAACCAGATCGTGCTGCTGACCATCGAAGGCCGGCTCTGGCCGGAACTGGCGGCGCAGCCGGGCGTCCCCATCGCGCAAATCGCGGACATCGAAGACGGCCGTTTCCTCGACAAGGATGGCCGCCTCGAACCGGCCGACCTCTCGCTCTACGGACGCGACCCGCCGGCGATCCTCGAAACCTTCGTGGTGTTCACCCAGGCGCCCGGCATCCGCGGCCTCACCGCGCCCACGCTGCGCGCGCTCTACCACGCCCGCGAGCGCATGGACGCCGCGTTCTGCCGCAGCCCGCGCAGCCACAGGCTGTTCCTGCGCATCATCCAGTCGCCGCAGGGCGTGACCCACGCGCTGCGCCTGATGAACCGCACCAGCGTGCTTGGGCGCTATCTGCGTGTGTTCCGGCGCATCGTCGGGCAGATGCAGCACGATCTGTTCCACGTCTACACCGTGGATCAACACATCCTCATGGTGGTGCGCAATGTGCGGCGCTTTTTCATCCTCGAACATGCGCACGAATATCTCTTTTGCTCCCAACTCGCCGCCAGCATGGAAAAACCCTGGCGCCTGGTGCTTGCCGCGTTGTTCCACGACATCGCCAAGGGCCGCGGTGGCGATCACTCCACCCTCGGCACGACCGAGGTGCGGCGCTTCGGCAAAGCCCACGGACTGAGCACCGAAGACACCGAATTCGTCGCCTTCTTGGTCGAGCATCACCTCACCATGTCGCGCGTGGCGCAAAAGGAAGACCTCAGCAACCCCGAGGTCGTCACCCGCTTCGCCGACAACGTGGGCGACGAGCCCCACCTCACGGCCCTCTACCTGCTGACCGTGGCGGATATCCGCGGCACCAGCCCCAAGGTGTGGAACGGCTGGAAAGCCAAGCTGCTGGAAGACCTCTACCGCGCCACTCTGCGCGTGCTCGGCGGCCAGGCACCCAACCCCCAGGCCGAATTGCAGCAGCGCCAACAGGAAGCACGCCGTCTGCTCAACCTCTACGGCATCGACGAGCATGGCGCCAAGGCACTGTGGGACACGCTCGATTCGAGCTATTTCCTGCGCCACGAGCCGGCCGATGTCGCCTGGCACACCCGCCAGCTCATGCGCCGCGTGCAAAGTACCGACCCGGTGGTCATCTCCCGCCTGGCGCCCTTCGGCGAAGGGTTGCAGGTGCTGGTGTATTGCCCAGACCAGCCGGATCTTTTCGCGCGCATTTGCGGCTTTTTCGACAGCCACAATTTCAGCATTCTCGACGCCAAGATTCACACCACCCGCAGCAACTGGGCACTGGACAGCTTCATCGTGGTCGAGCCGCATCTGTCCGAGCATTACCGCGGACTCATTTCCATGGTCGAGGTGGAACTGGCCCGCACCCTCGCCGCGCGCGGACCGCTGCCCGAGCCAGTGCGCGGCCGGGTTTCGCGCCGCGTGCGCCATTTCCCGGTGCAGCCCCGCGTGGAACTGCGCCCCGACGATCGCGGCCAGCGCTGGATCCTGAGTGTGCGCGCCAGCGACCGTACCGGCCTGCTGTTCGCCATCTCCCGGGTGCTGGCAGCGCGTGGCATCAGCGTGCAGTTGGCCAAGATCATGACCCTGGGCGAGCGCGTCGAAGACACCTTTCTGCTGCAGGCCCAGACGCAGAATCTGGGCAGTGAAAAGTCCCAGATCGCGTTGGAAAACGAGCTGCTCGAAGCGCTGGCGAACTGAGCGGAGTCGAATCTCTCGCAGCCGTCAGTCGGACACACCGGCGCGTGCCAACCGGGCACGCAATGCATCGAGTTGCTGCATCAACTCCAGCGCCAGGGCAGCGCCTTCCAGGTTCACACCCAGGTCCTGCTGCAGATGCTGCACCTTGCGCGCGGTGAACAGCGCCTGCCCTGAAAAGCGCCAATCGCTCGGTCGGCGCTGTGCGCCAGGCAGCGGTTCCAGAATGCCCACTTGCACCAGATCCATCACCCAGGTTTCCGGTTGGGCACAGGCACGGGTGAGGTCGCGCAATTCGAGCAACACGCCATCATCCATGGCCGTACAGGTCAAAGCATGGGTTTGCATGGTTCAAACTCCGGTCAAACGCCCAGATGCAGGCGCGGGTTGAAACGCAACTCGGTGGCCAGGCGCTTGTAGGCCTCCACAGCCTTCGTGCTGTCCGCAGGGGGCAACACCACCTTGAGCTCGATGTACAGATCGCCAGGCTCCGCGGCTGGCAAACCCCGCCCTTTGAGACGCAGCTTGCGCCCACTTTGCGAACCCGCGGGAATGTTCACATCCACCTTGCCGGCTGGCGTGGGGGCGGTCACCGCGCCGCCCAGCGCCGCTTCCCAGGGCGCCACCGGCAGGGTGAGATAGAGATCCTTGTCGACCACGCGGTACCAGGGGTGCGGCCTGAACTGGATTTCGAGGTACAGATCGCCGCTGCGCCCATCAGGCCCCGGTGCGCCCTGGCCGGCAAGGCGCAGGCGCTGGCCCTCGCGCACGCCACGCGGTATTTTCACGTTCAGGCTGCGCTCCTGCATCACGACATGGCCCGCAGCGTCGACCTGCGGGCTTTGCAGGGTGATGCTGCGCTCGACACCGTGGTAAGCGTCATCCAGATCGATGACGATGCGCGCATGGTGATCGGCCGGCCGCGCGGAACGTGCCGCATACGCTTGTGATGATCGGCGACCGCGCTGCGAGCCGCCAAACAGCGATTCGAAAAAGTCGCTGAACGCTGCCGCCTCCTCGGCATTCATGCCGCGCTCTCCATGCGGCGCGGCGTCCGAATACTCGAAGCCACTGCCCCAGTCGGGCGGCGGCTGAAAGTCCTGACCTGCCTGAAAATCGGCACCGAGGCGGTCGTAGGCGGCGCGCTTCTCCGGATCTTTCAGCACCTCGTAGGCCTCGCCCAATTCCTTGAATCGTTCCTCCGCTTGCGGCTCCTTGCTGACGTCGGGATGGAACTTGCGCGCCAGCTTGCGGTAGGCGCGCTTGATCTCGTCGTCGCCGGCGCCGCGCTCGATGCCCAAAGTTTGGTAGTAGTCCTTGAATTTCATGCGTGTGCTCGCAAATACCAGTTCAACAGCAAATCGGTTCGACCCTGCCGGGTTTCAAGTCCTATTGTGGGACGACTAGGCGGTTGGAGCGTCTGATCCGCATCAAGCCGCGGCCTTCATCGCTTCCGCAATCCAGCCCATCCGCAACGGTCGGTCGTGAGCTTCTTCATCGTTACCGTTGGAGTCGGGCGAGGTGTCCGACCCCCTTCTTGTACAAGGAGCACGCATCATGGTTGCAACATTGTTTCGGACCCCGGCGAGCCTGTTCGCCGATCTCGATCGCATTCAGCGCGAGATGGAGCGCAGCTTTGGCCTGCCCACCAGCATCCGCGCCGCGGGAGGCGCGGCCTTTCCGGCCATCAACATCGGCTCCACGGCCGACGCAGTCGAAGTCTATGCCTTCGCTCCCGGACTCGACGCCAGCAAACTCGACGTGACGGTCGACAACAACTTGCTGACCCTGGTCGGGGAGCGCAAGCTGGCCGCGCCGCCCAAGGGTGGTTCAGTCTATGCCGAGGAGCGTTTCGACGGCAGCTTCCGCCGCGTCATCAGCCTGCCCGACGACGTCGACCCGGCGCAGGTCCAGGCCCGCTACTCCGACGGCGTGTTGCGCGTGCGCATCGCCCGCAAAGCCGCCCTGCAGCCCCGCCGCATCGCCATCAACTGAACTGGAGGACATCATCATGAGCACCGAAGTCGTACAGCGCGAGACCCAGCATGTTCCAACCGCCGCGCGTCAGGCCCAGCCAGTGTCACCGCGCGTGGACATTGTCGAAGATGCCGACGGCATCACCTTGTTCGCCGACATGCCCGGTGTGCCGCGCGACGCCCTGCATGTGCAGGTCGAGGGCGACACCTTGACGCTGCGCGGTGACATCGCCATCGCTCTGCCGCCTGGCATGGACCCGTACTACGCCGAGCTGCGCAGCAGTGCCTGGGAGCGCAGCTTCACGCTGTCGCGTGAGCTCGACACCAGCGCCATTGCCGCCACACTGAAGGACGGCGTGCTGGACCTGCGCATCCCCAAGGCCGAACACGCCAAGCCGCGCAAGGTCGACGTGCAGTTGACCTGAGCGCCCGGGGTTGCAACATGGCCGCGGCCCGGCACGCGGTCGTGGCAGCAGCGTGACTTGGCAGCGACGGCGAGCGGTTTGATCGCTCGCCGTTTTGCACGTCATGCACGCAAGGATGCCACCAGACGCTGCGGACGCAGCAGCAGCTCCAGCGCGTCGTCGATCGAGCGCGTCAGCACATCGGCCGCGGCCAGGGTCGCGGCTGCGCAGCCCTCTTCGCCCAGCACGGCGATGCCCAACGCGGCGGCTTGCAGCATGCGCGCATCGTTGCGGCCGTTGCCGATCGCCACCACGCCGGCAGCGCCCAGCGCCAGCACATAGTCGCGCTTGATGCGGGCCTGATCGGCAGGGGGCAAGACATGCAGCCTGCAATCCAGCCCGTCCAGTTGCGCGGCGGCCGTGCCGTTGGTGTCGCCGGTGACGACATGCACCGTCAGCGCAGCAGCCAGCCGCACCAGGCGCTCGGCCACCCCGGGCAGGAGCCGGCCGTCACGGGCCAGAGTACCGTTGAAGTCCAGCACCAACTGGTCCAGATGCAGGTCGCCGAAGTCGGGAATTTCAAAGCTGAGCATCGCATGGCCCCATGGAAAGCAGCGGGCAGTTCAGGGGTACGCTGCGTCCGGCAGCCATCACGCTGCCCCACGGCGTGAACCAGCCTTAGCTGGCCAACCCGTCTTCCATGGCTTTGCGGGCGTTCTTCAGCGGAGCCGGGAGACGCGCCTCCAGGAGCTTGAACAGTTCGCCATGCAATTTCAACTCAGCCTGCCAGGACGCGGGGTCGGCGCCGATGATGCCGGCGTAACGCTCACGGCTGAAATCCAGGCCGCCCCAGTCGAGATCGTCGTACCGCGGGCTGATGCCGAACAAGTGGTTCTCCCCGCCGGCCTTGCCTTCGATGCGCTCGATCATCCACTTCAGTACGCGAGCGTTTTCGCCATAGCCCGGCCAGACGAACCCACCATCGGCACCCTTGCGAAACCAGTTGACGCAGAAGATTCTGGGCAGTCTTGCGCCTTGCGCCGCAAGCCGGGATTCCATATCCAGCCAATGCTGGAAATAGTCGCCCATGTTGTATCCGCAAAACGGCAGCATGGCGAAGGGATCGCGGCGCACCACGCCCTGTTGGCCGACGGCTGCGGCGGTGGTTTCCGAGCCGAGCGTGGCGCCCATGTAGATGCCTTCCATCCAGTTGCGCGCCTCGGTGACGAGGGGCACGGTGGTGGAGCGGCGACCGCCGAAGATGAAAGCGTCGAGCGGAACTCCCGCGGCATCGTCCCAGGCCGGATCGAGGGCCGGGTTGTTGGTCGCGGCGACGGTGAACCGCGAATTCGGATGGGCGGCTTTGGCGCCGGTTTCCCGGGCGATGGCTGGCGTCCAATCGCGTCCCTGCCAGTCGATCGCATGGTGCGGTGCCGCGCCCATGCCTTCCCACCAGACATCACCATCGTCGGTGAGGGCGACGTTGGTGAAAATCACGTCGTGTTCCAGGCTGCGCATGCAGTTGGGGTTGGTCTCGAAATTGGTTCCCGGGGCCACGCCGAAGTAGCCGGCTTCCGGATTGATGGCGTAGAGCCGGCCATCGCTGCCGGGTTTGATCCAGGCGATGTCGTCGCCGATGGTCGTGACGGTCCAGTCACCCAGGGCGGCAGGGGGAACGAGCATGGCGAAATTGGTCTTGCCGCAGGCGCTGGGGAATGCGGCGGCGACATGGTATTTACGCCCGCTTGGCGTGGTCACACCGAGAATGAGCATGTGCTCGGCCAGCCAGCCCTGGTCGCGCCCCATGGTGGAGGCAAGGCGCAGGGCGAAGCATTTCTTGCCCAGCAGGGCGTTGCCGCCGTAGCCCGAGCCGTAAGACCAGATCTCCTGGGTTTCGGGGTAGTGGACGATGTACTTCTTCTGCGCATTGCAGGGCCAGGGCACATCGTGCTGCTCCGGCTGCAGCGGCGCGCCCACGCTGTGCACGCAGGGCACGAAGTGGCCTTCGGTGCCGAGCAGGTCGACCACACGGCGGCCCATACGGGTCATCAGCTTCATGTTGACGGCGACATAGGCCGAGTCCGAGAGTTCGACGCCGAGATGCGAAATGGGCGACCCCAACGGCCCCATGCTGAACGGAATGACGTAAAGCGTGCGGCCTTGCATGCAACCTTTGAACAGGGCGTGCTCCCCGGTCTGCAGCAGCGCGCGCATCTCGGTCGGATCCATCCAGTTGTTGGTCGGGCCAGCGTCGTCCTGGCTGCGGCTGCAGATGAAGGTGCGGTCTTCCACCCGCGCCACGTCGGACGGATCCGAGCAGGCCAGAAAACTGTTGGGGCGTCTGACGGGGTCCAGCCTCTTGAAGGTGCCGGCGTCGACCAGTTGCTGACAGAGCCGTTGGTATTCGGCGTCACTGCCGTCGCACCAGTGAATGTCCTTGGCACCGGTCAGCGCGGCGATCTGTCCGACCCATTCGATCAGTCGGGTGTTTTTGACATAAGCCGGGGCGTAAGCCCAGGCTTGCGCTGAAGCTAGTTGGTTCATCTGCGTCTCCGTAGGATAGGAATACTGTGTTGCACCCGGCGTCCGTATCCCTGTGTTTCTGTCGTTGTTATATGCAGCTTGTTTTTCAATCCTAGTCCACCTGGACATCACTGAAGATGCCCGCGGTGGCCGGCGCCTGCTCGACTTTATTGCGGTGCAGGACTATCGGCATGGATCGATGGCTCGCCACGCACGATCCGCTCCAGATCGTCGACCAGCGTGTCGTTGATCATCTGGGCTTGGCGCACCAGGTCCAAGGCTCGTGCGTGGTCGCCGGCATCAGCTGCGACCTTCGCGCGTTGCGCCAGGGCGTGGATTTGTCCGTGGCGGCGGTGGATGTCTGCATAACGGGAGTCGTTGCCATAGAAGAACCGCCCGGCACCATGCAACCATTGTCCGAGGTGGCAAAAACGTTCGGCATCGGCCTCCATCACCCGCTGCGGGAACGGGATTCTGCCCTCGGCGGCCGCATACAGACGGGTAAAGCGTTGACGCTGGATTTCAGGCAGATTGGGCGAGGCATGCACCGAAAGCCGGGGCAAGATCGGCGGCTTCCACGCCTGGATCCAATCGGGCAACTCCTCCGCCGGCATGGGGCGAGCGATGCCGTACCCCTGAGCGTAGGAACAACCCAGCGAGGCCAGCAAATTCAAGGTGTCGGGATCTTCCACACCTTCGGCCACGGTCAACAACCCCATCAAGGTGGCGATATGCAGCAAACCCGCGACGATGGCGTAGTCGCGCGGGTCGTCGATGATGTCGCGGACGAATGCCTGGTCGATCTTGATGGCATGCGTCGGCAAGCGCTGCAGGTAGCGCAGTGTGGTTTCACCTTGACCGAAGTCGTCGAGCGCGACCCGCACACCGGCGGCGACGCTGGCCCGCATGACATCCGCCGCCAGGTCCAGGTCGCGCAGCGCGCCGGATTCGGTGAGTTCGATCTCGATCTGTCCCGGCCGCACCCCGGGGTGGCCGGCGAGTGCTTCACGCAGGTCATCCAGCCATGCGGAATCGAGGAAATGCAGCGTGCTGATGTTCACCATGACGCACAGATCCAGCCCCTGCGCATTCCACAATTGAGCTTGGCCCAGGGCCTGTTGCAACACCCAGCGTCCCACCGGCCGTGCCAGATGCGGCGCGTCCAACGCACTGATGAACGATTGTGCCGTCAGCATTCCTTGCTGCGGGTGGCGGATGCGCAGCAGCGCCTCCACGCCGATCACACGGCCAACGTCGCGACCGCTGATGCCCAACACGGGCTGGTAGTGCAGGCGCAGCCAATGCTCGGCCAAGGCCTGCCGCAGCAGATCGAATGCGCCTTGCTGGGCGTGGGCAGCCTCTTCCATCCGCGGTGCGAAGCGCTGCACCAGATTCTTGCCGGCCAGTTTGGCCGCATACATGGCCTGATCGGCGTGGCGCAACAGGGCCTCGGGCTCGGTGCCGTCTTCCGGATGCAGCGCCAGGCCCAGGCTTGCAGTCACCTGCACGGCATCTTGCGGATTGAGTTCCACCAGCGCACCGGCGCAGTCCACCAGACGCTGGCAGGCCGACATGGCATCACCTCCGTGGGTGATGCCCTGCAGCAGGACCGCAAACTCGTCGCCACCCAAACGCACGATCACATCACCTTCACGCAACGCCTGTTGCAGCCTGCGTGACAAGACTTTGAGGAACTTGTCTCCCTCGGAGTGTCCTCGGGTGTCATTCACGCGCTTGAAGTCGTCCAGATCCAGAATGGCAACGGCGAAACGCAGCCCGGCCTCCCGCTGCACGGAATCGCACAGTCTGCTCAGTTGGGCCATCAGGTAGCGGCGGTTGGGCAGGGCCGTGAGATAGTCCTTGTCGGCCAGTTGCCGCAACTGACCGTTGTACGACAGCAGCTCCTCGTGGCGGGCATGGAAGGCTTGGGCCTGCGTGCGCATGCGCTGCTGTTGCAGCACATAGGCCAGGGTCAGCATGGCCAGGATCAACAAAGCGGCCGCCGCCGTAGGGGCCAGGGTCCGCCAGTAGTCCGCCCAAAACAGGGCGGCCGGCAGGGACACCGAGACCGCCAGATCCGGCGCACCTGGCCCCAGACGCGTCCAGTAACCGCGGCGCTCCTGGTTGATGGAATGCACCACTCCATGAAAATCTGCTCCCGACAAACTCTCGTTCGCCTGCAGCGAACGCACCAGGATGCCGGTCTGCGGACGGGTGTAAAAGGCGGCGAACTGTGTCGCGGGAACGTCTGGCCAGCGTGCCAGCACATAGCCGTCTTGCCGCACCAGGATGAAAGCCTCAGACTGACGCAGGCGGTTCGAACCCATTTGCCGGGACATCAACCCGCTCCAGAATTGGTTGAAGGCCTGGCGGTCGATGCCGACACCAATCCAGAACGCCGGTGTCCGGCCCTTGGCCGGATAGAAATGAATTTGCGGCAAAACCCACGTACCCAAGGCCGGTACTCGCACCAGCGGCCCCACCACCGGACGGCCCAGGCTACGCGCCTGCAACAGGCTCGCCCAGATTTGCGGCGTGTTGCGCAACTCGAATGCCGGGCCCAGCGCCGCCGTGGCGCCCAGGATCACGCCCTGCGCATCGAACACCCGAAGAATGGCTGTGCCCGCCATCCAGCCCCTCGCCTGCACGAGGCGGTGTTCGAGTGCCGCCGGATCGAGCAACAACTGCGGATGGCGCCGCAAGCTCGCAGCCAGGGCGTCCGCCAGCACCGTGTATTGGCCCAGCCGGCCCTGCGTGGCACTGGCCAGAAGTTGGGCATTGGACGCCAGCCGGTTGTTCAGGCTGCGCCGTTGCGCCTGCCAGTGCAATGCGGCGTAAACGCCGAACAAGACCAGGGTCAGGATCATGCAGAGTGCATAACCCAGGGTGAGCAAGCTGTGTAAACGCAGCCAGTCGGTTCGCTCGGTTTGAGATCCGTCGGGATCGATGGCTTGGGCCAGGGCGGGCGGAAGGGTTTCCAAATGGGGAGAGGGTCCGGTTTGGGGTTGCTGAATTGTGTCGGACTTTGACAGCAGTTGCCATGTCCCTTGCAGCTTCGTCTGGAAGTCTAGGAGCGCGACAGGCTCTACGACACAGTGCAAACGCCATTGAATGGCGCTTGGTGACAACAATCACGCACAACCCGAAGGTTTCACGGCTCAGAGCTTTGCAAACCTGCAAAAATGTGCGGTTCGGATGCAAGTCCTCGTGAAGTTCCTGACACACCTGGAACAGACCCGCGCCCCCCGTCGCGTGCTGCAGCGGCTTAGCCAGGATCACGTCGGCGCCTGTCCACCGAGTCTCCTGGCTTGGATCTGGCTCGGCGAGCCGGACGTTCGGGATCGCCACCCGGTGCGGATCGGCTCGCACGCCGAGGCAGACAGGCCCCTTCATGGGCCAAGAGGCCCCGGCGCGCATGCTCAGGCCCGATGGTGAGGGGATTCCGGCGCGCGTGCATTCCAGCGGACCACAGCCTGAAGCGCGAACACCGCACCGCTGCCACCGTCGCGTACCAGGCACTGCCGCGTTGTTTCAACGCCCACCTGACCGACGAGGCCAATCCGCGCAAACACTTCGTCCACGGTTCGGTCGATTGCCTCGCGCCGCACGGGCCGGCGCGGCAGCAGCAGACTCACCGCGACGATCCCGGGGCGAGCAGCACACCGGCATGCGCGTCGATCCAGCCCTAAGGGCAGGCCCCGCCTATTTCGGCGCTGCCAACTCGGCCTTGAGCCTTGCCAGGTCAGCGTCCACGCCAGTGGTGGTGCGCAGCTTGTCGAGTTCCTTTTCGGTGCTGTTGCGCGCGTCCAGCGGGTCGCTCAGAATGCCGGCCTCGGTCATGCCCTCCATCGCCTCGGCCTTGGCTTGCATCTGGGCCGTCTTGTCCTGCGCGCGGCGCATGGCATCGCCCGCATCGGCCAGGCCAGTGCCAAGGCCCGAGAGCGATTCGGACACGCTCACCTCGGCGGCGGCGGCAGTCATCTGCGTTTTCATCACCTCTTTTTGCGTGCGGAACTGCTCGATACGGTCTTGCAGTTTGGCCTCGTAGAGGGTGAGCTTGTCGGCTTGCATCGCCACACTGTCGTGGGCTTGCTGCAAGCTGCCCATCTTCTGCAGCGCCGCTTGTTTATCGGCCAGCGCGGCGCGTGCCAGATCTTCGCGCTGGGCCTGCAGAGCCATGCGCGCGTCGGCCTCGGCCTTGTCGCTGTCGCGCTTGGCCGCGGCCATCTGGTTTTCCAGCGCGATGCGCTCGGTGATCACGTCGGCCAGGTGGCGCTTGGTGTCTTGCAGGCTGGTGATCATTTTTTCATACGACAGGTCCAGGGTCTGCGATGGATCGTCGGCACGGTTGAGAAAGGTGTTGACCCTGGCTTCCAGAATTTCGGCGGCGTGTTTGAACATGGTCATGATGGGGCTCCTGCGCGGTTGAAGGGATGTCAGTCGTTGACTGGAATGACGAGTTGCGGGTTGAGCGCATCCACCAGCGCATCGGCTTTGTCCATCGCCTTCACCGCGGTGCCGATGGCGAAGAACTCGATGACATGCGGTTGCCAGTTGTGCGAGCCTTCGTGCAGTTGCACCCCGGTGACGCCATCGGCCTGCGCCGCCGCAGCCTCGTGCTGCATGCGCTCCATCGCCAGTTCGCGGGCGTCGTACATGGCCTGGGTGAACTGCCCCAGCTCGACGTTGTTGCCGATATTGCCGAGCGAGCGCAGCGCACCCTGGTGGGCGACGTGGTAGACGCAGGAGCCCATCACCATTTCCATCGGCCGGTAGCCGGACTTGAGCAGCATCCAGAAGTCCTGCCCCGACAGGTCGGAGGTGAAAGGTTTGCCGCCCACGCCCTTGAAGCCGGGATCACCGGTGCGGTGCGCAATGGCCGTGCCGATGGCCATGAACTCCAGAATGTCCTTGTCCCACTCCATGCGCTTGACCTCCAGCCGCAGGCCGACTACGCCGTCGGCCCGCAGCAGGATGGCTTCCTGCTCCATGCGGCTCATGGCCAGTTCGCGCGCCTGGTACATGGCTTGCGACAGCACGTCCATCTCCATGTTCGTCGACCATTGACCGTACTGGATGCCGAGGTGGTAGACGCAGGAGCCGACCACCAGGCCGAGCGGCTCGAAGCCGGCCTGGCGCACCATGACGAATTCGTTCACCGACAGATCGGAGGTGAAAATGCCTTCGTGGCTGCCCTGCGAGCGCAAGCCCTTGAGGCGCTCGACGGCATGCGGGGCGAGTTGCTCAGCGGCTTGTGCAGGGGGTTCGGTCATTGCGGTCATGATGGGTCGTCCTGGTGGAATGCAGGTTGGAGTGGAGGCAAAATTCAAGGCTGTGTCGGTGGCGCTTCGAGCTGGCGGTCGGCCAGGCTGAACGTGGGCGTCAGGCTGGCCTTGGGCGGGAGGTTGCGGTCATAAGCCACGGCCGTGCCGATAGCGATGTGGCGGCAGAGGTAGCGCGGCGGCTCCTCGTTGCCACCCTCTTCGCGGAACAACTCGGCATACTGCGTGTGCGCCAGCACCGAGGCCTGCAGGCGCTGGCCGTCGCTGCGCAAATGCTCCAGCGCGCTGCGCCGCACATGCTGCTGAAAGGCCGAGAGATCGGTGAGTTCCGCATTCATCCAGGGATTGCCGGCGCCACCGCTGCCGTACAGACCGCCATAACCGCCGCCATAGCCAGACCCGGGCCTGAAACCTTGTTGGCCGTAAGGGGCAAAGCTTGCATAGGACTGCGCCCCGGCGATGTACCAGTCGAAGTGGGCGCCGATGGCGATGCCCACCGGCACCGCGCCATCGTCCAGCAGGCGCACGAAATGCAGCGCCGACACCGTGGCCAGCGCCGGCTCGATCGACGGCGGCAGGCCGCGGACACGCACCGCGGTGCCGCTCAGGGCATAGTCCATGTCGGTCGGGTTCTGCCCGCGCTGCCCGTGCAACTGCACGTCCACCACGGCATTTGCGCCCAGGAGCGTGGCTTCCAGGCGCAGGCGGTCGATGGCCTGGTGCCAGCCGTCATACTGCCCGTCGGACCAGGAGTAGCCAAAGTGGTACCAGCAATTGCCCGTGACCGTGCCCACGGGCTCGATGCCGTGGCTGCGCTGCGCCAGCATCTCGGCCGGGGTCGCGGTGCTGATCCAGGGCAGCTCGCGCCGCGCCGTGGCGCCCAACCTCGCCTTGACGAAAGCGGGTAGGTCGGCATGCGGCAGGGCGTCGGCCCAGGCTTGTTGCCGCGCCACTTCGTCGGGCGTGAGGCCGCGTGGCGCAGCCAGATTGTGGGCGGTGGCGGTCAGCCCGTCCACCGCATGCTGCGCGTCGCGCGCCACGTCCTCGACGCGTTTCTTGAGTTGATCCCAGATCGACATAGGGCGCTCCTGTGGTGTGCGGGTTCAGTTCATCAAAAAATCGTGCAGCGACTGGCTGGCGCGCTGCAACTCGCCGGACTGCGAGAACAAGGCGGCAAGCAGGTTTTCCATCCATACCGCCAGACTCAGCTCCTCGCGCTTGAGGATGACGCCGCCCACCACCCTGGCGCGCTGCGTGCGCACGCCCGAAGGCTGCTTGTCGAGCAGGTAATGGAAGTCCTCGGTCCGCACCACGATGCTCTGCACATGGCTGGTCTTGGCGAACAGGCCGTCGCGCTTGCGCACGACATCCACCTGCCCCGGCAGGTCGCCTTCGAGGCGTGCGGCCAAACCCTCGACGAAGGCCTGGATGTCAGCCGTGGAGCGACGAATCCAGGCGGCTTGCAGATCGATCTTGCTGGCGTCGTTCGCCCCGGGGTCATTGGCATTTGCGATGTCGGTCATGGGCTGGTGTGGCGGTTGAGCTGGCGCGGGACAGGGATTCGTTGGGTGAGGCAATAGCGGCGGTGGAGCCTTCACGGGAATGCGCCGACGACAGCGCCCTCCCCGTTCTCGCCCAGATGCTGCACCATCGCCGCACGCGCCGCGTCGCGCAGCGCCACGGCGGCGGCGAAGGGTTCGATCGGCGCTTCGGCGGCGTGCATCGGCACGTCGAAGTCGAGCTGGACGGGGTGGCGATGCGGCAGGCGCTCGCCATCGCCCAGCACTTCGCGGGTGCCCTGTAGCGTGGCGGGAACCACGGCGATGCGCGCCTGCACCGCGCTCTCAAACGGGCCGAGGTGAAAACCCAGCAGACCCGGCTCGGGCCGGAACGTCCCTTCCGGAAACACGCACAGCGACACGCCTTGCGTGGCCAGCTCGGTCAGGCGGCGGGCATCGGCCACGCTGCGTTGCGCGTCGAAGCGTTCGACGAACACCGTGCCGAGCCTCTGCAGAAACAGACGTACCGGCGGATGGCGCAGCAGCTCGCGCTTGGCGACGAAGCGATGCGGCGCCGGAAGCGCCGCCAGCAGCATCAGGGCATCGAGGTCGCTGGCATGGTTGGCAACGACGATGTGCGCCTGCTGCGGCACGGCCTCGAGCCCGTGCACGCGCAGCGTCAGCCCGGTGCCGCGCAGCAGCAGGCGTGCTGCAACCCGCGCCCGCGCCCAGGCGCGCGCCGGATCGGGCGCCAGCGCCACGGCCAGCCAGGCCGAAGGCGCCAGCAGCGCGAACACCAGCCAGAACCACGCGGCGTAAACCATGTGGCCGGCCTGCGCGCTGGCTTGGCGGCCGTGCAGCGCCACCGCGCTCCAGCCCAGGCCGGCGAACTGCCGCCACACCGGGCGCGCATGGGCGCCGATGCCGCCACGCTCGAACACCTCGCGCGTGGCGGCGCGACGCAGCTTGCCGCTGGATGTTTTGCGCACCGTATGCGGCGGCGCCAGCACCACGGTGTCGGCCGGTTCGCCCAGCACCTCGACGACGCGCTGCTGCACCGCCTCGCGCAGCCGCGCGCGTGCCTGCGGACCGCTCTCGCGGGTTTCGGCCAGCAGCACCAGGCGCTCGGTGCCGCTGATGGGATCGGCGCTGCCGAAGGCCACCACGCAGCCCTTGCGCACGCCCGGCAGCTCGCCCACGGCCTGTTCGATCTCGTGGGGGTAGAGGTTGCGGCCACCGCGAATGATGATGTCTTTCACCCGCCCGGTGATGTAGATCTCGCCCTCGGCGCGGTAAGCGCGGTCGCCACTGTCGAGCCAGCCGTCGTGCATCAGCTTGCGGGTCTCCTCAGGCCTGCGGTAGTAACCGCCTGTGGCCGACGGGCCCTGGAATTCCAGCCGTCCTTCGACGCGATCGGGCACCTCGGCGCCGGCGGCGTCCACCAGGCGCACGCGGTGACCGGGGAGCGGATGGCCGCAGGCAACGAAGCGCAAGGCATGCGGATCGTGGTACATGGCGGGCTGGGCGCAGTGCTCGCGCTCGAACACGGCGCGGTCGACGAAGTCCACCTGCGGCATGTGTTCCGGCTTTGAGATCAGCAGCGCCACGGTGGACTCGGCCAGGCCGTACACCGGGGTCATGGCCTGCGGCTGCAGGCCATACGCGGCGAAGCGCTCGGCGAAGCGGGTGACGGTTTCCGGGCTCACCGGCTCGGCACCGTTGGCGGCGACGCGCAGACTGCTCAGATCGAGCCCCTCGATGTCCTGTGTGCGCACATGGCGCAGGCACAGTTCGTAGGCGAAATTGGGTGCCGCGGTGTGGGTGCCGTGGTGGCGGTGGATGGCCCACAGCCAGTCCTGCGGGCGCAGCAAAAACGCCAGCGGCGACAGCACCACCAGGCGGTTGCCGGTGTACAGGCTGCACAGCCAGGCGCCGATCAGGCCCATGTCGTGGTACAGCGGCAACCAGCTGACGAACACGTCGTCGGCGGTGAGTTGCAGCACGTCGCCGATGGCACGGATATTGGCCAGCAGATTGGCGTGGGTGAGCGCGACACCCTTCGGGTCGCCGGTGCTGCCGGAGGTGTACTGGATGAAGGCGATGTCACCCGCCAGCGCCGGCACCGGCCGCCACGCCGCAAGGCCCTTCGCCGCCTGCTGCGGCGTGATGACCTGGCGCAGGCCAGGAACCAGGGCCTTGAGCACATGCGCCACGGGCATCGCCTCGGCCACCGTGATCAGCACCTGGGTGCGGGCATTGGCCAGAATGCGGGCATGGCGCCGCACATGGTCTTCGATTTGCGACAAGCGCGTGGGCGGATAAATCGGCACCGGCACCGCTCCGGCCAGCAGGATGCCGAAGTAGCTGAAAAAGTAATCGGCGCAGGTCGGCAGCATGATGGCCACGGTCTGCTGCGGCGCCACCCCCAGTTGCTGCAGCCGCGCCGCCACCGTGCGTGCACCGCGCAGCAGTTCGGCATAGGTGAACGGGGTTTCCCCCGTGTCGGACAACAGCACCAGTTGGATGCGGTCGGGGTGGCGCTGGACATGCCAGTCCAGCATCTCGAGCAGGGTCGTGGCGCGAACCGGGCGGTCGGCTTGCTCTGGCGCCGCCTCTGGTGTTACCTCTGGCGTTGCCTCTTGCGCCCCCGAGATGGCGCGTCTCGGGGGCGCTGCCGGGTGGGGTGCCGGCTGCAAGGCGGCGAGCACATCACGCGGGGTTTGCGCCCGGGCGAGCAGTGCCTCGGGCAGACGCTGGCCGAACGCACGCTCGACGCGCATCAGCAACTCCACCCGCGCCAGGCTGTCGAGGCCCAGCTCACGGTCGAGCACCGTGTCGAGGTTCACCGCCACCGGGTCGACAGCCTGCCGGTTCAGATCCAGGTAGGTTTCGCGCACCAGGGCGAGCAGTCTGACTGACATGTCCCCGCCACCGGCGGTCGACAAGACCCCGGCGGGCATCAGCGTGTGGTCCATGGCCATCTCCCCTCGAGTCGCTCCGGCACAGGTGCGCAGGAACTCAAACACGCACCCGCCGACCCCATTTCGGCAGGCTTATTCAACTGGGATCAAAACTCGGGAATAAAGTGCGGCAAGGCCGACGATCTTAAGCCTGGCGAAAGAATGCAGCCCCGCCAGGCTGGAACTGTCAGCCCGCTTGAGTCAGTCAGTTTCGGCGCGGGGTGGTTCAGGACGGCGCGGGTCGGGGGTGTAGAAGGCGCAGTCGAACTCGGCCTGTGGCACGAAATGCATGCGCCTTCGTCCAGCGCTTGAAGTGCGCCCATGCTGCCGCTACCGCACATTGGTCGACGAGCAGGTTGTGCGTCATGGAAAACAGCCAGGGCCGCACACTGCCGACCCCGCGCCAGGACAACCATGTGCTGAAGGCACGCTCCAGCATGTCCTGCACCAGGTCGTCCGCATCGTCCACGCGGCCGCCATGCAGCAGCCGGGCGCAGCGGTTTATTCCCGGAACCCATCCAAAAGATCAAACCATCAATCGTTCGGCAGGTTTGGCACATCGAGCACATCGAGAAAACCAAAACGGGTGAAGTCGCTCATGCGCATGGGGTAGAGCTTGCCGATGAGGTGGTCGCACTCATGCTGCACCACGCGCGCATGAAAACCATGCACCGTGCGGTCGATGGGCCGGCCATGCTGATCGAAGCCGGTGTAACGGATGCTGGCGTGGCGCGGCACGACACCGCGCAGCCCCGGCACCGACAGGCAACCCTCCCAGCCCTCTTCCTGCACATCCGACAAGGGTGTGATCCGGGGGTTGCACAGCACCGTGAATGGCACTTCGGGCGCGTCCGGGTAGCGCACGTTGTGGGTGAAACCGAAGATCACCACGGCCAGATCGACCCCGATTTGCGGCGCGGCAAGTCCGGCACCGTCGGCCGCCTGCATCGTGTCGATCAAGTCCACGACCAGCGCGTGCAACTCCGGCGTGTCGAACGCCGGCACGGGCGGCGCCACCCGCAGCAGGCGCGCGTCGCCCATTTTCAAAATGTCTCGAACAGCCATGTCCACCCTCCTCGATCGATCCTCGGCATCAGCTTGAGCGGAAACAAGGCGTTGGATCCCGACGCTTGATCAGCACGTGCTAGGCAGGCATTTGCGACAGCACGGCCATCAGGTCGGCGAAGCGCTCACCCTGGACCATCACATGCCCGCGCAAAGCCTGCGCAGCGCGATCGCCATCACCGGCCCGGATGGCGTCGACGACAGCCTGATGCTCACTGTAGGACGCCTGCAGACGGCCTTTGACGCGAAGCTGCAGGCGCCGGTAGGGGCGCAAACGGCGATGCAGGGCCTGGGCCTGATCGCACAGGAAACCGCTGTGGCTGCCGGCGTAGATCAGATTGTGGAAATGCTCGTTCAGGTGGTAGTAACGGTCGGCATCCGCCGCGTTGCGCACGGCCTCGCAGGCCGTATGAGCCGCCTCGAGCGCGAGCAGCTCGGCAGTCGACATGCGCCGTGCGGCATGCCGGCCGCACATGGCTTCGAGCTCGGCCATGACCTCGAACATCTCGATCAGCCGCTGTGGAGAGATCTGGGCCACGGTCGCGCCGCGTCGATGCCGGATGTCAACCATGCCGGCCGACGCCAACTGCATCAGTGCCTCCCGAACCGGCGTGCGCGACACCTTGAAACGCTGCGTCAGCTCGGCTTCGTCCAGCGGCGCGCCGGGGGGCAGTTCGCCAGTCGCGATGTTTTCTTCAATGGTTTCGCGCAGGCGATCCGCGAGGGAAATGCTCTTGTCCATGGGTTGAAATGCTAACGGGATTGCCCATCATGACGGCAAGGCGCAGCCCGTTGTGTTCTGGAAAACCCTGTATTGCGAATACAGGAATTCCAACAAAGAATACAAAACAGACATTTTTGTATTTTTACGGACCAAAAGCTTTGGAACCCACCCCCGCATCCACCCCCATGGACCGTCAAGCCATGGGCTGGAACACCCGGCGCGCGGAGAAGATGCGGCGCCTGAACGCTGTCGCTCACTTGGCGCGTGGCTGCCTCCTGCCCACGGAGCGCATGACGCAGGCCCTGGAGTTGCTGTTGATGCCCGGGGACCGCGTCGCGCTCGAAGGCAACAACCAGAAGCAGGCCGACTTCCTCTCGCGCAGCTTGGCACAGGTCGATGCCGGTCGCGTGCACGACCTGCACCTGTTGATTTCGAGCATCAGCCGGCCCGAGCACCTGTCACTGTTCGAGACCGGTATCGCGCGACGGGTGGATTTCGCGTTTGCCGGACCGCAGAGTTTGCGCGTGGCCCAACTGCTGGAGGACGGCAAGCTGGAGATCGGCGCGATTCACACCTACGTCGAGCTTTACGCGCGGATGTTCATCGACCTGACCCCGCAAGTCGCGCTGGTTTGCGCCGACAAGGCCGACGCACAGGGCAACCTCTACACCGGGCCGAACACCGAGGACACACCCACCATCGTCGAGGCCACCGCATTCCGGCAGGGCATCGTCATTGCCCAGGTCAATGAATGGGTCGACGAGCTGCCACGGGTCGACATTCCAGGCTCCTGGATCGATTTCGTGGTCGTTGCGGACCGACCCTTCGCCATCGAGCCGCTGTTCACGCGAGATCCGCGCCACATCACCGATCTGCAGGTGCTGATGGGGATGATGGCCATCCGCGGCATCTACGAGCGCTACCAGGTGACCTCGCTGAACCACGGCATCGGCTACGACACCGCGGCGATCGAATTGCTGCTGCCCACCTATGCCGAGTCACTCGGGCTGAAGGGAAAGATCTGCCGCAACTGGGCGCTCAATCCGCATCCCACGCTGATTCCAGCGATCGAGAGCGGCTGGGCCGAAAGCGTGCATTGCTTCGGCAGCGAAGTGGGTATGGAGAACTACGTTGCCGCGCGTTCCGACGTGTTCTTCATCGGCCGCGACGGCTCGATGCGCTCCAACCGGGTGCTGTGCCAACTGGCGGGGCAGTACGGGGTGGACCTGTTCATCGGCTCGACCTTGCAGATGGACGCGGACGCTCATTCCTCGACCGTGACGCTGGGTCGATTGACCGGCTTCGGGGGCGCCC
>JABEVE010000055.1 GCA_013044035.1 Burkholderiales bacterium
AACTTCGACGCCCTGATGGCCTTCGGCCGCGAGTTCGGGCACGTCAACGTGCCAAGGGACTGTCTCACGCCGGACGGCGTCCGGCTCGGCCAGTGGTGCGCCAATCAACGCCAGGACTACAAGGCCGGGCGCATGCCGCCCGAGCGGCAGGCACGATTGGAGGCGCTGCCCGGTTGGGCTTGGAACGTGCTCGACGCGCAGCTCGAGAAGAACTTCGATGCCCTGCTGGCCTTCGGCAGGGAGTTCGGGCACGTCAACGTGCCGGTGGGCTACGTCACGCCGGACGGCGTTCGGCTCGGCGGATGGTGCGCCGGTCAACGCAAGGACTACAAGGCCGGGCGCATGCCGCCCGGCCGGCAGGCACGATTCGAGGCGCTGCCCGGTTGGGCTTGGAGCCTGTTCGACGCGCAGCTCGAGAAGAACTTCGATGCCCTGCTGGCCTTCGGCCGGGCGTTCGGGCACGTCAACGTGCCGTTGGGCTACGTCACGCCGGACGGCGTCCGGCTCGGCCAGTGGTGCAGCGGCCAACGCAAGGCCTACAAGACCGGGCGCATGCCGCCCGAGCGCCAGGCGCGATTCGAGGCGCTGCCGGGGTGGACGTGGGGTGAAAGCATCAACCCCCGCCCGAAACCCAGCGCCGGCATCCCCCACCTTCGGGCCTTCGCCGCGGAGCATGGCCACTGCGAGGTACCCCTGGACTACCGCACCGCCGACGGCTTCGCGCTGGGCACCTGGGTGGCCAACCAGAAGTGGCTCTTCGCCCAGGGTGGCATGGATGTAGAGCGGCAGCGCGCCCTCGAGTCCTTCCAAGGCTGGACCTGGATTTCAGCGACGACCGATCAGGCGGACCAATCCAACAGCGAGTCGCCCACAGCGCCGGAGGAGAAGGAATCAGACATGCAGGCGGACCCGCAGGAGGCCGAGACCACTGAGGAAGACGGGGGAGATGATCCCTGGCAATCCTTTGGGCCGGGGTTGTAGGCGCGGATTTCATATCCCGCTCCAAGCGGTGGGTGACCACCTCTTGGCCTTGAACTCAGCCTTCCTGGAGCATGCTCACATCGCCGGCGACCACGCGGGCGCGTTGTCCGCGTTTTCCACATCGAGAGGCCGCTGGGCGGCTTCCGCGATGATCTCGATCGCCTGCTCGAGCGCGACGCGCTGAGGGCAGGGCGGGCATGCCTTCAGCGTCTTGGCCATGCTGTGCAGTGCCGCCTCGGCACAGTCGGCATGCATCTGCCGCACGCTCGCGCCGCTCACGCCGGCCAAGTTGGCCAACTGGTCGATCTCCTGGGCGTCCAGCCAGTGATCGGGCTGGCCCGGATCGGTCTTCAGGATCGCCAGGGCCGGCACGTCACCTCGAATCCAGACCGGCGTGGTGAGGACGTCGAACACCGGCGACAGCCGCGGGCGCGCGACGTCGTCGTAGACCAGGCCGAAGTTCTTGAGGTGTGCGTCCCCATTGCGCAGCACGTCGTTCATGACGAGCAGCTTGAGCAGCGCGGCGCGATCCGCGGCCCAGTCGTCCGGGTGGACGAAGCTCTCGATCATCCCGAAGAGATGCTCGGCCGTGCCGCTGTATTTTCCCGTGCGGCGGATGCCGGAGAGCGCGCAGGCGTCCTCGAAGCCCCGGCGTCGGCCGTCCGCGCCGATGTCGAATCGCTCGACGATGATCGAGGTCATGTCCGGGGAGATTTCGACCTTGGGGACATCGAGGCCAACGGCGGCGCACGCCTTGAGGCACGCGTACTCGACCAGGCTTGCGCCGGTGTAGTTCGGCGAGTCGAACTTGATGATCGCACCATGCCCGATGACGGTGCCGGGGCGCAAACGGTCGTGCGCGTAGACGGACATCTTGGGCATGACGCCGGACACGCCGAACATCTGCGGGCTGCTGCGCAGGATCTCCGCCAGACGGCCCGCGGCATGATCGGTCCGCGCGGCCGCCAGGATTTTCTGCTCGAGGCTGGCGTCTTGTTCCAGAGGCCCGCCAAAGGTCACGCGCCCCACCGTGTGGCGGCCGACCAGGCGCAGCAAGGCGAGATCACTGCTGACGTCAATGGTCTTGCCGAAGCGGCTGCGGATCGCCTCCAGGACCATGCCCTCGGGGAGAGAGACCTCGAAGGGCGGCGGCAGTCCGTTGTACTCCTGGTAGTCGCCGGGTGGCGCATCCGGCGGCATGAACAGCGAGACGGCCAACTCGGGCGGAACGCCCGGCAGGTATTCGAAATCGATCAAACCTGTCTCGGTGTTCTCGCGCAGCACACCGACGTGCTGATCGCAGACGTAGACGTAGACGTCGAGGTCGTTGGCGTTCATGCTGCCCCCTTCTGGCGCCCGACCTGGCGAGCGCGCTCGGCCGCCATGACGTCCTTGAGACGCGGGCGGTGATCGGACGATGCGGTCACACCCAACACACCAACCGAGTGGGTCGTCACACGGACGGTGTGCGACAGGGCCGCCGCCGGCGTGGCTCGTGCAGCGTGCAACATCGCCTGGCGCTCACGTTCAGCGCGCATGACGTCCTTGAGCCTGGGCCGCGGCGACGCCACCTGCGCGGGCTGCTTGGCGAAGGTGAGCCCCAACGCTGCCATCACCGCCAACAGATTTTGCGAGGACACGCCATTGCCGGCCTCGGCCGCGATCACCGTCGGGCGCGAGACCCCAGCTTTCCGCGCGAGCGCTGTCTTGGTCAGACCGAGCTGCTGCCGCTGGTCATGCACCAACGACCCCAGCCGCCGCTGCAGGCTCGCCACCGCCATCCCAACATCCTGCTGCTGTACGTCCATCTCGCTCCCCCGGTGCCGGCGCGGGTTACGCGTCGTTGTCAATATTGTCTGACGAGACGCTGTCGCTGTCAATCTTGTTTGACGAACATGGCGAGACCTAACACGCTGGTGTGCGTGAGCCGCTTGAGGCGTGGTGCTCTGCGGTCGGGCGCCGCCGACAGTGCAACCGCCTGTGACCCGTTCTCTGGCGTGGTCACCGCTTACGGATGCTACGTGGCGGTTGTCGCAGCAGAAGTCTCCTGCCGGCTCACCAAATCGAGAAGATATGCGCCCAGGTCGACAATGCCTCCCGCACGCAATGCCCGAGCCGCCGCCATCGCACGCCGATTCTCGCGAGGCAAGAGGATCGCCGTCTTCTCCGAGTGTGGCGCCGGCAGCATACGGTAGAAGTAAGGCGATCCCATCGCGGCAATGGCACGCAGCATTTTCCAGCCGGCGAGCCCGCGGCTGTCCTGCGTTTCGCCTACCACGAACATCTCGAATTCGCGCACGAGATCGCGCACGGCGCCCGCGTTCAGCGAACACACGTACAACCGGCCGCGAATCGGCACCTGCTGGCCAAGCTGCCCGGCAATGTAACGGGCCGCAGCGAAGTGGTGTGCACCGCCAGCGTTCGACAGGAACACTCGACCGTCCCACTCGTGCTGCACGAAATGATCGCAGGTTTCGCTATTGAATATCCGAATCTCGTAGTGATCCAACATCTTGGACAGATTGTTCGGCGAGATGTCCAAGATGTAGTCGGGGCACCGCTCGATCGCCATGGCGTCGAGCGTGTCGAATCGTCCGGGCTCGCATTTTCCAGCACTAAGACCTGCAATGTCCCGGATGTCGCACAGCCAGCCCTCGACGAGGCGCTCGCGGCCGAAGGTGGCCAGAGCTGTGCAACTTACCGTGACAATGGACTCCACTCCGCCCTCGAACCGTACACCGCGCAACGTTCCGTCGTCACGCTGGTATAGGCCCGGTACGAAGTTTTCGAGGGGCTCGTGGGCCCATTCGTGCCAGCTCGGGACATTCCTCAACACGGACCCAACCGGCTCCAAATCGCCGATTCGCATGCGTTGCTCGTAATTCGCAATCTCCCGGCGCAAGCCAACCGGCACGCCAACTGCATGGCGCACGTTGTCCCAAATTTTGTCTCGGAAGGTCGTTGTGGATTCCATGATCAGATTCATGCCTGAATGTTGCTTGAGTTCCGAGTTCCGCTGACTTCGCCGTTACATCAGAGGTGGGCCGCCTGTCTGACAGCATCGAAGAAGGGCGCTAACGCTGCCGGCGCGGCGCCCGATTCGTCCGAAAACTCTCCATCGACCACGATCTCCTCGCTCAGAATCGCGCTGCCACGCTGGTGGCCGCGTTCGTCCGCGAGGCGGCGTCCGGCGGCGCCGCTGATTCCCGCGATCCATCGGTACGGCCCGGCAACGCCCAATCGTCTCAGCAGCGCTGCGGCGCTTTCCAGGGTCTGGGTGTACTCGCTTTCGGAAAATATGAGTTGGTTGGCAATGTAGCCCATGGTCAGGGCGTCGATGCACCAAATTTCACCCGATGTCAGTGCGTACGAAATCATTCGAGTTGACTGACCATCATCAGTGTCGCGCGCTTTGGGGGCTATGCAAACTCCCACGCCGTCAGCGCCGCGCATGAAGTGGATATCACCCTGGTAGTGGCCTGAATTTAGCGCGTGAAGAATGGTGCCGTTATGAATGAGTTTGTCTTGAATCTTGCGCGTTGTAATTGTTCCAGGCAGGGCGTATCGCGGCATGATCCGCAGCCACATTGAGGGGCCGTCCTCCAACCAGATTTGGCTGTCCTTGCGTAGTCCGAGCATAGGTCCGATGGGGCCCAACGAATTCTCCAGCATGCCGAGCGGCCCAGTGGGCCTAAAACGCGCGGCATCGTTGGCGAAAGAGGAAGCGAAGGCGGGCCTAGGCGATGGCTCGATCGCCGGCAATGCGCCAATGGCGAGCGTCAGAGCTTCGCGCAATTGTTTCGCCAACACCGTCCGTGCTTCTCGTCTTTCGTCTTCGCCGGCGCCTTCCGCGCAATTGAATTGAATTGGGTGGCGCATGTGAATCATGTCGAACGGCAGAGACTGCGCGTTCGGCTCGCCGTATGCTGTGTTCATGACTGGTATTATGCGCTCATGGCCTAGGCTCTTGAGCGCCCACCCATATTCGATCAAGACATTCGGATTTGAGCATGGCCGACCATCGGGGCGTTGCGCAATGAAGGTGAGATCCGGCACGAAAATTGCCGCGTTTTCGATTTTCTGAAAAATTGTTTCGGCAATCGGTGGCGATCCAGGGACGCCTTGGGTATCCTTGTCCAGACGTAGCGCAGGCTTCGCGGTGGATACCTGCGGCTCTGCGGGATGATCTGCTTTCGTGCCCGCATCATCCGGGCGCTCCGCAGAGGCGACGGACGCCTCTGCGTGAATCTGCTCGATTACGTCCTTTAAGGCGCGTTCGATCAAATTGCGGCAGGTCGTCTTGTTTCGATCAGATTGCCAAGAATAGAAAATTGTGTTCATGGTCGCGTCCGAACTCCGCAAAGTGGCGCCATTCAATGCCGCGCCTTGTTCACTTGGCCGCGCCATCAGCAGACAGTTGTGCGAGCTGACTCAGCAGGGAGCGCGCCTTTTCGATATGCGCCGCCACGCGTGGCCCGGCATAGGACACCGACGATTCGAACTTGGCGTACTGGTCATCGCGAGAGGCCGATAGCCAGTTGAACGAGCCTTCCACGAACTGTGCGTCGTCGACCAGAAGCATCTTGGCGTGCAAAGGGTCCGTCACGCGGATAACTTTGACTCCGGCCTCGCGCAGCTGCGACAGCGCGTCGTCCACGCGCTTGCGCGGATGCTCAGCATCGGTGCGCAGGCTTCGGTCGTCGGCGTAGACGACGATGTCCACGCCGCGGTCGGCGGCCGCGCGCATCTTCTCAGGCAGGGCGTCAGTGGTGATCGCCGGCATGGTCACCCAGGGTGAGACGATCGTCAGGGCCCCTTGCGCGCGGTCGATGCAATCGGTGAGCGCCTTTTGATGATCGACAAGGTCGTACAGATACGTGGGCTCGGAATTAGGCTCCAGAAGGTCCTCGCGACGCACGTCCGTGTAGGACAGCACGATCTCATTGCCGCGGTCCTTCATCAAATGCCTGGCCAGCAATCCAGAGGCGGTTTGGGCGGTGGGGCGGAAGATCCCGATGTCGCCGAAAACCAGGAAGCTGTCCCTTGCGCGCGAAACCGCGACGTTGAGAACGCTGTCCATCTTGTCGAAGAAGTAGGACTGCGCGTCGCCGCCGGCCGAGTACACGGAAGAGAAGATGATCAGCGCGCGCTCAGCGCCTTGCATGCTGTGAACGGTGCCAACTGTCAGGTTGCCCACGTCGGCGGCACCGCGGCCGAAGGCAGTATCCATCTCCTTGAGCAACGAGGCCTTCTGCAAGGCGAAGGGCGTGATGATCGCCACGCATTCGCCTAGCGTGGCCTTGCCGTAGTGTTTGCGAATGGTCTCGCTTTCCCGCTTGAGCCAGGATGCGATCATCCGCGCCTCGAAGACGTTGCGCCGGCTGCCCGAAACTGTCTCGCATTCGCCCGGGACGTGCGCGAAACCCATGTGAGGCCAGGGATGACCGTCGACGATTCCAGTCATGCCGCGCTTGGGCTGGATGCGCCCGGCGTACGAGAGCTCGTTGCAGTAGGCGATCACCGGGTCGACGCAGCGCCGATGCTCGAGGAGGTAAAGCCCGGTCTCGGGCATCCCCGGTGCTCGCCATGGACTGCGTCGCTGCGCGATGCCAAGAACCGAGCCCGATGCGCTGGCCATCGATTGGTCGGCGAGGCGTTCATAGGCCGCCGCGTCTGCTGCGACGTCGAGCCGCCGGGCGTTGGCGGCGTCGACGCGATCGCTGACTGACCACACCGGCGGAATCTGTTTCCGATCACCGACGGTGACTGCGCGCTGCGCGAGCGCCATCATCGGCCCAGCAATTTCCGGCGCGATCTGCCCTGCTTCATCGACCACGAGCCAATCAATGACTCCCCAATGCGGCTGCCAGTCTTCGCCGGCCGGCCGGCACGTGAAGACCCCAGATCCCGTGTGCATGGTCGTGACGAAGCAGGGCGTGAGCATGGCTCGCCGCCCCCATGCCGCCTTGCGCCAGTCCGGAGTGGGTTTCTTGAGCGCATTGGCTGCGCGGACGCGCTCGACCTCAGCGGTCCACCGCCCTTCCCAGTAGTGAACTGCGATACGAAACATCGCGTGACGCAGGGTCCGGTCGAGCCAGGGCTGCAGTCCGGTAGGTACGTCGAATTCGTCCACATCTTGCCGTCGCAATGACGCGGCGCCTTGCACCAACGCCTGCGAGGCCGCAGGCAGCCACGACTGCAGGTCCTGGTCGAGCGCGATGTCGCGCATCGTGCGATCGAACTTGCCCACGAGCGTCATGAGGCGTGCGTGATCATCGTTGGACTTGCTCAGGGCTTCGCCAACCGATGCGTGCTTTGCCCGGGCCTGCTCGAGCCGCTGCGCAAGCAACTGCACGACAGCCTCGCGGGCCTCCTTGGACGGCACCGCATGCTCGCCAGGGAGCGCGGCTACCTCAATCCCGAGACTGCGCAACGCGGCCCGATCCCGGGCGCCTCGCGACGTACGGATCGACGGAAGAAAGCCGAAAACCCCCTGCCAGATCGATTCGCCGCCCAGGTAGGCGTCCCAGCGCTGGCCCGCTGTCGCCCAGCGCTGCTCCCGCTGGCTCGCCTCGTGTTTGGCTTTGACCAACTGCGCCTGGGCCTGGGCGATGCCGCCGAACGCGGCATAGCGACGCTCGCACGCGGCTTCGAAAGCGTTCGCCAAACGAGCACTGTCGATCACCTCGATCGTGAGACGCGAGAGTCGCTGCATGGTTGCTCGCAGGTGCGCGATGCCCTCCTCTACGGTGTCGACCTTGGGCGCCGGACAGGCCTTGCGGAACTCCTGCAGCCAATACGCCCGAGCCGCCGACGTGTACCCGGACGCCTGCTCGAAGTCGTTGAAGTAGTCCATCTGCGGCGACGTCACGCGCATGCCTTTGGCGGCCGCCTCTTGCACCTTCGTCGATGAGGGGATGTAGATTCCAAGGAGGTCGATCGCCTGGCCGGCTGCCGCGCTGGGCAGCGTCGGAAGCCAGCGCGGTTCCTGGACATCTTTCGCCAAGCTTTCCTGCACGTTTGTGACCGCCTGGTTGTTCGTCGACGAGACGACGATCAGGGGTGGGCGCTCCTCCCCGTCGATCGCCGCCTTGACCCACAGGCTCGACCACAGCGCATGCAGCCACGTGGTTTTGCCGGTCCCGGGAGGCCCGTTGAGAGGGAAGAGGGCGCCTTGAGGCGTGGCAAGCGCATGGGCAATGGCCACCCGCTGCGATACCGAGAGTGGGTGCACCGCATTGACGTGCCCGACATGGCGCGCAGTGTTCCACTTCTCCGGGGGAAGCGGGTCGCGCTGTGGCTCGTCAGCGTGCGAAGCGTAGGAGCCAAAGAGGGCTGATGCCGATCCCGGCGTGGCACGGATCGCGTCATAGACTGAAATGAGCCGTTGGTTCACGCCTCGGACGTCTTCGTCAGGGAATACTCGCCCACCCGTGGGAACGATGGCATACCCCTGCTGCTCGATGCGTTCCTTCCAATCCTTGGGCAGCATCCCCTCGGCATAGGCATACCAGGCGCCCCAGGCTGCAGCCGGGTCCTGCTGGTCGCCATCGCCAGGGATTTCCGTGGCGGTCAGGTAGTGATCGAGTTCATCTTGCGACCCGATCACCAGGCCGCTGCCACCGACCGGCTCCAGGTACTCACGCGCGACCCAGGGGGGTTCGCCAGCTCGCCGCGATAGTGCGCCCGTTTCCTCCTCGAGCAAGGCTGGGATTACCAGAGGCGCCAGCACTTTCTCGGCAGATCCCATCTTGCGCCGCGACTGGTCTTCGGCCTTGCTGGCGATGAGAAAGGGGACGACGATCACCCTCAGACGCTCCCGACGCGGCTTGGTGCTTGCGCTCGCAGGGGTGGGTGCTGTTTTTGCCGGCAAGGCCGCCGTGACCTTTTGCTCCGGCACCGTTTCGAAGATCGCTTTGACCTGATGTTCGCGCAGCACGCCCGACTGGATTTCCAGTAGCGTTGCATTGACGTTGCGCCCGTCGGGCGTCGCCTTCACGCTTTTGAGATCGGCGTCGAGCAGCGTGCGCTGCCAGTACCGGGCCATGGAAACCAATTCGGAGGTTGAACTCACGTCGGCCATGCTTGTCCTTTCGCTATCGATCGGTCAAGCCGCCAGCATACTCCCGGGGCCCAGGCGCGATGGGCTCGCGCCGCGGATGGTCGGTGGGCGCCCCTGCGCGCTTTATCAACGCCGCTCGTACTCGCGCATGCGCGGACGGCCTCGCCAGTCAGGCGCATTCCAACGTGCGACCGCCGACGCCCAGTCTGCAGTCGTTTCTGGCTTTTCCCGAGTCATGGCCTCGGGGCCATGGACGCAGCCGAGCCCATCGCCATGTTCGCGTTGACAGACCAGCCGCGCCGTGGCGCCGATCCATTCACCCATGATCGCATCCTCTCGGTGACAGAGAGGGCAGGGTAGGAGGAGGGGGGATTCCGTCATTCGAAGACTGCCTTGTGCCAATATGCCTTGTCGTTCCGAAACCAGTCAGCGAACTCGGGTTTGTCGAAGAGTGCCAATTGGCGCATGTCAACGCTGTATCGGCGAAACATCGCTAGCAGTTCACGCAGCATGCCCTCGTCCACAAGGTGGGGCACGACGAGAATGCGCAGCGTGGGGCCGACCCCGTAATACCGAGCGATACAGGGCAGGCTCCGGAGCCATCTGAAAAAGGCATCTTCATCCCCGGCCGAGTAGAACCTGATGCTCCTGGCTTCTAACTCAACTGTGCCGGTGTCGTTGGTAGTCATGGACGTCGCACACCTCCAGGGTAGACATTGACGTAGCCGCCGCCCGGTGTTTGCACGTCCCAGTGCGGGCCGCCATGGGCTTCCCCTCCCGGCCCCGTCGGCACCCACACATTGCCAGATCGATCTCGCCAACCGTGGCCTCGCCCGTTGGGGTTTCGCTCCCACTCGTCGCCGCCCTTGGGCGCACGGAGTCCATCTGCTTCGCTGGGCTTGCCAGGTGCCTTCGCCCCCTCAGGGTCGTAGGCGTCGGCAGGCGGCTGCGTGAACATGGCCCGCTGTTCGTGCATCTCATGCAACGCGGCTGCTCCTGCAATGGCAACTGCAGCGGCGGCAATCGGATGCTCGTTGGCCTCGTGCGCGATGCAGGCCCCGGCAGCCGCATCGCCGGCGAGCGGCGCGACCGCGCCAGCGAGCATGGGAGTTGCGCCGGTGGCAGCTGCTTCAGGGCGTAGTAGCGCAGGCTGCCGCTCTCGATGCACCATGGCACCCGCCAGAACACCCAGAAACCCGGCCTGAGTTGGCCCACCGAACAGGAGCGCGAGCAGGGCAGCCACAAACAGGCGGTGCCAGCGCGGCCGCCGCCGCTGGCGGTCCGTCACAACGGACCTCGGCAGGAAATCTTGGTATCGCCCATGCCGGAAGGATACTGCGCTCGGCGGCTCTCCCCGGCGCGGATCGAACGATTGTGCCAGGTGCAATGCCTGACAGCTTGGCCGCCGCCTCATCTGCCGCTGTTGATAACCGCAATAATCATCAACGTGCGATTTTTGGCGTAACTCGCCCCCTCTGCGGCCGCGATGCTCACGCAAGCGCCGCAAGTAGCTGATTCGGCGGGTGATCTGCGCCGCGTCGGCATCCTGGGTGCCTTTGCTCCATCTCGGCGGCGTGGCCGCAGCGGCCCATTCGGGGTGCGCTGTCGGGGCTGGCTCCCACGTCCTGCAGCGCACCCTCATCGCACGAAAAGACTTGCGCAAGACGCGAGGATGCGAAACACTACGAATCGGGGCATGTCTCGCAAGCGGCCCTTCCTCGTGTTGTCGTTGTTGTGGTTCCCGCAAGGGATGGCCCGCCGGGAACAGTCCGGCAACTCATTTCGCATCGGAGGGAATATGGCCGCGGCCGTCAAAGTCTTTGTCGTCGATTTCATGGGCAAGCAGCACCTGGTGCGCGCGCTCACCCAGCGCGGCGCCGCGCGCGGCCTGGTGGAATCCATGGTGTCCACCGCGCTCACGGGCACGCACCCGGCAACCCAGGATGAACTGATCGAGTTGATTCAGAAGGGCCAGGCGATCATCGACGTCACCGCGACCGAAACGGCCGTCGCCAGCGAAGCCTAGACATCCCGCCGAGGCGTCCATGGACGAGATCAACCCCTCAGTTGCGGCACACGATGCTGCGGTCGAACCAACATTCTGGCGGGTGAGGCCACCGGTCGTCGGCCGCCCCATCGAGTTCGACGCGGCCAGCGGCGCAATCGGCATTCTCAGCCTGCCCATCGAGGCGGGCGTTCTGGCCATCGTGCTCGATGGCACGGCCCAGGAGCGCGACACGCCGGCCGGGAGCGCGCTGGGGATCATGTTCGACGCGATCGATCGGATGGTGGCCGCGAACTTCGCCTGCACTTCGGGCAACATCCAGTGGGTGAACATCGGTCGCGACGGGATCCTGCGTTGGGTCTCGCCGGCGCGCAATGTCGATGGAAGGACGGTGATTCTGCGCACGGTCCCCCTTCGTTGCTTCCCCGAATCGGTTGGATCGACGATCGACTTCGCGTTCATCTACGGCTCTCACGCGCGGCTGGCGTTGACCGCGGGCGTGCTCAACTTTCCGCGCCTCGTCTCGGCCATGATCGCCGCTGGTTCGCTCGCGTCCGAAGGCGGGAAGCCCCGCGCGAACCTCCCCGGCGCTCGTCGGCGCTCGCAGTCAGGCACATTCTGACGGCCTGGCCGTCTGCGATGCATGCAACAGCCTCAAGGCTCGACACGTCGACGCCGTGTCGAGCCTGCATTGCGTCAACTCGGGCGGGCTCATTTTGCATTCATGCGCGGCTATGTCCAGGGGCTGGACATGATCGCCCTGTGGGACCGCTACCTCAACCTCGAGGGCGACGCGACCGACGCGCGCATCGTCAAGAGCACCCTGCGATGGATTCGCCAGGCACTGGCCCTGGTTGCCCTGCGGGAGGGCAAGCACAGCATGGCCCGCGTCATGCGTCTGGACGTCACCCACCTCGAATCCGTCGCGGAGGCGCCCACTCTGGACGAGTTCATTGAGGAACAAGGAATCGAGGATCTACGGGAGTCCGAGCAGATCGAAGCGTGGGCAGAGCGCTGGGGCACGCCCTCGAAACGTGAGCGCACCCGCATGCGGATCATGGAGCGGCAACTCGCCGCGCTGCGCGAGCTCGAGGCGCTCGCGGCCCAAAAGCCTCAGGCACAGGATCGCGTGCGCGCCTGGTTGCCGGCGGCAATCGCCAATCGTCTCGAGGCGCAGGGCGTGATGACGTTGGCCGGCCTCGTGACCTTCATCAACGCCGGCGGGCGCGGTTGGTGGCGCAAGATACCTGGCATCGGAGAGACAAAGGCCGGGCGGCTGGTGACATGGCTGGTGGCAAACTCGCTCGAGTTGGGCGCCTCCCCCAGCGAGTACGTGACCGGCATGCCGCCGATGGCCCTCGCGGATGCGATGCCGGCGACGGCGATCATCCCTCTGGAGCGCGTGCAACTGACGTCCGCCCTCGACGGTTCGACAGGGCTCTATCGTCAGCGCATGGCGCACTGCATGTTCGAAGCCGACAACGACCTTCAGGCGATTCATGTATGGCTTGCAGAGTACAGGGGGCATACCTTGCGCTCGTATCGCCGCGAGGCCGAGCGATTCCTGCTCTGGAGTGTCGTCGCCCGCGGCAAGCCGCTTTCGAGCATGACCCGGGAGGACGTTCTCGGGTATGTGCAGTTCCTGCATGACCCGCAGCCAGCGGCGCAATGGTGCGCCCCCCGCTCGCGGCCCAGGTCAAGTTCAGCATGGCGTCCGTTCGAGGGGCCGCTCGGCGATGGTCCAGTCGCCTTCTCGGTTCGGGTCATCGGGCGCCTCATGCAATTTCTCGTCGACCAAGGCTACCTGGTTGCCAATGCGGCCGCAGGGATTCGCGCCAACAAACGGCCGAGCCTGCGGCAACAGTTCGGCTCACGTCGCCTGTCGGCCGAGCAATGGCGCATGCTGCGCGACGGGGTGGGGCAGGGCGATGGCCTGCGCGAGAGGCGTCTCGGGTTGATCCTCGACTTCCTCTACACGACCGGGCTGCGCATCTCGGAGCTGGCTGCAGCGCGATTCACCCACCTGCAGCGCGTGTCCGACGAAGATGGCGTGCCTGGCTGGATGCTTGCCGTGTTGGGCAAAGGTGCCAAGTGGCGCGAGGTACCGGTCCCTGATCATGTCGTCGAAACGGCGCTTGCGCTCGCCCAAGAACGCGGCGCAAGTTGGGATGGGGCCTCACCGGAGAGTTGCGGCGCCCACATGATCGGCGCCATCGCGGGCCGTACCTTCGGCGAGCGGCCGCCGGCGGCGGCCGGCATTACGACTGCGGCGATCGCCGCCGAGGTGCGGCGCCACGTCCACGCTGTCGCCGATCGCGTGCGAGCGCACCATCCGCATGATGCACAGAGGATTGAGCAAGCCTCGGTCCACTGGCTGCGCCACACGCACGTGTCGCACTCTTTGGAGAACGGCGCGGATCCAGAATGTGTGCGAGAGAACGTCGGGCATGCATCTCTGGCGACCACGTCAATCTACGCCTCGACGGAGCAGCGCAAACGCCTCGCGGCGATGCGCCGGGTGTGGGCCAAGGTGGCCGATTGAGCATCCGCGCCGCGGGCGCGGGAGAGGCTGTTGCCTCATCGGCGGGCAACCTAGCCCAAGCCTTGCCAGCGTTGAGGATTTTGGCGCGAACGGCGACTCTGTCCACAGAATCTGTGAAGAACCTCGGCTGCGGCACGCGCCCGCCGCCGGCGCCTTCAAAACCCCGGTGACATCCCCGGCGCAGCGTCCTCGCCATCGTCGATCGCACCCGCAGGCCCGCCATCGGGCGCGAGAGCCTCGATCACGCCGTCCAGTCCATTCGAGGCTGGCAGGCGAGAAAGCTGCGTTGGCTCATCCGCGATGCGCTGGGCCTCGACGGCGATCGCGAGGCAGTCCGCGGTGGACAAGAGCCAGTGCTGCAGCCGTCCCTGTTCAGAGGGCCTTTCGACCAGGATTTGTGCGTGCCAGCGATAGAGGGCGCTGGTCGCGTCATCGCGCGTCTGGGCGATCGCGACCGGGATGGCACCTCGAGGATCCCTGCGTGGGCCCTGGTTTCCCCCGCCCGAGCGCACCGTGAAGATCCCCGTGTCGCCGCTGCGGGTGATCACGCTGAGCGCACCACTGCTATTGGCCGGCAGCACCGGGGCATCGGCCACCAGGTGTTCAGACGCCGGCACGATCACGCGAGCCAAATTCATCTCGCCCGGAATCAGGCGCATCAACGCTTGCGCGGCGCGGACCGACCAGTCGGAGATGTGCGAGCTTTTGGCCGCCTCCTGGTGCGCGGCGTAGATGACCTCGTAGACCATCCCGACATAGTTCAGCGCGACATTGACAGCGGCCTGTTGCGATAGCCCCCCCACCACGAGCTGGGCCTGCAATGGCGTCATCACCTCAGCGCGGATCGCTTTCGGCTGAAGCGATGCGAGGCGCTGCGCGCTGAGCGGGCAGCCAGGCGCTTGCAGCTGCGAAACCGCCGCCGTGAAGGCATCCATACGGGCCTCCAGCTCGGAACGCGTGGCTCGGCGCTGCTCGAAGGCCAGGCCATACGCCACTGAGCGCAAGACGTGAAAGAAGTTCTTCGAACTGACCCTATAGAGCTGCTCGCCATGGCCGTTCGGCGGGCCGTCTTTGGCGCGCACGATGTATTCGCGGCGGTTGCCCGATGGCATCCGCACGAGCGTGACGAAGCATCCATCGGCAACCGTCGCCGCATAGAGTTCCGTGCCGATTGCAACGTCCACGCGTGCATCGCTCGCGTCGAAATTGGCGAAATTGCGGCAGGCCGCCTGGCTGACGCTGCGCATTGCTCCGGGTAGGATTTCGCACCCCGCCCGTTGTGCCGCGGCGGCAAATGCTTCCCGGTCGACATCCTCCTCGAAGTAGAAGGCCGCCGGCGATGCGTAGGAAAAAGGGGTGATCCGGTCGAACACGCCTGTGAGGTGGTCGATCTGCTGCCCGAAGCGGCGGGGCACGATCAGCCACCCATGGCCGCTGTCAACGACGCGCTGCAAAGTCACGTGCTTCATCGCTCGCCCTCACATGCCCATGCTGGGGAATGCCTCAGCCGCCGGATCGGCCGCCATGATCGGCGGTGCGGCCACGACGACCGCTTCCTGCGCTTCAGCTTCGCGTAGGCGTTGCGCCATCCGTTGCTCCATGGCGCCCAGGACGAAATCGGCTGCCGCCGATGCATCCCTCGCCGCCGAATACGCCGCGTTCTCGCTCTTCTTGAGTTCGGCCAACCAGTGCCCGACGTAACCGGCCGACGCGGTAAGCGCGTATTCAACGCCCAGGTCCGCGCAAATCATCGCCGCTGCCATCTCGGCCACAAGTTCCTCGCGAGCGCGCTCGGCCAGGCATTCCGATTCGACGACGTCGCTCTCGCCACCCCAGAGCGCACCGACGAAACGCCCGAGGCGATGCCCCGCGCCGGTTGAGTGAGCGATCTCGTGGGCGACCGTGGCAACGTATCCACCCATGGTCTTGAACTGCGACTGCATGGGCAGGTATGCCGTGTCGCTACGCACGCTGTAACGTGGTTGATTCGACGGGGTTTCCACCACTTTCAGGCCCGATTCGCGCATGGCGTCGATCATGATCTGAACCTGTTCGCGCCGCGCATCTTCGCTCACGTTACGTCCGTGGCATGCCTCGCGCAATTTGCGATTCAGGCGCCGCTCGTCGATTCCGGCGCATTGCTCAAGGTTGTAGACGTGGTAGTTGACGCACACCATGCGGGAAAGCTCATCCTGCGCGTGAGCCCAGGTGATTGCTCGCCTGGAGAAACCGCTCGCGTCGGGAACGCCGACGGACAGTCGGGATTCGATCTCCGCGGCCGAAACGCGACGCTCCTCGGCGCTCACCGTACGGACGGTGATGCCACGGCTGTCCTGCGCGACAACCGTGACCGGCTTGCCGTCCAGGAAGACGTGAGCCTGCTTGCGGGTCCAGAAGTCATCGCGCTTCCAGAACTCGACCACCGTGGGAGCGACGTCCAAAAGGTGCCCTCCCAAATCCCTCACCTGTCGTTCCGTGAGCCACCCCGGCGAAGACCAATCCGTCCCGAGGACCAACTGGACGCGGTTGCCACCCTCGTAGCGATGTCCGCTGACGGCGTTGAACGGCCGCCCAGGCGCGATCAGACGCCATGTGCGCTCCCATTGGCCAACGCCCGCCGTCGCCATGGCGATGAGCCTTTCGGTGAGCGCGCGACGCGCCGTCGCGCGCTCACCGTTTGATCCGGGGATCTTCATCGTTCTCGGTCTGTTTAGTTTCGCAACGATGTTGCATGCGAACTCGACACTGGCGGTCGAGGGTGTCAATCCATGCTATGAGAGTTGCCACGCTGCGCGCGATTTTTTTTGCCCCTTAAGTTGAGGGGGCAGAGCGAAATGATCAATCGCCCGGAACGGCTTGCATGGGTGATTCGCGGCGTCGAAAATATGATGCACCAATATGCTTGGAGGGAACAAAATGAGCAGCCAGACCACTGTCGTGGAGCGTTTGGCGCTGCGCCTCGCGGCGCGCCCGCTCGCCGGTCCGGAATTCCATGCCCTGGGCGCGTTCGCCGATGCGCTCGATGTCGAATCCGTCGATGCCGACCACCAGATGCTCAGTGCCCGCGCTGAACTCGGTTCCCGGCAGCGACCGACACCAGCCTCGCTGCGCGTGGAACTGGCGCCTGGTCAGGTCCGCCTGACCTTGACGCTCCCGGCGTCGCTCAGCAGCGGCGTCGAAGACAGCATCGCGGCGCTGGCCAATTGCCAACGCGTTCCGCAGTTCGGGGGCGAAGCATTCCTTCGCTGTGCGGACATCCCGCATAGCGTCGACGCGGACGATTTGGTCGGGCGCATCGTCTTCGAAATCCGGCACCTGTGGTTCACAGCGCTGCAGGTTCTGGTCAACCTCGACAGGCTCGGAAGCCGCACGTCCTGCGCGATCCTCAGCGAAAGGCCGATCGACGAGGCCACGATCAGCCGCGCCTGTGGCAATTGCCCGGTCTCGACCTCAAGGGCCGAGGCCGAACTTGACGACAACAGCAGCATCGCGACGCTCGTCTACGCGATGTGCGACGCGACCACACTGCGGGCGGGCCTGAAAGGCATTCCGGGGGTGACGGACGTCATTGGCTGAGGAGGGCGCGGCGTACCGCTCGGACGCGTGATCGCCCCAGCCGCGGCCCACCTACATCGCGGGTCCGAGCCCCGTGGGGGCGTTGAGCATGCTCCACTCGGTGGCCAGGTCAATGACCTTCGGCGGAAGATCATGCTCGTTCTCGACCATCTCGCCGGTGGCGAGATCGATGATAGCGGCGCCATCGTCTTCCGAGTCGAGCATGGTCAGCGATGGTTCCATACGGTAGCCAAGACTTTCGAGTTCGGCCTGGATTGCGGCGGCGCGGCTCATCTCACTCCTTCCCATCCGCCGCGCGGCGGATGTCGGCAATTTCGTTCATCGCGACCTGCAGCGGCGACGCCGCGCTGAACGCCGCAAATTCGCGATCCTGCTCGGCGAACGCCGCGCGCTGCGCCGGCGACATCTCCGGTGCGTTCATCAGCCGCTCGTCGGCCGCTCGAAGCTCGCCAAAGCTGATGGCGCTTGCATTGTGTCCCATGTTGCCCTCAAAAACGTTGACGCATACATTGACTATAAAGTACTTTATGTCGCCTGCGTGGGTTTTTCCAGCCTTTTAGGCGCTGACTGGTGCTGCTGTGGCGTCTTGTTCAGTCTCGGCGACGTTTTGAGCTGCGGCTGCAGCTCGTTTTGGCGCATCAGCGTGGAATGCGTCCCACTTTCTGTAACCAAGCCGCAGCGCGAAGACAGCTTCGGCATGACGCTCGCGTGCGTCGGACAGATCGGCGATCGCGGCCGCATTCGATGCCTGCGGTTGATTCGCGATCGTGCTGGCCAGATCGCGCTCACGCGCGCAAAGGTCCCGCTCAGCCCGGGAATGAATATCCAGCAGATCCTCGGACACCAGGCCCCAAACCATTCGGCCGAGTTGCGCTGCATTGTCCGTACTCGCGATGCTCGTCGAGCCGGACCATGTGATGACGTCGCCATGACCCACGCCGACCTGGGCGCGCACGATGGCCGGATAGACCGAGTAGTCGTAGCGCGAGGCAATGTGCAGGGCAATACCATCGAACACACCGATCTCACGCTCATCCCGCCCACGTCCGGCACCTCGCACCGCCTCCAAGGCGATTAGCCCTCCAACTTCGGCCAGGCTGACGTCGGTGCGCGCGGCCGTGGCCTTCGTCGCAAGAGCATGCACCGGAATCTTGCTCACCGTGTCCATGAGCGACTTGGCTGGGTGCTTGCGCCCAGTCGCTTGAGCGTCGTCAATCTCCCGCTGCAGCGCCTCGGTGCGGGCGCGCACGGCCTCGACCGCAGTGTGGCCGAGCTCTTGCAGGGACCGTGCTTGCGGCAGCGAGCGTTGCAAATAGGCGATCGACTGACGGATGGATTCGACGCGATACTCCCACGCGGCGTGGTCCTGCCGAGCGGCCCGGATCAGGCGTTCTTTCTTCTGTGCCTCGTCTTTCAAGCGCACTTCGTCCATGAGGATTTCGTTGCCGGACGCCATCGCCTTCACACGACCGGGGTCGATCGCGGACGACTCCGGGTTTTCGATCTCGCCGCCAGATACACCCGTGCGAACCTGCTCGATGAAGGTCAGCTTCGTGTCCACGATCTGCCACAGCCCCGCATCGCCAGAGTCCTCGGTCACGTAATAGTGGATCCCAACCTTGAATGCATCGTGTCCATACTTGGCCAGGAGCGCATTACCCTGTCGCAGGCCGCGGCCGTTACGCTGCTCGAGGTCTGACGGCCGGTAGGGGGCGTCGAGATGGTGGACATCCGTGATCAAACGCTGCACGTTCATGCCCGCGCCCATCTTCGATGTGGACCCAACCAGGACCCGGATTTCGCCCGCGTTCACCGCAGCGAACAGCCGGTCGCGCTTGACCGCGGTGTCGTAGTCGTGGATGAACGCGATCTGCTGCCCAGGAATGCCGCGTTTGAGCAACTCGCCGCGAAGCGCGGCATATGCGTCGAAGCCGCCGGTGCGCAGCGCCGCTTCGACCTCAGCCTGGCTGAACTTCGCCAGTTCATCTTCGGCGGCTTCCGCTGCGTTCGCGTCGTCGCTTTCGGATTGGGCAATCAGGTCCCGCATGCGCCGCACTTCGGCGGAATCGCCAGCCTGCGGCGTGCAAAAGTCCAAGAAGACGAGCTGCGTGCCCCGATCGTCGCCATAGCGGCTCCACGAGTCGAGCACGTTGTCCGCGCATGCCTGCAGCTTGCCGCCCCCATTGTCTGCAGCGCCGGGACGGAATGCTCGGGCGTCGAGTCCGACCTTGCGGATGTCGCTGATGATCACCAGGACGTTGTCATCGCCCTTTTTCGGGGCGCCCTTGGGCAGGTTGTCGAGGCGCCAGAGGATTGAGCCCATCTCGTAGATGGGGTGCCCGCTGTCGTTCATGTCGACCTGGTCGCCCATCATGCGGCGCTGGGCGTCGCTCATCGGGCTGACGTGGATCGCGGGCTTGCCACCGCGAACGTCCGGGATATCGATGCGCGGCTGCCCGGCCTGCTCGAGCAGCCGGTTCATGTCGGCACGCGTGATCACGTCGGCGAAGCTGCGGTAGGACGCCAACAGCCCATCGAGGTTGACGAACCTCGACAGCACGGTCTTTTCCTTGAATTTGCCGGTGAGGGTGAAGGCAAAATCCGACGTGATCTGCGCATAGCAGCGTTGCCACGCATCGAAGGAATGCAGGCGCTGCGCCGTAAGCGTGTCGGGATCCAGATAGCGCTGCAGGGTGTACATCTCGGCCAGCGAGTTCGAGATGGGTGTGCCAGTGGCAAAGAGGGCCTTCCCACCCGACGCACGGATGAACGACGTCTTGATCATCATGTCGTTCGCCCGGGCGGATCCTTCCGGGTTGCCCAGACCGGACACCTGCAGTTGCGTCGTATACGAAACGTTCTTGAAGGCATGCGCCTCGTCGACCGCCAGAAAATCCACGCCGAGCATGCCGAAGTGGATGCCTTCATCCTTGCGAGTCTTGGCCAGGCCCAGGATGCGTTGCTCAGCCCGCTTGATGGCCTTCTCGAGCTCTTTGCGGGTCACGCGCTCCTTGTTGGCGAGCAAGTCCTGCTTGAGCAGCGCGATCTGCTCCCCGATGTAGCGCATCTCGTGGTCGGGGTCGGCGGGGATCAGCCCGAAGGAACTGTGCGGCATGATGATCGCGTCCCAGTCGCCGAACGCGGCTCGTGCGAGAAACTGCTGCCGATTCCCGGCGGACATATCGTCAGCTTCCGCAGCCAAGATGCGAGCGGCAGGGTAGAGCGCCGCGAAGGCGTCGCGCCACTGCCCCACCAGATGGTTCGGCACCACCACCATGCTTTTCTTCGTTCGCCCCATCCGCCGCGACTCCATCACCGAGCCGACGACGGCGAAGGTCTTCCCGGCCCCGACCACGTGGTCAAAGAGGACCTGGTCCGACTGGATTGCGCGCCAGATCGCATTCTTCTGGTGCGGCCGCAGCGTGATTGCCGCCGACGATCCCTCGAGCGTGAGGTGCGAGCCGTCGTAGACGCGCTGCACAGTCCGGTTGAAGGTGGCGTTCCAGGCATCCTCAATTGCCTGCGCGCGCTCCGGAGTCTCGGTCACGAACTCCAGCCAACGCTCGATGACAGCCTCGACTTTCTGCTTGGCCAGGGCCGTCTGTTCTTGGTTGACAACTGCATTGCCATCGAAATGGTCATGCACGATCGGCACCTTGCCATTGAACGCGCACGAAAGAATGTCGACGGCGGTCTTGCGATTCGTGCTGTAGCGCGCATCGGAGTTGTAGCGCGCCCCTTCAATGGCCCACTTGCCGCTCTGGGATGCATACTCCACCCGTGCGGTATCACCGCAGATGTCCTTCGCGAACGCGCGCACGATCTCCATCGGAACCCAGGAGGCGCCAGGCAACACGACGATCTCGGAGGCACGTTTGCGCGTCGGCGCGGCTGTGGCGAGCGCCGCGACCGAGCGATCAATCTCGGCTGCCATGCGCGGCGAACGCCCGGCGCCGGAACGCCGCGCCGTATCGCTCGATTCCATCGATTGCGCCTGCCGCGCCAGCTCGCACTTGGTCAGCACGTCACCGCTGACGAGTTCCGCTCGTTCGACCCAACGTTGGTGGATCGGGTCAAAGAGGACGAGCTCGCCGAGTTCGTCTCGCAGATCCCACCAGTCGCGCCCGGTCAGTTCCATCATCCGCGTGGGGTCGACCGTGCCGCTTTCGCCCAGGCTGACGACGAGAGCATCGCGTGCGGAGTCCGCTTTCTGCGCGCGGCGGGCCGGCCACTGTGTGCGTTTGGTGAAAATATCCGCGCGGTCCGCGCGGGGCGCCCGAGCGGTGCTCTCGGTTTTCTTCGCCACTGCGGCGGAAACCCCGTCGTCGTAGTTAACCTCCAAACTCGACAGCAGGGTCCACGCCGGATCGGCGCGCACGAGGCGCTTGTTCACCGCCCGCTTGAGATAGCCGTACTCGTTCTGGAATACGTCGTAGCGAGCTCGAAGCTGCTCGCGCAGATCCTCGACCATCGATTCCGTACCAAGCGGATCGACCTGGGCTCGCATGAGTTCCAGCAGGGTCTCGTGCAGGCGCAGCATCGCAACAGTGCGCCTGCGAGCGACTTCCGACTCGAACTCGACTGGCTCCGACGATTCGACCCCAAAGGCCGCCAGTGCGCTTTTGCGGCGCACCGCGTCTGCGCCGCCGGGGTTACGCCAGAGGAACATCTGCCCGGGCAGCAGCCCCGGCGGAGGTTCCACCGAGTCGGACTGCGCGGACGCTGGGATCAGCAAGGCCTGCACGCCCTCGGCCGGCATGGATCCCTCGGGCAATTCCCGCATGGCCGCATGAAGGCGCTCCATCCAATCGGGCGTTGCGCGCACCATGAGCTCGCCATCGCGATACATGCCGCGCCCGGCGCTCAGTTGACCAAGGATCTTCTCAGGGTGCTGCTGGTACCAGCCGTTAATGCGGATCGTCGGAAACGCATCGACCGAGGCCGAATCGGGGTTGTGCATGTCGACGGTTCCCACCCACGGCAAATCGCGGGCGGCGTCCTCGCTAATCGGCTCGGCGCGCTTGCGCAGAAAGACGATGTCCGTGACGACTTCCGTGCCGGCGTTGCGTCGAAACGCCGTGTCGGGCAGACGCACGGCGTCGATCAGTTCCACCTCCCGGCCGAGTGCACAGCGAAAGTCCACGGCGTCGACAGTCGAGCCGTCGAGCAGGTACCGAGACACCACCATGGCGGCCACGCCGCCGGCGCGCAAACCTTCGGCGGCGCGGGCGAAGAAGTAGCCATGGGTGCTCGTGGACAGGCGCGTCGATAGCGCGCTCACGGACTGGTCGGCCGCGCCGCGGCGGTCGATCAGTCGCAGATCCCCGAACGGTGGATTGCCGATGAAGAGGTCGAACTTGGCGCCGCCGGTGGAGAACGTCTCGAACGGCGCGTTCGCCACGAATGCGCGTGAATAGAGCAGCCGCGCGATGCTTGAGGTGATGGGGTCGATCTCGACCAGCACCCTCTGCGACTTGGCCGCGGTGTCCGCCGGTTGCAAGCCCAGGAAGTTGCCCGAGCCGCCAGCCGGCTCGATGACGCTTCCACCCTTGAACCCCAGCCGCGAAACCCCAGCCCAGATCGTGCGCACCACCTCCGCAGCCGTGTAGTGCGCGTCGAGGATCGTGCTGCGAGCCTTCGCGTATTCCTCCGAGGTGAGGACGTCTTGAAGCTGCCGGGCGATCCCTTCCCAGTCCTCCTTTGTCTTGCCCTCAAGATCATAGAACGCATACTGCAGACCGCCCCAGCCCACGTAGCGGGCCATGGTCGTCTTCTCGTCCCGAGTGGCTTGACGCCCAGCCATCAGGACCAACTTCGCGGTCTTGATGGCTTCGATGTTGTCGAGGGCCTTCTGCTTCGGTCCGCGTTCCTCGGCGAGAATCGTGTCGTCGAGCACGAAGTCCTCGACCGGGATAAACGGCGCTGGCGCCGCCGCCAGTGCTTGCTGCACGAGCGCCTGTCGGCTCTCCTCGACGTCATCGCGCACCTCTTCGGGCAGGTCCTCCAAGGCGACACGCGGCCGGGCCGCTGCAGGGCTGCCGTCAGCGACCGGCAAGCGCGTCCGCGGGCTCGATGCGGGGGGCGCCACAGATACAGATGGATCTGCCGCCGGCATCGCTTGCGCCAAGAGATCTTGCGGGGCGTTCCCGCTCACGCCATCGAGCGCGGCCAAGAATTCGTCCTGTCGGCCCTGCGGCGCCGCAGGGCCGACAGGCTGGGCTGCGCGCCGCTCCTGCGCCAAACGTAATCGTGTGTCGCGCTCGCTCTCCACGATGCGTCTGCGAGCGACGATCTCCTGGGCCGCCTCCGGCGACACCGAGTCAGCCCATCCCGAAGAGAGGTCGAAGTCGCCGAAGAGAGCTTGTGCGTGCATGTCCGAGAGTTTCCGTGGGGATGGGGGATGGTTGGTCGCCTCGGCAGCGACACTGCGGCGCCGGCGCCAATAAATATTCTGCAAGCCGCAGCGAAGCGTTGACGTAAATTTCGCATGCAGCCTTGCTGCATCATGGGATTGGCGAACGTGTTGACCGGATGACGCGACGAAAGTAGTATGCAAGCAACCGTGTTTCGTAGCAAAAAGGACAGCGCGGCCAGGCAGCCTCCCTAGCGGACCGGCAGCTGCCCCGACTTGGCGATTGGCGCCAAATGCCCGCGACCATCTGGATCTCAGGACATGAACCACATCAAGCTCAAGAGCATCATCCTGGCCGCCGCCATCGCCGCGGCCGCCTCCGCCCCCGCCTTCGCCGGCGGCCTCAACCTCGGCGACGCCAGCGTCGGCCTGACCGCCGGCACCCTGGGCGCCGGCCCGCAGATCGGCTGGACCATCGTGCCGAACAAGTTCGACGCCCGCCTGAACTTCGGTGCCCTGAACCGCAGCTACAACACCACCAGCAACGGCGTGGCCTACACCGGCAACCTCAAGCTGCAGAACGTGGGCCTGCTGGGCGACTGGCACCCCTGGGCCGGTGCGTTCCGCCTGACCGGCGGCCTGTTCTACAACGGCAACAAGTTCGACCTCAGCGCCCAGCCGACCGGCGGCAGCTACACCTTCAACGGCAACACCTACACCGCCGCGCAGGTGGGCACCGCCAACGCCAGCGTCACCTTCAATTCGGTGGCGCCCTACATCGGACTGGGCTTCGGCGACGGCGGCACCGGCGCCGGCGCCGGCCTGCACTTCACGTCCGACATCGGCGTGATGTACCAGGGCACCCCGAAGGCCAGCATCACCGCCAGCAACCCGACCGGCAACGCCCAGCTCGCCAGCGACGTGCAGGCGTCGCAGGCCAAGCTGCAGAGCGATCTGAACAGCTTCCAGTGGTATCCGGTCGTGCAGGTCGGTGTCGTCTATCGGTTCTGATCCGTCGGGGGCCGGGCTTGCCCCGGCCCCCGACGGTCGGCGGCAGCGCCGGCCATTCATTCGATCTGTGTGTAGCGCAGCCTGGTAGCGCACATGCCTTGGGCGCACAAGATACCCAAGAGCAGTTCCTCCGCGAAATCGGCCGGCATGAGCTCACTGTGCTGCGCAACGATGGCCTCTACCGGCATCTCCGTTTCGCGCGCCCGGGCACGATATGCATGCACTTCGACATCCTGACCTGGCCAGGCCACCTCTGCTACACGGGCGACATGGGCACGTACGTGTTCCAGCGGCGGGCCGACATGCTCCAGTTCTTCCGGCGCGGTGAGTCGCGACGCGACCGCGAGCCGCGCGATGCGATCGATCTGCGCTACTGGGCCGAGAAGCTGCAAGCGCATGACTCGCAGGATCCCGCGTTCGCGTTCAGCGACGAGCAGTTCCGTGAGGACGTGCGCGACTACGTGGATCAGGCGACCAGCGACGACGAGGACTGGCCGGCCGAGCGCCGCGCGGCCCTGACGGCCGCGATCGACGAGGACTTGCTGGATGGGGTCGAGGACGAGCACTCGGCCTGGTGCGCGTTGCGCGACTTCGCGTTCTCCGACGAGCACGGCCAGTTCCAATTCATCGACTGGGAACGCAACTGCAAGCGACCGACCCACCGCTTCCAGTGGTGCTGCCTGGCCCTGGACTGGGCGATCGGCGTGTTCGACGCGCAAGATGCCGAGGCCCAAGCGTGAGCGACACCGCAACCGGCTGGGTGCTGTACCTGCTCGAGTGCACGGACGGCTCCCTGTACGCCGGCATCACGAACGACCTTCCACGCCGCATGCAGGCGCACGCCAGCGGCCGCGGCGCCCGCTACACGCGCTCGCATCCGCCGCGCCGGGTCATCGGCACGAAACCTTTCCCGGACCGCGCCGCGGCGAGCCGCGCCGAGTGGGCCATCAAGCAGTTGCCGCGAGCGCGCAAGGCGGCGTTTCTCCAGGAGTAGGCCTTGCAGTTTCCCCTCATCCAGCGGTTCCCCATCAACGCTGCCGGCCGCGACTTCGTGCTGGGCGACATCCACGGCGCCTTCGACCTGGTCGCGCAGGGCCTGCGCCGGGTTCAGTTCGACCCCGCGCTCGACCGCCTGTTCTGCGTCGGCGATCTGGTCGACCGCGGACCGGAGTCGCACCGTGCCCTGGCCTTCCTCGGCCTGCCCTGGGTGCATTCCGCGCGCGGCAATCACGAAGACAACCTGCTGCAGGTGTACGCCGAAGGTGACCCTGACCCGAAGGTGTTGGCCTGGTTCGCGCAGCGGTTTCACGCGCAATGGTGGCTCGACCTGGCGCCGGCCGACCGGAGCCGATTCCTGAAGGCGTTCGCCCGCATGCCCATCGCCATCGAGGTCGAGACACCGCGCGGCCTGGTCGGCATCGTGCACGCGGACGTGCCCGCCGGCATGGACTGGCCGACGTTCCGATCTCACCTCAAGGCCGGGGACGCCGAGACGATGGGTGTTGCGCTCGAAGGACGCAATCGCATCAAAGCCGAGAACCACGACGGCGTGCCCGGGATCGGCCGGGTATTCGTCGGCCACACCCCGCAGTGGGGCGGCGCCCGGCGCCTTGGCAACGTCTACGCCATCGACAGCGGCGCCGTGTTCGGCCTGATCATGGACGACCACGACGGGCACCTGACGATGGCCAACCTGTGCTTCGCCAGCCAAGCCATCATGCCGGCGCGCACGCAGCACGGTGGCTTGGCTGCCGTCGTCGCTTGCCCTGAGCATGAGGACGCACCGTTCGGCGCGTATGCACGGAGGATGTAGCGGTGAAAGAAGAAACATCCCTCTTCGCCGAGCACTCCGGCGCGGTCTTCTCGCCATGCCGTCAGTATCGCTATGTCCTGTGGCGGAGCTGGGAGCCGGCCAAGCCCGCGTGCATGTTCCTCATGCTCAATCCGAGCACGGCCGACGCTGTGGACAATGACGCAACCGTCGAGCGCTGCCAACGGCGCGCCCAGATGATGGGCTACGGCGCCTTGGTCGTGGGCAACATCTTCGCCTACCGATCGACCGATCCGGACAAGCTCTACGAGTTGGAGGATCCCGTGGGCCCGGACAATGACCGTTCGATTCTCGAGCGCGCGGCCGCCGCTGGCATCGTGATCTGCGGCTGGGGCACCCACGGGGCGCTGCGCCGCCGTGGGGACGCGGTGCTACGCATGCTGCGCGAAGCCGGCATCACGCCGCACGCCCTGCGCATCAACGCCGACGGCTCGCCGCGGCATCCGCTGTACGTCGGATATGAGATTCGCCCTGTTCCAATGGCCGGCCAAAAGGGTGCACTCCATGGGTGACGTCGTCTCGATTCGTGGATCCGCGTATGTGGAGCCAAGATTCAAGTATCGCCGGGGCCGCCGCGTCGAGTTCGAGGCGTGCCTGGCGACCGGCCGCCGGCGAAAGGTCATCGGCACCGAGGCGCCCTTCGGACTCGTGCTGCACCGTACCCTGGTGCCCGATGCTGCGTCCACCGAATGGTTCGGTCTGGCGAAAACCTGGACCATATCCGAACCACAGACAGGATGCCGGGTGGCGGAAGGAGTCACCCGCCAAGCCGCGCTCGACGCGCTGGCCGCGCGCGTCGCCTACAGCGGCGGCGAAGCTGCCTTCACATACGCCTTGGCGCAAGCGTTGGCGTCGCTTAACACGAAAGGTGAAACGATGCAGCCAGCGACCCAACAAGGCGCGCGTGTGCGCCACCGCGCCGATAAGATTGACCCCAGCGGGCGAGTGTCGGCGCTGTGCTTCGCGAAGCCGCGTGCCATAGACATGAAGCGCGCAACCTGGGTGATGACCGACGCGGCCGTCACATGCCCCAAGTGCCGTGCGCTGATCCTGGCGCGCAGCGAGCCGAACCGAATCGGAGAGCACACCATGACCAACCAGCAACTTGACGAGATTTGGGACAGTCGAGAGGCGTCGAACTCGGTCGTAGCGGGCCGCTGGAGCGGCGGCACTGGAACCGACCCCGCCCTCATGACGATCCCCTTCGACGGTATGTCCGCGCGAGCCTGGGAGCGCAAGCCCGGTACCACGACCTGGATCGAAGTCACCTCCGATCCGGTGGCTGCGCAGCAGAGCAAGTCCTGAAGGATCGGAAAGGAAGGGGCGCGATGGGCGACGCCGGCTACATCCGCCTGGGCAACTTCAACCGCGGCATGGCGCCCGACGCCGTCCCCGAGCACGGGGAGGTCATCGTCGCCATCGATCGCAGCAACCCGGTCCTGGGTAACCGACATGCGATCGGCGCCACGCGTGACCCATCCGCACGAGACCGAGCGATCGAGGCCTACCGCCGGGACATGGATGCGGACTTCGCGATCGGCGGGCCGATGTCGGGCGCCGTGCGCGAACTCGCTGCACGCGTCCAGGCCGGAGAGCGGATCATCGCCTCATGCTGGTGCCTGCCCAGGCCGTGCCACGGCGCGGTCATCCTCGAGCGCGTGCGGCAGGTCTGCGCCGAACTCGAAGCTGCGGCGTGCGCTTGATCTCAACGGCGACCCCTCGCTGCTGATCCCTCGTGTCCGGCAGGCACTACTCGTGGAAGGTTAAGTGGCACGCGGCGGCGCCGCCGCCGTCACCTCAACTTGCCGCAGCAGATCCTCGCCGTCGTTGCGGGTGTTGCCCACCGAGCGGCCGACCGCATAGGCGTCCAGGGCATTTTCCGGGGCCGGTGCGAGCATCGCCTTCAACCTGTCCAGCGACGTCGCCGGGTCGAGCCATGCGTCGATCGCGTCGCGCCCGAGGATCGCCGGCATGCGGTCGTGCAACTGCCGCATCCAGGCGCTGGGCGGCACGGTGATGATGGTGAAGGTCTCCAGCACCTGCTCGACGCCTGGCGGACTCCAGCGCTCCCACAGGCCCGCCATGGCCAGCATGTGTCCGTCGCGGCGGTGGATGTAGTACGGCCACTTCGGCCCCGCGACGCCGAGTGCGCGCCACTCGTAGAAGCCGTCCGCGGGAACCACAGCCCGGCGGGCCTTGAACGCGGCGCGGAACGCGGGCAGAACCGCTGCCGTCTCGGCGCGGGCGTTGATCATGCGGTTGCCAATGGTCGCGCTCTCGGCCCAGGCCGGCACCAAGCCCCAGGTGAGCAGATCGGCGCGGCGCCAGCCCCCTTCCGCGCGGATCACAGGCATCGCCTGGTGCGGCGCGACGTTGTAGCGCGGTCGCCATTCAACGCGCTCGTCGAGGTCGACGTGGAGCTCCTCACGCACGCGGCCCGGGCCGCTCTTGAGCACGTATCTGCCGCACATCGTCGGTCTGGAGATCTGGGTTGGGTGGACAGCATAAACGCAGCGCGTGGCGTTGCGCTTGGTTGAGAATTCCGACGATTGTCGGATGACGACAATAGTCGTCATTCAGAGAATGGGCGGCCTGATCTTCGGTCGCAATGCGCAACAAGAACAACAACAACGAATCGTTCGGCGCGGCGCTGCGGGCGCTGCGCAAAACGGCCGGCAAGTCCCAGGAAACCCTGGCCTGGGACGCGGGGCTCGACCGCACCTACATCAGCATGCTCGAACTCGGGCAGCGCTCGCCGACGCTGGACACCATGCTCGCGCTATGCGCAGCCCTGGGCGTCTCATTCCTCGAACTGGCCACCGAGATCGATCGGCGGCTCGCGGCCCCTTGATGAGCATACCCTCCAGCCAGGCGCGGGCCATGCCGGAGCCGCCGTCGCCGCCCACGCTGGCCGCCGCGGATCGCCTCGAGGCGCCGCCTCGCAACGGCCCCTTGCCGCCCGACGCGCGCATGCGCGATGTGCTCGAAGAATACCGAGCGCGAGTGTCCATCCTGAAAAAAGGCTACGCGCAGGAGCGCTACCGCATCGAGCAGCTCGGCCGCAGCCTGCTCGGTGACCTTGAGGTGCGCTCCGTCACATCGGTCGACATCGCGACCTACCGCGACCGTCGCCTGCAGGAAGTCAACGCGAAGACCGGCAAGACGATCTCGGCGGCGACGGTGCGGCTCGAGATGTCGCTGCTGTCCGCCATCTTCGACGTCGCCCGAATCGAGTGGGGCGTCGCCGGCGACAACCCGGTGGCCAAGGTCCGCAAACCAAAGACGCCGCCGGGCCGCGACCGGCGGCTGACGGCCCGCGAAGAACGCCTGATCCTGCGCTACTGCAACGAGTACCGCAACGCCGAGTTGCTGTCGATCGTCATCGTCGCCCTAGAGACGGCCATGCGCCAGGGCGAGATCCTGGGCCTGCGTTGGGAGCACATCAACACGCGATCGCGCATTGCGCACCTGCCCGAGACGAAGAACGGCAGCAAGCGCGACGTGCCGCTCTCGGTCAAAGCCCGCGACGCCATCACCCGCATGGGCGTCAAGGCCAGCGGGCGAGGCGTTCTACTAAAGTGTTGCGCTTTGGCGCGCCACGATAGACTCCCTGTTCAGTGATGAACGGGGAGTCATTGTTTGGAAAAGTACCGTCGCCTACCGTCGCCGGCGGATGGCATTGAATTTCATTTTTGCCGCAACGTGGCATGTGCCAACTTCGGCCAGCCTCCGTCGCCGGGGCCGAAGTGGGCCAAGTCCACCATCGCTGACACTTATCGGCTTTCCGGCGGCAAAAGTTCGACGATTGTCTTGATCTGCAAGCTCTGCGGCACCAGCGTTCCCGTCAAGAGCAATGCGGCGCTTGCCGAGGAACTGAATCGTCTGTGGTCCCCATTGACCGAGAAGTCGGTACACTGCCCGACCGTTGGTTGCCTCGGAGGATCAATTCGCCGACACGGCACAACGCAGGCCGGTCAAGCCCGTTACCGGTGCCTGTCCTGTGGCAAAACCTTCACGCTCCGCAAGCGCGTTCCGAGACGATCGCGCCGACCAGGGCTGGACGCGCAGATCCTGACCCTGTTGACGAACAAGGTCCCCATGCGACGGATCTGCGAGGCCGCAGACGTCGGCCCGGCAGTGCTCTACAACCAGATCGATCGCTGTCACGAACTGGCGGTTCGCTTCGCCGCGCGTCACGAACGGAGGCTCCTGTCGCCCGAGGGGGCTCCGGCCCGGGTGTACCTTGCGGTCGACCGGCAGGAGCACATCTTCAACTGGGGATCGAGCCTGGATCGGCGCAATGTCGTGCTGCGCACCGTCGCTTCCTCGGATAACAACACCGGCTACGTCTTCGGCGCGCATCTCGACTTCGACCCCAACCTGGAACCCGAGACAGTTGAGCGCCAAGCCATCCTCGCCGGCGACTATGACCGACCGTATCCGTTTCGCAAATTCGCCCGCGTCTGGCTGCAGCAGGAATACACAGATGCCTTCCACACGCTTCGTCGGCTGCGCAAACGGCAGCAAGGATCCGGCTCCATGGTTGCCGACCTCGCACAGACATACCGAGACGCTGACTCCACTGACGCCCAAGATGCAGTCGACCAACGGCTTCCCTCCCTGGGCATGCAGGTGCACTCCGAGTACACGCTGTACGCCCATTTCTGGTTCCTCGCTCGACTGCTGCGGCACGTCGAGAAGATTCGGGTCTTTATGGACCTAGACACGGGCATGCGGGCGGCGTGCCTTGGCGCCTTCGCGCAGCGTGTCCAGGCGCGCACGATCGATGTCTTCTTCGTGCGGATCCGCAAGGATCTGACCGTCTCCCAGAAGAAGACGCTGAAGTCCGCTGCGGAACACCGGCTGCGCGTCAAGATGCAGGAGATGGGATCCGCTGACCGCGGCGCAGCGATCCAGGCCGTCATGGAGGATCGGCTCCGCGAGATGATCGCCGTCGGTGATCAAGGCGACCGTTGGTTGCTCCACCCGTTTCCCGATATGAGCGAACCTGAGAAGGCCGTCTGCCATCTCACGCCGCGCGACGGCTACGACACGGGCCATCTGGCCGCGCTCTATCGCAAGGCCAGCCTGCATTCGATCGACAAGTTCTTCATGCAGGTACGGCGGCGCCTGAGCGTACTGGAGCGACCGGTTCGATCTGCCAATGCCGCTCGGGTGTGGCACGGCTATTCCGCATACAACCCGGCCGTCGCCGCCCGGCTTCTAGATCTGTTTCGTATCGTGCACAACTATGTCCTGATCGGCCAGGACGGCCGCACTCCGGCGATGCGTCTGGGGCTGGCCTCAGGCCCCTATCGGGTTGAAGAACTCCTCTCCCTGCGCGACGTCGGGAAGGAGTGAGTCTTGAGCAATTCGGTTTCGAGCAGGTGCAGCTTGGGATGCAAGTGGGCAATGTTTGGGCCCAGTGCCATGGATTCCAGGAAGTAGGGAACTAGACACTCTCGCACGTCGGCGCGCCAGCGCCAATGGCCCTTGATATTCTCCATGCCGAACTCGAGAGCGATCACCTCCTGCTGTTCGGTCGACAGATCGGCGCGCGGTACGAGCGTCACGCGCACGCGCTGATTCCACTGCATATCGTCCTGCGCTGCCTTCGGCGCAGGATTTTCCGTAGGCACCGTCTTGCGGATTCGCTGCAGCACGAGATCGATGAAGTCATCGTACTTGCTGTCGAAGGCGCGTACGTGCCAGCGGGCTCCGGCGAACACCAGGGTGTGCGGCCATACCTCGCGGTCCGTCGCCTGGCGCGTCTGCAGCGACTGGTAGACGATCCGCAGACCGGTTCCCTGGCGCAATGCGCGCGTCACGTCCTTGAGGGTGGACGGGTCTACACGGCCGATCGGCGCAGGAATCAACTCAACGTGGACACCATCACCGACGGTCGGTGCGACTGCGGACTCGAAGCCGTCCGCGCCTTCGGCCGCCTCCCGCGACACGCGCAGCAGGGCAAGGTACTCCTCAGCGGTGCCGGAGGTCAGTCTCGGCCGGAATTTCCTGCCCGGACGGTACGAGCGATGCGACAAGTCGTAATCCAGATTGCCGGGGAACTGTTTGCGGTACAGGCCGAAGTCTTTCGTCACATGGTTTTCGGTGACCCCAAAGGCCTTAGCCACGCGCGGTCGGTCGATCGCCCCTTCCCAGAAGACAACCGACTCGATGAAGCGAAGGCGTTGGCGCTGCGAGAATGCAACTTCCATGTTCATTCCTATGTCATACATAAAAAGCAGTCGTCACTATATTTCATTGCCTCAAATTTTTCAAAGGTAGCATGCAAAAGCATTGACACTGCTACGCCGAGTGGACGAGAATGCATACATGCTCGCCGCACACAGCACATCCGGTCTACAGTCCTGGCTCGACGCCCTCGGCTACGCCGAGGCTGGGCTGGATCTCTTGACCTCGGTTGACGCTGTCTCGGCAGAAGAGGCCTTCGCTCCGGAGCTGCTGGCATTGCTCGATGGCAGCATTGATCCAGCAATCGGTGCGGTCGCTGCCGTTGACCACACCCCGACCGTTTGCTTCGTGGCGCTGGACCCTAATGCCCCCGGTCAGGCAGACCGCATCGCGGCAATCCGGCGGGCGGTGTGGAACCAGAATCTGGTCTGTCTGGTACTCGCGGTCACTCCCGATACGGCCTATCCGTATCCGGTGGCTCCCGATCTCGCGGCAGCCCAACCCATCCAGCGTGGCGACACCAATGCGGCCACGGCCTACGGCTACAGGGGGCTTGCTGCCGGTGCCCTGCTTGAAGAACACCCGGACTGGTTCGATCGCAAGCACCGCGTGGATCGACGGTTACTGCGCAACCTCGACGAAGCCGTCGTTGCCCTCAAGAGACCCGACGAGAGCAAACTGCGCGCACAGTACCTGCTTGGACAGAGTCTGTTTATCGCCTATCTCGAGCACCGTGGAATCGCAGGAGGGGACTATCGTCGCAAGCACTGCGTGGATACGCTCTTGGCGCTTGTTCGTGCCCGCAATCGTGAGCGGCTGGAGCATTACATCGCCTGTCTGAAGGAGAGCTTCAACGGCGACATCCTTGCGCCAGAGATCGTGGGTCTAGCGGGGTGGTCGGATCTGGACGACAACGGCCTTGCAGTGATCGCAGATTTCCTGTCGCACACAGATATATCGACCGGACAGCAATCCCTGTGGGCCTACGATTTCCGCTACATCCCGGTGGAGTTGATTTCGGGGGTCTACGAGACATTCCTGGCCGATGACAAACGCCTCGCAGGCGCCTACTACACGCCGCGCAACCTGGCAGCGTTTGCGGTGGATCAGGCGTTCGAGCACAGCGTTGACATCACCCGCGAGGTCGTTTACGACGGAGCCTGCGGGTCGGGCATCCTGTTGGTGACGGCCTTCCGACGCATGGTGCACGCGGCCGACGCGGCCGCCGGAACGCCACTGACGTTCGCCCAACGCTGCCAGTTGCTCCTGGGGCATATCCGCGGAGGCGACATCAATCCCGCGGCGTGCATGGTCGCCGCGTTCAGTCTGTACCTCTCGCTGCTGGAAAACCTCCAACCCGCCGATCTGACACGGCTCGGCAACGGTGACCACGAGGCCAGATTACCGCACTTGCGCGATGCCATTCTGTGGAGTGGCGCCAGGCAAGGCGACTTCTTCGGCAATGACAGTGGCCCTCAGGACGCCACCATTTTCCTATCGAATCCACCATGGAAAGAGCCCAGGGGCGAGGACCAAGGGTTGGGTTACGAATCCTGGGCCGAGGACCCCGCACGGCGTTGGTTTCTTCCGCACCGGCAGATCGCCGCGGCGTTTGCGCATCGCGCCCTGGATGTCGTTCCTGACGGTGGCCGAGTCTGCCTGATCCTGCCTGCAAAGCTGTTCCTCTCGGCGACCAGTCAGAAGTTCGTTCTGGAATTCCTCTCTCGCTGCAATCTCAAGCGCGTGGTGTGTCTGGCCGATGTTCGACACATGCTGTTCTCCGAGGCGGTCCATCCCTGCGTGATCGTCCTGGCTGAGCGGATGAGCGATGAGCGGCAGGATGCGGGCAATCCGATGTTTGACTACTGGGTCCCGAAGGCGGACGTGAGCGTTGCCTATGGGCGATTGACCATCCACGGTTGCGATCGGCATCAACTGCCGGCTGGGCTGGTGGCGCGGAATAACCAGCTCCTGCGGACCTATCTTTGGGGTGGACCGCACGACCAAGCGTTGCTGCTGCGGTTGCGCGCGCTCGGGAGGTTGGACGATATGGTGAGTCGAGGTCGCCGTTCGGAATCCAAGCCGCGCTGGATCGAGGGCAAGGGCTTTCACCATCTCGATCGAAACCGCGACGGCAAGGACGCTGGATTCCTGCGGCAGGTTCCTTTCCTCGACGCGAAACGCACACCGAGTTTGCCGGTTCTCGATCCACTGCTCCTCCAGGATTTGCCGCAGAAGTTCGCCGTCGTCGCGTCGTATGGCGCGCACAACGGCGAATTGTTCCGGGGCCCGCGCGTCATGATCAACGATGGCGTGGATTACGCGACCTACGAGGCGAAGGCGGTCTTTTCTCAGCGGACGTTCTCGTTCCAGAGTTCGATCGGTGCGTTCGCCGGTCCCGATACCGACGCGGATCTGCTTCGCTTTCTTGCCGTCTATCTGCGCTCGTCGCTTGCCCGATACCTGCTGCTGGTCAGTTCGTATGCGCTGACGGTCGAGCGCCAGCGGGTGTCGATGACCGAGTTGAAGGATCTGCCCTTCGTTCCGCCCGAGCAACATCCGGATCCCGCACGCGCCAAGCGGATCGTCGGGCAGATTGCCGCCAAATCCCGCGCGATGGAGAATATGGACGGACTGCAATCGGCCGAGATCTATGACGCGGAGAAGTCGGCGTTCGACCGATTGATCGCCGAATACTTCGGACTGAACTCGATCGATCAGGATGCCGTCGGCGAGGCCGTTCGGTACTTCATCCCGAGCATTCAACCCAGATGGGGTGATCTCGGGGAAAGCCCGTTGTTGCGCACGCTGAGCAGCGATGACCTTTTCGCCTATGCGTCAACGCTCAGCCGCGAACTCCGGGATCTCAGTGTCGGACTTGGCGGGGACGGCGCCGTTCGGGCTGAGGTGGTCGCGGAAAGCACCTCGCGCCGCGGCGCCATTGGCATTTGCAGGATCTTGCGCTCGGCGGGAGACGGCAGTACGCGGCGCGACGATGACCAGGTTGCGTCAGCCATCCGATGGCTGCGCCAGCAGCGGCTGATGCCTCTCGCTGCTGGCGAGAGCTTTCAGCTCGCCTCAGATTTTCTGTTTTTCTGCAACAACGAGATGTTCCTCGTCAAACCGCTGGTCGCGCGCTTCTGGCTGCGGGGACAGGCTCGGCGGGATGCGCTACGTGTGGTGCGCGCCGCTCGTCAATATGCGGGGAAAGGCACCGCATGACGCAACAGAAGGACCATCTAACCGAGGATTGGCTCAAGGGTTTTCCAGACACGGATCTCGGGGACGCGGTACGGCTCATGCAGGCGACATGGCAGCGGTTGAGGGCGGATTTTCCAGATGCCTGTGATCCCAACCTTTCCGAGCCCGAAATCACCGCAACCTTTTGCGATCATCTGTTCCCAGACGGCGAAAAAGCCGGTCTGAATGGCACCTTTCTTTACGAAGTGCGCAGGGCAAAGACCCATCCGGAAACCGGAAAACGCATTCAGCCGATTCGCACCGATATTGAATATCGGGACACAGCGATCACGTTCCCATCCGGAAGACGTCTGGCAGTGATCTTCGAGTTCAAGAAGCTCAAGAACAACGATACGAGTCGGACTGGATATGTCGGGAAAAAGGGGATGCAGCGCTTCCTGACCGGAGACTACAAGGACCACGCCGAGTATGTCGCGTTCATGGTCGGTCTGGTCCATGACGAGGCACAAGCAGCGATTGCAGCAATCGAGGCCCGTCTCAAGCGGGCTGGGACGCGCGATCTACTACACATCCGACCCGACGATTCCGGGCGGCATGTACTCAAGCCTTCGGCATGGTTTCCGGAATCCGTGCACTTCGATACAGTGCATTCGCGTACAACGCAGATCAACGCGGCGGAGCACAGCAAATTTTCCGATCTGGTGCTCTGCCATTTTTTTTTGGAGCATTAACGTCGGCTTTGATGACAGTGGTTCTTGCTGCGCACGGTGCGAATGCCTGATAGCGCACTCATGGCTGGCGGGACAATCTGACGGAACCAGCGCACGTCGAAGTAACTGCCACCTGCTGAGCAGCCACGTGGGGGCGACGGCGCTGAATCAAACCTACGCACAGGCGGGTAGGTCAAGTCAACCCAACATCCCAAGCATTCCCGCCCGAACGACCGCAGCGGTCTTATTCGGCGCGTGCAGTTTGATGATTGAATTGGCAATGTGGAAATTCGCAGTGCGCTCGGAGATGTTGAGGATGTCGGCGATCTCCGATGCCGTTTTGCCATCCGCAGCCCATCGCAGCACCTCGATCTCCCTGTCGGTGAGCAGGACTGTCGCTGCGGGCATCAGTTTGGCCGTGAGGATGCGCGACATCCCGAGATGCGCCATCTGCGTCAGCCAAGCCAGCTGGACCTCCTTGTCGCGCAGTTCGATCTCGGAGATCGGCTCCCCCGATCGCGACACGGACAACATGCCCATCGTGCTGTTCACGTCCCGGCTGGATTGTGCCCAGCCAAAGCACAAGCCGAACGAGCGGGCTTCTTCCCAGAGATCGCGATTCGAGGCAAAGAACGCGTCGGACCAAACGACGGGTTGCAGGGAACGCGTGCCATGGCGGACAGTCGGGTCGACTGCAACGTAGCCCTTCTCCTTGTACCGTTCCTCCCATGCACGCGGGTAATTGGTCAGCAACACCACCTTGGGCCGGGAGACCGGTAGCGGCATGCGCAGCCCATAGGAGCAGTGGTCGAATCCGAGGGATTGGACGATCGAAACGACGACCTCGAACAACTGCACGTCACACGTGATCGTCTGCAACGCATGGAGTTGGTGTTCCTGCCATCCCTTCATGGTCTTCTCCTGCAGACAGGCCTTGTGACGGACTGTCATATTTGACACTAGCCCTGCACTGCGTCGTCCTGTAGCGTGTCCCTTTCGAACTTCGTCGAGGACGACAACCCATGACGCACGCCACTGTCACTCATGGGCCAGCGCTGGCCCGAGCACCCATGATGACCCTTTCAGATGACGGCTTGGTCCGTCTCACTCTGGAAAGTTTAAGGGCGAACCCATTCATCCATCTGCTGTCCGGGTTGGATGAACCCGTTGCCTCCCCCCTTCAAGAAGGCGCGAGCCTGGATCAGATCTCCGGTTACACCGAATGGGTGAGCACTACACCTCCAGTGATCACCCTGGGCTGGGACTGGTGGTTGGATGTTTCCGCGACGCCGATCATCTATATCCGCATTGGCTCCCCCCGGAGCAATGTGATGCTCATGGATGCGCAGCACCGCGACCTGGGCAGACGCAAAACCGATGCTGCGCTGGGGACGCTGATCTCAACATTGTCCTGGCAAGCTGCGGTCGCGAAGCATATTGGTTCACGCTACGCATGATGGCCTGTCAGTTCTGACAGTTACGCGCCTGCTGTGGCGCCGGTTCAATCCGTCTCCAAGTGTTCGAGCCAATTGGAGGTGGTATGCAGATCGTGTCAGGATCCACAGCACAACTTCATCCAGGCTTGCACGCAAGCGTTGGACGCTATCGCCACCAAGTATTTGTCGAGAAGCTCGGCTGGGACGTGCCCTCGCAAGAGGACATTGAAGCCGATCAGTTCGATCGCCCGGACACTATCTATATCGTTGGCCGGGATGATCAGGGGCATGTCTGTGGCTGCGCTCGGCTACTGCCCACCACCCGACCCTACCTGCTGGGCGAGGTTTTCCCTCAACTGTTGAATGGCCTTGCGCCACCTGCATCCCCGGATGTCTGGGAGTTGTCGCGCTTCGCGGCCACGGATTTCAACAGCCAAGCCACGTCAGCGCTGGGGAGGATGTCCTCGGAAGCGGCGATTGCATTGATGCGTGCGTCCATTGTCTGCGCTGCGGAGCAAGGGGCAAAGCGGTTGATCATGGTGACCAATCTTGGGGTGGAAAGATTGTTGCGAAGGGCGGGTTTTGAAGCGCATCGCGCAGGGCCGCCTATGGTTATCGATGGGCATCCCATTTTTGCGTGTTGGGTTTTCTGGCCTGAAAATGCAGCGCCGATCAATTGTTGATTTGCAATTAATGGATGAATAATAACAATTAATTTCCACCTCCAGTTAACTAATGGCCCTGGCAATATTGAAACTTCTTCGTGCAAATTGCTGGACTGCCAAGAAGTTCATCGCTTTTTACATGCCAGTGCCAGGCAAAGAATAAACTGATTCGTTATCCCTCGGATTAAACATTATTTAACACCATAGTCAGGGAGTTTAGTAAATGAAATCAACCGAATATATCGAGAGTCTTCCGACCTCAACTCACATTTCGCGGCTTGGTGCGCATTGGATTGGGTCGGTAAATCTTGAGAGGATTGTCAACTACGCTGGAACACCTGTATTTATCTATAGCGCGGCGCAGTTAACGAAGAATGCCCGCCGAGTGAAAGCTGCCGCAGGTGAGGCTGGTCTTGGGGATCGACTTTCTATTTTCGTCCCGTTTTTCCCCAATGCCAACCCGCACATTCTGAGGCCGCTGCAAGATGAGGGCGTTGGTATTCTTCTCCAGATGCCGAACGAGCACGAGATTGTTACAAAGTTTGGCTATTCAAACTTCATCGTTTCGCCCGGGCACGTATCGAACGAAGAGATCAGTTTTTGGGGACAGCATGGATACCCAACCTTCTTGGCGAGTCTCGACGAAATCACCTTTGCTCTGCAGCAAAAGGCTAAGACAATTAGTGTCCGGATCGACAGCCTCGGCTCTGACAAGCCCGGCATTAAGGTCGACCAATTAGCCGACCTTGCACAAATGCTTAAGGCCCACGACCGTACACTTGAATGTTTCGAGGTGTACTGCGGCAGCGGCAATTCGCTTGATGACATGATTGATATAGCACGCCAGATCTTCCGTATGTTTCTTGATCATTTTTCAACTGCGAAATCGATCAACTTTGCAGGCGGCCATGGCTTCAAATATGAAGGGTGGGATGATCAGATAAAGCATTTTGACTGGCTTACCTACTTCAAAGCCATCCGAGTGCTTGCGGCCGAGATGGGAATTCCAGATTACGTTAATTTTTTGATCGAGCCAGCTCGGGATATTCTGGCAGACACTGGCGTACTCTTAGTTGGTGTAAAACGCGATATCGTCAAACATTCGAACGGCAGCATTGTCGTCACCGACGGTTCGCGCATGCTGATGCCTTCGGCGCAGCTACGCAACCGATCACACAATACCGTTTTTCTCGATGATACGTTTCGAGAAATTTTCCACGGCGAAGACGCTGTAACATGCAAGATTCGCGGTCGAAGTCTTCTCAGAAATGATTATATATTGCCGGGCGAGGCTGTAGCCCCTAATTCTGTCGTGGCTGGTGGTTATCTCCTGATCTTTGATGTTGGCGCCTATTGTGCAACGCAGCACATGGAATTTTTGAACGTTCCGCCAGCCGGCGAGGTCGTTGTGAGCATTGATAGCTCAATGCACCTTGTGACCAAGCCCGGCCACCCGTTGGACAAATGGCGGAATTTGTTGCCGGAACACCAGCCCATTCCAGTCGGATGAGGAAGTACGCGGTATGGGCGAAGGCCAGGAGAAAGCAATGGATTTGGTGGGACTCAACCCGGATGTCGCATTCGAGAACGACGAAGATGGCGTCAACGGTGAGGATCCGTTCGCGCTCTTTGGGGAATGGCTTGCACTTGCACACATCAAGGAAATTAACGATGCCAATGCTATGGCGATCGCCACCTCGGATACGGTAGGGTTACCGAATGTCCGGATGGTATTGTTGAAAGGGTTTGATTCTAATGGCTTCGTGTTCTTTACGAATACTGAATCCCAAAAAGGAATCGAGCTTTTGGCGAACATGCAGGCCGCTGCGGTTCTACATTGGAAGTCACTTCGGCGTCAGGTGCGGCTCCGCGGGCAAGTAATGCTAGTGACGGAGGATGAGGCCGACGCCTATTTTGCCTCGCGCCCACGGGCGAGCAGGATAGGCGCCTGGGCTAGTCGCCAGTCACGTCCGCTTGCGGGCAGGCATGAGTTGCGGAAGGCTGTCGCCGTTCAGGCGGTCAAGTATGCGGTTGGTGCCATCCCGCGACCGCGCCACTGGACAGGCTTCCGTATCGTCCCAACCTATATGGAATTTTGGATGGATAAGCCTTATCGGCTACATGACCGTCTTGTCTTCACGCGAAATTCACAGGGTACTCCGTGGGGTAGTCAAAGGTACTATCCATAACTTGTTCTAATTCGACTTCACTTGGTGAGATTATGCTGGCATATTTTGTTGGTGAGCGATGATTTTCCATCAGCCAAACTCGCGTACTTCAGTTTGAATCGGGAGGGTCAAACGGGTGTGTGGCAGTGGTTATAGACGCCGTGGCGTAAGCTGGAGGCTACCATAAGCCTCAGTGTGAAAGACGTTAAACTCCGATGGCATCGGGTTAATGCCAAATTTGCAGCAGGAAAACGGCACAGGAAGATGATTTAAGATGACTAAATTAAAAATGGCAGATCACCTTTTCGGATACATCCTGCTCGCGCTTGCAATGATGACGGTTGGTTCAACGGTCATTGCCTCGAAGATAATTGCTGGTAATATTCCACCTTTTGCAGCTGTCGCCATGCGATTTGCACTTGCCCTACCGATCTTGTTGGTGATTGTTGTCATGTCGCACGTGCGAATGCCAAACCTCAGGCGGCGGGATTGGGGACTTTTAGCTCTGCAAGCTGCCGCTGGGAGCGTAGGGTATACGGTCTTGTTAATTTCAGGACTAAATTTTCTTCCAGCCGCGACCGCTGGTGTTGTGATTGGAACGCTTCCCGCCGTTTCTGCGTTGTTCGCAGTGCTCGTGTTGCGCGAGCGATCGGACTATAGGATTGCGGCGAGCGTCACGCTGGCCACAATAGGCGTGATGTCCGTTGCATGGACCGGCCGTGAACATGGCTCGTTGGTGGGGATGGTCCTTGTGTTGGGGGCGGTGATTTGTGAGAGTGCCTTCATCCTTCTGAACAAGCGAATGGATGTGCCGTTGCCGCCGCTACTGCAGTCGACGGTAATGACTGCGTTCGGGCTTCTGTTCTCACTTCCCTTCGTTGCATTTGGTTGGGATGGGGTCAAGCTGTCCATATCAGCCTTGGCGGCTATTGCTTGGTACGCGCTTATCCCGACCGTCGGGGGCTTCCTCCTTTGGTACGCGGGCGCAGCGCGCGTCAGCGGAGGCGAAGCTGCAACGTTCACTGCGATTGCGCCACTTACCGCCGTAGCCCTTGCTGCAGTGTTTCTAGGGGAGTCCATAGGACTGTCCCAGTTATTGGGTATGGTCACTGTGATCGCGGCAATTCTTGTGCTAAGTCTTCCAGTCAGGAGAAGGAGTGGAGCTAAATGACGCCAATTTTTCAGCACGATACTGCCCTTCGTGCCGATTTTTCGACATTGAGGGTGGGTATCGTCCTGCTCACTAACGTTGATCGACTCGACCCCTCAAAGCTCGATGCCGCTCAGCATTTGCGCACTGCGTTTGGCCGACTCGCGGTCGGGTCTGAAAGTGAGATGCCACAGATTCGGGCCTGGCGCGGGGCGTATTCGCAGATGGGTCTGAAGCCTACGCAATACCGATGCGCCGCTGAGTCGCTTCTGAGGCGCTTGCGGACGGAAGGAAACCTTCCAACGGTAAACCCTGTTGTCGATTTCTGCAACGCGGTGTCGGCGGCTTGGGCGATTCCTCTCGCTGTCTTTGACCTCGACCAAGTCGTGGGGACACTGACCGTCCGCTACGCCATTGGCGATGAGAGGTATGTGACTTTTGCCGGCACTGAAGAGCATCCCGAGCCGGGCGAAGTGATCTTTGCTGATTCTGCTGGCTGGGCCCATGCGCGGCGTTGGGTCCATAGGCAAAGCGGACGGTCGGCCGTTTCCAGCATGACAAAACGTGCGCTTCTTGTTACTGAGGCGCTTCATGAGAAGGCTGTCGATGATCTTGGCGCGATGACAGCGGAACTGGCTTCGGCTTTCACACTGGCTGGATGTGACGTTCAGGAAAACCCGCCGTCCAGCTGAGGGTCTTTGAGACAAGCAGGGGAGCAAAAGGCAATATGGATAGGAAAGTTGATTTGGAAGTGGCTCTATCGAGTATCCGCAACGCTATCCAAGAGACTGCGGTTGCGTGCGGACGTCGCCCAGAGGATGTGACGCTGGTCGCTGCCTCGAAGACGGTTGAGCCGGATAGGCTGCAATCAGCAATTGATCTTGGCCAGCGGGTCTTCGGCGAGAACAGGCTGGAGGAAGCTCGGTCGAAATGGCCTGACCTACTCCAGGCCAATCCTGGGATCAAGCTCCACATGATCGGACCACTTCAGTCGAAGAAGGCGCGGGACGCCGTGGCTCTTTTTGACGTCATTCAGTCAGTCGACCGTTTGAGCCTCGCTGCGGCTATCGCGAAGGAGCGCGATAGACAGGGGCGTTCGCCTGCAATCTGTATTCAAGTGAACACAAGCTATGAGCCACAGAAGAGCGGTGTCCTACCTGAGCAAGCCGACGGCTTGATCTCAGAATGTCGGGACCAGTTGGGCCTTCATGTCGTAGGCCTAATGTGTATTCCTCCAGCCGAAGGTGAACCGGTTGATGATTTTCGGAAACTAGCAAGCATCGCCCAACAGAACGGGCTCAGTGTCCTGTCGATGGGTATGAGCCAAGACTTCGCTCTGGCGATTTCCCATGGTGCGACTCATGTTCGTGTTGGCAGTGCGATTTTCGGCGCTCGCAAGCCGCTTTCCATATGAAATATCCCGCTCCGCGACCAAGCTATAGCGCAGCGGATCCGATGTTCGCCCCACTATTCACACCCCTCCAGATTGGGCCAGTTACGATCCGCAATCGGTTCTATCAAGTTCCCCACTGCAACGGAATGAACAGAGTGCATCCCAGCGCAATGGCACAGATGCGAGGCATCAAGGCTGAGGGTGGTTGGGGGGCTGTCTGCACCGAGCAGTGTGATGTGCATTACTCAGGATGTCATCCGCGCGAGCTCAGGCTTTGGGACCAGCACGACCTTCCGATCTTGGCGCGTGCCGTGGACGAGATCCATAAGCATGGCGCGCTTGCCGGGATCGAACTGGCGCACAACGGATTTCATGTCCATAACCTTGAGACCCGCGCCATTCCTATGGCGCCGTCGCTGACGCCGACTCGAAGCAATGCACCGGTAATGGCACGCGAGATGGATCTACAGGACATTCGCAACGTCAGGCATTGGCACCGCCTTGCGGCAATAAATGCAAAGCGCGCAGGCTTTGATATTGTCTATATCTATGCAGGTCACGATATGACCTTGCCGGCGCATTTTTTGTCGCGGCGCCATAACCGTCGCACGGACTGCTATGGCGGAAGTCTTGAAAATCGCGTTCGGCTGTTAAGAGAGCTTGTCGAGGATGCGAAGGACGCAGTTGGAGATCGCTGCGCTATTGCGCTTAGGTTTGGCGTGGACGAGTTAATCGGGTCAGAAGGGTTGAGTTGCGTAGGTGAGGGGCGCGACGTCGTCCAAATGCTGGCGCATTTACCCGATCTATGGGATGTCAACATCAGTTCCTTTGAGAACGACGGGCAGTCATCGCGTTTCAGCGAAGAGGGGTTTCAAGAGGAATATATTCGGTTCGTGAAAAAGGTAACTGGCAAGCCCGTTGTTGGTGTCGGGCGCTATACTTCGCCAGATCGGATGCTCTGGCTTATTTCCACCGGGGTACTTGATCTGATTGGTGCGGCGAGACCTTCGATCGCGGATCCCTTCCTGCCCGAAAAGATTCGCACCGGCGCTTACGACGACATACGGGAATGCATCGGCTGCAATATTTGCATTGCGTCCGATAAGTTGAGCGTACCGTTGCGCTGCACCCAAAACCCGACAATTGGAGAAGAATGGCGGCGCGGCTGGCATCCAGAGCGGATCGCTGCGAAAGATACAGGCGACCGGGTCCTCATCGTGGGTGGCGGGCCAGCTGGGCTTGAGGCTGCGGTATGGCTAGGTCGGCGTGGCTATGAGACGACATTGATTGATCGCTCGCCCGAGTTTGGAGGGCGCGTGCGCCGTGAGGCGAGGCTTCCCGGACTACGCGCTTGGCAACGGGTGGTGGACTGGCGGCTTGAGCAACTAAAGAAAGACCGACATGTCACACTACTTCCAAACAATGATGTGACGGCTGGAATCATTCTGGAGGCTGATTTCACCCTGATTGCACTTGCAACAGGCGCAGAGTGGCGCAGCGATGGGATTGGGCGAAGCCTCACGCAACCGCTTCGTGGCGTTGAGTTGACTGCTATCTTCACCCCCGAAGACATCCTAGCTGGACGACTTCCTGAGGGGCGCGTTGTCCTGTTTGACGACGATCACTACTATATGGGCGGGGTGATCGCTGAGTACTTGGTGGAGCGCGGCTGTGATGTGACCTTTGTCACACCAGACAGTTTGGTGTCTTCGTTCACAACGAATACTGCCGAGCAGCCCAGAATCCAGAGACGCATGCTCGAAAAATGCTCGGCCGTACATGTTTCAACCCAATTGATAGAGGTCAGGGCGGGCGAGGCCGACCTCGCGTGCGTTTTTACTGGGCGTCCGCGCACAATCATGGCTGACGCGATAGTGCTTGTAACATCGCAAGTGCCGTGCGACGACCTATTCTTTGATCTTCTCGCACAGGCGGCAATGGGGCCGCGCGTGGTCAGAATTGGCGACTGCTATGCCCCAGGGACCATTGCGGCAGCGGTTTATTCGGGACATCTCTTCGCGCGGACACTCGATAACCGCCTGACTGACAACCCGCCGTTTCGGCGTGAAAACACTCAACCAGATTGGGACCAGAGATTCCCTGAAGATATTGGCGTCTTTCGCGGATGCGACCATAATCATCCGCTCGAACGGAACGAATTGGGGCAATGAAATGCTCGATTTGAAACGTACTCTCAATCGCTTGGCAAGCGGTGAGCGCTTCAGCAGGGAAGAGGCCCGTACAATTTTTGATTATATGATCTCTGGCGAGGCCACAGGACCGCAGATCGGCGCCCTTCTCATGGGTCTTAGACTGCGCGGTGAAACAATTGAAGAGATTGTTGGGGCCGTTCAGGCTATGCGCCCCAAGATGATTCGCGTTGATGCACCTGCAGGGGCGGTTGATATTGTTGGCACCGGGGGAGATGGCGTCGGAACCTTCAACATTTCGACCACGGCAGCCTTTATTGTGGCTGGCGCAGATGTGCGGGTTGCCAAGCATGGAAATCGTGCTGTGTCCTCGAAGTCGGGGGCAGCTGATGTCCTCGTCGCACTTGGCGTCGCGATCGACCAAACGCCAATAGGTGTGTCCCGCTGCATTCTGGAAGCCGGACTGGGCTTCATGTTCGCCCCGGCGCACCATCCAGCGCTCAAAGCCGTCATGCCAGCAAGGATCGAACTGGCCATGCCGACAATTTTCAATCTGCTGGGACCGCTTGTCAATCCTGCGGGCGTCACTCGCCACTTGGTTGGAGTCTACTCCATCGACTGGCTTGTGCCGATGGCGGAGGCGTTGCGTGACCTCGGGTCGGAGCGCTGCCTTGTAGTACATGGCGACGATGGTTTGGACGAGATTACGCTAACCGGTCCTACGCAGGTCGCCATGCTCGCTGGCGGCGAGATCCGGAGATTCGAGATTTCGCCTGAGGATGTGGGGCTTTCGCGAGCCCGACTGGCAGACCTTAAAGGTAGCGACAACGAGCACAACGCGGCCGCTCTGCGAGAGGTGCTGGGCGGAAAGCCCGGCGCCTATCGGGACGTAGCACTTTTCAACGCAGCTGCGGCGCTGATTGCAAGCGGGGTGGCGCAAGACTGGGAGGAGGCAATGACAACGGCGCGCAGCTCGCTTGACGAGGGCCGTGCACTCGCATGTCTCGAGCGGCTCGTTCGCGTCTCCAATGGATACCCCACTGCCGACAATGAGGTGGGACAAAGATGAGCATCTTGCAGAAGATCAGGGAGAAGAAGATAGAGGAGATCATCGAGGCCAAACGTCTAAGACCTCGAGCCGCGCTCGAGGCCGCTGTTCGCGGGCAGACGCCGCCGCGAAACTTCACTAGGGCGATCGCCAACCACTATTTCGAAGGGTCTCTTGCATTGATTGCAGAGATGAAAAAGGCGAGCCCGTCGAAGGGCCTTTTGCGTAAGGATTTCGACGTCCGTCGGATCGCTCAATCCTACCGCGATGGCGGCGCAGCGTGCCTGTCGGTTCTGACCGACCGCACGTTCTTCCAAGGCAATCCCGAATTCGTCCAGATGGCCAAGGGCGAAGTGGATTTGCCCGTCCTGCGCAAGGACTTTCTTATCGACCCGTACCAGGTTGTTGAATCGCGTGCGATGCATGCCGATTGCATTCTGATTATCCTTGCAATGGTCGATGAGGTTCTGGCCCATGAACTTGAGGCTGCAGCAATAGAACTTGGCTTGCACGTCCTGATCGAAATTCACGATGAGCGAGAGCTTGCGCGGGCGATGGGCATGAAATCCCAGTTGATAGGAATCAACAACAGGGACCTCGCGACATTCGAGGCCGATCTGACTACTTCAATTCGGCTTTTTGCGCTTTTTGAGCCAGGTCGGCTTGCGATAAGTGAGAGTGGGATTTCAGGCCCTTCCGACGTTCATCGGCTCGCAGATGCTGGCATTCACGCATTTCTCATCGGTGAGAGTTTGCTCAAAGTTGACAACATAGAAAAAATCACTAGAGAACTTCTTGTTCCACGCTGATGCGTCCAGGCAGCATGACTTCGAGCACTAAATCCGTGGTCACCAGCAGTTCTGATTGCCGCTTTCGGATGAAACTTTTACGCGCGATTGATCCCGGACGAGCATCCCCCGTTTCCACCCTCCCGATTAAGGCCAAGCCCCAGACTCTCTGCGGCGCAGTCTTGAAGGAGGGAAGGTCGTGGATCCAGCGCCTGCGCTGGCCGAGCGCGTAGCCAGCGTGCCGCGTCGTTCGTGCTGCCGCCGGTGCGCTGGGTGTGGCGTGCTGAAGCGCAACACTTTAGTAGAATGCCTCGGCCAGCGGGCGGGTCTTCGCTTACACCAACCATGGACTGAAGTCCTGTTGGCGGGCCATGCTGCTCAAGCTGGGGATCGAGAATCTTCACTTTCATGACCTGCGGCACGAGGCCGTCAGCCGACTGTTCGAGCTGGGCAGCTTGGACATGATGGAGATTGCATCCATCAGCGGCCACAAGAGCCTGTCGATGCTCAAGCGATACACGCACCTGCGCGCGCAGCGCCTGGTGTCGAAACTGGAGGCCGGCCGCCACAAGGGGCGCCAGCACGTGCTGGGGCACCTGGTGCCTTATCCGGCCCTTGTCGAGCCCGTGGAGGACGCTGTGCGCGTGCGCGTGCTCGATTTCGACGACCTGGTGGTTTCGGCCGTGACGAGCGCCGGCGCGCTCGAGCTTGCGCAGGACAGGCTGTTGCGGCGGATCTTGCAGCACATGCGCGAGTCGACGCCGATCCCGGCGCCGGACCAGTATCTGATCCCGGTCGACGAGGCGGCCGTCGTCTGGGTCGACCCCATGGCCAACTGCACGCCGTCGGCGCCGACCACGGACGAAGCCGAAGCGCAGGCCGCCGCTTGACACCCTCTGGGCGCAAAAGGATGCGACGATGACACCGAACCGCGTTGATTCGCAAGGCGTTCTTGCCAATCCGGCGTGTGGCAACCGACCGGGGGCAATGCCGGCCCCGATTTTACTAATCCTCAGTCGTTTTGGTTCAATGCCGGTAACGGTGGCCCCACAAACGGGTGGATTGGAGTTTATAAACTCTGCCTGTGGAATGGGCAAAGTTATGACACCGGCCAGGGTTCGTGGGATGTGCGCGAAGTTTTTCCAGCGTATGCGGTTGGCGGTGGATATTTCGCGTGGGAATACAATGGTTCTGCCGGCGGCGGTGGACTTGGCGCAATTTGCTATTCCTGATTGCCAATCCGGTAGCTGGCAGCCATCCGGCAGTTCCGCACCGACCAGCGGCACCATGTGCGGCATGTCCGACTATTACGGTGGCGGGGGGTATGAGCAGAATTCGACGCGGTGCGAAGGCTACGATCCTTACTACAACGGATGTCCAAGTGGATATTGGCGAGCGAACGTCGGCGCCATCTCCACGCATTGGCTTTACTCGTGCATCGCCAACTAATCGCCTTGCCAATCCGGCGTGTGGGCGAGCGCGCAAGGCGGGACGAACTGGTACACCGCCGCGTGGTGGAGCCAAGGTTCAACAGGTTGGGTCCAGAATACGACTGGCGATAATCAACTAATTCAAGCGTCGAGCGATTGGCAGCTTCGTGATTGCCAAATGCAGGGACAAGTTGATTCATGGGGAACAGTGGCCCAAGTTTTGGATGCAACGACCTACGATGCGGGGTGCAACATAACCTTCATGGTGCCGCCAGGGCACTTTTGGGAGGTAACTGGTGGTAGATATGGGCAGCCCTATCTAAATATACTCACATTTGTCTACACGATGTAAACAGATTTGCCAATCCGGGGCGTGGCAGAGCGCGCAGGGGAAAAGCCAAGGTCTTCAGCAAGGGCAATGGTGCCCTAGCAATCAAAGTTGCGGTGCATGGCGCGGGCCAATCTCAATCTATTATGGGTTATCTGCTGGGTACGCTGGACTTTGCTGGACAAATGACCCATCAAATGGGGGGGGTAGCTAGCGGTCCAGTTTTTTGGGGGCCTGCAGTTGGCTGGTCACCCGGTTGGTTTTCAGCCGCAGATTCCAAACCCTGCGCCACTGCTGTTTATTTTTAGTTTTGCCAATCCGGCAGTTGGCAGCCGGCAGGGGGTGGTAGCGGATTCAGCTACGCTTCCACGATGGTCAATGCGTTTCCGTACGGCACCGTTGTTTATATTGGATCATATCGCTTCTGCGACATTGGTTATTCCAACACAGGCGTCTCGGTGTACCCAGGCGGGGAACCAGATGCCAATGGTTATATACCATGGTATTATAGTAATTACAGCGCGAATGGCATAAATCGAGTCAACTGCTTTAATTAGTCGCGCTTTGCCAATCCGGGGCGTGGCAGAGCGCCCAGGGAACCGGACTCAATAGCGGGCAAGTTGGAACCTATTGCCAGGGCAACACTTATTGCGGTCGCGCTTCAGGGGCTGGCTTAAGTCAGCCGCTGCCCACACCATAGATAAACACCCCGGCCGGATTACCACACCCGCCGCTATCCGGCGTCCAAAACGCCATATAAGAGCCAGTAGGCACGGGGATGGAAAACGGGTAGGCATGGTTAAAGCCGGAGCCACCGTCTGGACCCCCGCGGTAGTTTCCAGAGGCCAACAGCATCGGCCCCCAGATGCTTGCGCCTGCGCCATTGAACCACTGCACGTACACGCGCCCAGGATTGCTGCCGCATGTCGAATCGTAGGCAACCCCATAGACGACCGTTGGGTTGCTGGAATACCAGTACGGTGAAAAATATTGGTTACCGCTCCCCGCGTTGAACCAAACATCCTGCGCGCCCCAGCTCACATACTGAAAGCTCGATCCCTGCGCGCTCTGCCACGCCCCGGATTGGCAAGAAAGGATTTGCCCGGATCCGTTCGCATTTGCGGCGATTGCCCCGTTGGGCGAGCAGCCAGATCCGGGCGTGGCAGCGCCATTGGCTGTGCCAACCTGAAGTTGGTTGTTCGCCCACACGACGCCGGAGCTATTGGCGCCTGCGGCAGCCGGGCCACCGGCCGGGCCCGCGGCGACCGATCCCGTGCCATAGACGTCGTAAGACGTCACGCCGCAGCCCCAACCTGTCGGGCATGTCGACCTCGAGGTGCCCATCGCATGGATCTGTTGGGGCGTGCTGATGTCGCCTGCGGCGATGACGTTTCCAGATTGATCGACGGTGAAGAGATTGCCGGTCTGCGCGCTGTTGACCAGGGTGAACGTGCCCTTGGCGCTCTCCACGTGGATCCAGGTTCCGTTGGCACCTTTGAGGCTGAGTACGCCGCCCTCCGGCACCTGATCCCAGGTGACGACGGTCCCACTGGCAGTCGTCAGCGACGGCGTGCCGACACTGCCTCCCGCCTGCAGGGCCGTCAGGCTTTGCGCGCTGATCGCTTGAGCGCCGCTGATGTTGTGCAGCCCGCCGGACGTGTCGGTCATCGACAGGTCGGTCTGCATCGCGTTGAGCTCAGGGTGCCCAGCCACCTGCACCCGATACAGGTAATTGCCATTTATGGGGGTGCCTGCCGAGTTGAAATCCAGAAGCGCCACCACATGGCCGGGCCCGGGGTTCGGATAGGACGTGCCGCCACCGATGGCTATCGGGCCCCAGCCGCCGTACGCGCCGCAGGCTTGGTTCGCGCTGCAGCCTGGAATCGACAGCGTGCCTGAGCCACCGCCGATCGTGCCGCCGATCGCGTGGATCTCGTTGGCGATCTCGACTGCGTCAGTTCCATCGATGGCGACGCCGCCACTGGACTCGAGCAGCGCTTGCAGGTTGCCCTGCGCATCCTTGGCGACCGTCACGCTCCAGCTCTGATTGAAGGGATTGGTCGGCCTCCAGCCCTGAGGCAGATACCCGTTGGTGAGATCGGGCTCACTCCCCGGGCAAGTCCCAGGCGTGGCGGGCACGCACAGCGTGAGCGGACCGGAGTTGACCGCGGTCTGCACCGAGGCGGTGTTGGCAAGCACGTAGGCCTGCGCCGCACCGGCGATGTCCTGCGCCTGCCGCGCAGCTGCAGCCCCTGCGATCTGCTGCCCAGCCACGTGCGCGAAGTGGTCCAGCACAGGCAAGAGGATCGCGAGCGCCCCCAGCACGAAGATCATCGAGATGCCCATCCTGTTCTCCTGTGTATGTCGACGTCTACTTCGCGCTCACGACCATGGCGCCGTTGGGGACCCCCGCCGGGGCAGGTTGCGGGTTGTTCATCTGCGGATTGACCAACGTGCCGTTCTCGTCGACGGTGATCGACAAGTTGCCGGCGGCCACGGCGTCCTGTTTGATCAGCTTGCCTACCGCGCTGCCGGTCTGCGCCGTCGGCAAGAGCGCCCAGGCGTAGGGCACGCCACCGGAGACGAACGCTCCGTGCTGCATGCCACTGCGCGTCATCGCGGCGGGTAATGTCGACCAGGACGAGCCAAGCTCAGTGACCATCTGCTGATCGCTAATCTGGCCGCTGTAGCCCGGGTTCGCGGTGAGAAACGCGCCCGCCGCCTGGCCGTACATCTGCGTCCACTCCGCCTGCGTCGTCTGTTGGGCCGCGAGCGGCGACGGGGCCACTGTGTCCTTGATGTAACCCATCACTGCCAACGCCGCCAGAAGCACAATCACCAATGCATAGGCCATGCCTGTTCTCCTTCAGTGCAGGCTGAACGCCAGGGCCACGATACGCGAGCGACGCCGGGTCCACGCCAGGATGCGGCTCGACCATCCGAGGGCGGCAGACACCAGCAGCAATGCGCTCCAAACGGCGTTCAGAGCGATCCAGCCCGCCGCCGTTGCATGGCGATACTGCCAGATCGCCCAGGCCAGGCTGGCCGCGCCCAGGGCGGCATCGACCCACCGCCAGACATCACGCCAGGGCGCCGGCGCGTTCTCGCTCCGAGGGGGCGTGGCGCTCATCATCGTGTTCATCGCTGCTCCGTTGCCAGAAAACGCAGACGTTGCCGCTCGAGGTCATCGGCCAGCTTCGCCACGTCACCCTGCCGGATCTTGGTCCGGATGATTTCGTCGTCCTTCGAGCGCGGGTCCAGGACCAACGGTTGGGTGCGCAAGATGCTTTCGCTGCCGCCGGCGGATGCAGCGCGGCGCTCCAGGCGCATGGAAATCACCACCCGCAGCGACTGCGCGAGAGACTGCCAGTTGCCGAGCAGGCCGAGCTTGAGAACGGCTTGCTGCACGGTCTCGGCGTGCAACGTGGACACGACCAGCATGCCGGAGGCGGAAGCGAGTTCGGCCACGGTCGCCGCCGACGTCTCACGGATCTCGCCGATGTAGAAGGTGTCGGCACTCGATCGCAGCGTGTCGGCGAACACGCGTCCGATTTCCGTGTCCTCGGCGATGTCCTCCTGATAGCACTGCCCTTTGCCGTGGACGCCCTGCAGGTCGTATTCCACCGGGTTTTCCGCTGTCCAGGTGAAGCCGCCGATCTCGCGCATGCGTGCCAGCAGCATCGCGCAAGCGGCTGTGGTCTTCCCGGCGGCGGGCGGGCCACAGAAGATCACGAGCCCGCTGCGCAGTTCGGGATCGCGCAGCTGTTTGGCGACGCTGGGCGCGAGACGGAGATCGTCGAGCTCGCGCACCTGGCGCTCCACCCGCCGCACCATGAACACGGGGCCGCGTTGCGTCTCGCGTCGTTGTGCACGCAGCCGAAGGCCGTGGAAATCGACCAGAAAGCGCGGCACCTTCTTGTCCGACAACGCCTCGTGCAGGTCGCGCAGCTCGGGCCACATCCCATTGGGCAGCACCTCGAGCTCCAGAGAGCGCCCGCGCGTCTTCGCGCGACAGGCCTCGGGTTCGGCCTGCACGGCCAGGTCGGTGAATGGCAGATCCGCCAGACGCATGCTCAGTTCTCCACGGGGTAGACAGACGCCCGCACCTGGTCGAGCTTCGACCGGGGGCGGGGCAAGGATGCGGCCATCATGACGGGGTGCTTGGTGTAGCCGCCGGCGGTCTTGTGGCGACTGCCCGTCGTCGCCACAAGATCCTCAGTTGCCCAGGGTGTAGGTGAACGCCAGCGAGTTGCCATTCGCGTTCGTGCAGATGGTGGCCGCTTGCGCGTCGGTCGCCACGCTGTTCTGGCTGTTGACCCCGGCGCCCACCGTCGTGCCCGAATTGGTCCCGTAGTCACTCACCGTTCCAGCGAGCTTGATGCACTCCTGCTGGGTCAGGTTGTTCACGCCCAGGCCGACGGCGTTGTTGCTGCCGCCATTGACGCTTGCAGTGCCGAGCACGGCGAGGGTGCCACCATACGGCGTGTTCACGGTTCCGGTGGCCGTATCCACGTTGCCGGACGGGATGTCGCCGTTGGCGATCTCGGTTGCGGTCGTCGCGCCGGCGAACGAACCCTCGGTCGTGTAATGCGAACTCATGTTGGCCGAGACCGTGCCGATTTCCTCGGCCATGGCCTCGTTCTTGGACCCACCCAGGACGGACTTGCCCTGGATCAGCGAATACACGATGAAGACGATTGCTGCGCCGAGCGCGAAGATGATGGCGATGGCCATGGTGTTGCTCCCTTGTGTGTAGAAAACTCAGTGGGCCGCCGACTGCATCACGGTCTGCAGGGACATCATCCCGAAGACCGTGATGAGCATGACGACATTGACCAGGATGTTGCTGACGGTGCCCAAGACCGTGATCAAGCCGACCACCTTGGCCTCGTACTCTTCGAACCACTCGCCGGCCACGCGTTTGATCGTGGCCGGAAAGTCCGCGAACCCGGAAAACGCCTTGAGATCCATGATCAGCGTCTTCTCGGGAAAACCATGCCCGGCCGCCGCGAATGCGGCGCCGAGTTCCATGCCGCCTTGCACGCGAATGCGCGCGGCCGCCAAGCGCTCGCGCATCCAGGGCGTCGACCACGACTCCTGCTGCTGCAGCGCCCGGGCGACCGGAGTGCCAGCCGCAAGAAAGTCCGCGAAGGCCATCACCCACTCGGCCGCCTTGAGCGCTTTGTAGATCGACCAGGGAGGGAGCGAATCCAACTTCACACGGATCGGGCCCGTGAAGTTGGATAGCGTGGCGAACGCCAGCGCGATCAACCCGATGAAGCCGAGCAGAACCCAGGCCGACCACGGCGAGTTCGCCACGGCCGCCATCGGCAGCAGCAGCTTGGCCATCGGCGGCCACTTGCTTGGGGGCGCCAGGGACATCATGGGCGGGACCATCTGCGAACCAATCAGATCGACGAGGTAGATCACCGAGCCGAACGTCACGAGCGGATCGAACAGCATGCCGCCGATTTTTCGCACGATGCGCTTGACCACGGCTTGCGTGCCGGCGGCGCTGCGCAGCGTCTGCGGCAGCGCCCCCGAGGCCTCGCCCGAGCGAATGAGGCCGCGCTCGGAGTCCGGCGCCCAGCCGCGCAAGGCATCGGCCAGCGTCGAGCCTCCGCTGACGCGCAGCGCAACCTCCGAGAGCGCGCGCACGTTCACGTTGAAGCGGCGCTTCCAGGCCGGGCCCGCCATCTCGACGGTCTGGTCGCGCAGCTCCAGGATGGCCGCCGCCACCTGCTTGCCGTTTTCGACGTAGGTCGCCAGCCGCCGGTAGAACTGCATGCGCTGCGCCGCGCCCCACCGGCGGCGCTCCAGCGCATCGTTGATCTCGCGCAGCCGGGCCACACCCGGCAACTCGCCCAACAGCGCTGCGCCATCGGCGATCATGTCCTCAAGCCTCACAGGTTGTTCTCCTTCAGCAGTTCTTCCTCGGTGAGCAGGTCTTCCTTCGTCAGGTCACGCTGCTCTTCGCACGGTGGCTTGATGGCGCCGAGCGCTTGCACGAGATCTCGCGGATCCACGAGCCCGCTGAGGACCTTGAGCGCGCCGTGAGCCATCATGTCGGGCTCCGCGTCACTGCGGGCGGCGTAATTGCGCCGCGCAACGGCCGCACCGTGCTCGAGCAGCTCGGCCAGTAGGGTGTCGTCGGTCAGAACGACGTGGGCCACGACCGTGCGCCCACTCTCGCCGGTGCCCTGGCAGTGCTTGCAGCCGCCTTCGCGGCGCACGCGCACCCGCGACAGATCCCCAAGAAACGGGGCGCGCCGGGCCCACATCCGCAGAGCTTTTGCCTCGTCGGCCGGCAGGATCTCTTGGATGTCGCCCACGGTCGCGGCGCAATGCGGGCACACCGTCTTGACCAGACGCTGGGCGGTGAGTGAGGTCAGCACCGTCGGGTCGCCCAGCATGAAGCGGTCCACACCCATGCCGACGAGGCGCGGCATGGCCATGAAGATGTCGCTCGCATGCAGGGTCGACCACACGGGGTGGCCCGTGATCGACGCATTGATCGCCTCTCGGGCAACTTCCAGTCCGCGGATTTCCCCCACCATGATCACGTCCGGATCCTGGCGCAACGCCGTCTTGAGCTTGCCGGCGAAAGCAGTCGATTTCTCTTCGTCGCTGTTGGCGTTGTTGATGAGGTACTGCCAGATGCTCGGGTGGTCGAACTCGTCCTCCACCGGGTCTTCCATCGTGATGACGCGAATGTCATTGCGCGCATCCACGATCGCGCGCAGCTGCTGCGCAAGCGTCGTGGATTTGCCCGACCCTGTGGGGCCGGTGAAGAGGTTGATGCCCATGGTCTCGCGCGCAAGCCGTGCGTATGAGCGCTGGTGGCGCGCGCAATACCCAAGCCTGGCTAGGCGCGCGGAGCCCTGCGCGCTGATCTGCCCATCCTCGCGGCGGCGGTACAAAAGGCGTGCCGCGAGATTCATGCCGCGGACCGTGACGCTCCGCGCCAGTCGCACGCCAGACAGGGGCAGCTCCTGCCCGTCCGCGGTGCGCAGAAAGACGGCATCGGAGATGACCGCGTGCTGGTCATCCCCCTCACGCACCTGGCTATCGGCCACCTTGGCCATGCCTTGGAACATGGCGCGCAACATGGCGTCGCCATCAGCCCAGGGCTTGATCTCGCGCACGATGCGCAGGGATCCGTTCAGGCGGAACTGGACGAGCAGGCCCCCTTCCTCTGCGTCCGCTGCCAGGGTCAAGTGGATGTCGGACGCTCGCTTCTCGACCGCTTCGGCAATCAGCATGCTCACACGGCGCACGGCGGCCTGTCCGGCAACCTCTTTCTTCGGCGATGCGGCGACGCTGCGACGCTTGCGGAATTCTTCCTTGTCGCATGTGACGACGTGCAAGAGATCGCCCGCGCGGCGGGCGGCATCCTCCTGCCACGACAGCAGCGGGGCCGAGCTGCGGCGACCCTGCTCGACATAGAGCGTCCCACCGTCGATGACGGCGTATTCCTGCGCGACCGAGGGCAGCGGCGCGAGTGCAAGTTTTCCGATTTCTTCGGACACGGCCGCGCGCAGCGCAGCCTCGGTGATCAAGTGGTCATGGACCAGGATGTGCTGCAGCGCCGCGCCTGTCTCGCGTTGCTTGCGCAGCGCTTGCGTTATCGCCTCGCGCGTGATCAGCTCGCGGCGCACGAGCAAGGTGGCCAGCCGTGAGACTGCCGCGGCAGGGACAGCGGCGGGCGCACGAGCGGCGCTCGCCGCACTACGCTGCGGCGAGCGCAGTGCGCTCTTCAGTCCCAGCATCGCGATCCACTCCACCACGCTCTCACACGCCCAGGCGCCGTACCGTGCCGCCGTGCGAGACGGTGACTTGCGACACGGTAATGCTGAGCACCGTCCAGCCGCCGGGCAGCGTGTCGCCGACATGTGCCTCGACCACGTGGCCGCCCACCAGCAGTTGTGCGCTCAGATGCCCGTTCACGCCCGAGACGAGCTGAACGACCATGGTCTCGTCGTCGTTCGTGCCCGGACCGCGCCGCATGGTGCGGTTCGGTACGCCGCCCTGCCAGGCCGGTGCCCCGACATAGCCCAGTCCACCGGCGTTCGTGCCGCCGAGCGGCTTCTTGGCGCCCGCGATTTCGGCATCCTTCTTGGCGATTTCCGCCTGGACAGTCTTCACCGCGAGTTGTGCGTACAGGGCGCTGAGTTGCGCCCCGACCTGCGCGGGCGCCATCGGTGGCACGCTCGCGGCCTCAGCCGGGGCGCTCGCCGCCCACGCGCTTCCCATGGCGCACACGGCGGCGATGGCGAAGGAGATTCGTGCGATTCGACGTTTCATGGTGTCCTCAACGGGTGTATAGATCGCCAGCGGCCGCCCAAGGCGCCCCACCGGTTGGCGACCAGGAGACTTGGGTCAGGCGCAGTCCGGCGATGCCGTCAAGGGCATCGCCCAGGCCCAGCGCCCAAAGCGGCGCGATCGACTCGATGCGCACGCGCAACACGCTCCACTCGGGCGCTGGGCCAGAACTCTTCGAAACCGGGGCTTGGGGAGGTTGCGCGACTGACACCTGGACTCCGTAGCTCGTGCCCAGCGCGAAGAGCGCGCGAAGCGCCTGCTCGCGCGGCAGCGCGATGGATGGGCCCTCGACGGCAATCGCGCGCCCGAGCGCCGCGGCGTGCGACGTCCGGGCGCCGGAATCGAGTACGCCGGGCGCATCCATGGGCGAGCCGCCGACGATCTTCCACCAGGTGTCCACGCCCACGCGCGGCCCGGCTACGGCGCAGCGCCAATCGGTCAGATTCCAGCCGGCGACATTGACCGGCTGCCGATCCCACGTCGCCTCGCACGCATCAAGGACAACGTTCGGCTGCGGCACGCTCTCCCATGGAACATGGGCAGCTGCGGCGCGGGCCGCGGCGTGGGCCTGCATGGCGGCCTCAATAGCCATGCGCTGGGCTAGCGCAGCAGCCCGGCGCATGGCTATCTCGCGCTCATGCGCCAACCAGAAGTGCCGGCCGGTCAAGGCCATGCCTGCAACGATCGCCACGCTCAGCAGACCTGACGTGAGGACGCGACTGCGCTGCAGATCCCCGATGCGGGCGTAGCGCTGGCGTTTGGGAACCTCGTCGCGCAGCAGATTGGCCAGGTCCTCGGCGGTGCCGCGGGCGAAATCCCAATCATCGCCGAGAGAGGCCAGCTCCGCGCTCAAGCGCTCGATCGTGTCGAAGTCGCCGATGATGTCGCCACGGGGGAGGATCTCCTGGTTGTCGCGCACCGCGATCAGCCAGAATCGTCCATCGCCCAGGTCGTAGATCCCTTGCCAGGGTTCGGGGCGAACATCGGCGAGGATCGCCGCGAGCGACAGCAGCCCACGCGGGCTTTTGAGCCCGCTCAGCGGCTCCAGATAGCCGCTCTGGAAGCTGCCCAGCGACGTCTTGCGCGACAGCCCCCAGCGCCCGAACTCTGCGGACGCCCGGGCAAGCGCGCTCGTTCTCGGCAGACGGTCCTCGTGGCGCCAGTACAGCCCGGCGACGAAGCGGTGCGAGAACCCGGGCAGTTCGACGATTTCGGCCATCGTCAGGTCCTCACAGCAGCCGAGCGGTAATGACCACGGCGAGCACCGTGTCGCCGCGCTGTGCATCCACCCCGCCGCCCAGCAGCGCCATATTGGGGTTGCCCACACCGGTGTTGGTCAGGTTCGCGGTGCTCGTGCGGTTGCCCACCATGACCAGCGACTGCCCCGACTTCAAGGACACCGAATTCAGAAGGGTCGCCTGAATCTCATTGATGAGTTGCACGAGCGAGCCGTTGCTCGAGACCTGCTGGAAGGGAAGCAAATCCGTCAGCTGCATGTGGAAGTTGATGAGGATCTTGCCGCCCACGGCACGCGGCAGGAATGCACCCGTGATGCCGCCGACGGCCGTGGCCGTCTGCATGGTCGTCATCGCGCCGGCGTTGGCTTCCACCGTGGTCTGCGCGTTGGGAACGTAGCCCTTGATGGTGGCGTTTTGCAGCCCGGCCTCGTCGCCGTTCAGGGCGATGCCTTCCACCTCCTGAACCTGCGAAACCTTGCCCAGAGAAGACAGCGCCTGTACCGCGGCTGAGGTCCCGTCGAGGGTGCCGCCCAGGATCGAGGCCGTGAAACTCATCGGGGTCGAGTTGCCCGTGATAGTCGGCACCTGTGCACCGGTCACCGAGATGCCGGTATGTCCGCTCGCGCCCTTGTAGGCCAAGCTCAGGTTCAAGCCGTAGTTGTCCTCGGCCGTGAGGGTGACGTTGTACATGCGCACGTCGACCACGATCTGCTTGGACATCTCGGTGTCCAGGTTCGACACCCACTCGGTCACGCGCTGGATCTGCGCCGGCGTGCCGGTAGCGGTCAGCATGTCGAGGTTTCGGTCCACGATGACCGACGCTCCGGGGCCGCCGACCGCCTGCGCCATCTTCTGCAGCCCTGTCCATTGGTCCACTTTGCCACTTTGGCTCATCGACACTTGGCTGCCCGAGTTACTGCCACTGCCGCCGCCGGCCGACGTGGGCGTCGAGCTCGACGTGCCCGTGCTGGAGATCGATCCGTTGATCTCGAACGCAGCAGGCAGCGCCGGGAGTTCAAAGGTTTTCGTCTCCGTCTTGAAGATCGTGATCCGGCCGTCCTTGAAGCGCCAGAAGTCGCCGAAGCGCGTCGCGATCATGTCAAGAAAGCCCGAAAGCGCGCCCGAGTACCGCAGCGGCCCCAGGCCATCCTGGTCGCCGCCGGACGTCGAGAGCGCGGTCGCTCCCGAAATCGAGGGCATGCCAGCGAACGCCGGACTGGGCAGTCCGCCGCTCGTGCTCAGCGACGACGGCACAGGCGGAATCGAAGTCATCTGGCCGCCCACCGCCGACGAAAGCCCGGTCGCCGCGAGCGAAGCGCCGACGCTGCCGCCAGGCGCTGCGGACTGCGGCAGCGCTGAGGGGTCGACCACCACTTCGACCCCCGTGTTGGCCTCGATCCACTGCGCGAGCGCCGCGAGGGTCGGCGGCGTCGGTGACGCATAGTCCACCAGGTTGCCGAGCAGGGCGGGCTTCGGAGCAGTCGGCGCGACTTCTTCACCGAGCAGCCAGGCGCCGCGGTCGATCTGCACGACGGTGCCGGCCGGCGGCATCGATGCGAATTGGTGCTCGGCTTGCGCCTTGATCTGGGCCTGCTGAATCCGGGCCTGATCGACACCCGCGCAGCCGGAGAGACTCAGCGCCCCCAGCGCTGTGGCCAGCGGCAGCAGGAGGAAGCGGCTGGGGGAAATTTGGCGGATCATGGCTGTGCTCCGTTGGCTCCGGCGGGATGGATGAGAACCACGTGATTGGCCTCCTTCACCTGGATGCGCGCGTCTGCACCGTTCGCGGCCATGGTCGTCACGACCTGCGTGATCGCCTTCACGAAATCGTGTCCGTAGTCGATCTCACCGGGCACGGTCCAGTTGTGGGGCAGTGACCACATGACCGCCCAGTGCTGATCGGGCGCCGGGCCCCACTTAGCCTTCTTCCCCCACGCGATCAGCTGCTGCTCGATCGGCTCGCCCGTGACGAGATCGAAAGACGGTCCGGGCGCCATCCGCGCGAGATCGGCGACATGCGACGCCGCGGTCGCTGGGACTTCCGTCGGCCTCGTGGCGGCTGACGCTGGCGGCGGCGCAGGCGCGGGGGCTTCCATCGACACGGTATGGCCGGTCCAGTCCAGTACGACCGTCCAGCCATGGCGGTCGGCGATCTCGCCCAGGGCCTGCGGCCACGATTGGCCGTTGCGCCACGAGACGGGTGTCCGTCCGGGAATGCCTTCGATCCCGCCGACCCAGTTCGACGGCACGAGCATCTTCATGGCGATGTCGAGCGGAACCGAGCGACCGAAGCCCGATGACGTGATGATGCCCAGCGCCGGGGCGCCGATCTGCACGAGCCCCGCCGCCTGCCCTGGCGAGGACGCGCCGCCCTTGGGCGGCGCCGTGACGGCGATCGGTCGCACGGGGGCCGGCGCGGGCTCAACGAGACCGCCCCAGGCCCACGCGGAAGTCGGTGCGGCGCCTGCAGCGAGGGCTGCCGTGATCGAGCCCCACAGAATCCGTCGCTGGAGTCCTTTAAACAGTGCGGAAGGCACAAGCGTGCGAACGAAAAATGGCATACTTTAATCCCTCGGGTGAACCCACCAACCCAGCAAATGGGCGTTCATTCGATCCCGCACAGCGCCGATGCGGGCCGGAGCGGGCCGGATCGAACCGCCGGCCCAGAAACGGAACTTGCGAAACAATTCGACGGGGCGCATGCCCAAAAATTGCCCGACGATAAACACCATCGTCACGCCGATCGAAAACCGGAGCGTTGCCCAGGACCAGTGCACCAGAAAGGGCACCATGCCGAGCGCGGCGGTTGCGTCGATGCCGAACAGCTTCGCAAACCGCCCGCCGTCGCGCCAGCTCATGCCACATCTCCCCCGGCGGCGACCGCCTCGAGACGCTTTTCCGCGACGATCTGCACGTATTCGGTTTCCTCGATGATGCCGGCGTCGAAAAGGCGCTTCGCTGATCGCAGCAGCGGCATGCCGCACTCGTGGACCTTTCTGTCCAGATACGCGTAAAGGCCTGATAAAGGCATGCTTAACATCTCGGTGCGCATCGTTTCATCGAATGCGAGCCATTCTCGCACGGCCACACGCTTGCCGTCACAGGTTTTGAGCAATCGTTGTTGGACGATCAGACGGATCGCGCCCAGGAATCCAGCGGCCATGCTGGGCTGGTCGTCCGAGGGGAAAACGTTGATAACGCGCCCTGGCGTTGCCGCCACCGAAGGCGTGTGCGCCGTCGCGTACACGGCCGTGCCGACCTCGGCCTGCTCGATCATGCCGCCCACAGTCTCGGGGTCGCGCGCTTCCCCATACAACACGACATCGGCCGCACGGCGAGTGCTATTTTTGGGCGCGACGTCGAACGAGGAGAGATGCAGCCCGATCTCCGACTGCACGACGAATGCGCCTGCGCCGGTCGTGTCGTTGAGCGACATCAGGTCGAACTCTGTGGGCGCCTCGAATGTCAGGACGTGTTTGTCCGTCGTCTCGATGATCTCACGTAACACCGCTGCCAGCGTCGTGCTCTTGCCAGAGCCCATGACGCCCGTGACAAGCACCAACCCGTTGTTGGGGAATAGCGCCCCACGCAATTGCGCTTCGATGCCGAGGTCGTCCATGCGCGGTGGAAGGCTTGGGATCGTCCGGAAGACGATGGACAAACCCACGCCATTGCCGTCCCGACAAGCCGTCGCGTCGACGCGGAAGCGGCGCTTCTTCCACGGCGTGCCCGGCAGCGGTACCTCGTAGGCGTAGTCCATGAACTCGCGCCCTTGCACCCGCGCCCATGCATCCTGCGCCCGCGTCGTCTCGATCAGAGCGGGCACCATCGACGCCTGCGTCTCTACGGTGCGCACGCCCACGCGGAGCCAGCGGCCGTGCAGACGCACCCGCGGTTTGATGCCGCTGGTCAACACGATGTCGGAGGCCCCGAGATCCGCTGCCCACAGCAGGAACGCATCGAGGTCGTCGCGTCGCCAGGCTAGGGCCGGCTCGCGTTCGTAAAGGAGGCCGTCGGTCATCGCGATCGGCCTCTAGGGCGTCCGGCCGCCGATGGCGGGCGACGCGACAAACCCGATATCCGGCGCTCCAGGCGCGGCGGTGTCGGGTTTGTCGTCGGCCAAGCCGGGCAGGACCGGCGCGCTCGATGCGACGGGCGTCCAGCGACTCGTCGGCAGGAACGATGAACCCATGGTCAGCCGGAAGATCTGCTGTCCGATCGCCAGCGCGCGGCCGGAAACCTCCACGCCGACCTGCCCGTTGGCCAGCATCGGGGCCGATACCATGCCCTGCCGCTCAAGACGGAGGAACAGGAGCATGCCCGTGAGGTCCTGCTGCAGCCGGCGCAGGCTGACGGCGAAAATCGCATTCGCCTGATCAACGCCCGCACTCCACCCGCGATCGACCGCTTCGCGCCACAGCGTTCGGTCGTCGTCAGTCTGAGGCAGGACGGCCGGGTCGGGCTGCATCGGTGCGGGGACCGATTGCATCAGCCAGTTTCTCCAATTCGGCGCGATCGGCGCGATGCGCGCCGGCGCGATGATCCGGTACTCGACTTGGGCACTGCGGGCCACCGCGGCGTCGCCGCTCCAGGTCGAGCGGGCCTCCTCGATGACCGGCGGGACGACCATCCCGCTATCGAGCATCAGGGGGCGGAAGTCGTAGATCCGAGCGAGCCTGGGCGCAAGCTGCTGCAGCTGCGCGTTGATCTGCGCGGCACGCCAGCGCAGACCATGCTGAGCCCCCAGCGCTGTGGCTGCCTCCATCATGGCCTGCGCGCGCATCTTGGCATAGGGAGCACTCTGCGCCGCGTTCGAATCGGGCGTCGCGTGCATGGATTCAAGGCCGGACAGATCCGCTACAGGCGCGGCACCTTGGGAGCCATCAGCATGCGCGAGGGCAGGGCAGAGGCCGGCGACAACCAAAGTGATCACGCTCGCGGAAAACATGCGCATCGGTATGGCATGCAAATGTGTTTGTCTCACCATGATCTGCCCTTCGCTCCGGCAGGCGCCGCGGTTTTTGGCGCCCACACCAGACTGATTTTGCGGGCGGCGGGGTCGATCAGCACACCAGCACGATCGCCGCATTGCAGACCGATCGACTGGAGAACATCGAAAACAGACTCGGCATCCGTATTGATGTCCACGATAACCGGATTCGGACTTGGAACGCCGATCACCGAGACCCGGTAATCGATCATGCGGCCAATCGAGGCCACAACGTCATGCACTGGGCCTTGCCAGTGCAGATAAATCGAACGTTGAAGTTCAACCGGCAATTTGACGCCATCCGGCGGGCCTTTGGGGATCATCGCCGGATTTTGCGCGGCCGACATGCGCGCGATATCCGCTTGTGCGTCGGCCACGCGGCTTGCCGAGGCATCGATTTTCTTGAGAAGCCAATCCGATTGAGATTCCAGATTGGCCGGCGCGGGCGGCGTGGCACAACCGGCCAATACTGCCGCCGAAAAACCAACCGCCACCACCCATTTTTTCGCCATGTGCGACTCCGCAAATCGTTTCTGTCGTTCAAGCCCGAGCATGCCGTGCCGCTTGGGGCGGCAGCCGCCCCGCGATTCAACGGGCTGGTGCGGCTGCGGGCATCCGGGCCAGCGGCACCAATCTAAGGCAGGCCAAACACCCACCGCAAGGCAATCCGTACGAAAGTATCGGCCGCGCATTCGCCGGCGAGGCCGACCGACGAGGGCGTTTGCAGGGACGCCAGGAGCCTCATGGCACGCGACCCGGAAGACACCCATGATCGCCACGAAACAGCGTTTACATGAGGCGCGCCACTTCGACCCGCGTAAACGCAATGACCCGAGTTACGCAGCGTGCGCTCGATCACAAGCGGCGCCCGTGTCGCACGTACACGCGACAGGATCCGAGCACATGCTGGTGATGCGTTTACCGAGTCACGCAAAGTTGACCCAGAAACGGGGGCGCGGCAAACCCATGGGACAAGACGGTCAGCCACCAACACCACGGGCTGACCACCCCCAAAAACGTGCAGGCTCTCCACACGCAACACGGGCAAACCGGCCCCAATCCCGGGCCACCATCCACCAGCAAGGCAAACTCAGAACCGAACGAGGGGGCCGACTGGGGCAGGCCCGCGACCCACGGCAGACCGACCGTCATCAGAGGGCACACCGACGCCACCTGGCACACCGCCCACCGCATCCCCGGTCTGCCGCAAATCGACGACGCCGCCGGGGGCGTGGGCGCTCGGCGACCCCGCCGAGCCGGAGCTTGCCGCCGGTCGCGCCGGCAGCGGTTGTGCCGCCGGCGCGACCCGGCGCCGGCGCGAGTTCGCCCCGGCTTTCTCGGTCGACCCCAGGCGCTTCTTGGCATACGCGTAAAGCGCCTGGCGAACCTCCCGATTAAGGCCACGTCGACACGTGCGATTCTCTTCCTCCCGGCGCGGCAACGTGGCAAGCCAATCGAGAATGACTTTGTCCACCGGATCATCCGAGTAAAGCCTGAGCGACGCGGAAAAGTCAACCTTTTCCATAAGGCCTCCCCCGGTTATGCGGCTTGCAGCGACGCGAGATAACGGTGCAGGCCGTTAACCACCGACCATTGCGCCTCCGGTGCCACGCTGGCTTGCTTGAACGCTTGCTGGATGGGATGCGCCAGCAAGGCGGCTCCGCCTCCCACGATGCTGATGGAGTCCAGGTCCATCGCGCCATTCGGCCACAGTTTGGAAACCGACTCCACGATTTGGGCCGCGACTGTGGACGTCGCATAGTCGACCATTTCCGAAATATCCAGGACCTCGCCGCGAATCGACAGTCGGCGCTCGCGCAGCGCCGTGTGCAGGATGCCGGGCTCCATTTGTCCGCCGAATCTCCGTGAGATTTCCTCGGAGAGAATCCCGACCATGCGGGACACGCCGACCTCGATACCGCCGCACCGCCAATACTGCACGGCGAATTCCTCCTGCTCGCTGCGCCTGCACACCACGGCCATGCCGGTCGTGAAGGTGCCGGGGTCGATGACCCCGTGGGCACCGACCAGCCGAGCGAGCCCATCATCCGCGAGGATCGCGGCGGCCGCCTGCGGCAGCACCTGCGGCCGCACGTGAATCTCGTAGCGGGCACTGCCGAGCTGGAACTCATGCACACCGTCGATGCGCGCGGCGATGTCGTCGCGGCGCGTGCTGTACAGGGCCTGCGGCACACCTGTGGCGAGGTCCACCTGGCCGACGAACCCATCCGGGCACACCCGCGTCACGGCGGCCAGCAGCAGCGCACCCCAGGCGTCCGAGCCCGGCCAGTCCGACGACAAGGTCGCCGCCCGCTGGTCCGGCGGGATCAGCGCCTCGGCCTGCTTGCCGAAGATGTAGCGGCCATTGCGCACGAGGCGGCTGGCCCGAACCTCGAGCACCTCCGGGTTGGCCAGGAAGCCGCGGTAGTTCTCCGAGAACGCGCCGACCACAGAGGGGACCATGAGGCGGAGCTCGCCATCGGCGATCTTGGTCATCCCGGAACCGACATCGACTGCCACCTTCAATTCGCTCATGTTGCACTCCAAGTTGCGGTTGTTGAGACAACCCAAACCGTACGCGCAAGAGAAACGCAACACAATGGAAGGCGTACAAAAAAAGAAAGCAAAGGACGCCCCTCTGACAAACCACTCAACTCCAACGCGTGTTCATCCATGCTTTGCCGTTGCTGCCACGCTGAACGCGCTTGACATTGCGCTGTGTATCTCACCGGTTGCGTGGCGCGAGGCCCCTCGCCGCGTGGTTGGTTCCAGGCGTTTACGTGGCGAATAGCGCCATGTTCTGGGGCGCTTTCGACCGCGCAGCGAGCGGCAATCGTGGCCGCTACGTGGCGCGAGCGGTGGCGCTTCGGCGTCGATTCCATCGCCCAAGACTCTGGGACGACAGTCTACGAACTGTCTAAAATTGATGCGCAAGACGCATGCATGCGGATTTAGTGGAGGTCTCATGTATTTCCTGAAGAAGACGATCGAGAACCTTGGGGACTCCCATGCCGCGACGCTGCTCGGCGCCGCGATCGGACTTGCCCGTGATCGAGATCCGAGGTCCAGCGACGAAGCCGTCGGCGGACAAGCGCTGCGGCTGCTCACGGGCTCGCGGCAACGCCTGCTGGGCCTTCTGCAAGGCGAGCCCACCGCGGCGAGGCAGCGAATGGAGGACGTTCTGCGGGAGATCGGTAGCGGGGACGCCTACGAACACTGGGCGGGCGCGGCCGCGGGCGCGCTGCACAACGGTCTGAACCGGGCGCGCAAAGCGGCGCACGCCTGATCACCAGGTTGCGACGACGTGAGCAATCCAGGCATCGTAGGAATTCCCGCCCCCTTGGGGCGGGCGGCAGTTGGGCGAACGGCGTCGACCGAGGCGATGTACAAGCGCATGGCTCGCCGGCTGATCGCCGAGTTCGCGCGGCAGTTCCCCGGTGCGACGCTCTCCGATCGGGCGTGGCGACGACAGCTCGCCGCGTGGCTGTCCAAGATCTCGCGCGAGCGCGACTGGGCGCGGGCGTACTGGCGGCTGTGCCGCTCGGCCCTGGTTGGCGCTGCGCGGCAGGATATGGGTGCAGCCGAGGCCGACTGGATGCTGAACGAGATCAACGAGGCCGACCGCGCCTTGTACGCGATCCACGGACCGCATCGGCGGTGGTCGGCGAAGCGGGGCAAAGCTCGCGAGGTCCACCCTCATGATCTGCGTCGCATCGTGGCGCAGCTCGAGGGTTCGCAGTCCATCTACGCAGCGCTCGCTTCCCGGTGGCTCAAGGCCAACATGCATGTCGGCTTGAGGCCCTCCGAATGGGACCGGGCCGAGCTCGACCTGGGTAGCCGCACGCTGTTGGTGCACAACGCCAAGCACACCAACGGCCGAGCGCACGGGGAGGCGCGCACCGTGCACCTGGCGGATCTGCCGCAGGCCGACTGGGAGGAGATCGCACGGTTCTCGGCTGACCTGGACTCGCTCCGGCACGCCCATGCCTTCACGGCGGTCTACGACGGCGCCCGTACGGCTCTGCGACGTGCCCGCAAGGCACTGACAAGGCAGGGCGCCAAAATCGGTTCTGTGAGCCTGTATTCAACCCGCCATCAATTCACCGCTGACCTGCGCGCCTCCGGGCGCACGCCTGCCGAGATCGCTGCGTTGCTCGGGCATGCCACGACCGACACCCAGCGGGAGCACTACGGGCGGCGGGCCAAAGGTAGGGCGGGCCGCAAGGCCGCGGCCGATTCAGCGGACCTCGCGCGGGTGCGGACGGTCGAGCACCCGTCGGCGGCCCTGGCGCGCAAACGTGCGGCATCGCAGGACCGGCCGGCGGCGACCGCGCGAGACGGCAAGCTGGCCTGACGGCACCTCAAGGTTAACCGCTCCTTGCTGTTTCACCGTGTTTGCTAAGGGCATCACAAAGCTGGGATAATGCACGCTATGACGCGCACAACTTCGTTCGCACTGGTGCCTGAGAACATCCCAGGCATGCTTCATGCCTTGGGGCGTCGCCTGCGGGAGGCGCGGATTCGGCGCGGACTGCGGCAGGAGGATGTGGCTGAGAAGCTGGGCTTCTCGAGAGCGACGATCAATGCCGTCGAGCGCGGGAACATGACGACCGGCATGGGCGTGTACCTGAGCGTCCTGTGGATCTACGGGCTCGAGCGCGAGATCGACGTGCTGGCTGACCCGGGTCTGGACCGCGAGGGGCTGGCCTTGTCCTTCGACGTCAACGACAAACGTGTGAGGGTGGACAAGAATCATGCGGTCTGAAAACGGGCAAGTCTGGGTGTGGAACTGGTTGCCAGGCCACGATGGCCCGGTTCTGGCCGGCCTCTTCGAGCTTGGGGTTGAGCCTGGCGGACGGCGGCTCGGCCGCTTCCGGTACGCGCAGACCTATCTTGACCATCCTGGTCGGCTGCCGATCGACCCAGTGCTGCTGCCTTTGCGGCCCGCCGAGTTCAAGACGACGGACCTGGAGGGCATTTTTGGAGTGCTTCGCGACGCCGGTCCGGACGCATGGGGCAAGTTCCTGATCGACCGCCTGCACGGTCCGCAAGACGAGTTGGGTTACCTGTTGCATGCGCATGGCGGGCGCACCGGGTCGATCGATTTCTCAGCATCCCGGGACATTCCTCCCGCGCCGCCGCGAATGTTGACCAGCTTTCAGAACTTGGCGATCGCGGCCTTGGCCGTGCGGGTCATCATCTCAGCCAAAGGTGCAGGGGAGCCAATCCCGGATGATTTGCGGGAGGTGCTTGATGCAGGTACATCGAACGGCGGCGCACGGCCGAAATTCACGGTCGCCCTGGAAGGACGAACCTGGATCGCCAAGTTTCCGGCCAAGGATGACCATGCCGCGCTACCTCCGATGCCTCTGCAGGAATGCGCCGCCTTGACTCTGGCGCAACGGTGCGGGATCCGGGTACCAGAACACCGCCTGGTCGATGTCAAGGGAGTGCCGGTGCTTCTCGTCGAGCGCTTCGACCGGGTCGGTGCGCAGCGCCTGTCCTATGCAAGTGCGCGAACGGTGCTCTGGTCCAATCCGGAGGTGCAGCGGTGGAGCTACATGGGCTCGTACAACAATTTCTCGCGCCAGATGGGACCGTGGATCCGCACGCCCGATGAAGATCGCCACGAACTCTATCGGCGGGTGGTGTTCAATGCGTTGACCGGCAATCAGGATGACCACGATCAGAATCACGGATTGGTCTTTGATCCTGAAATTGCCAGCTACAGACTGGCTCCCATGTTCGATCCGGTCGACTCGACCGTGAGGCCGGTGCGCTCACTGGCCATGGCGTTCGGCGACGACGCTGGGACGATCTCGATCGACAATCTCCTGTCGAATCCCGAATCCTTCGGCATGGACAAGGGCGCATGCGACGCTGCGTTGCGCTTCATCGCTGTGCAGATCGCAGGGCATTGGCGGGCTGAATTGCGGCAGCTCGGCGCAGCGGAGCCGCAAATCGACGCGATGGCGTATCGATTCGCCATCGCCGAGAGCTTCGTGCGTGCCAACGTGACGTCAGCGCACCGGGACGATATCAGTGCCGAGGAACTTGCCACAGGACCTGGAGCGCCCTAATTCAAGGCTGTGCGTTGCAGAGATCCTCAGCGCGGCGGCCAACTCGTGGCAGGAAAAAGCCAGCCCTGCCCGAATTTGAAGCCCGCGGCCGTGGCCAACGCGCGATCCTCGGGTGTTTCGATTCCCTCGAGGATGACCACGCATCCGAGCTGCTCGAGAAGTTGGCGCAAATGTGAAAGCGTCTGCGTTCCCGCGTTGCGCAGGCTGTGGAAGAGTGTGTGGCTGATCTTGGCGAACTCGGGGCGCAGCGCGGACACTCGACCGAGCCCGTCTTCGCCCTCGCCGACGTCGTCGACCGCGATGCGGAAACCCAAGGTCTTGAGTGCTTGGATCGAGGTGCAGCTGCTCTCGAGCCAGCCGCGCTCGGTGCACTCGATGACGAGAAGACCCTCGACGATCTGGCGAGCACGCGCAAGCGCGGACAGGACCGAAAGATCGCCTTCGAGCTGGTCGCCGTCGATGTTCACGAAGATGAGATTCCAGCCCGGTGGCGTGTGCTGCTCGAGGATGAAGGGGATGCGGTCGTACCAACCCCGCCATTGCTCGGGCGAATTGTTGGGGCAGCGCTCGCGCCCGGCGAGCAACTCATAGCCGGCCACGGCCGAATCGGCGAGCTTCACGATGGGCTGGAAGCGAAAGCCGAAGTCCCCGGGGACCGAATCGGTAGTGATCTGGGGTGCGAGACAGTTCATTTCGGCGCTCGCTCAGTGCCCCGCCTGGGTGATCGCGGTCTTGCGCACGGCGTTGGCCTGCGCCTCGATGTTGGCGTTCATCTGAGAGGACATCTGCTGTGCCTGCATCGATGCCATGCGGCTGATGTTGACCATGTTCTGGTAGTCCATGGCGGCGCGCAGCGCGTCGATCTCCGCGATCTCCTGCAGCAGCGGGGGGGCGCTGTTCATCTTGCTCAGCGACGTCCACCAGTTTTGGTTGGCGACGCGTCCTTGCACCATCATGTAAAGAAAGGTCTGAAGGCTGATGTTGTTGGCGCCGTCCTGCGTCGACGATGGGTTTCCCGTCGAGAGGCATCCTTCGAGCGTCCCCTTGCTGGAGAAGACAGCGCCGAGAACGCACACGGTGGCGGTCGACACGCGTTGCAGAATCGATTGCTGTTTCTGCGCGGCCGCCGACGGTGTGGCCAGAGGAACGGTCGATGCTTGGCTGAGCGCCTGCAGCAGCGTGGGTGGTGCGCTCATCGAATCGAGTTGGGCAGAAAGCCACGAACGCATCGGCAGGGTTGGAGCGTTCATCTGGGCGACCCCATTGAGCGTTTCCTGGGGGATGTCCAGGATGGCCTTCTGCAGGTTCTGGATCGCTTCGTACCGTTGGCCAGCCGGCGTGTTGACGGCTGATGGAGGCAGATTGTTCAGGGGGGTGGGGTTCGTCGTGATCTGGATGAAGCGGTTTACGTCTTGCGGGCTGTAGGACTGTGAGGCGACGCCCGCGCCGGCGGGATCTCCGATGACGTTGTTGGCGACCAGGGACCTCGGGCTGGCCTTCGCCAGCGCGTAGACATACTGTTGCTGATTGAGGTTGGCCGTGTTGGAGTTGTACGTGCGCAAGACGCCGCTGATCGCGCCGGCGGCCGTGATGTTGGCCGCGGCCCCGGCGGCCAGGCCCGCGGCTGCGGCCGCCGTTCCGCAGCTGTTGGCCAGGCGCAAATTGACGCCGTTGCCATCCGTGGGCTGGGCCAGAGCCAGGCGTGCCTGGATCTGGCCGTCGGCGACCTGCATTGCTGTCTGCGCCCTCGCGTTGTTCGCCGCGTCGACGAGCTTGGTGTCAATCTCGGACTGCTTGATCTGGGCGGCGTTGAGGGTCTGCGCGGCCTGCTGGATCTGGCTGCCGACCCAGTTGCCCAATCCAGTCAGCATGTCCGGCGTGGCCATTGGCATGGTGTTGTGGGCATACCCGACGACCTGCCCCGGCATGCCGTACATGTCGGCGTTGAAGCCGCCGGCAGCGTGCGAGATTGCGGGCCAGCACGGGATGCCGAGCGCAAGAGCGATGGAGATCGCCAGGCGGATCCGGCGGCGGTCTTTGGGGGAAGGTGAGAGGTGCACGGTGATCCTCACTTGAAGAGATTGCCGATCTTCGAGGCGTAATCGCCGAAGAAACTCGACGTGCTTCCGGCGGCCTGCGTCGAGGCGCCGGTGGCCTGCATGACCGGCTGCTGGACCGCGGAGGTCGCTGCGCCGCCGATGCTGGAGATGCCACCGCTCACACCGTTGGCGACCTGTCCGCCGAGGTTCGCGGGCAGTGCGGTGATCTGCTGCACCTGCCCGTTGAAGGCCATGACGGTGGTGTTGACGGTGTTGTTGATCGCGCTGCTCATGGCAGAACAGGCCTGCGACGTGATCTGCTGGACCACCTGGTTGAACAGCCCGCCGAGGCTGAAGCCTTGGCCCATGTTGAAATTGGCGAAGTCCGTCTGCAGACAGGCCTGGTTCGCCGCCGGCGTCGGATTCTTGACCACGTTGTTGAGGGCAGTCTGCGCGTTTTGCGCCTGGGCGCTCAGCGCCTGCGCGACCTGTTGGGCCTGCTGGCCGCAGGACGCCGCGATGTTGGGCTGCGCAGTGGTTTGCGCGTGCGCGGCCGCGGCGATCCCCAAGAGCGCGATCGTGGCGCCTGCGCGGCGCGTGCGACGGGGGAGAATACTGCTCTGGGTCATGGAATCCTCTCTCTGCAGGTGGTTAGGGCACGACGATGGTCCGCAACCGCGTGAGGTTCTCGGGCGAGAACACAGCAGCTGCGGACGCGAAGATGTCGAGGACCGCCAGCCGATCGGCGGCAATACCCGCCCAGCGGCGGGCTTCGCCCGACGCGGTCAGGCGCAGTTCATCGGATTGGCGTGGTCGACAGAGCGTTGTGAGCGCCTCGTCGCTCAGGGCGATGGTGGCGATGAGCACGAACAGATCGATGTGCACGTAGGCGAGCATCTTCCAGGTCTGCGCCTGCTCCGGCGTGAGGTCAATCGCCACGCCGGATTTGATGCATGAGACCGCCCAGTCGTGGACGTCGTTGACGAGGCGCATGTAGCCCTCAATCTCTGACTCGCTGGCCGGTGCGATCACCCACGATTCGCGGGCGGCAAGGAAGGCGAAGGCGGCCGCCCACTGCGCTGGATAGAGATCGCGTCCGCGCATGATCAGTCCACCCCGAGAACCTGTTTGAGGTATCCCGACGGCTGCGCGCCCGAGATGGCTTGGAGCACACCGGCCCTGGTCTTCCACAGAAGCGTGGGGGTGACAATCGCCAGGTTGTTCTGCCGGGCCCAGGCCTCGAACGCAGCCGTGTTCGCGGCGACGCGGGCGTTGGCAGTGACATTGTTGGACAGCGGTGCACCGCCGGTTTCGCTACCACCGTCGAAATTCTGCTCGTTGGCATTGAGGGCGGCGGCACCACGCTCGATGATCGTCGCGGCGCGCGCCTGGGAATCTTGGCGAACGATGCCTACGGGGATCCAGTGCACGGTAACCGCGGTGCGCAGGGCGGGCTCGGCGAGCGTGTGCCAAAGGGCATTGCAGTAGAGGCAGTTTGGATCGAAGACGACGTAGAGATCGGCTCTGGAGTGGGGCGCCCTGGTCTCGATGGCTGCCATATTGGACGGCAGCCCGTGAACTTGGACCGGCCCCGTGGTGCTCTCGGGCGTGGGGGCTTGGGTTGTCACCCCGACATTTGATGGACCGGCGGCGGAGACATCCACGCCGCGCGTGGAGAAGGCACGGATCGCGGCAAGAGTCAAGTTCGCGCCGCTGGGCGTGAGCATGCTTCCGACCATGACATCGCCACCGCGGTCGATCCACGCGATGAGGCGTTGGTCAGCGCCTGGAGCGCTCGGGCTGGCGTTTCCGACCAGAGCTCCGGTGAGTCCGTTCGGGCCGGGGAATACCGCGTACGCGTGGGCTTGCCCGCTGGTCGCACTGGACAGGATCGCATTGACTTGCCCGAGCGTGAGCGGCGAGGAGGAAGCGCTGTCGGAACGGGCTGCCGGATTCGCGCCCTCTTGGCGGGGGCTTGCCGCCGTCACGGTTGCCCAGGCAACCAAGGCGGATGTCGCCATCATGGTGGCGACCCCAGCGATGGCAAGGGCGATGCGCCTCGACGGGCGGCGCAGCGGAAAGGGGAGACGTTTGGCGGTCTGCATGTGAAAGGATCTCCTGAACGAGTGTAACGCAGGGCAGTAGGAAGCGAACCGAAAGTAGCTAGGGCGAAAGTTGGAACGCAGGGGCGGGCGGTGGCGGGCGGCGAGCACGCCAGTCTTCCCAGTCGAAAGGTACCCACTGGCCTTGTTCTCGCAACCGGCTGTAAATCCTCTCGCCCATGACGTCGAGAAGTTCCGGTGCGGATAGATTCGCGGTGAGGACCATGGGGCGTTCCTCGCGATAGCGCCCATCGATGACCGCGTGAAGTTGGTTGCGCTCGGCATCGGAGCCGATCTGAACGCCGGCCTCGTCGATGATTAGCAGGTCGACCCTGGTCAACATGCGCAGCACCTCGAGCTCGCTTGGCCCGTTGCGCCTTTGCCATCCGGCGCGAAGCATGAGGATGATCTCCTGAACCGTGGCAAACATCGCGGTCGCACCCTGGGCGATCACGGATAGGGCGATGCTGGCGGCGAGGTGGCTTTTGCCGGTCCCGGTGTTTCCGCCGAGGATCAGGACGCCGCCATTCGCCCGCTCACGTTCGAAGTCGCCAGCAAACGCCCGACAGCTGCGCAACGCGTGTTGCTGCTCGGGCAGTGTGGCGATGTACGTGTCGAAGCTGCAGGAGCGAAGCTTGCGGGGGATGGCGGAGCGTGCGAGCCGGGTTTCGAGCGAGGATCGGGCGTCAGCGAGCTCGGCGCGCTTGACTTCTCGGTCGCGCTCCGTGACGCAAGCGGGGCAGCTGCCGCTGATGAATTTGTGCCCGCGCACGGTCTTCGTGCGTACGGGGTAGGGGCCGTGCTTTTCGCACTTGCGCGTTTCGGCTCGCAGCCCGTCGGGGTGGTCAAAAGCGTCCATCGGGGGTGACTCCTTCGCGATAGTCCTTGGCGTCGAGCCCGCGGTGCCTGCTCGCCGGAGCGACGCCGGCGCGGCGGTAGTCGTCGGGCTTGAGCCATTCGGCCTGCAGGCCCTGAGTCCCTCGCAGGCACCAGATCCGCAGGAAAGCGTCGAGCGAAATGTTCGCCTTCGCCGCCTCGGAGATTGCCGCGTCGAGGACGGTCTGGGTGACCGGCGCCCGCTTGCTGCGGCGCAGGGTCAGCCAGTCCGTCCAAACTTGCTCGGGCACGTCGACAGGCCGGGTGGGGGCGTGCGCCGCAGGCGCGCGGGCGTCTTCTCTTTGTTCTTTTCCTTTCTCTTCCTTTCCTTTCTCTTCTGTTGGATGGTGTTTCCCGTGGGACAAAGCAGGGACACGATCATCGAAAAAGGAGGACATGGCCTGAGCGTCCCCGGGGACACGCTGGAATGTCCCCGGGGATTTTTGCGGTGTGGCCTCGAAAGGGTTGTTTTCGGGCGGGTGAGCGGTGTTCGTCGGCTCTGCATCGGACTTCGGCGCATTTTGTCGTGAGGACGTACCGGGGACATCGCCAGGGACGGGTAGCGGTTGTCCCCGGGGACAACCGAGGGACACCCATTCGTCGAAGTCGGGCGGATCGTACGGTATGTGGTGGCGTTGACTGTGCTTCTTGATGCGAGCGCACTCGGTCTTCCACTGCTCCTTGCGCTGCGCCCCGAGGGCTTCGATAACCTTCTCAGCGACAACCGCGTGATACAGACGGCCATCCGAGCACTTGACCCAACCCCGCAATGCGCCATCGCGCACCCTGGCCCATTCCTCCGGCGTTCGCCCATACCCTGCGAAATCCGCAAGATCCTGGTCATCATCGGGGAGGGAGCCGGCAGGCAACTGGTGCCAGGAAACACACCACAGGATCACGGCTGCTCGAAATTCGTCGCCGCTCGCGCGTGAAGCCAACCGTGAGTCGCGCAGACGCTGCACCTGGAGCGGCATGTATGGAAACTTTTGCAAGTTTCCATCTGGTGGTGTGAGAGGGGCGGGGGCGTTCATGGTTGTTGTCGGATCACCATTCTGTCGCGCACCGTTGGTAGCCCTGAGGGCAACTGGCGATGGAACACCGTCGAAACATGGTTGAAGTCAGTCGCGAACATGGTGGAACTCACGATGATTGCTCGCGGGGCGCCGTACGCCAGACGGTGAGTGTTGCGCGGAACAAGCCGGGACAGTTAATCGTTGTCCTCGGGAACGGCGCCAGTGTCCCGAGGACAACGGAGGGACGCCGTACAGGGGCGCGGGGACATGACAGCGAGTCCGCAGGGACGGACGGTGGTGGAGCGTGCCGATCCGGGGCCTGCGCATTTTCATTGCGCGCTCGTCCTGGCGCCGTCTGCCTGGTCCGCGCTGGAGCGCTTGGCGCGGCGTGCTGCGCCTGACATGGTCCCGGCCTTGCGGCGAGAGGCGGTGAGGGCCGCTTCACGCTCGGCGGTGGCTGCGATGTCCGGATCGTGCAGCTCGCCTTTGCCGTCGACCTTGAAGAGGCCGTTCCGAATGAGTTCGCCGACGGCCTGGTGCACGCGCTCCGGGGTGCCGCCCAATATTTGCGCGAGACGGACCCAATCGATGTCGACGCGGCCGGGGCCACGTGGCGTATCAGTGGGTGCGAAGATGTCTGGGGCCAGTTCGCCCTGGCGCGAGTCCGTGGGCGTGCCTTTCGTATGTGATGCGACCAGGAACCGAGGCAGCCAGCCGGGCCGCTCGCTGGTGCGCAGCAGGCAGAGCAGCCCAAAGAATGCGCCTCGCACCTCGAGGTTGGCCGTGGTGTAGCGGTAGTCGGCGAGCAGCTTGTGGATCGGTAGCCTCAGATAGACAGCAGGCTGGGATGGTGTTGAAGAGAGCATGAGGCAGCCTCGGCGATGGGTCGGGATGGCGTCGAGCAATCGGCGAATGAAACGCGAACATGTGTTACGCAAGCCAGAAGGTAGCGTGTCATTGAGGGACCGTCAAGGGGAATAGAAACACAACGCACGGCGCAAGCAAGCGAACTAAAAGACTTGCACGATTGCGGAAAAGGGCATAAATTTCTGGAAACTTTGCGGTCCCAAGCTGACCCAATTTCAGGACACCGGAGCCGCCCAGATCCATGCCTATGCCCACCCCGACGCAACCCAACAGTGTCATACCGTCGTCGCCACCGGGCGACAACAGCAGCGGCTCATTCTTAAGCGACGAGGACGTCGCGCGCCTGACCGGCTACCGGCAGACGAAAAAGATCATCGGGGCCCTCAACTCGATGGGGATCCCCTTCGTTCTGAGTTTCCAGGGGCGCGCGCTCGTGCCGAAGGCGGCGATCGCGTCGACCTCCACCGGCCGGCGGCGGGATGGTCGCGATGATGCGCCCGCTCGCTTTCTTAATACACGTTCGCAACGCACTGTCAACCGTCACGAGTGAGGCTTATGTCATTCGTCAATAAAGTCATTCTCATCGGCAACCTGGGCCGTGCCCCCGAGATGCGCTACGCGCCCTCGGGGGCGGCCGTGTGCAGCGTCTCGATCGCCACCACCCGACAGTGGAAGGATAAATCGGGCGAGAAGCGCGAGGAGACCGAGTGGCACCGGGTGGTCTTCTATGACCGCCTGGCCGAGATTGCCGGCGAGTACCTGAAGAAGGGCCGCCCGGTCTACGTCGAGGGGCGGCTCAAGTACGGCAGGTACACCGATAAGGACGGCGTCGAGCGCTACACCACCGACATCGTCGCCACCGAGATGCAAATGCTCGGCGGTCGAGGCGAGGCAGAGTCCACGCGGGAGACGGCGCCGGGCGCGCGCTCCCGCGATGGTTCCCCGAATACCTACGCAGCGGCCAAAGATGGACAGCGACGGCGGGCACCGCCAGCGGATGCCGGCGGCAACTTCGACGACGAACGGTTCTAGCGAGAAGGAATTGCGCATGCTGTCGCCACGCTGTTATCAAATCTCTCGGGCCTTGCGCCTTTTGGCGGAAGCGCGCATCGGTCGGATGGTGACGATCGAAAACGCTGAACTGATCCGCGCGGCCCTGGCGGCCGAGAACCGGCGAGCCCAGACGGCCGCAGGCGCGGGGGTTGGCCCCGTTACGGTCGCGTTGCGGGCGTCGACGTTCCTCGCGCGGGGCATGTCGCCGCCCAAGTTGATGTTGGCCGCGGCCGTCACCGAATTGCACAGGTTGCTGCATGGGGATGAGGAGCTCGCCAAGGAAGTGCGCCGGATGGAGACGGACGCGATCTGCGGCCGCGGCGAATGGCTTTGAAGACGGCGTAGCCATGAGGAAGCCTGAGCCCCTGTCCGATCCGGTCGTCAGGGCCATCGCGCGGGCGCGGGACCAGGGGGCCCACGTGGCTCGAATTCGGATGTCCGCCCAGTTCCTTGAGGGCATGGTCCTCGAGGAGGACCCGCGCCTTTCGAGGACGTCGGCACCGGAAGGTGCGGCGGATTACGCCTTTGACGGGTACCCGATCGTCGTGTCGCGGGTGTCTGGCTGGGTGCTTGAGACGCGACTTTCGCGGTGATGTGGCAACGAGGAAAGATGTCGCGATGACGACGCACCTGCCGGACTGTTTGCTCGGAGATCAGACTGGGCTGTTTCTCGTCGTTGTCCTGTTCGTCATGGTGGGGCTGTCCGTCTTGCGGGAGAGACTGCCGGGCCGCCGGCGCTCGCAAGCCCCGAAGGTGGAGCGATCGGCATGCCGCTGACCTCGGTGCACCACCGGCGGCTGCGCTTTTACTGGGAGCACGGCGGCCGTGGGAATGCGCACAGCGACGGCATTGATCTCGACCTCGAAGGGGCGAGGCTGATCGAGCGTTGCGACAAGAGCTACGGGACGTTCTACCGCGCGACCGAGGCGGGGGTGCAGGCGATCGTGGCCGAGAAGGCGCGGATTGCGGGGCGCCGGGCACCGCACGACACGTTGGCCAGTCGGGTGGCTGAGCGGCTGCGTGCGGAGGGTCGCGTCACGTGGGAGAACATCGAGTTCGTGATCCCTGGGCATGGGCAGGCGGTGCGGCCGGACGTGTACTCGTTGATGTGCACGAAGAACGAGGGCCGGCTGGCCCCGACGGTGCACGAGGTGAAGGTGAGCCGAAGTGACTTCCTGGCGGATCTGGCGAACCCGGACAAACGGGGCGGCTACCAGAAGCTGGCGGGTCGGTTGATCTACGTGGCGCCGGCGGGCGTCATCGAGCCCGGAGAGGTTCCGGAAGGCTGCGGCCTCGTGGAGGAACGCTCGTCGGGCCAATTCGTTACCGTGAAACGGGCGCGGTCGCACAAGGTCGACTTGCCGCCAGTGGTGTTCATGAATCTGATTCTGAAGCGTGGGGAGTTTCGCCCGATATGAAGACCACAGTTCGCCACCTGCTCGCGCAGATTGATGCCGCCCTGGCTCTCGCGGATCAGCCTTCTTTGCGCGATGCCGAGCGCGTTTCGATCCTGAGAGCCGCGTTGCTCGCGCAGCGCGCATCGCTGGACGGGATGGTCCATCCCACGGGGCAGCATGGTCTGCACCAGGCCGGGCAGCCTTGGGATCCTGAGCAGGAGGCGCTGCTTCAAGATCGAGTTCGTGCTGGCGTACCGCTCAAGGCGATCAGTCGGGAACTCGGTCGTTCCAGAGCGGCCATCGCGGCCCGGCTGAAGCGTCTTGAGGATGGCCCGTCGACGCCTGACCTCGGGCCTGGGAGCCGATGGATCGACGAACACGAGACGATCGTCCGAGATCGATGGGGCGCCGGCGCGACGTTGGAGACGATCGGCGGGGAACTCGGCAGAAGCCCGGGCGCCGTTGCGGCGCGCTTGAGCCATCTCGGCGTTGCCTCGAAGGAGGCGATCTGGGAGAGCAATCTCGAGCGCGGTGGGGGCTATGGGCGGGAAGCCCTCGCGCGCTTTCATGAGCGCAAGCGCAACAGTTCCTGGGCGGAGGATGGGGATGCGCTCCAGCGTGACGTGCGCACCGGCGCCACGGGCGGGAGCGCATCGTGAACCGTCTAGGGAGTGCGCCCGTGGGCGCCATCGCTGAGACCACCTTCGGCGGACGTATCCGAGCCGCCCGCAAAGCTCTGGGCCTCAGCCAGCAGGACCTGGCCGATGCGGTGGGCTGCGGGAAGTCGTACCTGTGCGTGCTGGAGACCCAGCCGGATCAGCATCCGAGCGCGGGGCGCGTCATGTGCCTGGCGAAGGTGCTGGGCGTGACGGTCTATGAGCTGATGGGCGAGCCCAACCCGTGGGCGCTGGCCAGCGCCGCGGTCGAGGACCGCAAGTTCATCGAGTCGTATTTGAAGTTGCCGCCGGTCGACCGCCGGCGCATGCGCCGGCTCCTTGTCGTGCTCGAGGAGTGATTTCCGACATGCCACATTCCGAAACCAAAGGAGCAGCCATGAGCGACATCTTCGCGCCCGAGGCCGCGCCGCAATCCGAGGCGGCGCCGAAGCCGGCCGATCGTGCCCAGCGGCGGGCGGCGTTCGGCGCCGCGCTCAAGCGCGTGCCTGAGCTTGTGCGATCGGCGCAGTGGAGCCAGACGGACAAGATGTTCGAGGTCGCCCAGGCGATGGCGGAGGACATCGGGACGCACGATCCGGGCTTGGCCAAGCGGATTGCCCAGAGCCTTCCGCAGGGGTTGAAGCCGCTGCGTCTTCGGGCGCCGGACGAGGGGGTCGAGATCGAGACTGCGCGCCACGGTCTTGATGATGTGGTGCTCCCGGAGTCCGTCGCCCGGGAGTGCCGGGCCATCCTGGCTGAGCACGAGCGGCGCGAGGAGCTGGCTGCCTTTGCGCTCGAGCCGCGGCACAAGGTTCTGCTCTGCGGGCCGCCTGGCAACGGCAAGACGATGCTGGCCGAAGCGCTGGCACGGGAGTTGAATGTGGCCTTCCTGCGCGTCAAGTACGCCGGGTTGATCAACAGCCACCTGGGCGAGACGGCAAAGTGCTTGAGCAAGGTCCTGCAGTACGCCAGCCAGGGACCGTGTGTGCTGTTCTTCGACGAGTTCGACGGCATCGCTGCCGCACGAAACGGCACAACGCAGGATGTGGGCGAGGCGCGTCGCATCGTGAATCAGCTCTTGATCGAGGTGGAGCGTCTGCCCTCGCATGTCGTCGTCGTGGCCGCGACGAACGCGCCTGATCTTCTGGACACCGCGCTGGAGCGACGCTTCGATTTTCTGATCGAGCTTGCCGCAGCGACGCCGGACCTGGCCCGGCTGTGCGCCCTGCGCGAACTGGCGCCGGAGCGCACGCCGGGGCACGACGTGACACACCTGGCCGAGCGTGTCGCCGCATGTGGTGTGCGCAATCTTCACGCCGTGGTGCAACTTTGCCGCAGGATCCGTCGCGACCTTGTGCTTGCGGGCGGCGCCGGCGTGGACGCGCTGCTCTCGCAGAACGCGCCCGCGGCGTCGAGCGGGAGCGCATCGTGAAGACGGTCCTCCGATTTGAGGGTACGCCCCTGGAGTGCGGCGTGCGGGAAGTCGTCGAGAAGTTCGAGGGCATGGCTGCTGAGCTTCCTGGGGGGATGACGCAATGACAGACCCGGCGCAACACCGTATTCGGTCCATCACCGATCTCCTCGACCTCGACGAGGCCGATCTGAAGCGCATGCTGCCCGACCTGGTGGAGTGGCACCGTCTGTCGCGGCAGATCAATTCCGAGATCGCCATGGCGATCCGACACCAAGGTTTCACCTGGGTCGACGACGGCCGGCCTGGGGTGTTGGATCACGTGCGGCTGATCGACGCCGAGAATCCGGGGAAGGTCTTCGAGGTCCGGGCCGGTGCGGCGGCCAAGGCGCCTCCGGGCACGCCGGGCATCTCCCCCGAGCAGTACCGTCGCGCGGCCGAGCTGCTGCGCGAGAGCGCCGATGCGCTGTGTGAGGCCGACGAAGGCGACCCGGACGCGATTCGGGACCGCGACGACAGTCGGACGTGCGCTGCGCTGCTCGAGGCGCAGGCGGACATCGCGGAGCGGGACCTCGCGCAGCAGCGCGCCCGTGCCGCCGCAACGCAGAACCGGGAGCCCCGTCATGGCTGAGCGCGATACCGCCGACGGCAAGCGCCGCAGCAGCCAGGCGCACGCGACGCGCGCGTACACGTGCACCTGCGGCAAGGTGTGCCACGGCAACGGGGGCTGGTCGAGCCACCGCAAGGCCTGCTCGGCTCACCAGGAGGGGCGAGCTGCCCGGCTGGCCGTCAGCTGTGCCGAGGCAGAGAAGGTCGGCCACGCCGTGGCCGCGCCGGCTCGCCTGGACTGAGGATCCACGCGATGAACACGTCGACCATTAGGACCGGAGAGATCGTGCACGCTTTCCGCAAGGCGATCTGGATCGAGGACGATTTGTGGGGCGCACGCCACGTCATGGTCCAACACCAGGCCGAAGGGTGCGAGCCGTTCTGCTATGCGTCCTTCCACTACGACCACGCTTACACCAGCAACTCGAGCACCCTTGCCGCCGCCGAGCGCGTGGCCCGCGAGCTGGGCGCGCAAGGGCCGATCGAGCGACGCCGCCGGAGGTTTGACGTGGGGATTCCGTCCCCGCAGCAATTGCGCGAGCAGATCGCGGCGCTGCAATCAATGCTGGACGCTGCGGAGCGCGCGCAAGCGCCGCGGCAGGAGTAGTCGCAGTGAGCGTCCACGAATCACGACGCAACCAGTCGCGGGACTTCTGGCTCCTCGAGAACTTCGAGCTGGCGTGGGCGCGCTACGCGGCGATGCTCACGGCGATGATCCCGCCGCGGCAGGCGCTCGAGCTTCTGCGGGAGGCGAGGCCGCGCACCAGAAAGGCCCTCGAGGCCCGCGTCCGGCACTACCGACGCAAGGACCGGTGGACGCATGCGGTCCACGCGCGGGGGATCGAATGACCATGGCCGGCAACATTGAGCAGGAGCAGGACTGATCATGTCGACGAACATCGAATGGACCGACGAGACCTGGAACCCCGTCACGGGGTGCACCAAGGTCTCGCAGGGCTGCAAGCACTGCTACGCGGAGCGCGAGTGGGGGCGGTTGTCCGCCAATCCGAAGGCCACGGCCTACTACGGGCGCGCTTTCACCGACGTGCGCTGCCACCCGGAGCGTTTGTCGGCGCCGCTGCGCTGGACGAAGCCCAGGAAGGTCTTCGTCAACAGCATGTCTGACCTGTTCCACGAGGCGGTCCCCTTCGAGTTCATCGCCGCCGTGTTCGGCACGATGGCCCTGGCGCCTCAGCACACCTTCCAGATCCTGACGAAGCGGCCTCAGCGCATGCGGGATTTCTTCGACTGGATCCGTCGCGAGGCCGGCAGCCCCGGGGCACGGCCCGGCGAGGAAACGGTGTTGTGCGCCCTGCGCTGGCGCCGGGCCGCTGTCGATACACCTGCGTCGCTGAAACACGTGTGCCTGTCCCGCCCGGTCTGGCCGCTGCCGAACGTGCATCTTGGCGTGTCGATCGAAGATCAGCCAACCGCCGACGAGCGCATCCCGTTGCTGTTTGAGTCACCCGCCGCTCTGTACTGGGTCAGCGCGGAACCCCTGCTTGTGGCTCCGGACATCAGCGACTGGCTCACGCCGGAGTTCTCGTGCAGCGGCTTCGTCCAGGGCCAGAGCATGGAGGACGGCTACTGTGGCCATTGCGCGGGCCATGCCACCGATCCCATCCACGTGGGGCCGCAACGCGCCATTGGGTGGGTTGTCGCCGGCGGCGAGTCAGGCCCGAGGGCCCGGGCCACGCATCCGGATGAGGCGCGGTCCCTGCGCGACCAGTGCGCCGAGGCCGGCGTGCCCTTCCTGTGGAAGCAATGGGGCGAGTGGCTCGCGATCGACCAGGGCGAGGGCAACTGGTATCGCACCCTGTACCACAGCAATCGCGCGGCACGCCCTGGCGAGGACCAGAGCGTCCTCGACGATCTCTACGGCCGGCACTGCGTCGTGCCGCAGTTGTGCCTGCGCGCAGGAGGCGACCACGTGGACATGCGGGCGCCCAACGCGTTCTTGCAGGGCACCCGCCCCGTCCAGGCCTTTCGCATCGGCAAGAAAGCCGCCGGGCGCCTGCTCGACGGCGTGCTGTACGACACCTATCCGGACGAAGTGCATCGTGCGTGATGTTTGGACGGGCCGGTCTGTTCCGGCAAACGCGGAGGCGATGACAAACGTCGCCGGGCGGTTTGTAGCTGTTGAGTGGCTTGGCGCCGTGTTTGGCGCGGCGGGCGCGCTCGTGCTTTCTTGGGATGCGTCGTGGAGCAAGTGGGGTTGGGCCGGGTTCCTGGTCTCGAACATGTTTCTGATCGCGCTGGGCATCAGAAAACGCCTGTGGGGCTTCCTGCTGATGCAAATCGTGTTCCTCTACACCAGCATCAACGGCATCGCGCACTATTTCTGAGACTATGAGCGAAGCAACATCGATGCAGCCGGCCGCCCCGTCGACCCTGGCCGATGTCCTGGTAATGACGGACGGGGACCGCCGTCGCGTCGCTGCCATGATCGATGACCTTGGCGAAGACGCTGTACGCGCCGCGGCGCGTGCACGCGGGGAGCGGCCGTACCCGTCGGCCGTTGCGAGAGCGCTCGGTTTGGCGGCAGTCAGGCCGGGCGGAGCCAGGGATGCCGCCAGCGGTGTTGCGTGGTTGGCCTTCATCTCGGACGGATTGCGCTTGGGCGTGCGGATGAAGTATGACCCCGAGCATACCCAGTGGTGGAAGCAGGCCTTGGACGATTGCGGTTTGCCGCGAGCGTTTCATCGCGAGAGCAAATCCTGGGTGATTCCGAGCCCAGCGCTTGACCGCATGCTCGATGCGCTGGGAGATCACGCGGCGGTCTTCCCAGCTGACATGGCCCGGGAGCATGCCGCGCAAGCGCTGGGCTCGGCGCAACCGTTCATCGCGCCGACGCTCGGCGTGAGGTTAAGCCGGCTTCCCCAAGGCAGCGGGGTCGTTCTTGAATCGGCCTATGACGCTGAGCTCGTGAGGGTGATCCGGCAGACCGGCGCAGGCAGCTGGGTTTCAGCGTCGAAGGCGTGGGTCCTGGACCTGTCCGTGCAGCGCGTCCTCGAAGTCCTCGAGGAGGCGATGATCTTCCGGGACATGGTCGCGCTCTCGGAGGATCTGCTGGAGTTCGTGGACGTGGCGGGCGACGATGGCGTCGAGTCATTCGTTCATGTGGGCCCATCGGCCGAGATCGTCCCGGGCCCAGACGCGCAGGCCGGGGGCGATCATGGGGCATTGCTGGCCGTGCCGCCCGCAATGAGGGCGCAGGCGGTCTCCGAGTCGGCCATCCGCGCAGCAGCCGTGGAGCATGCACTGCTGCCGCACCAGGTGGACGGGGTGCGGCATTGCCTGAAGTATTCGTCAGCACTCCTGGCCGATGATATGGGCCTGGGCAAGACCCGGCAGGCAATAGTGGTCTGCATCATTGATGGAAGCGCGACACTCATCCTTTGCCCGGCCACTCTCAAGGCGAACTGGCGTGATGAGATTGTGGCGCGGGGGATACCTGCGGAGGATGTTCAGGTCCTTGGCGATGGCGCTCGTGTCGATCCGGCGCGTCGTTGGTGGATCGCGAACTTCGAGATCGCCGAGCGGCTTGCGGGGTTGCCGTACGTGAACATGGTGGTCGACGAAGCGCACTACTTGAAGGAGCCGACGGCGCAGCGCACGCGCGAGGCGTTCAGGCTTTCGGCCAAGGCCAAGCGTGTGCTGCTGCTGACCGCGACGCCGATTCTGAATCGAGAGGCGGAACTGTGGACGCTGCTGCGTCTGGGCGGGCATGAGCTCGGTCGACTCGAGCTCAACGAATTCCGGGAACTCTACACGGGATCGGCCGAGGCGCGACATGAGTTGTCCGGACGGATCGGCGAGTGGATGCTGCGGCGGATGAAAACGTCGGAGGTCGTGCCTGGGAAGATGCGGTTTGAGCCGAAGGTGAGCCTCGACGATGCGGCGAGACGCGACTACCGGGCGCTCTGGAACGATGGGGATCTCACGCCGCTGGACAAGCTCGGGCGGCTGCGCCATGCGCTTGAGCGCGCAAAGGTGCCGTTCATCCTCGACGCATTGCGGGGGTTGCAGCAGGCGGACAAGGCGATCGTGTTCTGCGAGCGCCTTGACGTGGTGCAGCGCTTCATGGATGAATTGGGCACGAGCGCGGTGCGGCTGACCGGCGCCGAGTCCATGCGTGGGCGGCGGGCTGCCGAGCGTGCGTTCCAGGATGATCCGTCGGTGCGGTTCTTCGTGACGACCTTCAAGGCGGGCGGAGTCGGGTTGAATCTCACCGCGGCTAAATATGTCTTCATGGCCGCGCGTCCGTGGACACCGGCCGAAATGGAGCAGGCGGAGGACCGGGCGAACCGCATTGGACAGAAGTCCGTTGTGCAGGTGATTGTGCCAACGGTGGAGGACACGATCGATGAACAGTTCATCGACCTGCTTGGGGCTAAGAAGGCGATCATGGGCGACATCGTTCGAGGCAAGGGCGTCTGATGCCGGTGGACGGCGGCGTGGAGATCGTCGAGACGGCCATGGGGCGCGTTCTGTTCGATGCGCAGCGGATGCGGCTGCGCGCCGGCTACGCGGCGCCGTTCGAGTTGGCGCCGACGCTCGCTGGCGCGCAGTTGTTCGTTGGACTGGCCGATGGCAGCATGGCCATCATCGGGCCGGGCCATGGCTTGCGCGCCAGGGCTGAGCACGGACCCTGCGTGATCGTCTACCGCATGGCCGACGATGGACTTGTCGGCAGCATTGAGCGTGTCGGGATCGTGGTGATCGGCTGCGACCACGACGACGTGCAGCAGGAGGCGGCCCACATTCTTGGGGCGCGGATATTCAACTGACTTCGGAGAGCATCGTGGAACAGAGCGGAGAGAACTTCCTTGCAGAAATCTGCGCAACGCTCGAGGAGAGCGCGGGCGCCCGGAGCGGCGAAGTGCGGGGCGCGCTGCTGTACAAGCTGGGGCCCGGCGACCACTTCGAGCTGGCCCATGAGTTGGCCGACTTGCAGACGGAAACACAGAGCAACGTCGCCCGGTTCGGTCAGAGTGAGGGGCGGCTGGCAAATCTCAAGGCCGTGCGCAGTGTTTTCGATGGCTGCAATCAACCGCCGCTCGAGGCGGACGATCCTGCCGAAACGCAAAACCTGGCGCCGGCGCCATAAGCGCGCCAGGCAGCCTTGAACTTGATAGTCACCGATCCGGCGCCGGCGCTGTAGGGCTCAGGCCACGCCGGCGGCGGCCATGGCGTCAAGCGCTTTGCGAGCAAAGACTTCCGCGTCTTCAACGACCTTGGTCGCAGTCGACGACAGTGCCTGGCCGATGGGGATCTGATCGATGAGCGTCATGTACACCCGGATCAGGTCGCGCTGCTTTCGGACTTCCTCGATGTCGGACGGCTGCAGGGGAAGGTCGTCCAGGGCTTCAAGGCGCGTCCAAACCTGCGTGAGTTCGAGCGCAGCACGGCGTGCGCGATCCGGTTCGGCGGCAGGAATGGCGGACATTTCGGAGCAGGGCGGAAATATTCGGAATGACCGGGGCATTGTGGCATAGACTTGCCGCGCAATCTGCGGATTTCGTAAAGGAGCTCCCCGTGAAACAGATTTTTGATCGCTCGATCGCGGAAGAGCACTACGGCCGCGTGCGGGAGATCCTTCGGGAAGCGCTCGCTTCGGCTCGTCCGGACGATCTGCTGGCCAATGCGCAAGAGTTGCGCGCCATGGCCAGCGTGTTCGGCGGCGCGAGCCTGGCCTCGGCGGCCGTGGCAGCCACCGCTTACCTTGCGCGTGGTGTCGGGGGATTGACCGGTGACTTGGTGCAGTCTGCCGGCATGCTGGCCGACTACGTCGGCCCGGCGGCCGCGGTTGGTTGGGCCGGCATGCATGCGTGGATGAGCGGGCAACGCAACCTGCTGGAGTTGCGGGAGCGGCAGCGCGACGCCGATGGACTGCTTCGTGCACTCGTTCACGAGTTCAACCGGACGCAGAGTGCGGAACGTGCGGTCGGCCTTCTTCCTCGCGTGCGCGAGGCGCTTGAGCTCGAAGGCGGGCGCGAGCCGGTGGTGGCCTGCCAACTTCTGCTCGAGGTGGCGCGCAAGCTGGGCGAGGAAACGGCGTTGACGCTTTCCGAGCGGATCCCGGCGAGCGCCGCGCACGAGCAGTTCATTCGGGCGACCGTGATCGGCCTGCGCGAGCGCGCTGGTGCTGATGTCGAGCATGTCAGTGGCCCCGGGGTCGGCTGAGTAGCAAAAAAGGTGCGCATGCCGCAAGCGTGCGAGCACAATATTGGTGTGGCGCGACTGTGCGCCGAGACGACGTGGGAGATCGGTGATGAGCCAAGTCATTTCTTTCGATGCGCTGCTGGACGATCTGTCCGCGCTGCCCTCTGCCGAACGGCGCGAGGCGCTGCGCCGTATGCTCGACGCAGCAGCCGGCGTGCGCAAGGCGACCAGTCTCGAGCGACAGGCGGCGGGCGCAGCCGACGCGCCCACTGCAGGGCGGCTGCTGGCCGAGGCGGGCCGCCACATGCTCGCCGGTGCCCAAGCGCTGGGAAAAGTCGCGGTGATGGTCGGGGGAACCCTCGATGCCGGTGCCGATCGCGCGGTTGGTCGGACGGCCCAGGGCATCGAGCGGGCCATGGAATCCGGGTGGGGGCAGGCCAAGGGACTCTGGAAGGCCGTCGTGACCCGGGCACAAGCGATGTTCCAGGCTGCGGCCGGGTTGTTCGAGCGCAGTCGGGCGGAGGCTGCCGCGGCGGGCTCGCGTGTCGGCTCGGAAGCCGCGGCGGCGGCGACGCGAATGATCGAGCGGACGCGCGATGGTCATGCCGATTTCATGGCCCGAAATCGTGAGGTTGCGCAGGAAGTCGGGATCCATCTCGGTGCTGCCTACGACCTGGTGGTCGAACCGGCGATCGCGCGGGTCCGTGCGGGCGTCGCGGCTGCGCAGTCGGCGCTGCATGAGAATCTGGCGGAGCCGCTTCGCCGGGCGCGCGATGATCTCGTCGAGACTCGCGACCACATGGTCGAGGCGATCGCCGGTCGCGTGGCCGCAGTCCGCACGGCCGCGCATGGGGTGGTCGAGAATTACCAGGCCAAGCTCGAGGCGCGTCGCGTCGCGCTGTTGGCCGATGCGGCGCCGAAGATCGAGGCGCTGCGCGCGCAGCGGCCCTCCCCGGAAGTGGTTGCCGCAGGCCAGAGCGCGCAGGACGAGCGTGCCAAGGACTTCATCGCGCGTCGGGCGGCGCTCGAACGTGATCTCGCACGCCCGGAAGCGGGCACCAAGGCCGTGACGGACGAGCAGGCCAAGGACTTCGCCGCACGCCAGGCGGCTGTGCAGCGTGAGATCGAGCGCCAGAAATTGGGCCATCCGAGTGCGCAGGAAGAGCGCGCCCTGGGCAAGCTGGTGCTCGATCTTGAGAACGAGCGTCAGGAAGTGGGGCGTCAGGGTGCGCAGGACGCTGTCGACGCCGAATCGGCGGCCCTTGCCGGCACCGGTCGCACGATCCGTCTCGACAGCCTGTTCGCCGGGCACGTCGCCGACGTCACGGCCCGGGTGCGCGCGCAGGAGCCCCAGGCGACGGTCGAGGACGATGCTCTGCCCTCGATGGGGATGTGACGGTGCAGCCGTCGCTGGCGAACCAAGGGGCTGGAAGTGTCGCCGCCGAGCGGGAGCAAGTGCGGCGGCACTTCCGGCTTGCTCGGCCGGAGGATGCGGCGTATCTGGACGGTGAACTCAGCGACATGCCGGCAGACGTGACCGCGCGTCTGCTCGGCGCATTTCTTCGGCAGCTATTCGAGGATGTGGCCGCGTGTCCGGGCGTTTCGAGGGAACGCAAGCAGGAAATCGTCGCCGAGGCGGTGCTCGATTTCGATGTTGGTGTCAACCGACTCGAAAACCGCGGCCCGGCGGCGCTGCGAATGCAGGATGGCGAGCTGGTCGACGCTGTCTCGATCCGCGGTGCCGATGTGCGCGCCGAGCTCGCCGTGATGCGGTCGCAGGTTTAACCAAGGAGCCGTGGCATGGGTTTTCTTCGTCGATTCACCCCGTCCCATCTGCGCGAGCGCGCGACGTTGGCGGAGACCACGTGGGCGCAACTCTCGCCGAAGCAGAAGCTCGACTTCTTCCATGAGGCCGCGCGTCAACGCGTTGAGCAGCTGGAGCGCGAGTTCGGGCGGCGCCGCCCACAGGCGGAGATGGCCGGTGGTGCGGCCGTTGCGTTGACCGGTGGTGCAGGGGCGTTCTCATTCATGAACCCGCCCGGCGGGCTCATGGCTGGCGCGGCGGTGCAGGGCGTTATGGGCTCGCTGCTCGCGTACGCGACCCGAGCGACCAGGGTTGTGGAAGACCGTCTGCGCCAACTCGAGCGAGCTGGCCGCGGCAGCCGCGATGCTGATGTGCTGCGCGGGCACGGCTATCTGGTCGACCTTGATCGCTCGCTCGGGCATGGGTGGAGTTCGCCGGAGCGTGTGAAGGCGTGGATGAGGGCCAACCAGACCGTGCAGGTCGCAGGGGACAAGGAAGGCATTCTGGCTCGCCTGGAACAGGGTGGGGGGTTCGCCAGCCTGTTTCGCAGTCATGCTGCCGACGTTGCGCAGCGGGTACGCAGTCGCGCGTCGGCAGTCGTGGCCGAGGAGAACCTGGCGCCGGCGCTCATGATGGGCCTGTGACTGGCCCTGCCAGGCCAACGACTGTAGTAGTGCGCCCCCTGCAGGCCAAACGACGATTCAAGGTGGGGCTCGCACCCCACTAACACCAGATCCCGGTCTTCTGCCCGATGCTTCCGCCAGGAGGCGAGACGATGCAGCGAGACAGGATCCCGAAGCGAATGGCCGACCTCAGTGACGTCGACCTGCTCACGCTGGCGTGCGAGCCGGAGTTCCTCGACGGTTGCACCGCGCTTGAGCTCGACCTGATCTGGCGCCTTGAGGCGGCCGTTCACGCCACGCAATCTGCCCGAGACCAGGCGGCCCAGCTACTTGATGCACTTTGGCAGGCAGCATGTTGCCCGGATGTGCGCTCCGGAAGGGCATGACTGCAGGGCGCTGCGCCGGCGACGCCTAGCATGACGCCAACGACCATCTACTCACGATGCCGCGGTCAACGTTTCGAGCCGTTCCTGGACGCGCCGAGCCAACTCGCGGTGACCTTCCGTGTTGTCGTGGTACTGGATGACGCGTAGGTGCTGCAGGTCAAAGGGAATGTCGCCCATTGACTCTAGGCGGTGGCTTATCGTGGATACGCCAATCGCCCGTTTTTGATAAAATGCCCTCGTAGACACCCCGTCTACGAGGGCATTGTTCTTGGCGAAAATTTCTTCCGAGGGCTTTCGGGCCCCTGCCCCCTTCCAGGGGCTGAACGTCAACTTCTGCAAGAACCCGAAGTGCGACAACTTCGGAGTGCCTGAGACCGCGCACCGTTCGCGCCGCGCCCCAGGCACCGAGGCGGCGCCCGGAAGCTACAGCCTGGTCGCCGCGGGACGCGGCAAGCCGTTGCTGAAATGCGGTCTGTGTGGCGAACACCTGCCGATGCGCAGCAACCAGGGCATCCACGAAGAGCTAATGCGGGTCATGAGCTACCTGCTGGACTCGACCGAGCCTGCGTGCCCGAACGAAGCCTGTTCGCTGCACACCGTGCCGCTGTCCTTGGCCGGGGAGATGTACGTCCAGCGTGGCAAGACCGCCGCCGGCACCCAGCGTTATCGCTGCAACGCCTGCGCCAAGACGTTTTCCGGGCCGGGTAAGAGCACGAAGAAGCATCGGCTGCCGCACAAGAACCGCGAAGTCTTCGCCCTGCTCATCAGCAAGGTGCCGCTGCGGCGGATGGCCTGGCTCACACAGATGGACCGCAAGTCCTTGTACGGGAAGCTCGATTTCATCTATCAGCAGTGCTTGAGGTTCGCCGGCGACCGGGAGCGGCGCCTGCTGCACGGCATGGAGCTACCGAAGCTCTACCTCGCCACCGACCGTCAGACCCTGGCCGTCAATTGGAGCAACCGCAAGGACCGGCGCAACATTACCCTTCAGTCCATCGCGACCGCGGATTTGACCAGCGGCTACGTCTTCGGCGCCGACTTGAATTTCGACCCGAGCCTCGACCTAGAGACCGTGAACAACGAGGCTCTCGAAATCGGCGACGTGGAGAAGCCGCAGCCGTACCGTCGATACGCAAGACTGTGGCTGCGCGCTGACTACGAGGCGGCAGTAGCCGAGGCCCAAGCGCGCAAGGATGCCAAGGCACCAAAGCGTCGCGGCGCATTCGCAACGGACCCGCTGGCAGAGACCATCACCCAGACCTACGCCGACGCGGCCGCCCGCGAGGATGTCGAAGAGGTTGTCATCCTGGAGAGCGACCAGACGCTGCCGAAGACCGGCGTCGAGGTCCGCGACCAGTACACGGTCTACGCGCACTTCCTGATGCTGGAGCGCCTCATCGGCCACGCACCGAAGGTTCGGGTCTACATGGACTTGGATTCGGGCTTCCGAGCCGCCTTCATGGCGGCCTTCCGGCAACAGATTTCAGAGCGCCGCGCAGACGGCTGGTTCGTTCGCATAATGAAGGAGTCGACCATCGACCAGAAGAAGGCGATGGTCCTGAAGGCTAAGAAGCGCATCGACGAGGCGATGGTGAACGTCAATGACGAGAAGACCACTCAGCGCGACGTTGAAATCCTGCTGACGCTCGCCGAGATGGAGCGCATGGCCAAGCTGGGCAAGTGGGATGACCGCTGGCTGACGCACCCCGTTCCGAACATGGCCGAGCCAGATAAACGCGTCTGCTGGCTAACCGACATCGACCAGGCGGAAACTGACCACGACCGCCGAGAAGACCAGTTGCGGCACCACGCTCGGTTGTACCTGAGGGCGTCGCTGCATGCGGTGGACCGGTTCTTCATGCGCGTGCGCCGCAGCTTGACTCTAGCAGAGCGCCCCTACGCGACGGCCAGCTCCGACCGGCGGATGTGGCACGGATATTCGGCCTACCAGCCGCGCAACCTTGCCATGGTGCTGACCATCTTCAAGGTTGCGCACAATTACTGTCTTGTCGATGATAGTGGCGAGACTCCCGCGATGCGGCTCGGATTAGCCAAAGGGCCGGTTGCGCTAGAAGACGTGCTATATTTTTCCGGCTAGGGTAGTTTGCTGCAAATCTGCGAAAATGCTATCATCCAAGGGGGCAAGTGCGCTTAAAAATCTGAGGCCGCAACGCCATAAACTTAATGCGCTCGCACACTAGTGAGCGTATATTTTGCAGCCCGATTATAAGTCAGGCTGACGTCGAGGTATCGCTGTGTCCAACAGCAGGGTCGGGCTCTTCGATAACTGCAGGATTCGAGAGCATCGACGCTTCAATCGACGCGAAGAATTTGTTCACACGCGTGCGCAACGGTGTGTTGTGTTCAATACGCGTGACGTAGTAGACCAAAGCTTCCACCGCGACCTTCTGCTTTAGTGCGTCCCATAGTCGCACGCGGTCGGCAAGTTCTTGCTTGGAAACAGGCTCGAGTCCCATCTCCTTGAGCTGTTCTCTTACGCCCTCTGCGAAGTCCAGGGCGACCACAAGCCCCAGCGCTCCTTGGTTGGCTACTTGGGTTGCCAGCTCTTCAAATTCCGGAACATCGTCGCTTCGCAGGATAGACTGCTTTACTTCTGCAGCGATTACCAAGCTTTCGCCATTCAAGGCGTCAATATCCCCAACCCTATTTTCCCGCTTGCCGCCTGTACGGACGCTTGCAGTTTCTACCTGAAGGTGGGCGGCGTCGGCACGAATGTAGCCGAATACTGTGCCCTGATAGGCCGCGCCACTGTTCTCGCCTCTCTGGTGTTTAAAGTCGAAATTCTCAAGGAAGAGAGAAAACCGTAAGGGCTCCCGCTTGACGTTGACCGCATCCCGAGTGTGCTCTGGCAGCTCCGAAAGCACAAACTGCTTGGTTCTGTTTTCGCCGTGCAGCCATGCGCGGAGGAAATCGGCCGCCTCCAGGCCTTGGGTGATGGCGTATTCGATGGCCGCGATGGCCGGATTGGTCGTGGTGATCATGCAGAGGCTCCGGGGGTGTGAGGGTTGCTAGGCGTTTTCACGTTCTGCACAGGGCATCTCTTGCTCGAAGAGCGATCCGCAGGTGTGGTTCAGGGCACGGGCGCACGCGGGGTTGAGCCAAACGGCTTCTGTGCGCATCGTCGTGCCGCTTCGGCCCGAAATTCGGGCCCTGGTCGTGTGCCGTGTCCAGTCCGAGAGCAGCGCGTCGTACAACGGGCACGGGTAGCCGCTGATCACGGCCATGCCCTTCAGGTTGCGGAGCGCGGCGATGAGGGCCTGGTGAGCGCTGTCGTCGAGTTCGTGCCGGTATCCGCTCTTGTTGCGCATGCTGCGCGTCTCGTGAACGTACGGCGGATCGACATAGTGAAGCGTGTCGGGGCCATCGTGATCCTGCATCACGTCGATGGCGTCGCGGTTCTCGATCAGCACGCCGGAAAAGCGCTCGCCGATCGTGCCCAGAGCTGCTGGGTAGTCCATCCAGTTGTGCTGTGCGGTGCCGTACTTCTTTCGGGTGTCGGTCCTGAAGCCCGTCGTCGCCTTGGTCGCCCCGGCACTTCCGAAGCCCATCGCGGCGCGCACGCTGGTTCGCCGAGCGCGTTCCAGCGGATCGTCGGTCGGCTCATAGGCGAGGTCGAACTCGTCACGTGCATAGGGGGTGAGAGCGCAAGCCTGAATCAGGTCGGCGCGCATCGCCGGGTCGCGCAGAACGCGGAAGAAGTTCACGATGTCACCGTCCAGGTCGTTGTAGACCTCGGCATACACGCGCGGCTTGCGCAGCAGAACGCCGGCCGCCCCGCCGAACGGCTCGACGTAGCAACCGTGCTCCGGGAAGAACTGCAGGATCCACGGGGCCAGCCGAAACTTGCCGCCGTGATAACGCAGCGCGGGGCGGGCGGGATGCG
>JABEVE010000056.1 GCA_013044035.1 Burkholderiales bacterium
GCGTAGCCATAGCCGGGCTGGGTGGGGTATTGAGCGCAGCCGGCCAGAGCGGCGAAAGCCGGCAGCACGATGGCCAGGGCCAATGAACGGACACGCATCGCAGTTCTCCTTCCTGTGTGTTGGCTGTCGTCTTCAACGAACCAGGACAAATTTTGCGGACAGCTGACACGAACGGATGTAGCGGGTTGTGACGCCGGGTGCGAATCTGCCTACACTTCGGCAACCGCGGCGCATGTCGCCAAGCTCGCACGGCGCATGGCGAGCCTTCATCCACTCAGCCGGCACGGCCACAACCGCAAACCGCCGGCCAACACCCAGGAGATTCGGATGCAAGACGCACTAGGAGCCCTGTTGATTGCCATTGGCCGCGTGTTGATGGCCGCTGTTTTCATCCACGCCGGCTTGTCGAAAATCGACGGCTACGCCCAGACCGCTGGCTTCATGCAGTCGCATGGGGTACCGGGCGGGCTGTTGCCACTGGTCATCCTGCTGGAACTGGGCGGCGGCATCGCCCTGGCGCTCGGCCTGTTCACCCGTTTCATGGCGGCGGCGCTGGCGTTGTTTTCCATCGCGGCCATCCTGATCTTCGTGCTGCCGCCGGCCGGTCCCATGGGGGTGATCGTGATGTACGCCGAAATCGCCATGGTCGGCGGGCTGATTCATTATGCGGTGCGCGGCGGCGGCGGGCTGAGCATCGACCAACTGCGACAGACCCGGAAAAGACGACGTTCGAGCGGCTTCGGAAACTGAGGGCGGGCACCGTGCCTGCCTGCCCTCGCATGACACGCAAGCAAAAAACTCGGGGGCCCGCGTTTCGCATCCGATGCGGGCGGCTGCCGGCTCGACTTGCGGGTGCAGCCGCCGGGCGCGTCCACTGGCCCCGGTCGTGTCAGACCCCGGCCAGCACCCAATCGCTCGATTCACCCGCGGCCTGGGTTTCGGTCCACTGCGGCGCGTGTGACATCAGGCGGGCCGGCTCGCTTTCGCCGCCAGCCTTGACCAACAAAATCTGCCGGTGAAAACGCACCACACCGGGCCGGTGCGCCACGCTCACCAAGGTGGTCTTCGGCAATTCGCGCTGCAGCAACTCGTACATGGCAGCCTCGGTGGGCGGGTCGAGCGCGCTGGTGGCTTCGTCCAGGAACAGCCAGTCCGGCGCGGCCAGCAAAGCGCGGGCAATCGCCAGGCGCTGTTGCTCGCCGGGTGAGAGGCGCTGCATCCAGGTGTCGGTTTGATCGATGGATGCGAACAGATACGACACGCGGGCCTGGGTCAGCACCACCTGCAAGCGGGCGTCGTCAAACTGCTCGGCCGGCATGGGATACGCGAGCGCCTGGCGCAGCGTGCCGATCGGCAAATACGGCTTTTGTGGCAGAAACAGGCTGCGCCCCACCGGCAGGCGGTAATGCGTGCCTTCGGCATACGGCCAGATGCCGGCGAGCCAGCGCACCAGAGTGCTTTTGCCCAGGCCGGAAGGGCCGACGAACAGGGTGTGCTGCATGGGCTGGATGCATTGGCCGTCCGCCTGGAGCAACACCCGGCCGTCGGGCGTGGCGACGCGCAAATCACCGAGTTCGATGGCCAGCGCTGCACCACCCCTGCTGCCATCGCCGGGGCCCTGCGGCAGCAGCCCACTGGGCGCCGGTGCAGCGGGCAACTGCCCATCCATCAGGTCTGCGATCGGCACATGGCGCACCGCCTCGACCGACTGCACGAAGGTGTAGAGTCGCTCGACCGTGGCGCGCCAGTCGACGATGCGGCCATACGCGTCGATGAACCATGACAAGGCCCCCTGTACCTGGCCGAAGGCACTGGCGGTTTGCGTCAGTCCGCCAAGCTGGATCTGCCCGGCAAAGTAACGCGGAGCAGCCACCAGAATGGGGAAGATGATGGCGAGCTGGCCGTAGAACGAGCTGTACCAGGTGAACAACTTCTGCCGCTTCATGATGCCCCACCAGTTGCTCCACACATTGGCGAAGCGGCTGTTGTGGCCTTCCATCTCGCGGTCTTCGCCACGGTAGAGGGCGATGCCCTCGTTGTGTTCGCGCGTGCGCGCCAGGCCGAAGCGGAAGTCGGCCTCGTAGCGCTGCTGGTTGAAGTTCAGTTTGATGAGCGGCTTGCCCACCTTGTGCGCGAAGTAGCTGCCGATGCCGGCGTAGGCGATGGCGACCCACACCATGTAGCCGGGAATGCTGTAGCCCAGAAGCGTGAAGGCGCCCGACAGGGTCCATAAGATGGTGAGGAAGGACAGCAGCGTGACCAGGGACGAGATGAAGCCAAAGAACAGGCTGAGCGAATCGTTGACGAAGCTGCGAATGTCATCGGCAATCCGCTGGTCGGGGTTGTCGGAGTTGCCCTGGCGCAGCGACATGCGGTAATGCGCACCGCCCACCAGCCAGTCTTTCAGAAACACCTCGGTGACCCAGCGCCGCCAGCGGATCTGCAGCATTTGCAGGAAATATTGCGAATACACCGCCAGCACGATGTAGAGCAGCGCATAACCGCTGAAAACAAACAGCAGGTGCTTGAAGTCCGGAAAATTCTTGGCCTGAAGCGAGTTGTAGAACGCCGCGTTCCAGAAGTTGAGCCGCACATTCACCCAGACGAGGGCCAGGTTCATCGTCAGGATGACGAGCAGCAGCGCCCAGCCCTTTTTCTTGTCATCGGAGACCCAATAGGGCCGGGCGAGCTGGATGAAATCACGAAACGCGAAACGGTAGGGCTTGGGCTGGGTGTCGGACATGGTGGCCATGGCGGCAAGGAATGGAGAGCAGCGGGGGAAAAGCCGCAAATGTCACGGCTCGTCGCGCGGGCAGAAAAATCGCCCACAGCATAGCCACAGGTGCTGAAGCCTGTCTGAATCCGGGTCTGGGCTGGGGCTGCTGCTGCGCGAGCCAGAACGCCAACGCAGAGTTGCCCGTCAGGGCGCCAGCAGGCTCCTAGAATGATTCGTTCAACCCGACCACCCCTGGAGACTTTGCATCATGGCCCTGCCCACATCCATGTCCGACCGCGACGGCAAAATCTGGATGGACGGCCAGCTCGTCGAATGGCGCGACGCCAAGATTCACGTGCTGACCCACACCCTGCATTACGGCTGCGGCGCTTTCGAAGGCGTGCGCGCCTACAAGACCGACAAGGGCACGGCCATCTTCCGCCTGCGCGACCACACCGAGCGCCTGTTCAACAGCGCGAAGATCTTGCGCATGGAGATTCCCTTCACCCTCGAGCAGGCGATGCAGGCGCAGCTCGACGTGGTGCGGCTCAACGGCTTCGACTCCTGCTACATCCGCCCCCTCACCTGGATCGGCGACAAGAAGCTGGGCGTCTCGCCGCGCGGCAACACCATTCACCTGATGGTCGCTGCCTGGCCCTGGGGCGCGTATCTTGGCGAAGACGGTCTCAAGCGCGGCATCCGCGTCAAGACCAGCAGCTTCACCCGCCACCACGTGAACATCACCATGTGCAACGCCAAGGCGGTTAGCAACTACACCAACTCCATCATGGCGAACATGGAAGTGACCGCCGATGGCTACGACGAGGCGCTGCTGCTCGACCCGCAGGGGTTCGTGAGCGAAGGCGCGGGCGAGAATATTTTCGTGGTGCGCGAAGGTGTGCTCTACACCCCGGACCTGTCGTCCGGCGCGCTCAACGGCATCACCCGCAAGACGGTGTTCGCCATTTGCGAAGACCTGGGCCTGACGGTGAAGGAAAAGCGCATCACGCGCGACGAGGTGTACATCTGCGACGAAGCCTTCTTCACCGGGACCGCGGCGGAAGTCACACCGATTCGCGAACTCGACGGCATCACCCTCGGCCCCGGCCATCGCGGCCCCATCACCGAGCGTATCCAGAATGCCTTCTTCGACATCGTCGGCGGCCGCAACCCGAAATACGCGGGCTGGCTGTCGGCAGTTTGAGCCGGTATCGAACCTTCAACCACCGAGGTCTTTCCCATGAGCGCCATTCCCAAGCCCGACATGCCCGTGGTCGAACTCAAGGCCAAGGATCTGCCCGCCTACTGCCCCAACCCGAACATGCCCATCTGGAGCAGCCACCCGCGGGTGTTCATCGACATCAACCACGGCGAAGCGGCATGCCCCTACTGCGGCACGCGCTACCGTCTGGCCGAAGGCGAAGTGGCGCACGGGCATTGAGGCGGCGCCCCGCATGACCCGTGTCCTGCTGATCGCCCCGCAGTGGATCGGCGATGCGGTGATGGCGCAGCCCCTGGTGGCCCTGCTCGCGGCGCGCGGCGAGCAGGTCACCGCGCTGGCCCTGCCAGGAATTGCACCAGTGCTGCGTGCCATGCCGGGTGTGGTCGAGGTGATCGAGGCGCCCTTCGCACATGGCAAGCTTGACCTCGCCGCCCGCCAGCGCCTCGCCACGCGGTTGCGCGCGCAAGACTATGAGCGCGCCTACATCCTCGGCAACAACCTCAAGTCGCGGCTCGTGCCATGGCTGGCGCGCATTCCGCAGCGCATCGGTTATCGGGGCGAAGCGCACGGGCTGCTGCTAACCCACGCCATGCATGCGCCAAGACGTGCCCATGCGTGCGGCGCCACGCGTCCGGACGAAGCACTTGCCGCCTCGTCCATGGCAGACCGCAGTTCTCGCGCAACCGCATCCAGCGAGCCTGCCAAAGCCGGATCAGCCCGGGCTTCGCGCAGCGACATACGGCTCCACTATGCGGCACTTGCCGCCTGGGCTCGGCCTGGCGCCGCTGCAGCCATGATGACCTCTGAAGAAAACGCCGGACCGATGCCGAGTTGCCTTGACTCCCACGGGGGGTGGTTCGGCGGGCCACCGCCGGGGCGCTCGGATGCAGCAACGAACCCCGCACCGACGCTGGAACCTCGACTGCACATCGCAGCCAACATGGCTGCAGCCACCCGGCAGCAATTCGGCCTGCCCGGACGCTGGATCGCGCTCTGTCCCGGGGCCGAATTCGGCCCCGCCAAACAATGGCCGGTGGAGCACTACGCGGCACTGGCGCGGCTGGCGCAGCAGCAGGGTTACACCGTTGCCGTGCTTGGCGCGCCGCGTGATGCGGCTATGGGTGAGGCCATCGCCACGCAGGCAGCGACCAGCGTCAATCTCTGCGGCAAGACCGGTGTGGAGCAAGTCATCGCCTTGCTCGCCAGCAGCCAGGGCACGGTCAGCAACGACTCCGGCCTGATGCATGTCGCCGCCGCGCTGGGCTGTGCCACTGTCGGCCTCTACGGCTCGACCGACCCGCGCCACACCCCGCCCGCTGCGCACCGCAGTGCCGCCATCTGGCTGCAACTCGACTGCAGCCCGTGCTTCCAGCGCACCTGCCCGCTGGGCCACCTGAACTGCCTGCGCGGCATCACGCCCGAGCAGGCCTGGGCGCGGTTGCTTGGGTTGATGCGGGCGCCGTAGATCTTCATCGCAGACCTTCGCTTGGAAGGGAACGTTGGTGATTCGATGCAACTTGCCGCGCACATCGTGCTGGCATGCCATGCCAAAGAACGAAGGGCGAGTGCCGCAGTCGTGGCACTCGCCCTTCGTTCTTGTTGGTCGACCTCCCGCGGATTTTGGCTCCGCTGGCGCGAGAACGTACAACCTCAAGTCAACACGAAACCCGCGCCTTGCGCGCGTGGCTTCACGGAAACAGGTTCAACCTCGCCTCAGCGCCCGCCGTCGCGCCGAGGAACACCCGAGGGGCCACGCCGGCCAGCATCGCGGCGCGGTGCACCGGAACCTGCGCCGGCACCATCACGACGACCGCTGCCATGGGCGTGGCCGGCGGCATCGCTACGGCCATGACCATGGCCCGCGGCTGCACCGCGCGATGAGCCTTCGCCGCGGCGCTGGCCACCACCACCGCCGGCAGGCTTGCCACCGCCACCAATGGTGGTGCGGCCGATGCGAATGGGCTGCGCACGCTCTTTGGGATCGGGCTCGAAGCCGTTGATGAGCTTGCGGTCGATCGGCTTGCCGATGAGATTCTCGATGTCGCGCAGGAAGCGCAACTCGTCCACGCACACCAGCGAGATGGCCTGGCCATCGGCGCCGGCGCGGCCGGTACGACCGATGCGGTGCACATAGTCCTCGGGCACGTTGGGCAACTCGTAGTTCACCACCATGGGCAACTGGTCGATGTCGATGCCGCGCGCGGCGATGTCGGTGGCCACAAGCACCTGCAGTTTGCCGCTCTTGAACGAGGCCAGCGCGCGGGTACGCGCGCCCTGGCTCTTGTTGCCGTGAATGGCGTCGGCGCCGATGCCATCGGTGTTGAGCTGTTCGGCTAGGCGGTTGGCGCCATGCTTGGTGCGCATGAACACCAGCACCTGGTACCAGTTGCTTTCGCGGATGAGGTGGGAGAGCAGTTCGCGTTTGCGCTCGCGGCCCACCGGGTGCACAGTCTGCTGCACCGTGGCAGCGGTGGCGTTGCGGCGCGCCACCTCGATCACCGCCGGCTTGTTCAACAGCCCGTTCGCCAGGGTCTTGATCTCGTCCGAGAACGTGGCCGAGAACAGAAGGTTCTGGCGCTGCTTGGGCAGCAGGGCGAGCACGCGCTTGATGTCGTGGATGAAACCCATGTCAAGCATGCGGTCGGCTTCATCGAGCACCAGGGTGTCGATGCCCGAGAGATTCAGCGAGCGCTGACCATGATGGTCGAGCATGCGGCCGGGCGTAGCCACGACGATGTCGACCCCGCGCTTGAGCGCGTCGAGCTGCGGCTGCATGCCCACGCCGCCGTACATCACCATGCTGCGCAGCTTGAGGTTCTTGCCGTAATCGCGCACGCTTTCGGCCACTTGCGCGGCGAGTTCGCGCGTGGGCACCAGCACCAGCACGCGGGGAATGACGCGGCCCTGCGCGTCGCGCGCCTGCTCGGTCTGGCTCAGGCGATGCAGGATAGGCAGGGTGAAGGCGGCCGTCTTGCCGGTGCCGGTTTGCGCAGCAGCCAGCAAGTCGCCGCCCTTGAGGACCGCGGGAATGGCCTGGGCCTGAATCGGTGTGGGCGTGGTGTAGCCCTGCTCGAGCACGGCGCGCAGGATGGGCTCGGCAAGTCCGAGTTGATCAAAGTTCATGGAAGCTTTCAAAGCCGCGCGGCATAAGCCTGGTGCGGCAAGTGCCTTGCAACCGCTCAACCGGGAGGCCGAACACCAGCTTGTTGCAAGACGGAGCCGGAGCGTTCCGGCAGGATGTCAGATTGACAGGGTGCGCAGAACTGGGCAACGCACCGCAGCCATGCAATATAACAGCGCCGGCCCGGTGCCGTAATGCGGATGACGCTTCGGCGCCACGGCGACGGGGCACGGGCATCATCGGCTGCCACGACCTGAACGTCCTCAGCCTGCTTATGCTGTGGGTTCAAGCGAGCGGTTCCATCCAATCCATCCCACTGCACGATGCCACATCATGTCCATGTCCATCTCCACCACGTTGCAACAACTCGGCATCACCCTGCCCCAAATCGCCACTCCGGCTGCTGCTTATCTGCCTTTCGTGCAGACCGGCAACCTGCTGTTTCTCTCGGGGCACATCAGCAAGCAAAACGGCGCGGTCTGGGCCGGTCAGCTCGGGCGAGAGCTCACCACGGCGCAGGGGCGTGAGGCAGCGCGTCTCGTGGCCATCGACTTGATGGGCACGCTGCAGGCGGCCACGGGCGATCTCGGGCGCATACGCCGCATCGTCAAGCTCATGGGCCTGGTGAACTCGGCGCCCACCTTCACCGAGCAGCATCTGGTGATCAACGGCGCCTCGGAATTGCTGGGCGAGGTCTTCGGCTCCAATGGCCAGCATGCGCGCAGCGCCTTCGGCGTGGCGCAGATTCCCATGGGCGCGGCGGTGGAAATCGAGCTGATTGCCGAAGTCAGTTGATTGAGGCTTGAGGCGCGAGCCGCTCACGCCGGAAGCGTCGGCCGGCGGCGTTACATGCCGCGCACAACCGAGGGATTTGACCATTCCGCCTGACCGGCAGCCGCATGCGACGCTGGTTCACGCCGCCCGCAGCCCTGCCGGTTTGAAACCCGGTCCGGCAACCGATCTGCCCTTGCGGGCGCGCTTGCCGACATAGTCCTGTTGCGCGCGCGCCTGCAAGGTCTGGGTCTTGGGCGCACCGCCACGGCCCGTTCCGAGGATGTCTAGCGCAGCGCCGGGCAGCAAGGCAACGGCAGCCAAGACGGTCTCCTTCGCATCCAGCGCCATCAACGTGACGCCGCGCCCGCCGCGTGGCAGGTGGCGCAATTCGTCCACGCCGAAGATCAACAGCCGCCCGCTGCTTCCGAGCACGGCGATGCGCTTGGCCGCCCCCACAAGGCCCGATTCGCCATGGGTCATGCGCAGCGGCTGCGGCGGCAACAGGACTTCACCGGCGTCGATGGCGAAGAAGGTTTTGCCGGCTTTCTGCCGGCTGTTCAGGCTTTCAGCCGGGGCGATGAGGCCGTAGCCGGCGCTGCCGGCGAGCAGCAGCGGCGTGTCGGCCGCGCCGGCCCAGTAGTGCGCGGGTTTGGTTCCCGAGGCCAGGTCGATGAAGCTGGTGACGGGTTGGCCGTCACCCCTGCCGCCGGGCAGTTGCGTGATACCGATGCTGTAGGCGCGGCCATCGCTGCCCAGCACCCAGAGGGTGCCGGTACTGCGGCACTCAAGCGTGGCGAGCAAGGCATCGCCCGGTTTGAAACCGAGGTTGGCAAGCTCCAGGCCGTGGCCTTTTTGCGTGCGCAGCCAGCCCATTTGCGAGACGATGGCCGTGACGGGTTCATCGGGCACGCGCACGTCCAGCGTGGCGCGACTCTCGGCCTGGATCAAGGTGCGGCGGGCATCTCCAAACTGTTTGGCATCGGCCTCGATTTCCTTGATCACCTTGCGTGTCAGCGCCCTGTCATCGGCCAGCAGGGTCTGCAACTCGCCTTGTTCCACCGCGAGTCTGCCGATCTCCTGCTCGATCTTGATGGCCTCGAGCCGCGCGAGTTGGCGCAGGCGGATGTCGAGAATGTCGTCGGCCTGGCGCTCGCTCAAGTCAAAGCGCTGCATCAGTGCGGCCTTGGGCTCGTCGCTGTCGCGGATGATGCGAATGACCTCGTCGATGTTCAGCAGGACGATGCGCCGGCCTTCGAGAATATGCAGGCGCTCCTGCACCTGCTCCAGCCGGTGGCGGCTGCGGCGGCGCACCGTGGCCTGGCGGAATGCAGTCCACTCGCGCAGGATGTCGAGCAGGCTTTTTTGGCGCGGCTTGCCGTCTGCCCCCACCACCACCAGATTGAGCGGCACGCTCTGCTCCAGGCTGGTGGTGGAGAGCAGCACGCTGACCAGTTCGTCCACCGGCACGCGCGAGCTTTTGGGCTCGAACACCAGGCGCACTGCAGCGTCGCGTCCGGACTCGTCACGCACACCGTCGAGCACGGCCAGCACGGTCTGCTTGAGTTGTTGCTGCTCTGCGCTGATGGCCTTCTTGCCGGCCTTGGGCTTGGGGTCGGTGAGCTCCTCGATGTCCTGCAGCACACGCTGAGCGCTGGCGCCGGGCGGCAGCTCGGTGACGATGAGCTGCCATTGCCCGCGTGCCAGTTCTTCCACACTCCAGCGCGCACGCACCTTGAGGCTGCCTCGCCCGCTGGCATAGGCATCGCGGATGTCTTGCGGGCTGCTGATGATCTGCCCGGCGGTGGCGAAGTCCGGTCCCGGCATGAGGACGAGCACGTCGTCGAGCGTGAGGCCCGGCTTGCGCAGCAACGCGACGCAGGCCGCGGCGACTTCGCGCAGGTTGTGTGCCGGAATTTCGGTGGCGAGGCCCACGGCAATGCCACTGGCACCGTTGAGCAGCACGAAGGGCAGACGCGCCGGAAGCAGGCGGGGTTCGATGGTGGAGCCGTCGTAGTTGGCGATGAAGTCCGCCGTGCCCATGTCGATTTCGTCGAGCAGCAGCCGGGCGATGGGCGTGAGCCGCGCCTCGGTGTAGCGCATGGCGGCGGCGCCGTCGCCGTCGCGACTGCCGAAATTGCCCTGGCCGTCGATCAGCGGATAGCGCTGGGCGAAGTCCTGCGCCAGGCGCACCAGGGCGTCGTAGGCGGCCTGGTCGCTGTGTGGGTGGAACTTGCCGAGCACGTCACCCACCACGCGCGCGGACTTCACCGGCTTGGCGCCCGAGGCCAGGCCCATGCGGTCCATCGCATAGAGCAAGCGGCGTTGCACGGGCTTCAAACCGTCGCACACGTCCGGCAGGGCGCGGCCCTTGACCACGGAGATGGCGTAGTCGAGATAGGCCTGACGCGCGTAGTCGGCCAGTGAGGGATTGTCGGCGTCAGCCACATCCAGGGATGCGGGCGGGTTCGAGAACAGGTCAGGTGTCGGGTCGGCAGGTGTGGTCATGAGGCGGTGATGAAAACAGCAAGCATGGGGACGCGAGGGGAGCGAAGAAAAACACACCAAGCGCGTCGATGATCGAGCAGCGGGCGCCGAGCACTCTGGCGCACGGTGTCCGCCCTAAACATCCACCTCGATCTGATCGCCATAGGCCTCCATCAGGTTGCGGCGTGCCTGGGCTTCGCCCTTGCCCATGAGCTGCACGAACAGTTCGGTGGTGGCGGTCTCGCCAGCTCGGCCGAGGTGTACCGGCATGAGGTGGCGTGTGTCCGGGTTCAGGGTGGTCTCCCAAAGCTGTTCGGCGCTCATCTCGCCCAGGCCCTTGAAGCGCGACACGCTCCAGGCGCCTTCGCGCACGCCGTCCTTGCGCAGGCGGTCGAGGATGGCGGTGAGTTCGCCTTCGTCCAGGGCGTACACCTTGGCAGCCGGCTTTTTGCCGCGCGCCGGTGCGTCCACGCGGAACAGCGGCGGCCGTGCCACATGCACGTGGCCACGGGCGACGAGCTGCGGAAAGTGGCGGAAGAACAACGTGAGCAGCAGCACCTGGATGTGCGAACCGTCCACATCGGCATCGCTCAGGATGCAAACCTTGCCGTAGCGCAGTTGGGCGAAGTCGACCGCGTCGTTCGGCCCATGCGGATCGAGCCCGATGGCCACGGCGATGTCGTGAATTTCCTGGTTGGCGAACAGCCGGTCACGCTCCACCTCCCAGGCATTGAGCACCTTGCCGCGCAACGGCAGCACCGCCTGGAATTCCTTGTCACGCCCCAACTTGGCCGAACCTCCGGCCGAGTCGCCCTCCACCAGGAACACCTCATTACGCGCCACGTCTCGGCTTTCGCAATCTGTCAGTTTGCCCGGCAGCACGGCCATGCCCGAGCCCCGGCGTTTCTCCACCTTCTGCGCTGCGCGCTGACGGCTTTGCGCCTGGGCGATCACAAGCTCCGCCAGCGCCTTGCCGTGCTCGACATGCTGGCTCATCCACAGCTCCAGCGCCGGGCGCACGAAGCCGGACACCAGGCGCACCGCGTCGCGACTGTTCAGGCGCTCTTTCATCTGGCCCTGGAACTGCGGGTCGAGCACCTTGGCCGAGAGCACGAAAGAGGCGCGAGAGAACACGTCCTCCGGCAGCAGCTTCACACCCTTGGGACACAGCGCATGCAGTTCGATGAAACCTTTCACAGCCTGGAATAGGCCTTCGCGCAAGCCCGACTCATGCGTGCCGCCGGCCGGTGTGGGAATGAGGTTGACGTAGGACTCGCGCAGCACATTGCCTTCGCTGCTGAACGCGACGCACCATGCCGCGCCCTCGCCCGCCGCGAAGCCGTCGGTCTGGCTGCCGGCCTGGCCTTCGCCCTCGAATTCGACCAGCACCGGCGTGTCTCCCAGCGCCTCGTGCAGATAGCCGCGCAGGCCTTCATCAAAACGCCAGGTCTGTATCTCGCTGGTCTTCTCCCGCACCAGACTCACTTCCAGGCCCGGCAACAGGACGGCCTTGCTGCGCAAGAGGTGCAGCAAATCGGCCTGCGGCAACAGCACCGTGTCGAAATACTTGGCGTCCGGCCACACCCGCACGCGGGTGCCGGTTTTCCACTCACCGCGCGCCAGTGACCGTGTGCGCAGGGGTTCGGTCGGGGCACCGTGGGCAAAGGCGAGTGTGGCCGCCTGGCCATCGCGATGGACTTCGACTTCGAGGCGCGTGGCCAGCGCATTGGTCACGCTCACGCCCACGCCGTGCAGACCGCCAGAGAAGCGATAGGCGGCACCAGCGTCGAGTTTGTCGAACTTGCCGCCGGCATGCAGCCGGGTGAAGACCAGCTCCACCACCGGCACCCTCTCCTCGGGATGCAGGCCAATGGGAATGCCGCGGCCGTCGTCCTGCACGCTGGTGCTGCCGTCCGCATGCTGCGTCAGGGTGATGCGTCGGGCATGGCCCGCCAGGGCTTCGTCGGCACTGTTGTCGATGACTTCTTGGAGGACATGCAGCGGGTTGACCGTGGAGGTGTACATGCCCGGGCGCTGCTGCACGGGCTCCAGGCCCTTGAGCACGCGGATGGAGGCTTCGCTGTAGGACGGAGGAGTTCGGGTTGCCATGGGAATCGTGGATCAGACAAAGACATTGTGGACGAAGGCCAGGGGGTGTCCGTTTGCCCCCTGCCGTTGCGCTGGTGCGAAAACTTATCCCCACGGGATGGGGATAGGACACCAGGCCGAAAGCCGAAAACCCTGATTTCATGCGGCCCGGCTCGGGTCTGCCCAAAAATTCAGCAGCGAGGCGTCTGGTTGAAAAGACGTTGACAAGACTTGACAAGACCGCGCCGGGCCTATCTCGACGAGTTCAAGCGGCCGGATTTTAAGAGCCATGCCCAGCGGCCTGCCTGGCTTGGGTCGAGTGGAGATCGGTTGGCGGCAAGCCAGGCCGGGCCGATTCTGCTTGAATGTCGCGACGCCGTTGACGCGCAACACACCCATGACTCTGCCCTCGCACCATCCTGGCCTCGACGCAACCGATGCACGACACGCGCAACTTGCGCCTTCGCACTGGGTGCTGCGCTTTGCACCGCTCATCGCACCCGCCGCCTCGGTGCTCGACGTGGCCTGCGGCAGTGGCCGCCATGTGCGTCTGCTGGCCGAGCGTGGCCATGCGGTGCACGCGGTGGATCGCGATGCCGAGGCCGTGGCGCCGCTGCGGGCCATCGCCCAGGTTCGTGTGGCGGATCTGGAAGCGGGTGACTGGCCCTACGCCACACAGACCTTCGGCGGCGTGATCGTCGCCAACTATCTCTGGCGTGCGCTCTTGCCACGGATCGTGGCGGCGGTGGCTCCTGGCGGGGTGCTCATCTACGAAACGTTCGCACTCGGCAATGCCAGCGTCGGCAAGCCCGGCAACCCGGATTTTTTGCTGCGCCCCGGCGAGTTGCTCGACCTGGTGCGCCCCGAGCTGCGTGTGGTGGCCTATGAGGACGGTTATGTGGAGGTGCCCAAACCAGCCTTCGTCCAGCGGGTGTGCGCGGTGCGCGAGCCGATGCCCGCGCACCATGCCGAGGCAGGCACTACGGCGCGTCCCGCCAAGTACAATCTCTAGGTTTTATCCCAGCGTGGCATGAACCCCGCATGAACCCAATCACCGGCAGTATCGTGGCCCTGGTCACACCCATGGGTGATGACGGCAGCGTCGATGTCGACGCCCTGCGCAAGCTCATCGACTGGCACATCGCCGAAGGCACCGATTGCATCGGCGTGGTCGGCACCACCGGCGAATCGCCCACAGTGAGCGTGAACGAGCAGCGCGACATCATTCGCGTGGCAGTCGAACACGCCGCGGGGCGCGTCCCCATCATGGCCGGTGCCGGCGCCAACTCCACAGCCGAAGCGATCGAGCTGACGCGCTTCTGCAAGGAAGTCGGCGCCGACTGCACACTGCAGGTCGTCCCCTACTACAACAAGCCCACGCAGGAGGGCATCTACCGTCACTTCCGTGCCATCGCCGAAGCCGTCGACATCCCCATCGTGCTGTACAACGTGCCCGGCCGCACTGTCGCCGACATGCTGGCAGAGACCGTGCTGCGCCTGGCCGAAGTGCCAAACATCGTCGGCATCAAGGAGGCCACCGGCAATATCGACCGCGCGCTGCAAATCCTGCGCCAGCGCCCCCAGGGGTTTGCCGTGTACTCCGGCGACGACCCCACCGCCGTGGCGCTCATGCTGCTGGGCGGTCAGGGCAACGTCAGCGTGACGGCCAACGTTGCCCCGAGGTTGATGCACGCGCTGTGCATGGCCGCCATCGCCGGCCATGCCAGCGATGCGGCGCAACTGCACTTCAAGCTGATGGAACTGAACCGTTTGCTGTTCATCGAACCCAACCCCATTCCCGTCAAGTGGGCGCTCTCTGCCATGGGAAAAATAGGTAGTAGTTTGCGCCTGCCGCTCACGCCGCTGTCCAGCCATCAAGATGCCCTTCGCGCCGCCTTGGCCGACTTGGGCATCCCCGTCCACCACTGAAACATCCACCATGCGCCGCACCCACGTCCTGCATTTGTCCGCTCTCGCACTGGCCCTGGCCTCGCTAGGTGGCTGTTCCTCGCTCAACACCGTCGTCACGGGTAAGAGCGTCGATTACGAAGGCGCCAAAGCCGGTCCCGACCTCGTGGTGCCGCCGGACCTCACACAACTGGCTCGCGAGCAACGCTACACCATGACCGAGGGTGGTGCCAAGACCGGACCGGTGAGCGCCCTGGCTTACCAGAATGTCACCACGCAGCAAGCGCAAACCGTGCAAAGCAATGCCGTGCTGCCGCAGTACCCTGGCATGCGTATCGAGCAGGCTGGCAGCCAGCGATGGCTGGTGGTGGATACACCGCCCGACAAGCTGTGGGATACGGTGAAGGAGTTCTGGCAGCAAAACGGCTTCTACCTCACCAAAGCCGACGCGACCACCGGCGACATGGAAACCGATTGGGCCGAGAACCGCGCCAAGCTGCCGCAAGACTTCATTCGTAAGTATCTTGGCAAGGTGTTCGACAGCATGTACGACACCGGAGAACGCGACCGCTTCCGCACGGTGTTCGAGCGCACCCCGGATGGCAAGGGCACGGAGATTTTCATCACCCACCAGACCATGAAAGAGGTCTACACCAACCAGGACAAGACGCAGACCACCTGGCAACCGGGCACGCCCGACCCGACACTGGACACCGTGTTCCTGCGCAAACTCATGGTGCGCCTGGGGATGAATGAAACCCAGGCCAAGGCCGCCGTGGCCGATGCGGTTGCGCCCGCCACAGCCGTGCATGCCAGCTTGATCGACAACGGGCGCGCCCTTCAGGTGCAGGACGGCTTTGACGAAGCCTGGCGCAAGGTCGGATTGGCCATCAACACAGCGGGCTTCACCGTGACGGACCGCAATCGCTCGGCGGGCGCCTATGACATCCGCTACGTGAATCCGGCGGAGGCCTTGAAGGCCGAGGAGAACAAGGGTGGTTTCATCAGCAAGCTCTTCGGCGGCGACAAGACCGTCGTCAAGCCGGAAGACTTCCGCATCCTGGTACAGCCCGCGGGCTCGGTGTCACAGGTCAGCGTGCAGGCGGTGAAGGCCAGCGCCGTCAGCCAGCAGTCCGCGCAGAACATACTCAAGGTGCTGCAGCAACAATTGCAGTAAGCGGCGCCATGAACAGCGCGCTGTTCATGGCGCCTGACGCACGACAAAATGCCCCATCAAAAAAGCCGCTTGCGCGGCTTTTTTGATGGGGCATTGCAACGGTATGGCCGCCGCTGCCTCACATCCGAAGCACAATCAAGTCTGGTAACTGCGTAGGCGAAGCGACATGTTCTGCAGCGCCGCAATGCCGCTTTGCTCAGCCCGCTGGCACCAGTCCTGCAGATGCAGTCGGACTTGCTCGGCTGAGGCCGAGGACTGTTCCCAAACGGCCTTGAGGTCCTCGCGCATGTGCAGCAGCTTGCCGATCACCGGGCTGTTCTGTGCGGCGGCGTCGACCACGGCGAGCGCTTTCGCGTCCAGGGTCTCGCGTTCGCGCGTGATGAGTTTGCGCGCGGCGCGCAAGGCCGCCCACTGTCCGCTCGAACCTGCGCCTTGCGACGAGCGGATACCGGCCTGGGCACGCAGCAGTTCAACGTGCATCGCGCGCTTGATTTCGCGGGCGTAACGTGCCATCAGGTCATACCGATTCGTGATGACGGTCTGCACCAGCGCCAGATCGACGTGTGAGCGCAACGCGCCCATTTTGGACTGGGGCGGCAGCTTGCGCGCCTTGGCCAGGCCGCACCAGGTGAGCAGGAGGATGTAGGCCCAGCCGATATCGAACTCCCACCATTTGAGCGAAAGCTTGGCCGAAGTCGGATAGGTGTGATGGTTGTTGTGCAGTTCCTCGCCGCCGATGAGGATGCCCAAGGGGAAGACGTTGCGACTGTTGTCACGGCTGGCGTAATTGCGATAGCCCCACCAGTGGCCCAGACCGTTGATGACACCCGCCGCCCAGATCGGAATCCACAGCATCTGCACCGCCCAGATGGTGCCGCCGATGGCGCCGAACATGACCACATTCAAGACGAGGGTGATGCCCACGCCTTGCCAGGGCAGGCGCGAATAGACGTTGCGCTCCAGCCAGTCGTCAGGCGTGCCATGACCGAATTTGGCCAGGGTTTCCTGATTTTTCGATTCGGTCCGATACAACTCCGAACCGCGCAGCATGACAGTGGATATGCCGCGTGTGACAGGGCTGTGTGGGTCGTCCGCCGTTTCGCATTTGGCATGGTGCTTGCGGTGGATGGCCACCCATTCCTTGGTCACCATTCCGGTAGTGAGCCAGAGCCACAGGCGGAAGAAATGCATGACCGCCGGATGCAGTTCCAAGGCGCGATGGGCCTGCGAGCGGTGCAGGAACACCGTGACAGCGACGATGGTGATATGCGTCACCGCCAGGGTGTAGACCGCGAGTTGCCAAGCGCTTGCGTGCAGCAAGCCGTGGCCCGCCCAATCCAGCACATGATTCAACATGGTTTTTGCATTCCGTAAAACTTTGATGATGTTGGTCGGCCAGCGTGTTGGCGCCAACTCCACGGCCCGGGTTGACATGCCGATTTATCTATTTTAGAGAGCCGCACGAGTCCGCCTGGAACAAAAACCTTGCGACCGCCAAGGAACTGCGAAGCCCTCCCCTCCCCTCGACCAGAGCCTGCCTGCCGCCCTGGCCATGGGCGGCCATCCCGCCGCCGGCCTGCCGCACGCACGACCGCTTCACGACCGCTGCATCACTGCAGCGAAAAATCCATCGGTGCCATGGCGATCGGGGAACAATTCCAGCATGGCCTGCCCCGGCTGAGACTCGAAACCCACCTGCTGCTGTGCCAGGGCTTCGGCGGCGTCGTGCAGGGCGAAGTCGGCCCGTTCGCGCAAAAAACTCTCGACGACCAGCCGGTTCTCGGCCGGCAGCAGGCTGCAGGTGGCATAGACCAGGCGGCCACCGGGTTTGAGCAGGGTGGCGGCAGACTTCAGGATCGAAGCCTGCTGGGCTGCGAGCTTGAGTACGTCGGCTTCGCCCAGGCGCCACTTCAGATCGGGATTGCGGCGCAGGGTGCCGGTTCCTGTGCACGGCGCATCGACAAGCACACGGTCGAGCTTGCCCGCGAGCCGCTGGATGCGGTCGTCGCGCTCGTGGGCGATGACCACCGGATAGACGTTGGACAGGCCGCTGCGGGCCAAGCGCGGGCGCAGCTTGTCTAGACGGTGCTCGGCCACGTCGAAAGCATAGAGACGGCCGGTGTTGCGCATCATCGCCCCCAGCGCCAGGGTTTTGCCACCGGCGCCCGCACAGAAGTCGGCAACCATTTCGCCGCGCCGCGGCGCCAGCAGCAAGGCGAGCAACTGGCTGCCTTCATCCTGCACCTCGATGGCGCCTTCACTGAACAATGCCGAGCGGTTGAGCGCCGGTTTGCCTCGCACGCGCAACCCCCAGGGCGAATAACGCATGGGCTCGGCAGCGATGCCCAGGCTGCGCAACTCGCCAGCGGCGGCTTCGCGCGTGGTCTTGAGCAGGTTCACGCGCAGGTCCAGCGGTGCCGCCTGCAGCAGGCTTTGCGCCAGCGACTGGAACGTGGCAGCGTTCATGTCGCCGCGCTCCAGCAGCGCCTGCGCCATCCAGTCGGGCTGGCTGTAGCGCACCGCGGGCTGCAGTGTGGAGAGGTCGAACTGCAGCATCTGCTCGCGCCAGGCCAACAACTCCGGGGCAAAGGCTTCGTCCAGCGGGCCATTCGCATCACCCTGCCAGCCCAGCGCCAACAAGTGCAGGTCTTGCGCACCCTTGGCGCCTTGGGCCAGTTGGCGATACAGCCGCAGATGGCGCACGATCTGGTAGATGCTCTCCGCCAGCACATGCCGATCGCGCTGGCCAAGTCGGGGATGGGCGCGAAAGTAGCGCGAGAGGACGACATCGGTCGGCAAATCGAAACGCAACACAGCGCGCAGCAATTCGCGTGCCGTGCCGACGAGGGCGCGCGACTTCATGGCGCGCTCCGCCCCGACTGCACGCAACCTGCCGGCAGGGTGCGCACCCACGAGCCATCGACCTGCAGCCGCCCCTCCAGCAACGCGCGCACGGCTGCGGGGTAGATGTGGTGTTCCTGCTCCAGCACGCGCGCGGCCAGTGTTTCCTCGGTGTCGTGATCCTGCACCGGCACGGCGGCCTGCGCGACGATGGGCCCATGGTCCACGTCCGCAGTGACCAGATGCACCGTGGCGCCGTGCCACTTCACCCCGGTGTCGAGCGCGCGCCGATGCGTGCCCAGGCCGGCAAACGCCGGCAGCAGCGAAGGATGGATGTTGATCAGGCGTCCGGCATAGCGGCGCACGAAGCCGGGTGTGAGCACGCGCATGAAACCGGCAAGGGCGACGACGGCAGGAGCGTGCAGGTCGATGCGTGCAGCGAGTTCGGCATCGAACGCCTCACGGCTTGACCACTGGCGGTGATCGACCACATCGGTCGCGATGCCCTGCGCCTGGGCGAACGCGAGGCCGGCGGCATCGGGCCGGTTGCTGATGACGGCTGCCACCCGCGCCGGCCAAGCCTCGGCCGCGCAGGCCCGCACGATGGCCTCCATATTCGTGCCGCGACCGGACATGAGGATGACGATGGAAGCGGGTACCGTTTGCATGGCCGGCAGTGTAGCCGCGGCTCTGCCCGCAACCACGCTGCTGGCGTCAGCCGGCCTTCACAGCTCTGCTTTCACCAGCCTTCACCAGCAGGTGCTCACCGGCAGACTGCCGCTGACAGCCTTCACCCCCAGGGCTGTGACCGAAAAATTGCCGCATCCATCGCTCTGCTGGTCGCCCTGCGCCGTGGCGGTGACCGTGAAAGTCGGCGGCGCGGCAGTGTTGTCCACCGTCACGTTGAGTTGGTAGAAGTTGGTCGTCGCGTCGGGCACGGCCGCCGGCAGGGCGCTGTAGCCAAGGTCCGACGCGGTGGCCGAGTAGGTGTTGTTGGTGGTGTAGAAGCGCTCCTCGCGGCTGGCCAGATCCAGCACCGCCGTCTTGGCCGCGGTGCGGCGCGACTTGCGCACCGAGTCCTGGTAGGCCGGCAGGGCGATGGCGCTCAGAATGGCGACCACCACCAGCACGATCATGAGTTCGATGAGGGTGAAGCCTCTCGGGGTCTGACAGTGATTCATCTTGCCTCCGGATCAGCGCAGCTCAGTCCATGTCAGGCGCTGGCCGGTACCGTTGGGCGCCGGGTTGACCTGCTGCACATTGGGATTGCCGCTGTTGTCCTGGTTGATCATGTAAGGCTTGCCTTGATAGGTGACGAGGCTCGGGGAGCCTACCGCGTTCAGGTATGTACCACTGACGATCTGGCCGCCGATGGTGACGAAGTTCCCGATGCTGTCGGCGAAGAAGGAGTTGGGCAAGGCGCCGCCATTGAGCGGATTGATCGCCATGGTCCAACCCCCGGGCGGCGCGGGCGCATAGCAGCTCAGTCCTTGCGAATTGGGCGAAGGAATGGTGCTGTTGACGATGAAGGTCCCGAACGCGAGCGTCGGGTTGTAGATGATGCTTTCACCGGAACTGGGCAAGTCGAGATAAAAGCCCAACTGGTTGTTGTTGCTGGGGCAGGACGATGAATTCTTCCAGCACACGGGGTTGGTGGTCAGGGTCCGGTATCCGGTTCCCGTGCCGCCAAACGCCTGGCCGGTGGTGTCATAAGCGCCCTGCACCGTTTGTTGCTGCATCACGCTGCGGTCCATGCTCTGGGTGCCGCTCAAGGATGCGTACTGTGCCTGGGACTGCGCATTCCAGCCATTCATGTCCCAGTCCCAGACGCCGTAGATGCTCTGCACGCCCGTGGGCGAATTGTTCGGCAGCTGGTCGGCGGTTTCAATATTCTTGCCCGTGCCGAACATGACTGTGATGCGCGGCTGCCCCACGCGTGAAGGCACCGAGAGCACCTGCACTTGCGTGGTGATGGGCTGGACCGTGGACGACGCGTTCTTGGCGGAGAACAGCGCCTTTGCCGCCGTGCCGCCGAACTTCGAGACCGTCCATCCGCCCGAAGCGGCGCAGCCGGTGGTGGTCACGCCCGGGGGATTGCAGCCGCTCACATCGAATCGCCAGAGGTTGCCGAACAGGTCGCCGGCGTACAGGTAATCAATCACATGGTCACCGTCCAGATCGGCCGAGGCGACATAGTTGATGCCGTTGGCACGATGCTGGCCGGTCGGGTCAGAACTGGGGCCCGCGCCCGTATCCAACTCGTAAATGGCGCCGGTCTGGCCGCTCGGGTTGGTGCCCGAGGCACCGTTCTTCACGGTGGCGATGAACATGGCCGCGGTCCCGGTGCTGCTGTTGTAGCCGTTGCCGAAAATCACCGCCCAGTCGCCGTTGTGCATGCGGCGAATGATGGGGGTGCCGTAGCTGTACCCCAAGTCATTCTTGCAGTTGGCATTGTTGGCACAGGTGAGGTTGCTCAGGTTGATCTCCTTCACCACGAGCGCAGACGCACCGCCCTGGCTGAAGTTGGCTGGATTCGTGATGTCGAGGGCATAAAGACCCTGCCCGCC
>JABEVE010000057.1 GCA_013044035.1 Burkholderiales bacterium
CCATCTTCCCCGACAAGAAGATCCACCTGCAGTACACCACCACCAGCCCCAAACTGCACCAGGTCCTCGGCGTGGAATCGCCGGTCTTCGACTGAGCTTCTGTCGTGATCAAGATCCGCTTTCAGACCCGCTGCTTGCGATCAGTATCCGCACTATCTCAGTCTTTTCCAAATCAGGTATGAGCCTGGAGGGCGCTGGGATCGGCGTCGCGCAGCGCGTCGATCGGATTTGGATGGAGCCAGTGTATGGGTGTCGTGATCAAGCCCTTGCTGGCACCCTCCTGAACAATGCGACCCGAGCCTCGTTGAGTTCCTCGGCGGCCTGCACGTCGTTGAGCGCGCGTGCGAGTTGCTGCAGGTGCTCGAGGGTGATGCCGGAGCGAAGGTGCGTGGTGGCCGCGGGCAAGCTGGCGAGCTTGTCTAACTGGGTCATGGCATCAGCAGGGCGGTAGACGCGCTTGATGCGCCCGGGCTTTTTGGGGTCGGGGACCTCGGTGGCGAACAGGCAGGGGCGGTGGAAGTTCAGGAACGGATTCAGGTACTCGACGCAGAAGGTGTTGAAACGCGCAGCGTGGCGCTGAGGGATGTGCATGTAGCCGAAGACCTTGCGCACCACGGCGCCGTTCTTGGTCTCGGCCAGGGCGTTGTCGTTGCTGGTGCGCGGGCGGCTGCGGGTGAACTCGATGCGCAGCTTGTTCAGCAGCCCGGCCACGCGGTGGTTGACGTACTCGCTGCCGTTGTCGGCGTGAAAGCCGATGATCTTGAACGGGAACTGCTCCAGCATCTGCTCGATGACGGGCAGCATGTGGGCCTCGGAGATGGTCTGCACCGAGGCGACGACCTGCCACTGGGTGACGCAGTCGACGGCGTCGATGTGATACAGGCCTTTGACGCCATCGAGGTCGCCCTGATGCACGCTGTCGATGCGGATGAACCCCGGGCGCCCCTCGGGCACCGGCGCGCGGCGCACGCCGATGGTGGCGGCCCGCTCGCCGCTGGTCTTGGTCATCACCACGCGCTGCTGGCGGTAGCCGTCGCTGCTGCGCAGGTTGTCCAGGTGCGCCACCGAAATCGAGCCCAGGCGCTCGAACCGGGCATCGCCGAAGACATCCCGCTGGCGGCGCAGCACGCAGGCCGTGGCCGGCCCGGACAGCGTTCCCATGGCGCGGTCCACATCGGCCAGCAAGGCCACGTCCGCCGCCGTGTAGCGCCGGGCGAAAGCGTGTTCGGGGGCGCGGTACTGCTTCACCAGGGCCGCGCCCGCGACCCAGCGCCCGACCAGGCGTGTGACCTGGGCGCGGCTGCAGCCGCTGAGGCGCTGCAGGTAGGCCCGCACTGCACCCCGATCCGGGCGCCCCAACTGGCGGTAGTCCAGTCGGCGCAAGACCTCGTCGATCCACCAGTAACGGCCTTCATCGTCCTCGGCTGCACGGAACTCCAGCTCCTGCGTCCCCTCCAGAATCTGACGCACCTGCACCAAGGTGCGCACCTGCGCTTCGTTCATGTCGATCACCATCCCCAGGATGATCGACGCACCGCGCCAGCGCACTGCCCATCAGCCGCTCAACCGCACCTCCCAGCACCCTCCAGGCTCATACCTCGTTGGACAAGACTGCCTCTTGCTGACAGCGTTCAGCCAAGGCTATACTTGCTGGCTGTTCCCCGATAGCTCAGTTGGTAGAGCGCCGGACTGTTAATCCGTAGGTCCCTGGTTCGAGCCCAGGTCGGGGAGCCAAGAAATGCAAGGGGTTAGATCCGCTCGCATCTGACCACTTTATCTTGGATATTGGACACTTATTGGACGCTGTCCAATATCCAGTGCCAGCGGCGTTCCCGCTCGGCGCCTCATCCCTGCGCTGATGGGCACGCACCTGGTCAAGGGAACTTCTTCATGAAGTCGGCATTGAGTTTTTGAATTTTCGCAAGTTGATAGGCCTGCTGCCGATCAAAATCGGCTTGCGAGATGCCGTGCTCATGCGGTTGCCGCTCGAGCCCCTTGATCTTGATCTTGATCTCGTCGCGTTGGTGCCACAGCTTGCCGAAGGCGGCGGTGCGCAACACATCGGATGGGTAGGACCCGAGCTTGACCCCAAAGCTGGAGGCAACAGCCTGCGTCACCGACTGCTGGCGGCCGAACGGGTCCGTCTTCCCGTTGATGGCATTGGCCACGTTCTGCGTTGCATAGGTATCGGGAATGCCGACCACGTTGGGCATGAACGATTTGTAGAGGTAGTCTGCAATTTCCTCGGTTTTCTCTTTGGTCGTGTCGGTGCCTTGAACAATGGGATCACCCGTGAACAGCGACTTGTTGAACACGATCTCGCCGACGGTCGCCAGTGGGCCGCTCGGGTACAGCGATGGCAGCAGCGGCACGGCGGCATGGCCCTCACCCAGGTCGAACACATCGCCCATGGGCAAGAAGCGGCGGATGTCCAGGTACACGGGCGAACCGTTGCGGTCATTCCACGGCATGCGCATCAGCTTGGGCACGAGGCCCCACACGTCACCGGCCTTTTCCTCGGGGAGCTGTTTGCGGTTCTTGTCGCCACCAGGCGCCAGCAGCGAGAACATGGCATTGAGCGCGCCGGCAATCATCATGAGCTTGAGCAGCTTGTGTGGCTTGATCCCGGCCGTGCGCAACAGCCATGGCACCGCGCGGTAGGTGTAGCCGATGAAGGGAATGAATGTCGTGCGCGCTGCGTTGATCCATGGCGCGTTGATCTGGTAGTCATGCATCGAGCGCTTGGCCAGGCGCCCGGCTTCGCCATCCGTCGCCCCGGTTTCCTTGGCCTTGAGCCACACGGCGAGGCGGAACATATTGTCCTCGGGCTCGTACAGGTGCATCATGTTTTGCCCTTCGGTTGATGCCAGCTTGATCGGCTTGCTCGACTTGAGCGCATCCCAGGCCTGCGGGAATTGCCGATGCAGCGCGTACTGCAGGGCAGAGTAAATGCCCGTCTGTCCGCCGATGGAATCCGCACCGTTGGTTTGTAGGTCATTTTCGGATGCCACCAGCAGCGGGTCCAGCGCGGCCGCCAAGCCCCTGGCCGCTCTGGACGCGCCCGACATTGCCGCATGGCGAGACACCCGATTGCATCAAGTCACGCCTGCGTCGGTGCAACGCGATCTGAACTGGCTACGCGCCGCCCTACGCCTGGCACGGGACGAATGGAGATGGACCGAGCGTGACCCGCTACGCGGCATGAAGTTGCCGGGCGAGAATCCGCCGCGCACGCGCCGCGTGTCGCCTGCCGAGGTTCGCGCCATTTGCCGCGCCCTGCACTACCGCACCGGGCACGTCCCGCAGAGCAAGACTCAGGAGGTCGCGCTGGCCTTTCTGGTGGCTCTGCGCACCGGCATGCGCGCCGGGGAAGTCCTGGCGCTCGGGGCCAACACGCTGGACCTCAGACGCCGTGTCGCCAGGGTGCCCCACAAGATGCAGTACCTCACCGGCAAGCCGCGCGAAGTGCCGCTCACACGCGCCGCTGTGCGCCTGCTGACAACGGTGGCGCATCGTGATCCGTGCCTGCAGATCAGCAGCGCCAGTCTGGATGCGCTGTTTCGCAAGACGCGGGATCGGCTCGGCATTCATGATCTGCATTTCCACGATTCGAGGGCGGAGGCGCTTACGCGGTTGGCGCGCAAGGTCAATGTTCTCACGCTGGCCCGGGTCAGCGGGCATGCCGACCTCAAAATGTTGTCGCGCGTTTATTACCGCGAGACTGCCGAGGACATCGCGGCGCGGATTTAACACCCGCTAACGCTCGCATCTGGTCATCGTCGCCCGTGACCAGCGCCAGACAGGCTACGCCAGGCTCTTGATCACGTTGTCAATCAAGTGATACGAAATCAGATCGAGTGTGCCGGTCACGTTGCCGATGCTGGACAGATTCCCGGGAAGGCTCATCCACGGCGGCACTTCAGTCACCGGATCAAGCCCGTTGCGGGTGCAAAACCGCATGACGCCGTGGGCATCGAGCAGTTTGCGCAGCGTGTCGTCCATTGCAAGCCTGGGTGGCTCAAAGGCATACACGGCAGACGGCGCATAGCCTGCGCGGCATAGCTCACCCGCGTAGATCAGAGCCAACGCCGCGCCCAAACTGTGTCCCGTAATGATTTGCGGCTTGAGCTTCATCAGCGGGGGGGCGACTTCCCCGAACGCATCCCAGAATCCATCGTGCAGGGTGCCGAGCTGCGGGACGGCGACTGTGGCAATGTCCAAGTCAGTGAGCATGGAAGCGGGATCGTCGGTCCCACGAAACACCACGATGCCATCGTAAACATGCGCTCGCCCCGCACCGTCAGCTTTCCCGTAGGTCGGCGGGTCGGTGTAGGCTCGGGCGCACAGTCGCGCCATGTCGATGGCTGCCGGATCAGTCATGATCGCGCCTCCGGAGGATCGACTGGATAACAGACCACACAATGTCAGCACCCACGGCAGCCACCAGGCCGAGCGCGACAAGGACACCCAACGCGACTTCACCGAGGATGCGCATGTCAGGCTGCCGGTGTTGCCGCAGCAGTCGCGTTTTGCGCAACCCATGCGTTATGCCCGGATTGCACAATGGCGTTGACATTAGCCCAGAGTGCGGCGACCTGCGCAGGATCGGCGTTGCCGGCTTGCGCGAGGGCCATGCTCTGTTGCAGGAGCGGGAGCGCGGCCATGCCGAGCTGGATCGCCAGAGCGACGTTGGGATTCGCCGCACTGGCAACCCCAAGACCGACACCAACGGCAGCGGGCGCCATGGATTCAGCAGTGTTGAGCACGGTTTGCAGGGCGACTTGGGTTTGATCGGGTACAGCGCTCATTTCTTCACTCCTTGCATGATTGCCAGCGTTGTCAGCGCAGCGGTGATTTGCTGCGTCTGGGCAGTTGGATTTGCGGGTAGTGGTCCGGTGCAGATCGGCGTGATCTGCTGATCGACAAGGGAGACTTGGGCAATCTGCGCCGGTGTCAGCTTGCCGTCCTTGCGCAGGGTGGCAGCAGTCGTCAGGGCGGCGCCGTAAGCCGCGCAGGCCTGCACATACTGCGTCTGTGCCTGGGGCGTCGTTGTTGCGCAAGCTCCAAGCGCCAGCGCCAAAATGGATGCCAGGATGATTTTCACGAAGTTTGCTCCGGTTGGGGTTGAGACTGAGGGGAAACGGTAGGCGCCTGAGACTGCACGCCAGGAACGGCCATGGCGGTGTGAAATACACCCAGGCCAAGCAGCGCGGCTTGAATGCCGAGCACGAGGCCCTGCGCGTC
>JABEVE010000058.1 GCA_013044035.1 Burkholderiales bacterium
CCGCTTGCACATACTTCGGCATCCAGTCTTCGCCGAGGATGTGGCGGGCCAGCTCGATGACGATGTAGTCGGCCTCCAGCAGGCCGCTTTGCAGGTCGTTGCGGTAGCGCGACAGGCCTTGCAGGCAGCTCGGGCAGGAGGTGAGGATCTTGATGTCGCCGCTGTGGCCCTGCGCCCGCAGCGCGGCCTCGTCGGCGCGCAGTTCCTCTTCCTTGCGAAAGCGCACCTGGGTGGAGATGTCGGGGCGGCTCACGCCCAGGGTGCCGCTTTCGCCGCAGCAGCGCTCGCTCTTGCGCACGCCGTCGCCCAGCAGGGCTTTGACCGTTTTCAGCGGCTCCTGCTGCTTCATCGGGCTGTGGCAGGGGTCGTGGTAGAGGTAGGCGGTGCCGGTGTGGGGCAGGGAGACGCCTTTCTCCAGCAGGAATTCGTGGATGTCGACGATGCGGCAGCCGGGGAAGATCTTGTCGAAGTCATAGCCCTGCAACTGATCGAAGCAGGTGCCGCAGCTCACCACCACGGTCTTGATGTCGAGGTAGTTGAGCGTGTTGGCGACGCGGTGGAACAACACCCGGTTGTCGGTGATGATGGCTTCGGCCTTGTCGAACTGCCCGGCGCCGCGCTGCGGGTAACCGCAACAGAGATAGCCCGGCGGCAGCACGGTCTGCACCCCCACCTGCCACAGCATGGCCTGGGTGGCCAGGCCGACCTGGGAAAACAGGCGCTCGGAGCCGCAGCCGGGGAAATAGAACACGGCTTCGCTGTCGACCGTGGTGGTGGCCGGGTTGCGGATGATGGGGACGAAATTCTTGTCTTCGATGTCGAGCAGGGCGCGCGCGGTTTTTTTCGGCAGCCCACCCGGCATGGGTTTGTTGATGAAGTGAATGACCTGCTCGCGCAGCGACGATGTCCCGGTGGTGGCGGGAGGCGCGGCCGTCTGCCGTTTCGCCGGACCGCGCAGCAGCTTCACCGCCGCATTCTGTGCCTTGAAGCCCCATTGCATCAAACCGGTTCGCACCGTCTTGATGGTGCGCGGGTCGGTGGCGTTGAGGAAGAACATGGCGGCGCTGCCGCCGGGGTTGAAGCTCTTCTTGCCCATCTTGCGCAGCAGGTTGCGCATATTCATCGACACGTCGCCGAAGTCGATGTCCACGGGGCAAGGCGTGAGGCATTTGTGGCACACAGTGCAGTGGTCGGCCACGTCCTCGAACTCTTCCCAGTGGTGGATGCTGATGCCGCGCCGGGTCTGCTCTTCGTACAGGAAGGCTTCGACCAGCAGCGAGGTGGCGAGGATCTTGTTGCGGGGCGAATACAGCAGGTTGGCGCGTGGCACATGGGTGGCGCACACCGGCTTGCACTTGCCACAGCGCAGGCAGTCCTTGATGGAGTCGGAAATCGCGCCGATGTCGCTTTGCTGCATGATCAGCGACTCGTGCCCCATCAGGCCGAAGCTCGGGGTGTAGGCGTTGGTCAGGTCGGCGGGCAGCCTGGGGTCGTGCAGCAACTTGCCTTTGTTGAACCGGCCTTCGGGGTCGACGCGCAGCTTGTAGTCGCGGAACGGGGCGATCTCGGCGTCGGTCAGGAACTCCAGCTTGGTGATGCCGATGCCGTGCTCGCCGGAAATCACCCCGTCCAGATGGCGCGCCAGCGCCATGATGCGCGCCACCGCAGCCTGCGCGGCCTGCAGCATGGCGTAATCGTCCGAGTTCACCGGGATGTTGGTGTGCACGTTGCCGTCACCGGCGTGCATGTGCAGCGCCGCCCAGACGCGGCCCTTGAGCACGCGCTTGTGGATGGCGTCGAACTCGCGGCGCAGCGGCTCGAAGGCGCCGCCGGCGAACAGCGCGTGCAGCGGCCGGCGGATGTCGGCCTTCCACGACACCCGCAGGCTGTGGTCCTGCAGAAGATGGAACAGCTGCGCCCGCGGCTGGCGGTGCAGCATCTGCATCGCCGCGGTTTCGGCCGGGGCCAGCCCGAGTGCGGCGAAATGCGACAAGGCCTGCGACAGCGGCGCATCCAGCGCCTGCAGCAGGAAGCTCCAGCGCGCATGCACGCCGCCGAGCAGCTCCAGCGCCTGTTCGCGTAAGGCTTCCAGCTCGTCGGCGGCGACGGGGGCCTCGCCCTCGCTCAGCTCCTCGTTCCGCGCCAGCGGCAGGCGTCCGCGCAGGAAGCGGTCGAGTTCGGCGGCGAGTTGCAGCTTGTTCGTCAGCGAGAGCTCGATGTTGATGCGCTCGATGCCGTCGACATACTCGCCCATGCGCGGCAGTGGAATCACCACGTCTTCGTTGATCTTGAAGGCGTTGGTGTGGCGGGCAATGGCGGCGGTGCGCTTGCGGTCGAGCCAGAATTTCTTGCGCGCCTCGGCACTGACGGCGACGAAGCCTTCGCCGACGCGGGCATTGGCCATGCGCACCACCTCGGCCGTGGCGCGCGCCACGGCGGCATCGTCCTCGCCGACGATGTCGCCGAACAGCACCATTTTCGGGAAGGCGCCGCGCTTGCTCTTGGGCGCATAGCCCACGGCGCGCAGATAGCGCTCGTCCAGATGTTCCAGGCCGGCGAGGATGGCACCGCCGGGGCGGTTCTCGAGGAAGTTCTTGATCTCGACGATGCTGGGTATGGCCTCGCGGGCCTGGCCGAAAAACTCCAGGCAGAAGGTGCGCACCTGCGGCGGCATGCGGTGCAACACCCAGCGCGCGCTGGTGATGAGCCCGTCGCAGCCCTCCTTCTGGATGCCGGGCAGTCCGGCGAGGAATTTGTCGGTCACGTCCTTGCCGAGACCGGCCTTGCGAAAGCGCGCGCCTTCGATCTCCAGCACTTGGCTGCTCAGCAGGGTGCGCATGTCGGCGGCGAAGGTCTCCACCTGAAAGCGCGCCAGCTCGACGTCGTGAATCTTGCCGAGGTTGTGATCCAGGCGGGTGACTTCGACCCAGCGGCCTTGCGGGTCCACCATGCGCCACCAGGCGAGGTTGTCGATCGCGGTGCCCCACAGCACGGCCTTCTTGCCGCCGGCGTTCATGGCGATATTGCCACCGATGCAGGAGGCGTCGGCGGAGGTGGGATCGACCGCGAACACCAGACCGGCGCGGTCGGCGGCGTCGGTCACGCGCTGCGTCACCACGCCGGCGCCGCTGCGGATGGTGGCCACGGGCTCGGCCACGCCGGGCAGGGCGATGACTTCCACCGCGCCCAGCTCCTCGAGCTTTTCGGTGTTGATGACGGCGCTGTTCCACACCAGTGGCACCGCGCCGCCGGTGTAGCCGGTGCCGCCGCCGCGCGGCACGATGGTCAGGCCCAGCGCCACGCAGGCCTGCACCAGCGGCGCCATCTCGGCTTCGGTGTCGGGGCAGAGCACGACGAAGGGCACCTCCACGCGCCAGTCGGTGGCGTCGGTCATGTGCGAGACGCGGGCCAGGCCGTCGAAGCGGATGTTGTCTTTGCGGGTGTGGCGAGCGAATTCGCGCAGCGCCCGCCGGCGCAATGCGGCGACCTCGTCGAACCAGGCAGCGAACGCGCCCACGGTGGCGCGGGCGCGCTCCAGCAGTTGCAGCACCAGGGCGTCGCGCGCCTGGGCCTGGGGGTCGTTCATGTCCGGCGCGCTGCGGCGCTTGTCGATTTCGCGCAGGCGGTGCCACAGGGCGTCGACCAGAGCGCCGCGGCGCTTGGCCGAGTGCAGCAGGTCGTCCTGGAGATAGGGGTTGCGCTGGATGACCCAGATGTCCCCCAGCACCTCGTAGAGCATGCGCGCGCTGCGCCCGGTGCGACGCTCCTGGCGCAATTGGTCGAGCCAGCCCCAGGCTTCGGCACCGAGCAGGCGGATGACGATTTCGCGGTCGGAAAACGAGGTGTAGTTGTAGGGAATCTCGCGCAGGCGCGCAGGTTGGTCGGTCACGGCAGTGACGGGCGTTTGCGCCTGGAGATGCAACAGCGGGGCTTGGGGGGCGTTCATGGCGGCACCAAAAGCGGCCATTGTAGGAAACGGGGGTTTCCCCGCATGGGTAGGGCCTGTTCAAGCGGCATTGCGACGCGCGGCCACCTCCGCGAGGGCCTCAAGGTTGGTGAGCCATGCCCTTCATGCCCTTGCCTGTCATGCCGGCGGGACCGGTGGCATCGGCCTTGCGCACCTCGAAGTCCACGCGCAGGGTCATGCCGCCGGCGAACTTCAGGGTGATGGGCACGTTGTCGCCAGGCTTCACGTCGTTCTTCGGCTGCATCAGCATGATGTGATAGCTCCCGGGCTTGAACGCCACGCTGCCGTGCGCGGGGATGAGCACCTGTTCGACATGCAGCATTTCGCTCATGCCGCCCTTGCTCATGCTCTGATGCAGCATGGCGTTGCCATAGTCGGGACTGTCGGCGCCGATCAACTCCACGGGTCTGGCGCTGGTGTTGCGCAAGGTGACGTAGCCGCCCGCTGGCAGGCCAGCCGGCAACCATCGAATCCACGCCCCGCTGGCCTGCACGATCGGCGCGGCAACAGCCAGGTTGGGGAGCGCAACCAGGGCCAGCGCGGCTGCGCATGCCGCGAGCAGGCCACGGCGGGGGCCGCGATCGGGGTTCAAACGCATGGCGATGCTCCTTCTGGAACGTGGCAGAACAACGGCGGCGATGGCGCGTCGGATGCCGCTTGCAATGTCGGGCTGGGCGCCAAGTGCGTTCATCTTAGCCCGCCGACCTTGGCCGGAATGACGCCAGGGCGGCCCCGTCGGCACGGCCCATCCGGCGCCCATCGAGCCTGCTGCGCGGTCGGATCTGGCCGCAACCCTCGGGCCGTGGGCGTCAAGCCGAGGTCCCGACGCGGCTGTGCATCCACGCCACATCCAGCAGAAACGAGCCATCGGGCTGGACTTGAAAATGCGTGCGCGCCTCTGCCGCGGCCTGGGCCAGCACGTCGCGAATGGCCTGCACGCGCAGCGCGGGGGTGCGCATGCGCGCCACCCAGGTGTCGAACACCATGGGCAGGGTCCAGCGCTGCGTCTCGGGCGCGGCAAACCCGGCCGCTTGCAGCATGGCGCGCCATTCCGACTCCCGGTAGTCGCGGACATGCGAGGCGTCACGCAACAGCTCCACGGTCTGCAGCAGGGTGTCAAGCAGGGGCGACTCGGGGGCAACGGCATCGATCACGACCAGCGTGCCGTCGGGCCGCAGCACACGGCGCGCCTCGCCCAGTGCGCCGGGCAGGTCCAGCCAGTGGTGCGCCGAGAATCGGGTGACGATCAGATCGAACGCCGCGTCGTCGAAGGGCTGGCGCTCGGCCGCGCCCTGGCGGGTTTGCAGCCCCTGCAAGCCGCGGCGCTGCGCCTCGTGCGCCACCACGTTGAGCATCGGCGCGGACAGGTCGTAAGCCGTCACCTGCAGGCCGGCTTCGGCCAGGGCAAAACCGGCATGGCCGGCGCCGCAACCCAGGTCGAGCGCGTGCGCACCGGGGCGCTTGCGCCCGAGTTCGCGCAAACGCTCCAGGTCCGCGCCCTGGGCGTGGACCGCGCTGGTGAGATAGGCCTGGGCGGTGGAGCCGAATTGCTCGGCGGCGAGCTGGTGCTGGTCCATGGTGGGTACAAGGGCGTGATGGGGTGGATGACATGAGGTGGGGCGCGGCGCTCAATCGCTGGGGACCGAGCCCATCCGAGGCGTGCGGCAGACAGGCCGCGGTGCACACCATAGGCGAACAATCATCCTGGTACAAGATCATCGTTTATCCTGGTATGCGATACGCTATCCTGACGCCTCGAATGCCAGCCACATTTCACCTCCATCATGGCCGAATCCAGCGCAGCATCCATCGAACCCGGCCCCGCCGTGACACCGGAGCAGCAACGCCAGCACCTGGGCGATTTCATCCGCCTGCACCGCCAGCGCCTGCAGCCCCAGGCTGCCGGGCTTGCAGCTTCGGCGCGACGCCGCACGCCCGGCTTGCGGCGCGAGGAGCTGGCGCAACTGTGCGCCGTGAGCACCACCTGGATCACCTGGCTGGAGCAGGGGCGCGCCGTGGCCGCATCGGCGGCGGTGCTGGCGCGGCTGGCGCAGGCGCTGCAGTTGTCGGCGGCGGAACGGGCCTATGTGTTCGACCTTGCCGGGCGTCGCGACCCGTCGGAACCGCTGCCGACCAGCCGGGCTGCACCCGCCGTGCTGCGCAGCGTGCAGGCGCTGCAATGCCCGGCCTATGTGCTCGACCGACGCTGGGACGTGGTGGCGGCGAACGCGCTGGCTCGCGACTTGTTTCTCGACTGGGGCGACGCGGAGGCCACGGCGAGTGCGGCAGGGCCGCCATCCGCCCAGGCACCGGCGCCAGCCGCCGTCAAGCGCAGAGAGGAACGTGCCGCGAGAGCCGAACGGTCCGCGACGCCCCCGAACCTGCTGCACTTCCTGTTTGTCTTTCCGCCAGCGCGGCAGCTCATCCACGACTGGGAAGCGCGCGCGCAGCGCCTGGTGGCCGAGTTTCGTGCAGACTGCGGGCGCCATGCGGACAGTGCGCCGCTGGCGGAGTTGATCGCGGGGCTGGCGGCCGCCAGCCCCGACTTCGACCGCTGCTGGCGAAGCCAGGATGTGCTGGCACGCGAGGGCGGCGAACGTCGCTTCCAGCACCCACGGCTCGGCGCGCGGATCTACGAGCAACTGACCTTGCGCCCCGCCGTGCGCAGCGACCTCAAACTGGTGATGCTGTTGCCACAAGCGTGATGTCCGGCAGGGTGGCGGCGGACTGCCGTCCGCGCCCGCTCGACGCAGGTTTGACCGGCAACGAGGAATCGGCAGGCATGCGGTCCCGCAAATCCTGGCTGGGCTCGCCGCGCTCCAGGGCCGCTCCTAAAATCGCTGCATGACAAACGCCCCCACCGCCCCTCCCAGCATCTCCTTGCCCGTCTACACCCGGGCCCGGCAATTGCCCGAGCTTTTGCGCCAGCGCATCCTCATTCTCGACGGCGCGATGGGCACCATGATCCAGCGCCTCAAGCTGACCGAGGCGCAATACCGTGGCGAACCGATCGGAGCGTCCTCAGGCGCGTCCTTCAAGGACTTCACCCACGATGTGAAAGGCAACAACGAGCTGCTGAACCTGACGCAGCCGCAGGTCATCCGCGACATTCACGACGGCTATTTCGCGGCCGGGGCCGACATCGTCGAGACCAACACCTTCGGCGCCACCACCATCGCGCAGGACGACTACGCCATGGCCGAGCTGGCCGACGCGATGAACCGTGCCGCCGCGCGCATCGCGCGCGCTTCGGCCGACGCGCATTCCGCCCCCGACAAACCACGCTTCGTCGCAGGCGCCTTCGGCCCCACGCCCAAAACGGCCAGCATCAGCCCCGACGTCAACGACCCCGGCGCGCGCAACATCACCTTCGAGCAACTGCGCGCCGCCTACTACCAGCAAGCGAAGGCGCTGGGCGAGGAGGGGGTGGACCTGTTCCTGGTGGAAACCATTTTCGACACCCTCAACGCCAAGGCGGCGCTGTTCGCCATCGACGAATGGTTCGAAGCCAGCGGCGAGCGTCTGCCCATCATCATCAGCGGCACCGTGACCGACGCCTCCGGACGCATCCTCTCCGGCCAGACGGTGCCGGCCTTCTGGGCCAGCGTGCGCCACGCCCAGCCCCTGGCCGTGGGGCTGAACTGCGCCCTGGGCGCGGCGCTGATGCGGCCCTATCTGCAGGATCTGGCGCGGGCGGCGCCCGACACCTTCATCAGTTGCTACCCCAACGCCGGGCTACCCAACCCGATGAGCGACACCGGCTTCGACGAAACCCCGGACGTGACCTCGCGCCTGCTGCACGAATTCGCCGCCGAAGGGCTGGTGAACATCGTCGGCGGCTGCTGCGGCACCACGCCCGAGCATATCGCCGCCATCGGCCACGCGGTCGATCACCAAAAACCACGGCTGCTGGCCGGGCGCGGCCCCTTCCACCGGCAGGCGGCCTAGGCTAGGCAGCCAGGGGCGCGCTTCGGCCTGGCGGCCGCGTCAGGCCGGGTGCCGCGAGACGCTCGCCCTAAGACTCGCCGAGTTCGATGCGGTTGCGCCCCGCGCGCTTGGCGCGGTAGAGGGCCTTGTCGCTGCGGGACAGCGACGCGGCGATGTCGGCGTCGTCCGCCAGCATGGTGGCGATGCCGATGCTCACGCTCAGGGCGATGCGCGTGTCGCCCTCGATCCAGGGCGTATCCAGGGTTCGCTTTTGCACGCGGCTGGCGAAGAGCAGGGCTTGCGCCGGACTCGCCCCGGACAGCACCACGGCGAATTCCTCGCCACCGACACGACCCACGCCATCGTCCTTGCGCAGCTGACTGCGCAAAATGGCGGCAAAGTGCTGCAGCACCCGATCACCCCTGACGTGGCCGTAGCGGTCGTTGATGCGCTTGAAATGGTCGAGGTCGCACATCAGCACCGTCGCCCTGGCCTGGGGGGAGCCGCGCAGGCGCGCCAGCTCCTGCTCCATGCGCGCCATGAAGCTGCGTTGGTTGGGTAGTTGCGTCAGATCATCGACCGAGGCGAGCTGGAGCAATTGCCGTTCAGTTTCCTTGCGCTCGGTGATGTCGGTGACGAAGCCGTGCCACACGGTGCTGCCGTCCTGCAGGCGGCTGGGGCGCGCATCCGCCTGGCGCCAGCGCACGCCCTGCGTGGGCAGTTGCACGCGGTACTCGCGGTGCCAGGGCGTCAACCGCTCGGCCGACTCGGCGAGCGAGGCGCGGTAGCCGGCCCGGTCACTCGGATGGATGGCACGCTCGATCAACGACGGGTCCTGCGCCACCTGCTCGGGGGTGAGTTCGTAGATCTCGCGGATGCCGGCGCTGGCATAGGTCACGGCCGCCAGCCCCTGCGACGACAGACGGTACTGGACCACCAGACCCGGCACCTGGTCGGTCAGGTGCGTGACCAGCTCCACATGCTGCTGCAGTTGCGCCGAGAGCACGCGCAGGGCGGAAATGTCGGTGGTGGTGCCCACCATGCGCAGCGCCTGGCCCTGGGCATCGCGACGCACGACCTTGCCGCGGCTGGCAATCCATTTGTAGCTGCCGTCCTTGCAGCGGATGCGGTGCTCCACGCTGTAGTCGGGCGTGCGTTGCTCGAAATGCGCCTGCATCGCGGCGCGAACCTTGGGCAGATCGTCAGGATGGATGCGCCCGTAGCTGTCCTCGATCCGCGTCGAGAGTTCGTCGGCATCAAACCCCAAAATGGCCGCCCAGCCTGGGGAATAGCGAATGGTTCCAGCCTGGACGTCGCGATCCCAGATGCCGGTGCCGCTGCCACCGATGGCCAGATCCAGGATGTGAACATGTTCGCTGCGCTCCTGCTCGACCCGGGCAGCATAGTTGGCAATGCGCGCGCTCTGCGCCGCAAGCGCCGCGAGCGTGGCCGGGTCGCGCTGCTGCAAGGCTTCGAGCAGACAGGCCATGACCTCGGCCAGGGATGCACCCCGCTCCATGCAGGCGAGAACATCGGTGTGGTTGAGGGGCTGCACAGGGGGCATCGCGGCGCTCCGGGACGACGGTGGATGCACTGGCGGTGCTTGCCGCCTACTGCCGGCGCGCCTTGTTGCGCTTGAGCCCACCTGCGAGCGTGGAGGCGTCAAGCGTCGGATGCATGGCCGCCGTGACTTGCGACAGCGTGGAGAGTTTGCTGGAGGTCGAGCGCAGGCGCTCGGCCAGGCGCGAAGCGATGCCCAGCGCGAGCTTAGCGGCCACCGGCGGAAATTCGCTGACCAGGCGCTCCAGCGCCTCGCGCGTGAGCAGCGCCAGCACCACGTCGGTGTAGGCCACGCAACTGGCGGAGCGCGGCGCGTCGTTCAGTATGCCCATTTCCCCCAACAACGCGCCGGGCTGGGCAATGGACACGACCAGGCTGTCGACCTGCTGGTTGGCGCTTTTCTCCACGCTGACCTCGCCGTGCAGCAGCAGCATCATGCCGTCGGCATGGGTGGGATCGTCCTGGCGGATGAAGACGATCCCGGCCGGCACGAACTGAATGTCCATATACCCGGCGAGGATGCGCGCCTCGGTCTTGTTCAGACGCAGCCACGAGGGCATGCGCAGCAGCACATCGACGATGCGCGGCGTCCAGTCGCGCAAGGTGGACGAGACGCGTGACGCGGGTGGGCGGCGAAACAAGGGCATGGAGCGTTGCCTAGTATCTTCTGGTTTTGGGAATCGCTTGACATTCTCGCACCGCGTCACGCAACGCGGGCCTCCCCAGACACCTGACCCATGACCTCGCCCGCAGACATCGCCGCCTCCGACTCCGCCATGCTTCCACCGCTGCTGCTGTCGGGGCTGGAGCCGCTGGTCGTCGGGCCGGGCTCGCTGTTCGTCAACATCGGCGAGCGCACCAACGTCACCGGCTCCAAGGCCTTTGCCCGCATGATTCTGGCCGGCGAGTTCGACCGCGCGCTGGCCGTGGCGCGGCAGCAGGTGGAGAACGGCGCGCAGGTGGTGGACGTGAACATGGACGAGGCCATGCTCGACAGCCAGGCGGCGATGGTGCGTTTTCTCAACCTGATGGCATCCGAGCCGGACATCGCCCGCGTGCCGGTGATGATCGACAGCTCGAAGTGGAGCGTGATCGAGGCCGGCTTGCGCTGCGTGCAGGGCAAGGCCATCGTCAACTCCATCTCGATGAAGGAAGGGGAGGCGGAATTTCGCCGCCAGGCGCGGCTGGTGCGGCGTTACGGCGCGGCAGCCGTGGTCATGGCCTTCGACGAGCAGGGGCAGGCCGACACCTTCCGGCGCAAGACGCAGATCTGCGAGCGGGCTTACCGCATCCTGGTGCACGAGGTGGGCTTCCCGCCCGAGGACATCATCTTCGATCCCAACATCTTTGCCATCGCCACCGGCATCGAGGAACACAACCATTACGCCGTGGACTTCATCGAAGCCACGGCCTGGATCAAGCAACATCTACCCGGCGCAAAGGTCTCTGGCGGCGTGAGCAATGTGTCGTTCAGCTTCCGCGGCAACGACGCCGTGCGCGAGGCCATCCACACCGTGTTCCTGTATCACGCGATCAAGGCCGGCATGGACATGGGCATCGTCAACGCCGGGCAGATGGGCGTGTACGACGACCTCGACCCTGCGCTGCGCGCAGCGGTGGAAGACGTGGTGCTGGATCGCCGCCCCGACGCCGGCGAGCGTCTGGTGGACATGGCCGAGTCGGTCAAGGGCAAGGTCCGCGACGAGAGCGAGAAAAACGCCTGGCGCGTGCGCCCGGTGGAGCAGCGCCTGAGCCATGCGCTGGTGCATGGCATCACCGACTTCATCACCGACGACACCGAGGAGCTGCGCGCCCGGTTCGCCGCCGAGGGCAAGCGCCCGCTGGCGGTGATCGAAGGGCCGTTGATGGACGGCATGAACATCGTCGGCGACCTGTTCGGCCAGGGCAAGATGTTCCTGCCGCAGGTGGTCAAGAGCGCGCGGGTGATGAAGCAGGCGGTGGCCCATCTGCTGCCTTACATCGAGGAGGAGAAACGCCTGATCGAGGCGGCTGGCGGCGATGTGAAGTCGCGCGGCAAGATCGTCATCGCCACGGTCAAGGGCGACGTGCACGACATCGGCAAGAACATCGTCACCGTCGTGCTCCAGTGCAACAACTTCGATGTCGTGAACATGGGCGTGATGGTTCCCTGCCAGGACATCCTGGCACGCGCCAAGGTGGAAGGAGCCGACGTCATCGGCCTCTCCGGCCTCATCACGCCCAGTCTGGAAGAGATGCAATACGTGGCCGCCGAGATGCAGCGCGACGACTATTTCCGGATGAAGAAAATCCCGCTGCTCATCGGCGGCGCCACCACCAGCCGGGTGCACACCGCGGTGAAGATCGCGCCGCATTACGACGGCCCGGTGGTCTACGTGCCCGACGCCTCGCGCAGCGTGGGCATCACGCAAAACCTGCTGTCGGCACAAGCCGAGCGTTTCGTCGCCGAGACCCTGGCCGATTACGACCGCATCCGCACCCAGCATGCCGGCAAGAAGCAAACCCCGCTGGTGACGCTTGCCGCAGCGCGCGCCAACAAGCTCAAGCTGGACTGGTCGCAGGGCTTGCCGCCAGCGCCCAAATTCATCGGCCGGCGTGTGTTTCGCAATGTCGATCTGCACGAGGTCGCGGCCTTCATCGACTGGGGGCCGTACTTCCAGACCTGGGATCTGGCCGGGCCTTACCCCGCCATCCTGGAGGACGCCGTGGTCGGCGAGCAGGCGCGCAAGGTGTTCGCCGATGCCCAGGCCATGCTCAAGCGCATCGTCGACGGCCGCTGGCTGCAGGCCCACGCCGCCATCGGCCTCTACCCCGCCAACAGCGTAGACGACGACGACATCGTGCTCTACGCCGACGCCAGCCGCACGACCGAGCTGATGACCTGGCATGGCCTGCGCCAGCAGACCGAGCGCCCGGTGGTCGAGGGTGTGTTGCGCCCGAACCTGGCGCTGGCCGATTTCATCGCGCCAAGGGGCACTGGCGAGGACCACATCGGCCTGTTTGCCGTCACGGCAGGGCTGGGGGTGGAGCAGAAGGTGGAGGAATTCATGGCCGCTTTCGACGATTACAACGCCATCCTGCTCAAAGCCCTGGCCGACCGCCTGGCCGAGGCCATGGCGGAATGGATGCACCTGCGTGTGCGGACCGATTTCTGGGGCTACGCGGCGAACGAGCAGCTCAGCAACGCCCAACTCATCGCCGAGCAATACAGCGGCATCCGCCCCGCCCCGGGCTACCCCGCCTGCCCTGAACACTCGGTGAAGGAGGCCATGTTCCGCGCACTAGCTGCCGGCGACATCGGCATGCACCTGACCGAAAGCTGGGCCATGCTGCCGGCCGCCAGCGTCAGCGGGTTCTACCTCGCCCACCCTGAGGCGCGCTACTTCCATGTCGGTCCGGTCGACGAGGATCAGGCTGCCGACTGGGAACGCCGCAGCGGGCGCAAGTTGCAGGCGGTGCAAAGGGCGGCCGACCGGCTGGTCTGAGCGGCCCTGCGCCGCCTGCAGGGAGGGCGCTGGAAGGCCGCGCCATGCCCGCAGCGGCTTGGCACGCGCGCCACAACCGCTGCGGCGGGAACGGCCGCTTGGTGAAATCGGCTGTCGCCCGGCCGCTGCCAGCCGGTTTTCCCAGTCCCTGCGTTCAGCTGCCTTGCGGGGTGGCGGGAGTGCCAGAGGCGTTCGTTGCCAGGCCGGCCTCGGCGTCGCGCAATGCCTGGGCGCGGGCCTCATGGCTATGGTCGGCACCCAGCATCATGTACATCGCCGGCACGACGAACAAGGTGAACAGCGTGCCGATGGACAGGCCGGTGGCGATCACCAGGCCCATGTTGAAGCGGCTGACGGCACCGGCACCCGTGGCGGTGATGAGCGGTACGACGCCGAGCACCATGGCCGCGGTGGTCATCAGGATGGGGCGCAGGCGCATGCCGGCGGCATGCTCGATGGCCTCACGCTTGGTCCGACCCTCGCGCTGCAGGTTGTTGGCGAATTCCACGATCAGGATGCCGTGCTTGGAAATCAAGCCGATGAGCGTGACCAGGCCGACCTCGGTGTAGATGTTGAGCGACGCGCCGCCAATGCCGAGGTTGATGAACAGCATGGCGCCGGAGATGGCCATGGGCACCGACACCAGGATGATGATGGGGTCGCGGAAGCTCTCGAACTGCGCCGCCAGCGCCAGGAAGATGATGATCAGCGCGAAGGCGAAGGTGAGCACCAGGCCGCCGGATTCCTGCTCGAACTGGCGCGAGGGGCCGGCGTAGTCGAAGCTGTAGCCGGCAGGCAGGGTGCGCTGCGCCAGTTGCTTCAGGTCCGACAGCGCCTGGCCCTGCGCCACGAAGGGCATGGACACGCCCTGGATGGTGGCCGAATTGAGCTGCTGGAAATGGTTGATGGTCTCGGGCTGCACCGTGGTTGTCAGGTGCACCACGGTGGACAGCGGCACCATGGCGCCGCTGCTGGTGCGCGCGTAGTAGTGCTTGAGCTGGTCGGGATTGAGACGGAATTTCTGCTCGACCTGGGGAATGACCTTGTAGGAGCGCCCGTCCAGTTCGAAGAAGTTGACATAGCCGCCGCCCAGCATGGCCGAGAGCGCCGAACCGATGTCCTGCATGGTCAAACCGAGCTGGGCCGCCATGTTGCGGTTGATCTCGATGCGCGTCTGCGGCAGGTCGATGCGCAGGTCCGACTGCAGGAAAATGAACTTGCCACTCTTGAGCGCCTGCTGCAGAAACTGCTGCGAGACCGCGTAGAGCTTGTCGAACGGCTCGGTGGTGGTGATGACGAACTGCACCGGCAGGCCGCGCGCACCCGGCAGCGAAGGTGGCTGGAACACCGCGATCTGCGAGCCGGCAATGTGATTGAGCTTTTGCTGCAGCACCGGCTGCAGCTGGTTGGTGGTTTTCGACCGCTGATCCCAGGGCTTGAGCACCATGCCGGCAATCACCTGGCTGGGCGTGTTGAACTGGAAGACATGGTCGTTCTCGGGGAAAGACTTGAAGACATCGTAGACCGGCTTGGAATAGAGTTCGCGTTGGGCCAGCGTGGCCGTGGGATTGTTGAAGGCGATGGAGATGAGCACACCCTGGTCTTCCTGTGGCGCCAGTTCCGACTTGGAGGTGCTGTAGAGGAAATAGATGGAACCGAGGATGATGATGGCCATCACCGCCGTCACCGGCAGGAAATCGAGCGAGCCGTGAAGGGTGCGCTCGTAGCGCTTGTGCAGGCGCTCGAAACTGTGGTCGAGGAACAGCACCAGGCGGTCCTGCCAGCTGCGGCTTTGCGGGTCGGGTGCCTTCAGCAGCCGCGAGCACATCATTGGCGACAAGGTCAGGGCGATGATGGCCGACATGACCACCGTACCGACCAGGGAGAAGGCAAACTCGGTGAACAGCGCTCCGGTCAAGCCCCCCATGAAACCGATGGGCACGTACACCGCCACCAGCACGATGGTCATGGCGATGATGGGATTGGCCAGCTCGCGCGCCGCGCGTACCGAGGCGTCGAATCGCGTCATACCCTCTTCGAGGTGGCGGCTGACGTTCTCCACCACGATGATCGCATCATCCACCACCAGTCCGATCGCCAGCACGATGGCCAGCAAGGTGAGCAGGTTGATGGAATAGCCCAGTGCCAGCATCACCGTGAAGGTGCCGATGATGGACAGCGGAATGGCGATCAGCGGAATGATGACCGAACGCAGCGAGCCGAGGAAGATGAAGACCACCGCGGTGACGATGAGGATGGCCTCGAACAGCGTTTTCACCACCTCGTCGATCGATGAGGTGACGAACTTGGTGGAGTCGTAGACGATCTGGCCCTGCAAGCCGGCGGGCAGTTGCGACTGGATGTCGGGGAAGGCCTTGCGCACGCGCGCCACCACGCTGAGCAGGTTGGCGCCCGGGGCGACCTGGATGCCGATGAACACCGACGACTTGCCATCGAACGCCACCGACGTGTCATAGTCATCCGACCCCAGGGTGACGTTGGCCACGTCGTCCAGCCGCACCACCTGGCCGTTCACGCTTTTGACCACCATGTTGCGAAAGCCGGCGAGCGACTTCAGATCGGTGTTGGCCGAGAGGTTGATTTGCACCATCTGGCCCTTGGCGTTGCCTGTCGCGGCCAGATAATTGTTGGCTGACAGCGCCGTGTAGACATCGGCCGCAGTCAGGCCATAGGCCGCCAGCTTCTGCGGATTGAGCCAGGCGCGCAGGGCGAAATTCTTCGCCCCGAGCAGCTCGGCAGTCTGCACCCCCTCGATGGCCTGCAACTTCGGTTGCACCGTGCGCACGAGATAGTCGGTGATCTGGTTCGGCTTGAGCACCTTGCTGTAAAAGCCCATGTACATCGCATCGATGGTCTGGCCGATGCTCACGGTGAGCACGGGCTTTTGCGCCGCCGGTGGCAACTGGTTCAGCACCGAATTGACCTTGGTGTTGATCTCGGTGAGGGCTTTGTCCGGGTCGTAGTTCAGGCGCAGGTTCGCGGTGATGGTGCTCACGCCCTGCACACTGCTCGACGTCATGTAGTCGATGCCGTTGGCCTGGGCTACGGCGTTTTCCAGCGGCGTGGTGATGAAGCTGGCCACCAGATTGGCGTCAGCGCCGGGGTAAGCGGTGGTGATGGTGACGACGGCGTTCTGCGTGTAGGGGTACTGCAGCACCGGCAGCAAGCCGACAGAGCGCAGGCCCAGCACCAGAATCACCAGGCTGACCACGGTAGCCAGCACCGGGCGCGCGATGAAAATGTCGGTGAATTTCTTGTTCATGTGCGATGCCGCGTGGTGTTCGGGTAGGACGTTCAGGCGCGATGCCCAGCTTCGACAGTCGGAGGTTCAGGCGGGCTCAGGAGTTCGGCACCTGCGGGTTCGCGCTGTTGGCCGGTTGCACACTGTTGTTCACCAGAATGGGCGTGCCGTTGCGCAGCTTGAGCTGGCCTGCCGTCACCACGGTCTCGCCGGCCTTCACGCCCTTGAGAACCGCCACCTGGTCGCCACGGGTCGGGCCGGTGGTGATGAAGCGCTGCTCGGCAATCAGTTTGGGTTTGCCGTCCGGGCCTTTGCCGTCATCCTTCACGATGAACACCGTGGCGCCGTAGGGGTTGTAGGCCACTGCGGCATTGGGCAGCGTGACGTACTCTTGCGGCTTGCCCTGGGTGATGTGCACCGTGGCAAACACTCCGGGCAGCAACTCGCCCTTGGGGTTGGGCACCCGGGCACGCACCGTGAGGTTGCGGGTGGCGGTGTTGACCTGGGGCTCGACCGCCGTGACCTTGGCGTCGAAGGTCTTGCCGGGCACGGCACTGGTCTGGACCACGGCCTGCATGCCCACATGCACCAGATCGATCTGATTCTGCGGCACGGTGAAATCAACTTCCATCGGATCGAGTTTCTGCAGCGTGACCACGGCCGTGCCGGGCGCCAGATATTGGCCCAGATTGACTTGGCGAATGCCGAGCTGGCCGCTGAACGGGGCGGTGATGGTCTTCTGCGCAATCAGCGCCTGCTGCGCCGCAACCTGGGCTTGCGCACTTTTCAGCGTGGCGGCGTCGGTATCGACCACGGCCTGGCTGATGGCCTGCACCTTGAGCTGCGCGGTGTCGCGCTTGAGGTTGAGCTCGGCCAGGGCCGCCTGGGCCTGCAGTTGAGCGAGTTGGGCTTTCAGCGGCGACGGGTTGAGCTCCACCAGCGTTTTGCCGGCAGAAACCTTCTCGCCCGAATCGAAATGAATCGCCGTGACCAGGCCGCCGACTTCGGCGCTCAGGCTGGCCTGCTGACTGGCGCTCAGATTGCCGAGCGCCTCCACCGTGGGCTGCCAGCTCGACTCCTGCGCCACCATGGTGGACACGGTCTGGGGCGGATTCGACATGCCCTTGATCGCCTTGCCGATCATGGTGGTCTTGAACTGCTGAAACCACACCAGGCCGCCCACCACCACGGCGGCGATGATGAGCATGATGATCATGCGTTTGGTGGTGCCTTTGGTCATCGATGACTCCGTTTTTGCTGTCTTGTGCAAGGGTTTGAAGGCCCGACTTCAGCGCCCCGCGGCCGGATCGGCCGTGGTGACCACGCCGCCACCCATGGCCTGGTAGAGGGCCGCGCTGTCGGCCAGGCGCGCGGCCTGCGCGGCGATCAGGCCGATGCGGGTCTGCTGCGCCTGCTGCTGTGCGGTGAGCAATTGCAGGTAACTGGCCGCGCCGAGCTTGTACTGCTGCTCGACGAGCTTGAGCGATTCCTGCGCCGAAGCATCCGCCGCGGCTTGCGCCTGCAAGGTCTGGGCGTCGTTGTCGAGCTGGCGCAGGGCATCGGCCACATTGCGCAGCGCCTGCAGCACGGTCTGCTGGTAATTCGCTCCAGCGGCTTGCAAGCTGGCTTCTGCGGCATTCGCTCCTGCCTTCAGCCCGGCGTTGAACAGCGGCTGTGCCAGCGAGCCGGCCAGGCTCCAGATCATCGAGCCCGGCCCGAACAACGCGCCGGTGGTCAGCGCCTGGGTGCCCAGGCTGGCGCTGAGGTTGAGCTGCGGGTAGAGGTTGGACACCGCCACGCCATATTGCGCCGTGGCCGCGTGCAGCAAGGCGGTGGAGGCCTGGATGTCGGGGCGCTGTCGCACGAGCTCGGAGGGCACGACCAGGGGCAGGGTCGCGGGCAACTGGAAATCGGCCAGTGTGAAGCGCGGCACGTCGGCAGCACCCGGCGCCTGGCCGATGAGCACGGCCAACAGATGGTCTGCCTGCTCCAGCTTGTTGCGCAGCGGCGGCAAGGTGGCGCGGGTTTGCTCCACCTGGGTTTGCAGGGTGAGCACAGCGGCCTTGGCGGCGGCGCCGAGCTCAAAGCGTTTGTGGGCGATATCGAGTTGACTCTGCTGCGCCTTGAGGATGGCTTCGGTGGCCTCGATCTGCGCCGCCACCTGGGCCTGGCCGAAGGCGGTGGTGACCACATTGCCAGCCAGGGACAAGCGCGCGCCGGCCAACTGGTAGGCCTGGTAGTCGGCCTGCGCTGCCAGCGCTTCGAGCGCACGGCGGTTACCGCCGAACAGGTCGAGGTTGTAGCCCACGGCGATGCCGGCGCTGTAGAGGTTGTAGATGGTCTGGCCACCACCGTTCTGGCCGAAGCTCGCTGCGTTGGAGGCATTGCGGCTGGCGCCGAGCTTGGCGTTGACCGTGGGATACAGCGTGGAGCCGGCTTGCGCCGCGTAGGTTTGCTGCGCCTGGCGCAAGGTGGCTTCCGCCGCAGCCAAGGTGGGGCTGTTCTGCAGCGCCTGGGCCACCAGCGCATCGAGCCGCGCCGAACCGAAACCGGTCCACCAGTCGGCCGCAACCGCCGAGGCCGCGACCAAGTTCTGCGCTCCGCCCAAGGCTCCCGGCGCCGATGCGATGGCCGCCGGCTGTGCTGCGCGCGTGTAGCCACCCACCAGGGGTGCCGCCGGCGCCTTGAAGTTCGGCCCGACCGTGGTGCAACCCGCCAGCAGCGCGGTACCCAGGGCCATCCATAAGGCGCGCCGGGGCGCGATCAAGCGGTGCATAGCCATCGAATCCTGTTTGCGGTGCGGTATGGTGACGACGAGCGAGCCGGAGGAGAATCGACACAGGACGAACCACCGCGCCAATTTGCGCTGGTCGCACGAGCGACGAAAACTGATTCTAGGGATAGACCCCAATTCCTGCCGCGGCCCAAACCCAGCAGTCAACGCATGTTAGAGGGACAAATCCTGGCGAAGTCGCTTTACTATGCCAACTTATATCGCAAACCAGCCAAACCAGGATCATGGGACTTCCGTGTGACATCCAGCAAATCATCGACAGCGGTGGCGGCGCCGAACTCATTGCCGTCAGCGTGCGCAATGAGGTGGCTTTCGACCCGACCCCGCATGTGCACGCGCGCGGCACCCTATTCCTGCTGACCGAGGGCTTGGTCGCGGTCGAGACTGCGCGCGGGCGTTTCCTCGCGCCGCCGCGTGGCATCGGCTGGATGCCGCCCGGCGTGCCGCACGCGGTGCAGTCCTACGGCCCCACAGTGGGTTTCGGCGCGTTCCTGGCCGCCGAGTTCTGCGGCGACCTGCCGGCCGAGCCTACCAATTTCCAGGCCAGCCCGCTGGCAGTGATGGTGATGCAGCGTGCCGTGGCCTGGGCGCCCGACAAGCCCTTGGGCCCGGCGCAAATGCGCCTGCTGCTGGTGCTGCTGGACGAAATCCGCCAGACCCCGACCGAGCCGCTGCAATTGCCCTGGCCCACGGATGCGCGCCTGCTGGCCATCGCCCGCGCCCTGCTGGCCGATGTCGCCAACCCCCGGCGTCTCGAACAGTGGGCGCGCTGGGCGGACATCAGCCCGCGCAGCCTGAGCCGCAAATTCGTGCAGGAAACCGGCATGACCTTCGCGCAATGGCGGCAATGGGCCCGCCTGACGCAAGCGCTGGAATGGCTGGCCACGGGGTTGGCCGTCAAGCACGTGGCGCTGTCACTGGGGTATGACAGTGTCAGCGCCTTCATCAAGGTGTTTCGCCAGACCCTGGGGACCACCCCGGCGGCGTATTTCCAGAACCGGGGCGGGCTGCGCGACGCCCGTGACCCCGCGGTTCAGCTGAGCGAGGCCAGCGCTGAACCAGGTGGCGCTGTTCCCGTGGCCTGAGGACGGTCGGGTTCGACGGAAGAGGCCACCGGGGTACCGGTTGCCTTTCGACGCCGCGCCGCTGGGCTTTGCAGGCCGGACGTTCATTCCCCTTGCGTTTGACGCAAGGCCGTGTTTTTGCTACTGTTGCTCAGCTATGAAACCCTGTTCATCCGCCATGCGCATCGTTGTCCCGTGCACCGCGGCCGCCGTCCTGGTGGTCATGCAGCGTGCCCAGATGCTGCGCCTGCGGCGTGTGGATGACGCGCGGCGACTGCGTCCGGCGCGCCCCTGATCCGCCCCCACGGCTCTGCCGCTGTCCCGCCAGGGATCGAATCATCGCAGCGTCAGCCGCAGAATCCGCCCGACCCAGTAGCCCCGTCCATGTCGCCACTTGCCACGCTCGTCGCACGCATCACAGCCAACCGTCTCCCGCGACGACTACGCAGCGGCAGCCAGGCCCTGCGTGCGCGACAGTCAGGCTGCCATCACGTCGCTCCTTGAAGTTCAGCGGTCGGCGCCGAATGCCTTCCGATTTCGATTGCCCTGCCGGAGATTGCCGCCATGTTGAAGCACCCCGAAACCAAATACCGCCCGATGCCGCCAGTGGGCCTCAAGGACCGCACCTGGCCGGATCAGGTCATCAGCAAACCGCCCATCTGGATGAGCACTGATTTGCGCGACGGTAACCAGGCGCTGTTCGAACCGATGGACGCGCAGCGCAAGATGCGCATGTTCAAGCTGCTGTGCGGCATCGGCGTCAAGCAGATCGAGGTGGCGTTTCCCTCGGCCTCGCAGACCGACTTCGACTTCGTGCGCGAGCTCATCGAAGGCGGCCATGTTCCGCATGACGTCACCATCGAGGTGCTGACCCAGGCGCGCGACGACCTCATTCGCCGCAGCTTCGAGTCGCTGCGTGGCGCCAAGCAAGCCATCGTGCATGTGTACAACGCCACGGCGCCGAACTTCCGCCGCATCGTGTTCAACGTCGACGAGGCCGGCTGCACCCAGATCGCGGTCAACGCCGCCACGCTCATCAAGCAGCTCGCCGCCGAACAGCCCGAGACGCAGTGGACCTTCCAGTACAGCCCGGAGGTGTTCAGCGGCACTGAACTGCCGTTCGCGGTGTCGGTGTGCAATGCCGTGACCGAGGTCTGGCAGCCCACGCCCGAGCACAAGATCATTTTCAATCTGCCAGCCACGGTGGAGATGAGCACGCCCAATGTCTACGCCGACCAGATCGAGTGGATGCACCGCCACCTGCACCGGCGCGACAGCATCGTCCTGTCCGTACATCCGCACAACGACCGCGGTTGCGCTGTGGCGGCAGCCGAGCTGGCGGTGATGGCCGGGGCTGACCGCGTCGAGGGCTGCCTGTTCGGCAACGGCGAGCGTACCGGCAATGTCGACCTCGTCACCCTGGCACTGAACCTGTATTCCCAAGGCATTCATCCCGGGCTGGACTTCTCCAACATCAATGCCGTCGCCCGCGCGGTGGAGGACTGCAACCAGTTGCCCATCCACCCGCGTCATCCCTATGTGGGCGATCTGGTGTTCACCGCCTTCTCCGGTTCGCACCAGGACGCCATCAAAAAGGGCTTTGCGGCGCAGAAGGCCACGACGATGTGGGAGGTCCCCTACCTGCCGGTGGATCCGGCCGACCTCGGCCGCGCCTACGACTCGGTCATTCGTGTCAACAGCCAGTCGGGCAAGGGCGGCATCGCCTACCTGCTGGAGTCGGCATACGGTCTGGTCATGCCGCGCCGCCTGCAGGTGGAATTCAGCGGCGTGGTGCAACAGCACACCGACGCCACGGGCCTGGAGGTCACGGCACAGGAGTTGTGGGCCATGTTCGAGCGGACCTATGTGAAGGCCGAGGAGCCGCTGCGCTACGTGACCCACCACCTCACCGAGCACGGCCAGCAGCAGGGAATTCGGCTGGAGCTCGAGGTGGACGGCCGGCGCATCTCGCTGCGCGGCGAGGGCAACGGCCCGATCGATGCCGCCGTGCGGGCGCTGCACCTGCCGCTGGTGGTGCAAAGCTATGAGGAGCGCGCGCTGGGCCTGGGTTCGGGCGCCCGCGCCGTGGCCATGGTGGAAGTGGCGATGGAGAGCATGACGGCGTCGACCTTCGGCGTCGGCATCGATCCGAACATCGTCACGGCCTCCATCCGGGCGATCGTCTCCGGCGCCAACCGGCTGCTGCAACGTGCCGACCTGGCTGAGCGCGAGGCCTTGCTCAAGGGACTGCAGGCCAAGCTCAAGGCCGTGGCCTGAACAGGCTCCGGGGGCGCTGCGGCGCGGCACCCCCGGATGGTCAGAACCCTTCGGTGGACGTGAACAAGCCGACGCGCAGGTCCTTGGCGGTATAGATCTCGCGGCCGTCGACCGCCATCACGCCGTCGCCGATGCCCATCACCAGACGGTGATTGATCACACGCTTGAGGTTGATGTGGTAGGTCACCTTCCTGGCCGTCGGCAGTACCTGGCCGGTGAACTTCACCTCGCCCACGCCCAGCGCCCGGCCCCGCCCGGGCGCGCCCATCCAACCGAGATAAAAGCCCACCAGTTGCCACATCGCGTCCAGGCCGAGGCACCCGGGCATGACCGGGTCGGCCTCGAAATGGCAGCCGAAAAACCACAACTCGGGCCGGATGTCGAGTTCGGCGAGGATCTCGCCCTTGCCATAGCTCCCACCGTGGTCGGCGATGTGAACGACGCGGTCCATCATCAGCATGTTGCCGAGGGGCAGTTGGGCGTTGCCGGGGCCGAACAACTTGCCGTGGCCGCAGGCCACGAGTTCGTCGTGGGTGTAGGAGGACTGGGGTTTCATGAGTGCAGGTGCCACGAAACCTTGCAGTTTAGTCGGCCCAGGCTGGCGCGGGCCGCACCGGGCGGCCGCATCGGGCCGGGCTGCTAAAGTCCCTGGCATGATCGGACGCATTCACGGCACCCTGCTGGACAAGACCCCGCCGCAACTCCTGGTGGACTGCGCCGGAGTCGGCTATGAGATTGACGTTCCCATGAGCACGCTCTACGGGCTGCCCGCAGTCGGCCAGCCCGTGACTCTGTTGACGCACCTGGCCGTGCGCGAGGACGCGCACCAGCTCTACGGTTTCGCCACCGCGCAGGAACGCGAGGCGTTTCGCGCGCTCATCAAGATTTCCGGCGTGGGCGCGCGCATCGCCCTGGCGGTGCTCTCCGGGCTGAACGTGAACGAGCTGGCCCAGACGATCGCCGCGCAAGACCCGGCGCGGCTCACGCGCGTACCCGGCATCGGCAAGAAAACCGCTGAACGGCTGTTGCTGGAATTGCGCGGCAAGCTCGGCCCCGACCTCGGACGTCCGGTGGGCACCATCGCCGCCCCAGGCCATGCCGACGTGCTGCAGGCATTGCTGGCCCTCGGATATTCCGAGCGCGAAGCCAGCGCCACGGTCGCCAGGCTGCCGGTCGACAGCGGTGTGGACGACGGCATTCGCCAGGCGCTCAAAGCACTGGCCAAGGGCTGAGAGAGCGCGGGCACATCCACCATGAGCATTCAGGCCGACGACTTCGACACCGCGCGCGTCATCAGCCCAGCGCCCGCCTCGCCGCAGGAGGAAGCGGTGGAACGCGCGCTGCGTCCGCAGGTGCTGGCCGACTACATCGGCCAGGTCAAGGTGCGCGAGCAGCTCGACATCTTCATGAGCGCGGCGAAAAAGCGCGGCGAGGCGCTGGACCATGTCCTGCTGTTCGGCCCGCCGGGACTGGGCAAGACCACGCTGGCGCACATCATCGCCCGCGAAATGGGTGTGAACCTGCGCTCCACTTCGGGACCGGTGCTGGAGCGCGCGGGCGACCTGGCGGCGCTGCTGACCAATCTCGAACGCAACGACGTGCTGTTCATCGACGAGATCCACCGTCTCTCGCCCGTGGTCGAGGAGATTCTCTACCCCGCGCTGGAGGACTACCAGATCGACATCATGATCGGCGAGGGGCCGGGCGCGCGCAGCGTGAAAATCGACCTGCAGCCTTTCACCCTGGTGGGCGCCACGACGCGGGCCGGCATGCTCACCAACCCGCTGCGCGACCGCTTCGGCATCGTTTCGAGGCTGGAGTTCTACACCACCGAAGAGCTCACCACCATCGTGCAGCGCTCGGCGGCCTTGCTGCAGGCCCACATCGAGCAGGACGGGGCCCTCGAGATCGCCCGCCGCTCACGCGGCACACCGCGCATCGCCAACCGTCTGCTGCGCCGCGTGCGCGATTACGCCGAGGTGCGGGCCGATGGCCGCATCGCCCGCCATGTGGCCGATGCGGCGCTGAAAATGCTGGACGTGGATCCTCTCGGTTTCGACCTGATGGACCGCAAACTGCTGGAGGCCATCGTCCACCGCTTCGGTGGCGGGCCGGTGGGGCTGGACAATCTGGCCGCCGCCATCGGGGAGGAGCGCGACACCATCGAAGACGTGATCGAGCCCTTCCTCATCCAGCATGGCTACATCCAGCGCACCCCGCGTGGCCGCATCGCCAGCCCCGCGACCTATGCCCACCTGGGCCTGGCAGCACCTCGCGCGCCCGGCGACTTGTTCGGCGGCTGATTCGGCACAACCTTTGCGGCTGCGCATCGCCGCTTGGCCGAAGCTGCAGCCAGCCCCATGGCCCTAGAACGCGACGAAACCGTAGTCGCCTGGGTTCTGGACTTGCTGGATGCCGGTGCCGATCGTGCGGCCGTAGAAAAACGGTAATCCCAGATCCACCTGACCTGTGATGGCCGCCGTGCCCCCGAGCGCCGGGAGCGCGGCATTGCCCGTCTGGAACATGGCGTCAGCGTTGGCGATGGTGATGCTGGTGCTCGACGATGCCGACCCCGAACTCAACTGCAACGCCACGTTCGCCGCAGGGCTGGGACAATAAAAACCGCTGGATTGCGTGCAGGCCGGCAGGTTCATCGCGGTGTAATAGCCGTTCGAGCCGCTGTCGATGAATCCGGTGCCGCTGCTGCCGTTGACGGCAATCGGCAGGTTGCCGTAGCGATCGAGCGCGAACATCTGCGTGCTTGCCGGCAACTGGTTGTTGTTCGTTGTATTGATGCCGAAAATCAGCACGCCGGTTGCCGCTTGCGAGCCCCAGGGCAGCGAGGCGGCGGGCAAAGTCAGCTGGCTTCCGTTGTTGTAGCCGGCAGGAAAAGCGGCTATCGGATTGATGGCTTGCTGGGCATAGCTGGCACTGGTTTCGGTGCAGGCCCCACCGCTGCAGTCGTAGTACACGCCGGGGCTGGGCGTGTTCCGGCTGGCATAGAACGAGGGGGAGATGGTGCAGGCGTAACCACAGTCATACTGAAAATTGCTGATGCCGAGAATGCCGTTGACCACGCTGCTCAACTGGGCCGAAAAATTGGGGCCCTGGCTCTGACAGGCTTGCGGCGCCGTTGACGGAATACTGGTGTCACCGATGACTTCGATCGGAATCGCCCCGCCGGTGATCAAGCCGCCAATCTGCACCAGGGCCGAGCGCATGCTGCCCCAGGTGTAGCCCGAAGCGAACTGGGCACAGGCCGCGAGTTGGCCCCCAGTACCGGTGGTCACTGCCGGCAGGTTCAGACTGTTCAGCGCGGGGTTGGCAAACAAACGCAGGCCGGAAGAGCCGGTGTCGACCAACACATCGGGAATGCTGACGCAACTGCCTGCGCTCGGGCTGTTGCAGACCGTCACCGTGACATAGGGTGTGTTGGCGGTATTCGAACCGGTACTTGCGAGCTGCAGGACGCTGACCAGCACGACGTTGGGCCCGCTCGGCGGATTCGCCAGGCTGACGGGTGGATTTCTGGTCGCGGGCGGGTCGCTTGGGGCACTGCCTCCACCTCCCCCGCCGCAGCCCGCCAACAAAGCCGCAGCAGCCAGCGCGGCACCCAAAGCCAGGCGGCGCAAGACGGCAGCCCCACCGATCGGCGTAACCTCGCACCATGCGCCACGATGGCCCTCCCGCGACGCGTGCCCTGTCCGAGTCAACGCCCTCATGGCTGCAACCCCGCGACATCGAAGCCTGCGGGTACCAGGGACGGCACCCAGGCCGCGCCGTAGAAATTGCGCATGCGGCCGAAGCTGTGCACGACGATGTCGTTGCCGTGCACGACCGATGCGGTCAGGCCCAGGCCGGCGCGCGGCTGGCCTTGGACGAAGGGTGCGAAATACTGGCCGAGCAATTGCTGCAGATCGGGCTTGAACGGCCCGCGCCAGATGATGGCGAATACAGGGCCGGAGGCGGCAGCGTACTCCGTGACGCTGGCTCCCTGCGGCGTCTGAATCGATTGGGTTTGCACCGGCAAGGCCGTTGCGGGAGCGCTGGCCGAAGCGGCCTTCGCTGCCAGACGCGTGCCGGGCAACGCGGCGATGGGGGTTCCGTCCTGTACCGCGGCCGACAACGGCCGGCCAAGACCGGCATCGGCAGGTGTGCTGCCAAGGATGAGGACGAGGCCGACGGCCATGCCCAGGGGAACAACAAGACGCATGCTCATACTGAAAAATCGCTTGGTGGTGGGTTCGATGCCAGGCCCTGCGTCAGAAACCCTGCGCCATACCGCAGGAACAGGGCCGAGTTCCGTACCGAGTTCGCTTGGCACCTCAAAGAGGTCATTGCATCACCATGCAGCCTAGCAGCCATTCTGGCGCATCATGGGGCACGGCCGCGCAGCAGGGATGGACTGCTCACCGCATCGCCGTGGCGCCGATTGCACATGAACAGCGATCGACGGTTGCCATCGCCTGCTTGTCGTGGAAACTTGTCCGGTGCCTTGGCCCGGCGCCGGTACCCGGGGACATCAACCCAGGGCTTCGTCCTGACCACTGTCCAGATGCCCGCCGTCGTTCCAACCCACCAGGGTCATGCGGCCCTCGGCGACCAGCACGCGGTTGATGGCGGCATTGCGCAGCTCCCAGGTGCGCGGCGCATGCAGGTCCTGGCCGGTGGCGCAGCGGTGCAGGCAGTCGAGCGCTCCGCCGTGGCTGACGATGACCACCGTTTGCCCTGCATGGTTCGCCGCGATGCGCAGCACGGTGGTGGTGACGCGGGCGTAGAAGTCATCCAGCCGCTCGCCTCCGGGTGCGGCAAAGCTCGGATCGCGTTTGCGCCAACGCTCGCAGGCCTCGGGATGGATGACCTGCAATTGCGCGAAGCTGGATCCTTCGAAGGCACCGAAGGCACGCTCGCGCAGACCCGCATCGGTGTGCACAGGCAGGCCATGGGCTCGGGCGATGGGCTGGGCGGTTTCATGGGCGCGCAGCAAGTCGCTGGCGTAGATGGCCTGGAGGTCTGTATCGGCCAGGGCCACAGCCACCGCCCGGGCCTGGTCGTGGCCTTGTGCGCTCAGGGCGACGTCCGTGTGCCCTTGGATCCGCGCGTCGCGATTCCATGCGGTTTCGCCGTGACGGATGAGCAGCAGCAGCGTGGCTTGATCCTGGAACATGCGCGCATGGTAGAGGCAGCGCATGAAGGCGCCGTCAGGCTGCTGCGGTTGCGGCTGCGCGGAGGCGGAACCGAGGCTGGCAACCGCCCGATCAGGCGGCGGCCTTGATGCGCTCAGTCGACGTGATAGGCCACGCGCAATTGCAAGTAGTCCTGCCCCGGGTTGGGGAGTTTGATGTCGGCGTTGGAGTAGTGGGTAAGGCGCAGACCCAAGGTCCAGGGAGTGTTGGCGAAGCGGTGGAACACACCGATGGAGTCGCCGAACTGGTAAGCGGTGGAGATGCGTTTGTCGCCGATATAGGTGCCGGAAAACAGATTCGCGCCAATGCCGAACTCGATGCCCGATTGCGGCGTGAGCCACCAGCGTGCGATGGGAGTCAACCCGACGTGCCACAGCGACCGGTGGCCCGAGCCCGAAGGCCCGGTGGCCTGGCCCATCGATCCCTCCAGGCTGAGGTCGAGCCGGCTATGGGCAAAGTCGTGCACCCACAAAGGATCGGCCTGGTAGGCCAGGGTGGCGTTGTGATACCCCCGGTAGGCGCCCCAGAGCGCAGAGAGCTGGGACGCCCGCGCCTGCGCCAGGCAGATCGCCGCCAGCAGGCAGGCCAGCAGCGCGTGGCGTGAAAGGTCATAGGCGCGGGAAGCAGATGTTGGGCGCATGACGATGTGGTTTTCGCGTGAAGGGCAGGAATGGTGCCGGAGCCGCGTCGGCTCAATGGGCGCCGGCTGCTTCGGCGCTGGCAGCGCCGCCTTTGGTGGGCTTGATCATCCAGACCAGGACGATCATGGCGAGGAAGAGCCAGGCGCTCAGGCGGAACATGTCGTCGACGGCGATGGTGTAGGCCTGCTGGTCGATGAGGCGATTGACCACGCCCAGCGCCTGCGCGTGGCTGAAGCCGTGGGCCTGAAGGCCCTGGATCACGGGACTGGCCACCGGACTGCCGGCGTAGATGTGGCTGACGAGTTGCTCATGGTGCAGATCGGCGCGGTCGGTCCACCAGGTGGTGTAGATCGATGTGCCGAACGAGCCCGCGGTGATGCGGGCAAAGTTCGACAGACCGGAAGCCGCGGCGATGCGATGCCCCGGCAGCCCCCCGAGGATGATGCCCAGCAGCGGGATGAAGAACGTCGCCGTGGCGATGCCCTGAATCACCGTTGGAATGCTGTACTCCCAGTAGCTGTCGCCGGTGGTGAACTGCGAGCGCATGTAGAACACCAGCGCGAAAACGACGAACGAAAAGGTGGTGACCCAGCGCGAATCCAGCACGGGCAGATAGCGGCCGATGACGGGCGACAGGAGGAGGGCGAACAGCCCGACCCACGCCAGCACTTCACCGGCCTGGGTGGCGGTGTAGCCGATGAACTCCTGCAGCCACAGCGGCAGCAGCACCAGGCTGCCGAAGAACATGCCGTAGGCCAGCGCCAGCATGATGGTGCCGAGGGTGAAGCTCGGAATCTTGAACAAGGTGAGGTCGACGACCGGATGCTCGTCGTGGATTTCCCAAATGAGGAACAGCGTGAAGCCGACCACGGCCGCCACCGCCAGGGCGATGATGACGGGTGAGGAGAACCAGTCGAGCTCCTGCCCCTTGTCGAGCATGATCTGCAGCGAACCGACCCAGATCACCAGCAGCCCGAGTCCCGTCCAGTCGATCGGCAGCTTGCGGATCGGTGTCTCGCGGCGGGTGTAGATGCTGGCTGTCACGGCGGCAGCGATGAGGCCGACAGGGACGTTGATGTAGAAAATCCACGGCCAGGAAATGTTGTCGGTGATCCAGCCGCCGAGCAGCGGGCCGAGGATGGGCGCGATCAGCGTGGTCATCGACCACATCGCCAGCGCCATGCCCGCGCGCTTTTGCGGATAGCTGGAGAGCAACAACGTTTGCGACAGCGGAATCATCGGCCCGGCGCTGGCGCCTTGCAGCACGCGGAACAGGATGAGCACTTGAATGCTGTGGGCCTGCCCGCACAGGAACGAGAACAGCGTGAACAGCAGGATGCTGGCGAGGAAGACCTTCACGGCACCAAAACGCTGGGTGACGAAACCGGTGAGCGGCACGGCAATGGCATTGGCCACGCCGAACGAGGTGATGACCCAGGTGCCTTGCGAGGAACTCACCCCCAGATCGCCGGCAATCGCCGGGATGGAAACATTGGCGATGGACGTGTCGAGCACGTTCATGAAGGTCGCCAGCGACAGCGCGATGGTGCCCAGCACCAGCATGCTGCCCTTGAGCGGCACCATGTGCGATGGGGTTTCGGGCGGGGCGGGGGTGGCCCCGGCTGCGGCCTCTTGGATGTCGAGTGTGCTGGCCATGTGCGTGGTCCTTGATCGCGCGCGGCGCCGCCTCAGCGCTTGCCGCCGGCATTGGCGGCGACGATGGTGTTCACCAGGGCATCGGCTTTTTTCCAGTCCGCGGCATAAACATCCGTGCTGGCGGCCGGGCCGGTCGGCGGCATGTCGGTCACCAGCGGACCCTTGTGGTCGCTGATGGTGATGGACACTTCCGTCGACATCCCCACGCGCAGCGGATGGCTGGCGAGTTGCTTGGGGTCGAGTGCGATGCGCACCGGCAGGCGCTGCACCACCTTGATCCAGTTGCCCGTGGCGTTCTGCGCCGGGAGCAGGGAGAAGGCGGCGCCGGTTCCGGCCGACAGGCCCACCACGCGCCCGGTGTAGGTGAAGCTGCTGCCGTAGGTGTCGGCCACCACCTTGGCCGGCTGACCGATGCGCACGTCGCGCAACTGGGTTTCCTTCAGGTTGGCGTTGATCCACACATTGTTCAGCGGCACCACCCACATCAGCGGCATGCCGGGTGCGACACGCTGACCGAGTTGCACCGTGCGCTGCGCCACCACGCCACTGACCGGGGCGGGGATCATCGTGCGCTCATAAGCCAGATAGGCCTCGCGCACCTTGGCTGCGGCGAGCTTGACCGAAGGGTTGTCGGCAATCACCGTGCCGGCCGTGAGGGCCTCGCCGCCGGCGAGCTGTTCCTGCGCCGCCTTGACGCCGGCCTGCGCCGTGGTGAGCGCGGCTTTCGCCGCCTGCACCGCAATCTGCGCCTGGCGCAATTCTTCCGCCCCCACTGCGCCGGTACCGGCGAGTTCCTGGCGGCGCCGCTGTGCGTCCTCGGCCTTGGCCAGGTTGGCTTGCGCGGTGGCGACATCGGTCTGCCGCACCGCCACTTGCGCCGCCAGCGTGCCATTGTTGGCAAAGCTCACGCGCACCTGGCGCACGGCCTGCGCCAGCAGGGCCTCGGCCTGCTGCAGGGCGACATGGGTGTCGGCACCGTCCAGTTGCACCAGCGGCTGTCCGACCTTCACCAATTGCGTATCGTCGCCGTCGATCGCCACCACCGTGCCGCCCACCTGCGGCGTGACTTGCACCAGGTTGCCTTGCACATAGGCGTCGTCGGTGTAGGCGTAGCGCAGCGATTGCCAGTAGTTGTAGCCGCTGTACAGGGCGCCGGCGATGACGAAAAAGACGATGGCTGCGATCATCAGTTTGCGGCGCCTGGCTGCTTTACCGTTGCCGTTACCGTTGCCATTGCCGTTACTGTTGCCTTGACTGGCTGCGGGGGAACCGTTCGGGTTGTTGGATGGTGGGTTGGCGCTCATGCAAAGCTCCGTGATGGTGTTTGTTGTGGGGGTGACGACATTCGATCGCTGCGGCTCAGGGCCGGGCTGCGGCGCCCGGGGTTCCCGGCTGCGCTGGGGTGGTTGGCGTTTGCAGACTTGCTGCCGTCGGGACCGCATCGGCCGGCGCTCCCGGCAGCGCCGGCAACTCGCTGGTCGCATAGCCGCCACCCAGGGCGCGGATCAGGGCCAGGTCATCCACCAGCGCCTGCGCCTTGAGATTGGTGCCGATCTGCTGCAGTTGCAGCACCGCGTTTTCCGTGGTCAACACGCTGAGATAGTTGTTCAGGCCAGCCTTGTAGCGCTGTTGCGCCAGCCGCTCGGCGTCCTGCGCGAGTTCAAGCGCATCGTGCTGCTGAGCGAGCTGCTGCTGCAGGGAGCGCCGATTGCTCACCGCATCGGCCACTTCGCGCACGGCGTTCACCACCGTGGCGTTGTATTGGGCGATGGCAGCATCGGCCGCCGCAGCTTGCCCGCGCAGATTGGCGCGCAGCTTGCCGCCTTCAAAAATGGGCAGGGTCAACGCCGGCCCCACGCCGTAGGCACGGCTGCCGGCGGCCAGGAATTGGCTGAAGCCCAGCGCGGTGAAGCCGGCGAACGCGGTCAGGCTGATGTTGGGATAGAAGGCCGCACGCGCCGCCTTCACGCCGGCCAGCGCCGCCTGCGCCTGCCAGCGCGCGGCCACCACATCGGCGCGGCGACCGATGAGCTCGGCCGGCAGGCTTTGTGGCAGCGCCGGCAGGGGCAGGGTCTGCAAGTTGGGCTTGAGCTTGGCCGTGGCCTCGGGCCCTTGCCCGAGCAGGGCAGCCAACGCGTGGCGCGCCTGGGCCTGGGCCTGCGCGTTCTGTTCGAGCTGCAGCCTGATCTGTGGAATCTCGGCCTGGGCCTGGCGCTGCTGCAACGTGGTTTCCAGACCGGCGCGCACGCGGTCTCCCACCAGCCGCTCGATGTGCTGGCGCTGGGCCAGGGTGCGCTGCAAAACCGCGTGCTGCGCGTCCAGCCGCGCGAGTCCGACATAACCGCCGGCCACATTCGCCGCCAGCAAGACGCGCGCCGCCTGGGCCTGGGCCTGGGCCGCACGAGCCTGGCCGATGGCGGCCTGGAGTTGGTCCTTGTTACGGCCAAAAAAGTCGAAGGTGTAGCTGCCTTGCAGCAAGGCTTGGTTCTCGGTGTAGATGCCGCCACCCAGGGGCGGAGGGTAAATGTCGTTGGCGCTGAAGCGCTGGCGGGTGGAGTTCACTGCGGCATTCAGGCTGGGCTCCAGGGTGCTTTGCGCCACACCCACCGCCGCCTGCGCCTGGCGCATGCGCGCCTGCGCTTCCTGCAGGCTGGGGTTGTCGGCCAGGGCTTGGGCGATCAGTCGGTTCAACTCGGGGTCGTTGAACTGCGTCCACCAGTCTTCCTTCGGAAACTCCGCCGGGTTGATGGCGCGGGTGCCCAGCCCCAGTTGCGACGGCTGCACCGCCTGAACCCTGGACTGCATGGGGCCGGTGGACGCGCAACCGGCCAACAGCAAGGCCGCCAGCAGTGGCGCCAGGCGCAGCGGGCCGCCACGGGGGCTGTGGCCCTGGGTCGCGCGGGTTCGAAAGTTGGATGGAAGCGGCATGATGGAGAGCGGGTGTTGGGTCGTGCGGGATAAACGAGGAACCGGAGTGATTGCGGCGATCCGCCTGGCGATATGGCGTGCACTGCCCACGGCATTCGGGGGCGGTAACGTATAGGCCTTCAGCCCTCATCCAGACTGATCTTTGGCCCGGGACCGGCATTGCTGGCCGCGGCTAGGGCATCGCCGTTGTCGACGAAGCGCCGCAGCAAGTCCATCAGCGTCGAAAAGTCTTGGGCCGTGAATCCGCGCAGATGTTCGTTGAGCACGTCGGCCAGCATGGCGGGCACTTGTTGAGCCACTTCGCGCCCCTTGGGCGTGAGCGCGAGATGCACCACGCGGCGATCCACCGTACTGCGCTCGCGAACCAGCAGGCCCTTGGTTTCGAGGCGGTCCAGCATGCGGGTCATGCCACCCGCGTCGGTCTGCATTTCGCGGGCGCAGGCGGCCACGGTGTCGCAGCCTTCCAGCACATGAATCAGCGGATGCCACTGCGTGCCGGTGAGGTCGAGCGCCTGCATGCGGTGCTCCAGGTTGCGCAACAACACAGCCAGGCAGCGCTTCATCAGGAAGCCGACCGAGTTGTTTTTGCAGTAGGTGTCGCCTTCATAGAAGCGCGGCGGCACGGAGTTCGCTTGGATGAGCGGATCGGATGTTCTTGCATTCATGCCTGGCATGTTATTGCCTAGGCAATCAATAAGCAGATACGTTTCGATACGCCCATTATCCACATGGGATAGATCGATCGGCCGTGCGTTTGCGCGGGTTACCAGTCCTGCACGGAAAACAGCTTGCGATGCTCCCTGATCGCGTAGCGGTCGGTCATGCCGGCGATGTAGTCGGCAATCGCGCGCAACTGTCCCATGTCCTTCGGCCGCTGGTGGTCGGACGGCAGCAGGCGCGGCTCGTCGGCATAGGCGTTGAACAACTCGCGCAACACCCTCGCCGCCTTGGTGGTGGAGCGCAGGACCTGCGGGTGCCGATAGAGCGCCAGGCGCAAGAACTGCTGCAGCCGGGTGAGTTGTTCGCGCACCGGGGCGCTGAAGCCCACCAGCGGCGCACTCGCGCGCACGTCTGCCAGGCCCTGCACGCCGGCAGCCTCGATGTTGGCCTGGGTCTGCGCCACCAAATCGGCGATGAGTGTGGAAATCATGCGACGGATGGTTTCGGCTACCAGACGCTTGGTCGCAAGGCCCGGATAAGCCGCGCGCACCGCGTGCAGATGGCCGCCGAAGAAGTCGATGGCTTCGATCTGGTCGAGTTGCAGTAGCCCCGAGCGCAGGCCGTCGTCGATGTCGTGGTTGTTGTAGGCAATCTCGTCCGCCAGATTGGCCACCTGGGCCTCCAGGCCAGGCTGGCCGCCATGCAGAAAGCGCGCCGCTACCTCGCCCAGGCGCGCGGCATGGCGTCGCGAGCAATGCTTGAGAATGCCCTCGCGCGTCTCGAAGGTGAGGTTCAGGCCGTCGAACGCGGCGTAGCGCTCCTCCAGCTTGTCCACCACCCGCAGCGACTGCAGGTTGTGCTCGAAGCCGCCGCCGTCCGGCATGGAGCCGGCGGCGCCCTCCTCATCCGCCGAGCGGGGACGCGGATCCTGTGGAGCCCGGGTGCGCATGCAGGCATTCAGCGCATCCTGCCCGGCGTGACCGAATGGCGTGTGGCCGAGGTCGTGCGCCAGGGCGATGGCCTCGGTCAAGTCTTCGTTCAGGCGCAGCGCGCGGGCGATGGAGCGGGCGATCTGCGCCACTTCCAGACTGTGCGTGAGCCGGGTGCGGAACAGGTCGCCCTCGTGGTTGAGAAACACCTGGGTCTTGTACTCCAGGCGCCGAAATGCGCTGCAGTGAATGATGCGGTCGCGGTCGCGCTGGTAATCGCTACGGTCGCGCGGCGCCGGTTCGGCGTACCTGCGGCCGCGTGAAGTGGCCACGGTATTGGCGTAAGGCGCCAGCCGCGCCTCATGCGCGTCGGGCGCCTCCCCAGCGCGCAGAATCATGGGGCTGTCGATGCCGTTTTCCGCCCCTGGGCGACGTGCCCGCAGGCGGGTGCCAGAGCACCATGCGTCAGAAGGCTGGCACTCACCACATCGGCGGGCGCCTGGCGCAACAGGGCATGGCCAAGGCCCTGCAGCAGCACATAGCGCACACTGCCGGCCTCGTTTTTCTTGTCCACCTGCATCAGTTCGATGTAGCGTGCCAGCGGCAGCGGCGGCGCCTGCACCGGCAAGCCGGCACGGCGCGTGAGTTCACGCAACCGGGTGGCCGCGGCCGCATCGAGCAAACCCAGGCGTACCGACACGTCCGCTGCAATCACCATGCCGGCGCCCACGGCCTCGCCGTGCAGCCACTGGCCATAGCCCATGCCGGCCTCGATGGCGTGACCGAAGGTATGGCCGAAGTTGAGGATGGCACGCAGACCGGCCTCGGTTTCGTCCTGCGCCACCACGGCGGCCTTGATCTCGCACGAGCGCCGCACGGCATGCGCCACGGCCTCTGCGTCGAGTGCGCGCAGGCGCTCCATATGGGTTTCGAGCCAGTCGAAAAATGTGGCGTCGGCAATCGCGCCGTGCTTGATGATTTCGGCCAAACCCGCCGACACCTCGGCGGCCGGCAGGGTGCCCAGGGTGTCGATATCGGCCACGACCAGCCGTGGCTGGTAGAACGCGCCAATCATGTTCTTGCCCAGCGGATGGTTGATCGCCGTCTTGCCGCCCACCGACGAATCCACCTGCGCCAGCAAGGTGGTGGGCACCTGCACGAAGGGCACGCCGCGCATGTAACAGGCGGCGGCAAAACCGGCCATGTCGCCAATCACCCCGCCACCGAGCGCAAACAGCGTGGTCTTGCGGTCACACCGGTGTTCGAGCAGGGTGTCGAACACATGGTTGAGTGTGCGCCAGTCCTTGTGCTTCTCGCCGTCTGGCAGTACGCAACTCAGCACCTGGGCGAAGTGCGGCGCCAGCGCCTGCTGCAGATGCTGCATGTAGAGCGGCGCGACGGTGGTGTTGCTGACGATGAGCGCACGCGCCTTGGGTGCCGCAACCTGAACAAAACTCTCGGGCCGCGCCAGCAAACCCGCGCCGATGCGGATGTCGTAGGCACGCTGCTCGAGTTCGACACGGACGATGGTCATGGCTGGGCTTTGTCGGGCTGGGCAGTGAAGGCTCGATTGTAGGAAGCCCCCATAGGCCGATTCGTCCAAACGGCCAGCCAGGACGGAGCTGCCTTGCCGTGGGCGCCTCTGCCTCGCGGATCTAGGAGGCGAGCTTGGGTGTTCGCCGGTTGAATTCCTGCCGCAGCTCTCTGCGAATCAGGGCCGCGGCGTGACGTCGCAGCTCATCGGGTGATGACGGGACCCGCTGCTGCACCTCGACCGGCTTGCCGCCGTCGTCAACCGCGACCATGGTGAAGAAGCAACTGTTCACGTGCCGAGACACTTGGGAGCGGATGTCTTGCGCCAGAACCTTGATCCCCACCTCCATCGACGTGCGTCCCGTGAAGTTGACCGACGCCAGGAATGTCACCAATTCGCCGACATAGATCGGTTGCCGAAACGTGACCTGATCGACGGACAGGGTCACGACGTAGCGGGCGGCGTAACGGCTGGCGCAGGCATAGGCGACTTGATCCAGAAGCCTCAGAATCGCCCCTCCATGCACATTGCCGGCGAAATTCGCGGTCTCCGGCGTCATCAAGACCGTCATCGTGATTTGGTGTGTTGGCGAATTCATGTCCATGCCCCTCTCGATCAGCCCTCATGTCGGGCTGGCCGCCCAGTCCGTCGCTCGGCAGGGCTGTACCGTCGCCGAGCCTGTGCGAGCTCAGACCCGCCAGGTGACGCGAAACCGCTGCACCCGCAGGTGCGCAGCTACCGCTCGAAGCGGCGCGGGCGCGGGTGTGCGCCACCCGATTGGCCGCCTGAGGCGCCCCCCGAAAACGCGCCGGTGACGTAAGACACCGGGCTCAACACCCCGGCCAACTCCAGCTGTGTGAGGATCAGATTCGACAGCATCGCCGCCGAAGGGCGGCCGGTGTCGATGATGAAATGCGCGGTTTCGCGGTATAACGGGTCGCGCTGGCGGAACAGCTCGCGCAGCTTGGCACGCGGGTCGCCCGTTTGCAACAAGGGACGGTGGCGGTCATTGCGGGTGCGGTGCGCCAGCTCGTCGACCGTGGCGCGAAGGTACACGACCACTCCGCGGTCATGCAGGGCACGCCGGTTGGCTTCGCGCAGAACCACCCCGCCGCCGGTGGCGAGGATCAGGCCGCTGCGCTGGGTCAGAGCGTCGATCGTCCTCGCCTCGATCTCCCTGAACCCCGCTTCGCCATCGCGCGCAAACAAGGCTGCAATGCTGCAGCCCTGCTCCCGCTCGATTTCGTGATCACTATCAGCAAACTCCAACCCGGTGCGTTGTGCCAGCGAGCGGCCCGCGGTGGTTTTGCCGGCGCCCATCAGACCGATGAGGTACACACTCGGCAGGGTCAATCTCTACATCCAGAGGTATAGGGGCGCATTCAAGGATTGAAAGGGCAAACCACGCCGACAGACGACAATTTCATCGAGATAAGTCTGCGTGGCTCACGATTTTAGGCGTCAGGAAGACCATCAGCTCGCTTTTCTGAATGGCCTTGCTCTTGACTTTGAAGAGGTAGCCCAACACGGGAATGTCGCCGAGCAAGGGGACCTTGTTGGTCTGGTTTTGCTCGGACGAGGTGTAGATGCCACCAAGAACCACCGTGCCGCCGTTTTCCACCTGAACCTGCGTCGTCACGGTATTGGTGTTGATGGATGGCACGCCATTGGTGGCTGCGCCTTGGCTGTCCTTGTGAATCTCGACACTCATGATGACGTTGCCGTCTGGGGTGATCTGTGGGGTCACGTCCAGGCTGAGAACGGCCTTCTTGAAAGTCACGGAGGTGGCGCCGCTGGACGTCGCCTGTTGATAGGGTATTTCGGTACCTTGTTCGATCGTGGCTTTTTGCAAGTCTGACGTGATCACGCGCGGGGAGGAAACAATCTTGCCCTTGCCATCAGCTTCCATGGCGGAAAGCTCGAGGTTGATGAAACGGTTTGCCGCAGAATTGAACAGGCTTACCGCAACCGAACTCGGCACTGCACCCGCCAAGATGCTTCCGGCAAGTCCGTATGCTGGAAGATTCACGAACTGGGTATCCGGAATGTAGGAACCGCTGGTCACAGCTGCCTGGCCCGGCTGTTCCCCGACGCCAAGATAATTGCCACCGATTGCGACGCCGGGATTGTTACCAGCCCCGGGGATGGTGGTCCGTAGAAATCCCAGCTTCGCCCCCAGGCTGCGCCCGAACTGGTCGGAAGCCTCGACGATGCGCGCCTCGATCAACACCTGACGCACTGGCTTGTCGATCTTGGCGATGAGGCGACCGATCTCTTCCAGTTTCGAGGGAATGTCCGTGACAAAGATCTGGTTGGTGCGCGGATCGGCAATCACCGTGCCGCGCGGCGACAGGATGCGCGATGTTGGCGCGCCCGCCCCCGAGGAGAAGCCCGGGATCGGCGGCATGGCAGAGGCACCACCAGCACCACCGCTGGACTGCGCGCCACCCGCCGCACCCGTCAGCAACCCCACCACGGTGGCCGCCTTCTGGTAGTTCAATTGATACGTCTCGGACTTGAGCGGCTCCAGATCCTGGATGGACTTCTTGGCCTCGAGCTCGGATTTCTCGCGAGCGAGAATTTCGTCGCGTGGCGCAATCCACAACACATTGCCTTCTTTGCGATCGCCCAGGCCCTTGGCCTGGAGAATGATGTGCAGCGCCTGATCCCACGGAACATCTTTCAAGCGCAGGGTGAGGTTGCCGGTGACCGAGTCACTCACCACCACGTTCAGGCCGGTGAAGTCGGCGAAGACCTGTAGCAAGGAGCGCACATCGATGTTCTGGAAATTGAGCGACAGCTTCTGCCCGTGGTAGCCCGGGCCATTGCCGGGCGCGAGTTGATTGGGGTTGGGCGTTTCAGGCCGCACTTCCAGCACGAACTTGTTGTCGGCCTGGTAAGCGCTTTGCTGGTAGGCGCCACTGGGCTGAACGACCATGCGTACGTTGTCACCCATCTGAAACGTGGTGACGGATTTCACCGGCGTCGCGAAATCCCCGACATCCAGCCGGCGCCGCAATTCAGGCGGCAAAGCAGTTTTCAGGAAGTCGACGACGATGTTCTGGCCTTGCTGCCGGATGTCGACACCGACCTGATTGTTGGGCAAACTGACGACGACCTGTCCTGAGCCATCGGGGCCGCGGTGGAAATCCACGCCGCGCAACGGCAGTTGCTGGGTGTTGAGACTGTCGGCAAAATGCACCGGCTGCGTCAGCGATGCGCCGGAACTGGCGGAGGCGTTCAGCGGCGCGGAGGCCACGGGGCTGATGAGCACCAGCAGGCGTTTGCCCAGAATTTCGGTTTTGTAGGTGGTCGAACTGCGCAGGTTGAGCACGACACGAGAGCGGCCTTGCGCCTCGACCACATTGGCGGAACGCAAATTACCCTGATCGAAGCTGACAGCGCTGCGGCTGACTTCGGACTTGACGCCAGGGAAGTCGAGCACGATGCGAGCAGGCTGGTCAATGGTGAATCCGGCTGGCGGCGCCGCCAGCGGCTGCGCAAATTCAAGCTGGACAACGATTTCGCCACCCTGACTGCTGGCGCCCACGCTTTGCAGCACGTTGCTGGATTGGGCCGCCGCGGTGCTGGCAAGGCCCAGCACCAAGGCCAGGCTGGCGACCACACGCCCGAGCCATGGCGCCGCAAGCCGAGCCATGAAACGCCGGGCCGATCCCAAGTCTGCTTGACTCCCGCGGGGGTCATGGCGGCGCAGCGCGCCGTCCTTGGGGGCACAACAACGCTCGGACATCATTTGCTGCTCTCCTGCAATTGAAGGGTTGCGGTGCGTTGCACCCAGTCGCCAGTGGCATCCTGCACCAATTCCTGCAAAACAACCTGGTTTTCGTCGATTTTGGTGATGCGCCCGTAATGCTGGCCGGCATACTCGCCCACATGTGCGCGATACAACAGATTGGCCGCCTTCAGCAAGGCATAGTCCTGGCCCTTGATCTTGAGGCTACCCACCATCTGGATCTGGTCGAGCGAATACTGCTCGAGCGGTTGCTTCGGCCGGTTCATTTGCGCCAGAATCTCAGGGCTGAGCTTGTTCATTTCCTGCCGAACGCCGGTTTCCAGCTTGGCCGGAGAGAACGGATCGGTCTGATCGGCAAGACTGTAGGTCGCGGGCGTGAACGGCTTGGGGGCCTCAATGGGTTGCACATGCGGATGCAATTTCGCACGCTCCTGGTTCATCCATAAGCGCAGATCTTCATGCGGCCGGCCTCCGCAACCGGCCAGCAAAAAAGCCGTAAACGACGCGAGCATGAGCCAAGCCGGTCGACGATTGGCACGAGAAGAACGGCGACGCCTGGACAGGGCCGCAGGTGGCGATTTTCGCAATACGCCGATCAGACGAAGCAGCCGGCTCATGGTTTGGCCCCCGGTTTCTTCGTCTTTTGCTGCGCGGCGACTTCGTCGGCGTCGAGGTAGCGGAAGGTTTTGGCGGTGGCGTCCATGGTCAGCTTGCCACCTGAGGTCGGGCCAGCCGGGCTGCTGATGGCAATGTTGTTGATGGTGACGATGCGTGACAACTTGGCCACGTCGGAGGTGAACGCCGCGAGATCGTTGTAGGTTCCTTGAACCTTGATGGCGATGGGCAGCTCGGCGTAGTAGTTCTTCACTTCAACTTGGCCGGGGCGGAACAGATCAAACTGCAGGCCACGGCCGATGCCGGCCTGATTGATGTCGGACAGCAACGCATCCATTTCAGCCTTGCTGGGTAGTTGCTTTTCCAGCAACAGGACATATTGCTGCACCTGGGCTTTCTGCGCCTTGAGCAGATCCAGACTCACCGCCTGGGCCAGCTTGCTTTTATATTGGTCGCGCAGTTGCACTTCTTGTTGCTGCGCCTGGTTGAGTTGGTCTTTTACTCCCGAAAGCCAGGCATACCAGCCGACCGCCAAGGCCAGCACCAGGGCAAAGGCATAGGCCGTGGCCCGCGGCAGCGGCGGCCAGGTGCCCGGATCGTTTTGGTTGAGCCCGCGAAACTGGCTGACGATGCGCTCCTGGAGCGCCGGGAAATCGATCTGCATCTTGAGGGATTTGGCCATGCTGTCCTCAGCCTGCAGGATGGGTGTTGGCCGGGGCCGCGCCAGAGGCTGAACCCGCCGGCGCCCCCGGGCGCTTGAGCGTGGCGCGCAACTGGAAGGCCGACACGGTCTGGGTGTTGCCCTTGGAAATTTGGGTTGTGACGGAACGGATTTCGATCAACTCGGGCTTTTCCAGCCAGCCTTTGGTGTCGGCCAGATTGCGCAACAGATCGGCCACGCGCTCTTGACTCAGGGCCGTGCCCTGCACCAGCACCGATTGCCCCTCCTGCTTGATCGAGGTGATCTGCACCCCAACCGGCGTGTCCTTGGTCAGGTCGTCGAACAAGTAGACCGGCAGATTGCGGTCCGACTGCAGGTTTTCCACCGCTTGCTGGCGTGCGCGCAGGCTTTCAATCTCCTGGCGCAACGTGGCGATGTCCTTGATTTGCACGTCGAGCTGAGCGATTTGCGCCTTGAGGAAATCATTGCGCGATTGCTGCTGGTCGATCATCGCGCTTAGCACCGTGTAAGCCAGCCCCAGCAGCAACAAGCCGACGATGAGCGAAGCGGCCACCCCGACGAAGAAGGCCTCACGCCGTTTCTTGCGCTTGGCCTCGCGGTGCGGCAGGAGGTTGATCAGAACGATGTTCATTGCAAAAACCTGCGCATGGCCAGACCGCAACATGTGAGATAGCTTGGCGCTTGCAGGCGCAGCTTTTTCTCACGCACCTGGTCGCCGATGGCCATGCCCTCGAAAGGGTTGAGCACCAGACAGGCCGTGGACGTCAACTGGGTGATTTTCTCCACCAGGCCGGGCAGCGAGGCGGTACCGCCAGCCAGCAGCACATAATCGACCTTGCTGTTGGGGGTGGCGCGAAAGAAGAACTGCAGCGCGCGGGCCAACTCCTGCGCCATGCCCTCGATAAAGGGCTCGAGAACCTGGGAGGTGTAGTCGTCGGGTAGATCGGCATTGCGTTTTTTCGCCTCGGCTTCTTCTTGCGAGAAACCGTAGTGGCGGGCGATGGCCTGGGTCAGTTGCTGGCCACCGAACGCCTGGTCGCGGTCGTACTGGGTTTCGCCGTTGCGCAGCACCTGCATCGAGGTGCTGGAAGCGCCGATTTCAAACAGGGCGACGAGCAGGTCGTGGCCGCCACGCGGCAGGCGCTCGATGAGTCTGCCGGCAGCCAGTCGCGAGGCGAAGGAATCGATATCCATGATCTGCGGCTTGAGCCCGGCGGCTTCGGCGATGGCCTGGCGATCCTGCACCTTGTCGCGCCGCGAGGCGGCGATCAGAACTTCCTGGTCACCCGGGGAATTGAGGCTGGGACCGAGGACGCTGAAATCGAGTGCGACATCTTCAATGGCGAAAGGGATGTATTGGTTCGCTTCCGTCTCCACCTGAACCTCGACCTCTTCTTCGCGCAAATCACCAGGCAGGACGATTTTCTTGCTGATGACGGCGGATGATGGCAGCGCCAACGCCACGTTTTTGGTTTTGGCGCCGCTTTTTTTGACCAGCTTGCGCACAGCATCGACCACGTCATCGTGCTTTTCGATGTTGCCGTCGGTGATGGCACCTTTCTCGAGTGGCTCGATGGCGGCGCGCACCAGGGTGTAGCGATTTTGCTCATCCAGCGCTAACTCGACCAGCTTGACACTTGAGCTGCTGATGTCCAGGCCGATCAGCGGCGCGTAACGCTTACGAAGCAAGCTGCTGAAGATGGACAACACAACCCCCTGAATGAGTGGAACTTGAAAAAGCCCGCTTGGAACTGATGGCCATTGAGGCCCGGGTGGCATCAGTTCAATGTTTTTTTCAATCCTAACAACAAGTGTTTGATTGTTTGTCAGGTTTTCCCGCGGCCAACCGGGATTCGTTGCAAAAGGCCCACGGCGGCACAGATGAGGGTGACACGCTCACTGGAAAATCCTGGCGGCCCTCCGAGAATTTTTACAATCGGACATATCCTCGCGGAGGGTGCTTTCCCCGGGTATCGCGCCAGCAGACCCGCTGTCTTCCACCGCATCCCGAACGGCCCTCTCCCGCAGCGCCCACAACCCCCGGAGCTCTATGGCGACCTCCCCGCCCACCAAGACGACCCCTGCCCCTAACACAGCCCCTCGCCGCATGGGAGTGCGGCTCTTGAGCGCCCTCATCGCGACGCTGTTGGGCTCGTTGTTGGCCGCGTGTTTGCTCGTCGGCGTGGTTCTGGCTTTCGCCTGGCCGCGCTTGCCCGACGTTCAACAACTGCTGGACTACAAACCCAAGCTGCCGCTGCGGGTGTACTCGGCCGACCATGTCTTGCTCGGCGAGTTCGGCGAAGAGCGTCGGGACTTCGTGCCGATCGGGCAGATCCCCAAAGTCATGAAGCTGGCTGTACTGGCGACGGAGGACGACCGCTTCTATCAGCATGGCGGCATTGACTGGACGGGCGTTGCCCGCGCCGCGCTGGCAAACCTGCGCAAGGCGAAGAGTCAGGGTGCGTCGACCATCACCATGCAGGTCGCGCGCAACTTTTATCTGAGCAGTGAAAAGACTTTTACGCGCAAGCTCTTCGAACTGCTACTCGCGCTGAAGATCGAACGCGAACTGAGCAAGGATCAGATTCTGGATCTCTACATGAACCAGATCTACCTTGGCCAGCATGCCTACGGTTTTTCAGCCGCGGCGCAAACTTATTTTGGCAAGCCCTTGGCGCAAATCAGCCTGGCGCAGGCAGCCCTGCTGGCCGGCCTGCCCAAAGCGCCTTCGGCCTACAACCCCTTTGTCAACCTGCCACGCGCAAGGATTCGCCAGCAATATGTCCTTGGTCGCATGCGCGCCTTGGGCTGGATCAGTGCCGACGACTACGCGCAGGCCCGGGATGCCGCGCTAGGTTTGCGCTCCGGTCGCGCCGCCGAAACCTTGGTCCACGCGGGCTACGTGGCGGAGATGGTGCGGCAGGCCATGTTCGCGCGTTACGGCGAGCAGGCTTACACCCGCGGCCTCAACGTCACCACCACCATTGTCAGCCGCGATCAGGACGCAGCTTGGCGAGCCCTGCACACGGGGGTGATGCGCTACGAGTTGCGCCAGGTCTGGCGCGGCCCCGAGGCTTATATCGACCCCCCGAGCGAAGCCTCCTTGTGGCCGCAGACCGTCGACGACGCATGCAACGATCGCCCCGACACCGAAGGCCTGCGCTGCGCCGTGGTCACGGCGGCCGGCCCGAAGCAGGTGCAGGTGATGCGTCCCGGCGGCGAGTTGCTCGACGTCGCCGGCGACGGTCTACAGCAAGTCGCTGCCCTCGGTCTGGGGCCCAAGGCACAACCCAACGTGGCCTTGCGCCCTGGGGCCGTGGTGCGCATCTGGAAGCAGCCAAGAGGGCGCTGGGTCATCACCCAGATCCCCCGCGTGCAGGCTGCGTTCGTGGCGATGAATCCGAACGACGGTGCGATTCAGGCGCTGATCGGCGGCTTCGACTTCCAGCAGAACGAGTTCAACCATGTCACCCAGGCGCAGCGTCAACCGGGGTCGAGTTTCAAGCCCTTCATCTACTCGGCTGCATTGCACAAGGGGTTCATGCCGCCCACCATGGTGAACGACGCTCCGCTGTTTTTCGATGCCGCCACCACCGGCGGCCAGGCCTGGGAACCGAAAAACTATGACGGCACGTACGACGGGCCAATCACCCTCAAGCAAGGCGTGGCGCAGTCCAAGAACATGGTCGCGATCCGTGTGCTCGACAGCATCGGCCCCAAGTACGCGCAGCAATGGAGCCGCCGTTTCGGATTCGACGCCAGCAAGCAGCCGCCCTACCTCACCCTGGCGCTGGGCGCAGGTTCGGCCACGCCGCTGGACATGGTGCGCGCATATTCGGTTTTCGCCAATGGAGGCTATCTGTTGTCGCCGTATTTCATCAGCTCCATCAGCGACGCCTCAGGCCATGTGCTGGCCGCGCCCAAGCCCGAGCGCGCAGGTGACCCCAGCCTGCGCACCATCACGCCGCGCAACGCCTTCGTCATGAGCACCCTGTTGCAAGAGGTGACACGCACCGGGACGGCAGCGCGCGCCCAGGCCGAGCTCAAACGGCCCGACCTCTACGGCAAGACCGGCACCACCAACGATTCGGTCGACGCCTGGTTCTGCGGCTACAACCCGCAACTCGCGGCCGTGGCCTGGGTGGGTTACGACACGCCGCTGAAACTGGGAACGAAAGAAACCGGCGGACGCGTGGCGCTACCCATCTGGATCGACTTCATGCGCACGGCGCTGCAAGGCGTTGCCGTGACGTCATACGCCCCGCCTCCGGGCGTCGTACAGCTTGGCTCCGACTATGTGTACGACGACTATGCCGCCGGTGGCGGCGTGCATGCACTGGGCATTCCAGCCGCGTCGGCGCCGGCCACCTCAAGCCCGGAAGACGCCCTCTCCAAACTGTTCCCGTTGCGCAACTGAAGCAACTGAATTCAGACCAGGGCCAACAACGGGCCGCCTTGCTGGCGCACAGCCTGCTGGACCAAATCCTCGAAACGCGAACTGCTGCGCGTATCCAGCCACCGGCCAGCGTCGTAGCGGAAGTGGAAGGCGCCGGACTTGCTCGCCAGCCACAATTCCTGCAGCGGCGCTTGCAGATTGATGATGATCTTCTCGTCGTTGTCGAGTTCCAGGGTCAGCACCGCGCCTTCGCGTTTGGAGTCGATATCGGCAGCATCCGCTGCCGCCTCCACGCGGCTCAACATGGCATCGGCAAGGCGGAGATAGTCGGTTTGCGGCAGGGCGTTCATGGGACGGTTTTCCGGGTACGGCTGATACACTGAATTGATGCTTGAGCGAACCATTCTAGGAATTCGATTTGCCCGTACAGCGCGCATTGCCGGACTCGCCGTGCTGCTCGCCACATGTGGTCTGTTGAGCGCCTGCGGTCAGCGTGGACCGCTGGTTTTCCCCAAACCGCCGCCAGCCGCTCCGAGCCAGGGCTGATCGTCTCAACGGTTCCAGCCCGGGCTGCCTCGCCCGTGCGCCATGGACCCATACCCTTTCGCAACCACGACAACCAGCCCATGTCGCAAGCCCGTGCTGCAACCGCTGAACTTCCCGGCCACCCGCATCTGGCCTACCGCAACGGCGCCTTGATGATCGAGGCGGTCCCTGCGGCCGATCTGGCACGGCGGTTCGGCACGCCGTTGTATGTGTACTCGCGAGCCGGCATCGAGCAGACGGCGGGTGCGTACCAGGCCGCGGCACAGGGCAAGCCGGTTTCGCTGCGTTATGCGGTCAAGGCCAACTCCAGCCTGGCCGTGCTGCAACTGCTGGCGCACCTGGGCTGGGGTTTCGACATTGTTTCCGGTGGCGAGTTGGCGCGGGTTCTGGCTGCCGGCGGCGCAGCGTCCACCGTGGTTTTTTCAGGCGTGGGCAAGCTCGACGCCGAGTTGCATGCGGCGCTGGAAGCCGGCGTGCAATGCTTCAACGTGGAGTCGCAAAGCGAGTTGCGACGCCTGAGCCGCATTGCTGGCGAGCGTGGTGTCGTCGCCCCGGTCAGCCTGCGCATCAACCCGGACGTCGACGCGAAAACCCACCCCTATATTTCCACCGGCCTGAAGAGCAACAAATTCGGCATTCCCCAGGGGCTGGCGCGCACGGCCTATACCGACGCGGCGCTGCTGCCAAACCTGCGCATCGTCGGCATCGACTGCCATATCGGCTCGCAGATCACGCAACTCGGCCCCTATCTGGACGCGCTCGACCGCATCCTCGATCTGCTGGCCGACATCGAGCATCACGGCGTCAAGCTCGAGCACATCGACCTCGGCGGCGGCCTCGGCATCCGCTATGCCGACGAGACCCCGCCCAGCATCGCCGCCTGGATGGATGCCTTGCTTGAGCGCCTGACACAGCGCGGCCATGGCCACCGGCAGGTGATGTTCGAGCCGGGGCGCTCCGTGGTGGGCAACGCGGGCTTGCTGGTCACCGAGGTGCTCACGCTCAAATCCAGCCTGGAACGCCACTTCGCCGTGGTGGACGCCGCCATGAACGACCTGATGCGCCCGGCGTTGTACCAAGCGTGGCAGGCCATCGTGCCGCTGCAGCCGCGCGACGGCAAGCACAGCTTGCGCTACGACGTGGTCGGCCCGGTGTGCGAGTCGGGCGACTGGCTGGGTCGCGAGCGCGAACTCGACCTGCGCGAGGGCGACCTTCTGGCCGTGCTCTCGGCCGGCGCTTACGGCATGGCCATGGCCTCGAACTACAACACCCGCCCGCGCGCCGCCGAAGTGCTCGTGGACGGCGCGCAAGCGCACCTCATTCGCGAGCGCGAGAGCCTCGAACACCTGGTCGCGGGCGAGCAACTGTTGGTGTTTTGACCACCCGGCTGCGGCCCGCCTGCACGCCGTCAGACCCGTGCCGGCGCCTCGTTGCGGCGCGTTTGCAGTCGTCGTTCCTGCCACGCCCGGGCCACACGCCAGCCGAGCAGCACGGCCAGCATCAGGGCGTAAAGCTTCGGATCGAGCGTGTTGTTCTTGGCGAGCTTGCCCCACCAGTCATGGAACACGGCGATGATGGCCACTGCATAAACCAGCTTGTGCAAGGCCTGCCAGCGCGCGGCGCCCAAGCGCTTGATCATGCCGTTGGTCGACGTGGCGGCCAACGGCAGCATCAGTGTGAGCGCTGTCATGCCCGCGAGCACGAAGGGATGTTTGACCACATCCTTCAACACGGCATCGAGGTTGAAATCGTTCACCAGCCAGAGATAGCAGGTGAAGTGCAAGCTTGCGTAGCTGAAGGCAAACAGCCCGAACATGCGCCGTAGCCGCGCCAATTCGGCCCAGCCAGTGATCTTGCGCAAGGGTGTGATGGTCAAGGTCACCAGCAGGAAGCGCAAGGCCCACAGCCCGGTGGTCCAGATCAAGGTCTGCTCGGGGTTAGGGCCGAGTTCCAGCGTGAAGGCTCGCCAGACCAGCAGGAACAGCGGCAACAGGCACAGCATGAAAACCGCGGGTTTGAACCAGCGGGCCTGCAGGGTTGCGCGGCGCCAGCGTAGCGACAGCCGGATCTGTTTCGGAACCAAAGTTGGCGAGGCGCTCATGATGCCGGAATCGCTCAAAAATCTTGGGTCAGGTTCATGCCCTTGTACAGGCTGGCGACTTGTTCGCCATAGCCATTAAACATCTGGGTGGGAATGCGTGGCGCGAACAGGCCACCAAAACCACCCTGACCGATGCGGCGCTCGTTCGCCTGGCTCCAGTTCTGCGGGCTGACGTTGGGGTTGACGTTCGAGTAGAAGCCGTACCACTGCGGCACCGCGCGCATCCATGAGGTGATGGGCTGCTTTTCCACCAGTCGAATTCTGACAATCGACTTGCCGCCCTTGAAGCCATATTTCCAGGGAATCACCATGCGCATGGGGGCGCCGTCTTGATTCGGCAGCACCTCGCCATACAAACCGAACGTGAGCAGCGTAAGCGGGTGCATGGCCTCGTCCATGCGCAGGCCTTCGAGGTAGGGCCATTGCAGGATGGGGTCGTTCTGCCCCGGCATCTCGGCATGATTGAGCAGCGTGATGTACTCCACGTACTTGGCATTGCCCGTGGGCTGCACCGCCTTGATCAGGTTGGAGAGCGAATAGCCCAGCCAGGGAATGACCATCGACCAGCCTTCGACGCAGCGGTGGCGGTAGATGCGCTCCTGCATCGGCGCGAGCTTGCGCAGGTCGTCGATGTCGAAGGTGCGCGGTTTGCCCACCTCGCCCTCGACGACCACGGTCCAGGGCTGGGTGCGCAAGCTGCCGGCATTCCGCGCCGGATCGCTCTTGCTGGTGCCAAATTCGTAGAAGTTGTTGTAGCTGGTCACGTCCTTGTAAGGCGTGAGCGGCTCCTTGGTGGAGAGCGCGACGTTCTTGACGGCGGGCAGCAAGGGCAGATTCCCGGGATGGGACGCATCGGCCGCCGGCACGGCGTGCGCGCGTTGCGCCGCGACCGCAGCGACAGTCGCTGCGGCACCGACCCCGACCGCGGCAAGGAAACGCCGCCGATCACGATAAGCCCCCCGTGGAGTGATGTCGGACGGAACGGGATGCTCGAAACCTTGCTCTTGGCGCTTGTTCATGACGACCTCTGGGTGATGTGCTGGGTGTACCGTGTTGGAGTTCAACCTCATCGGCTGGTTTCAGGCGCTGCTTTTCTGAACAGACGAAAAACCGGCTCGTTTATTCCTGCTTTGTTTTCCGCGACCATTTCCGCCAGCAGCGCGGTTGAGGCTTGGTCGTGCCGTGGACCGAAACCTTACACATCTGAGCCAACCTTGTTTTGCCGACGGCTACTTGTTTCTACGGTGCACATCGGCTCACAGATTCGCGGCGCAACAAAAAAGGTCCCGAAGGACCTTTTTTGGGTTCAAGTACCGATCGGTCAGAGTTTGCCGTAGGAATGAAGCCCGGAGAGAAACATGTTGACGCCGAGGAAGGCGAAAGTCGTCACCAGCAGGCCGGTGAGCGCCCACCAGGCCGCCACTTGGCCGCGCAGACCCTTCATCAGACGCATGTGCAGCCACGCCGCATAGTTCAACCAGACGATCAGCGCCCAGGTTTCCTTCGGGTCCCAGCTCCAGTAGCCACCCCAGGCCTGCGCCGCCCACATCGCGCCCAGAATGGTGGCGATGGTGAAGAAGGTGAAACCGATGGCGATGGATTTGTACATCACGTCGTCCATGACCTCCATGGAGGGCAGATGCATGGCGATGCGCTTGCGCCCGTAGAGAATACCGCCAACGATCAAGGCGGAGATGCCAGCGAACACACCCCAATATTCGGAGATGCCGCCCTGGCGGAACACCATGGGCTCGAAGAACATGGTGAAACCCAGCAACCACAGGGGCGCCAGCTTCCACAGCGACGTGGTGGTGGCATGGGCCTTGATGAGGTAGGCGAAACCGACCATGGCGGCAATCGCAAAGGTGCCGTAACCGATGAAGTTGGCCGGGACGTGAATCTTCATCCACCAGCTTTGCAGCGCGGGCACCAGCGGCTGGATGACAAAACCGCTTTGAGCGAAGCTGAACCACAGCAGGAACACCACCGCGGCGCTGACCACGAGCATGGCGAAGGCGCCCATGCTGCGGGTTTTGTATTTATGCTCGAAATACAGATAAAGGGCCGTCGTGAGCCAGGAGAACAACACGAACACTTCGTACAGATTCGACAGGGGGATATGGCCGACGTCGGGACCAATCAGGTAGCTCTCGAACCAGCGCATCATGGTGCCGACCAGCGCCATGGTGATGCCGACCCAGGCCAGGCGCGAACCGAACAGTTGCGGGAAGTTGGATTGCCAGCCACGTCCATCACGAATCATGGCGCCTTCGCTCACGGGTCCGCCCGCCGTCGCTGCGCTGCCGGCCAGGGATTGCGCCGGCCCGGTGAACATGCCCACCCAATACGACGCGGTGCTGAGAAAAAACAAGAAGGCCATCCACATGATGGCTGTCTGGCTGGATAGGAAGTATTTGAGGAAAAAATTCTGCTCACCACGTGCCAGCACAGGTACGCCGCCAGGTCCGTTGTACAGCCAGATGCCCAAGAGCGACAGCACGGCAACAGTAATCGCCAGATTCTTGATTGCCGTCCAGCCCCAGCCGAGGAACAAGAGGGAGGTGGTCGCGCCCAGGAAAATGAGCTTGACGTAGTAGTTCATCGTCTGGCCGTAGCGACTCAGGACATAGGCATCTCCGCCAACGATCAGCGCAAGAAAAATCCAGTCGTAGGTCGATCGGCGGCGCAGGTAAGCCAACGGGCCGGTCTGTTTCACATCTTGCGGCCCCGAACCCAGGCCTAAGGTGTGGGATTTACTGGTGAGTTCCATGGCGAAAGTCCCTTCAGGGGTGATCCGAACCGTGTGCTGCGGACGCCGCAGAACCCGGTGCCTGTGATCCTACGCCCAGGGAGGCGGCGCGTAGGGTTTCAAATTCTTTTTCAAACTCCAGTGTGCGGCGATTGGTGCTCATGGCCATGAGGGTCTTGCTGCCCGATGGGCCGTTGTCGCGCACCAGGAACCACACGCGGCGTTCACGGATGTAGAGCATGGAGAACACCCCGAGAATCAACAGGATGGCACCGAAGTAGACGATGTATTTCCCCGGTGCACGCGCCACCTGGAAGATGCTCGCCTGGACCTGCTTGAAGTCGGTGAGTTGCAGATACAGGGGCGCCGGGTAGAAGGTGGAGTCGGACAGCGCGAGCACAGCGGCATTGAAAAAGCGGTTGTTGTCGGGGGTGTCGACCACCGGCGCCTGGCCGGCCTGGGCACGCGAGACCTGCCACAACTGCCACAGCGTGCCGTTGAGCACGCGAATGAACACATCCGACGCCTTGGTCAATTCGGCCTTGGGCACATTGAGTTCCAGAAACTCGGCCAGAGCCGGCAGTCCGCCGGGAGCCTTCACCAAGGGCTGTCCGGTCTTGGCATCGCGTGGAATATTGCCGGCAAAAATGTCGAGCGTGCGGCCGGCGGTGGCCCGCAACTGCTGCACCAGTGCCGGGGCGGCACCAGGGGGCAGGGACTCTTTCACATAGGCATCGACAGCTTGTTGGCGCGCCGTGGGGTTGTCGAGCGCAGCGCGGAAATTCATCCAGCCGTCGACTGTATCCTTCGAGTCGGCAGGAATGCGCAGATAGTGGTAGTTGCCGCCGAGTTCACTGCGCTCGCCGGCGAGAAAGACCTTGGTGCCATCGAGATCGACCGGCAGCATGTAGTTGAAAAACTCGTGCGCCTGCCCCGCGGCGTCGCGCAATTTGTAGATCACCGCCGGTCCGACATTGGTCATCTGATGGGTTTGGTGGCGCTGGACTGCGGCACCCAGATGCTGCTCGAACAGCTGTGCGAGATCCTGGCCGGCGGGCTTCTTGCCGCTGTCCTCGGCGCGGTCAAGGTTCTCCACATTCATCAGGCGAAACCCGGTGAGTTCGAGGCGCAATGCCTCATTGCCGTTGGTCAGCTGGCGTGAACTGCCGACATCACCCTTGAGATCGAAGGTCTTGTCCCCCGGGCCTTGCATCGGCCAGGCCTTGAGCATCAGATGCGAGCCGCCATCGTCGAAGCCCGACTGGAACACGGTAACGCCGTCGTACTCCAGTGGCTCGTTCACCTTGATCGTCGCCGGGAACGTCTTGCCGGTTTTGCGGTCGGTGATTTCCACATTGCTGGCGAACAGCCGCGGCATGCCAGTGGAGTAGAAGTCAACGACGAACTTCTTCAGCGTGATGATGAAGGGCAGCGGTTGGAGCACCGAGCCATCACCAATGGTCAGCACCGCGGTGTTGGAACTGGCCCCCTCGGGAATGGACAGGTTGCCACGGTAGGTGGGGTTGTTCACGGACAGGATGTTCTGCGCTGGAACCTGGGAGATCTCCATGTTCGACTTCAGTGCCTGCTTGCCCGTCAGCAGCATCTGCAGCTTGATCATCATGTCGCCGTCGAGCAGGCCGCCGAGGCAGATGAGTACGAAGGCGCTGTGCGCGAGGATGTAGCCGATGCGGTTGAGCCCACCCGTCTTGGCCGCCACCATGGTGGCCCCCTGGGGGTCGCTGTCCACCGGCTGCACTTTCACTCCATAGCCTTGGCCTTTGAGCTGGGCCACGAGGTGCGCCACCATGTTCGCGCGCGGCGCGGACAGCTCGACTTCGGCCTTGTCATGAAAGGAGCGCAGGCCCTGCTCACGGATATTGGCCTTGTAGCTGCGCAGATCAGCGATGATCTTGGGTGTATTGCGTGTCAGGCAGAGTGTGGTGGACGCCGTCAGGAATCCCATGATGAGCAGGAACCACCAGGAACTGTAGACGTTGAACAGATCGATGCGGTGGAATACCTGAGCCCAGAACGGGCCGAACTGGTCGATGTAATTGTTGAACGGCTCGCCTTGCTGCAGCACTGTGCCGATGATGCTGGCAATGGCCACGACCACCAGTAAAGAGATGGCAAAACGCATGGACGACAGCAGTTCAACGAAGCTGCGCCAGGTGCGGGAGCCGCGGCGCAACTGCAAACCGGAAGTGCTGACGTTGGATAGAGATGACATGGATGTGGGATTCAATGCCGGCAGCGGCTGATCATGCTATGCCGCCGTTGCGGGCAGCGGTGCTTGTATGGCAGCGGACCGGTGCCGCTTGGGTGTCAGGGCGCGTCATTGGCACGACGCAAATGAAACGGGGCGCTGCATTTGATCGCGCTCGACGCCGCATCGCGGGCCGCAAGAATACAAAACTGAGTATGCGCTGATGCCCTTCCAAGCCGCTAGGGGTAAGGAATTTTGGATGATCAACTATAGCAAAAACCACCTTTCTCGCCCTTGCCTTGTTCACAGATGCTTGATGGAAAGCCATCATCTGTGGAGCTTTTGGCGCTCCAAACGTTCAACGCAAACCTGCAACAAAATCCGACACATCGCGGATCTGACGATCGCTCATGCGCGAGGCGATGTCGTGCATGGGCGTGTTGTCGCCTCGGGCGCCGGTACGAAACGCATGCAACTGGGCAATCACATACTCTGGCCACTGTCCGGCCAGGCGTGGATACTGCCCCGGCAGACCAAGCCCGCCGGGACCGTGGCAGGCGGCGCAAGCCGGCACGCGACGATCGGCAATGCCTCCGCGCCAGATGCCCTCACCCAGCTTGGCCAACTGGGCATTGGCGACGATGGCCGGTTTGATGGGTTCGCGGCTGTAGTAGTGCGCCAGGTCGCGCATATCCTGCGGCGAGAGGGTTGCCGCGACGGCATTCATGATGGGATTCACACGCTCCGGTTTCTTGCCCGGCGAGGCCGACTTGAAACGACTCAGTTCCTGCGCGATGTAGTCCGAGCGCTGTGACGCCAACTTGGGAAACTGCGTGCTCGTGGCGTTGCCGTCCAGTCCGTGGCAGGCGGCGCAGCTCTGCGCCAGTTGCTTGCCATGCGCGATCTGTGCCGACGTCGGCGCAGTGGCGGAGACTTCAAACGCTGGGGTGGCGCCTGCCGCACCTTCGACAGCACCGGTGGCACCAGCGGCAGCCCCCGCGGTGAGCAACAGGATCGCGAGCACGACCCGAGCGCGCGAAATGGCGCTGCGGTCAGACACGTGGAGCGGGCGCGGACCTTGCTCGGCTGGCAGCATGGCGGATCATCGGGGGGATAAGATGCCGCATGCTAACGATATATAAGTCATGACGAATATAGGGAATTCCAGCACGCCCGCGGCCAAGCCGATTGCCGACACCAGCCCGCTGCTGCAGTCAGCGCGGTTTTTCACCACGGCGGCACAGTTTCATCAGCTTCCCGCGGGCGATGTGCCGGAAGTCGCGTTCGTCGGTCGTTCCAACGCCGGGAAGTCCACCGCCATCAACGTGCTGTGCGGTCAGCGCCGTCTGGCGTTTTCGTCGAAGACGCCCGGGCGCACCCAGCACATCAACCTGTTCACGGTGGGCCTGGGCGGCGCCACGGCCGGGCTGCTGGCCGATCTGCCGGGCTATGGCTACGCGTCCGTGCCGTTGGCCACCAAACAGCGCTGGGAACGCTTCATCGCCCAGTATCTGGCGCAACGCGCGCAGCTCGTGGGACTGGTGTTGATCGCCGACAGCCGCCACGGACTCACGCCGCTGGACTGGACGCTGCTGAGCTATTCCTCACCCGCGGCCCTGCCCGTGCATATCCTGCTGACCAAGGCCGACAAGCTCACCCGCAGCCAACAGCATGCCCAGGCCCAGGCCGTGCGCGACGACCTGCAGCGCCACGCCGCGGGAGCAGGCCTGATGGCACCGACGTCGGTGCAGTTGTTCTCAGCCACCAGACGCCAAGGCCTGCTCGAAGCCAGCCAGGTGCTGGAAGCCTGGCTGCAAGGCGCCGCCGGCGCCGAGTCGGCGCCCTGAATCGAGGCCGGAGAACCCGCTTGCGTTGCGGCGCCTGGGCGGCAGCCGCCGTCAGGGACGCCCGAGCATCAGGTAATAGTTCACCGTCTGCCCCGGCGCCTTGCCAATGCCGAAGTAAACCGGCCCGAGTGGCGTGTCGGCGCCCAGGTAGAGCGCCAGGCTGGATTGCAAATCGCGCAGGGACACTTGGTTGCGGTTCGCCCAGGCATTGCCGCGTTCCAGATTCACGCCAGCATAGGTGGCACCACCGAACAATCCGGCGGTGGTGATTTCCGTGCGCAGCCCCAAGCGGAAATACGCCAGGTAGTTGCCGATGATCTGGCCTTCCTGAAAGCCTGAGAGCTGGTCGAAGCCGCCGAGCGCGAAGTAGTTGTAGCCCGTGCCCGAGATGTCACGGAAGCTGGCCAGCCGCGCCGCCGCCTCCACCGTCTGCCGGCCGAAGCTCTGGTCGATCTGGCCCGACAGGTCGAGGCGCACATAGTTGGCGGCGCTGCCCAGCTTGCGGTCGGCGCTGAAGGTTTCCAGGCGCGCGCGCCAGCCCTCGCGCGGGAAATAGGCATGGTCCAGCCGGTCGAACGTGGCCAGGGCGCGGACGCCGGCCTCGCGCACACTGCCGCTCAGGTTGCTGCTGCCCAGAATGGTGTTGGCCGAAATCTGCGCCACGCTGTAGCCCAGGCGCAGCTCACCGTAGTCGGCCACTGGCGTGCCAATGTCCAGCCCCACGCGCGAGGTGCTCAGGCGGTAGCGATCGATGGCCTGGCTGCCGGCGTAGACGTCGATCGGACGCGCATCCAGATCCAGATAGGGGGCCAGAAACAGATGGTCGGTGCTGTCCAGCGGCTGGTACAGCTCCGACAGCCAGCGATTCTCCCAGCCCAGTTGTACGAAGTTGCGCCACTCCCCGCCCAGGTTGTTGAGCCAGGGTCGGCGCTGGGTGAGCTGCAACTCGAAGCGGGTCTGGTTGCGCAGATTGGTGTAGAGCCCCAGGCCGAAGCGCAGGAAGTTGGGCCCCCAGGGTTTGTCGGCGACGCGGTAGACCAGCGCGTCGCTGCCGTCGGGCTCGTCATAGAGTCGGTAGTCGACACGTGAAAAATCGCCGAGACCGGAGAGCTGGTCGACGTCACTGCGCACATCGCTGAAATCGAGCGGTTTTCCCGATTTTTGACGCAAATGGGCTTCGAGTGCGGATGCCGGTGCCCATTTCGAGCCTTCCACCCGCACCGAGTCGATGGGCAAGTCGCCGAGGCTGGCCACGAGGCCTTGCGCCTGGCTATCGATCTTGATGCGCCAGGCCCGATAGGCCTCGGGCGACAAGGCATAGCGCGCGAGTTGCGGCGCCGCCGCCATGGTGGCGGCATAACCGTCGCGCAGGGCCTGCTCGCCCCTGTTGAAATCGAGCGAGGAGATGTCGCCCAGCGCCGGGGTGACCAGCACGTCGGCCGGGGTCAGGGATTTGAGCTGGACTTCGACGTTCTGCTCCATCAGGATATTGATCATCTGCCCCGTGAGCCCGACGATGCTGCCCAGCGCCTCGCGCGAGGACAGCGGGGTGGAAATGTTGACCGCAATCACCACTTGCGCCCCCATGGCGCGCGCCACGTCGACAGGCATGTTGTCCACCAGCCCGCCGTCGCCCAGCAGCTCACCGTGGGTTTCGATCGGCGGGAAGACGCCTGGCACCGACATGCTGGCACGCAAGGCCGTGGCCAGCGCCCCGCGCTGCAGGATGACCTTGCGGCCATTCACCATGTTGGTCGCCACGGCGCGAAAGGGAATCGGCAAGTCAGCGAAGTCGTGCACGGCGCGCGTCTGCAACGTGAGGTTCGTCAGCACCGTTTCCAGCGCCGTGCTGTTGATGGCCGCATCGGGCAGGCTCAGTTGGCCGCGGCCATTGATGCCCAGCTCGATGCCGCCAGGCATGCGCGTGTCATCGGACTTGCGTTGAAAATCCAGTCCCGCGCGTGGCGGCCGCCCGCGGAAGATCGCGTTCCAGTCCAGCCCCGCCACTTGCTGCCGCAGCACCGCCAGCGGCACCCCTGCGGCGTACAGCCCGCCCACGATGGCCCCCATGCTGGTGCCGGCGATGCAGTCGACCGGGATGCGCAGGTCGCGCAGCGCCATCAGCACGCCAATATGCGCCAGCCCCCGCGCCCCGCCTCCGGACAAGGCCAGACCGATGCGCGGCTCGCCTGCGGAGGCCGCATCGGCATGAACACAGGCCATCGCCGGCGTGGGCTGGGTGACCGGCACCACGCTGGCTGATGATGCCGGGGGGGTTGGCGCGACCCGGGCTGCGGCGCCCTCGGGAAGCATCCCGGCCGCTCCTGGCGTCATGTGCGCTGCGGCCTTGGGGACACCCAATGCAGCCGGGGCCACGTCGCGCAGCGGCACGGTCGGCTTGGGCCCGGCATGCCCGTCCAGGACCGTCTCGGCCCATGCTGGGCTTGTCACGGCAACGCCCAGGCCCAGGACAAGGGCCAGGACCGGCCGGCACCAATCATGCTGAAGTCTTCGGGTTGCGCGCATGGTCGTGAAGCCTACCGAACACCGCGCAAGACAGGGCAAAACCATCGAAGGCCCGTTGCCGCGGCGCGGCGTGCGAAAAACGGACCCCCGGAATTGGCCCGCCGGGAGTCCGGAACGCGCACCCTCCTCTACGGAGTATGCAAGGGCTGGCCGCAGCGGCGGCAGAAGGCATCGTCTGCGGCCACGGTGACGCCGCATGCCGGGCATGGCCTGGTGTCGACACCGGCTGGACTTGCCGGCCCCGGGGCGGGCTCGCTGGCCACTGGGGGGGCGCCCGCCGTGGCATCCTGTTCCGCCTCCGAGGGCCCCCAGGGATGCCCCTCCGGCTCACCCCCGGTGGGGGTCCAGGCGGCTTGGGACGGTTCGGCTGGCTCTTGAGCGCGCTCTGGTGGCGTGAAGTCCGCGCCCGGCTTGTAGCCGTCCAGCTTTTGCTTGAACTGCGACAAGCGCTGGCCGACCAATTCGGCCGCCTCCGAGCCGACCCCCTCGTTGACGGCGCGGTAGACGAAGATGAGGCCCAGGAGATAGATCAGGCTGACGACGGACCAGGCGAGGAAGGTCACCAGCCCGACCGAGATTCCAGCGCCACCGAAACCGTAGCTGGACATCTGCGCCAACAGCAGCTGCATCAGGCCAGAGCCCTCGGCGGGCGCGAAGCCGCCCAGCCCGACAGCCGCATACATCCTGGCGATTTCGGTGCTGGCACCGAACACCAGACCGAAGATGAAGACCGCGGCCGGAAACACCACCAAGCCCAGCACCAAGAAATGCATGAGCACCTCCAGCGGCTTCTTGATGACGATGTCAGCCGCTCGTGACAAGCTCGAGATCAAGCCCTCGCCATGCCAGATGGCCGCCACCATCAAGGGCGTGGCCAGCACCAGCACGGCATACGCCAGCGCGACGATCACCACCGAGGGACCGGCAAGCAGAAAGCCAAAGACCCCGCCGATGCCGGGAATGCGCCCGAGCAACGACAGCAGGTAGGCCGCCACGAACACCATGGCAAAACCCACACCGAGCAGGATGAGCGCGGCAATGGCATGAAGCGCCGCCTGCAAGCCGCCGAGAAACGCCGCGCCGAAGCCGCGCACCGGCTGGTCATAGGCCTGATCGACCAGCATCAGGCCGCTGGCATTGATGCCGATGATGGCGATGATGGCTCCGACCAAACCCATGAGCATGCTCACGGCATAGCTGCCGGAACTGGCCGTGGCAGCAGCGCCACCCATCATGGCCAGCCCCGCCAGGAGGAAGCTGCCCGCCAGCATCGCCAGCGCCCGCCAGTTGTGCAGCGCCTCGTAGCTGCGTAGCAGCACGCCGAGGTTGTTGGTGGTTTTCACGGTCATCGCCATCTCCCTGTGTGATTCATCGCGCCGCGTTGCGAACGTGGCCTTGCATCGTCGCCGCATCCCGCGAACTGGCTAAGTGCGGCTTTGAAGACCGCTAGCTGGCGATCCTACGACCAGTGGCTGTTTCAACTGGGCTTTGGGTGCCGGCAAACTGGCGGCAAGCGATGAGATGCCAAAAAAATGGGCCTGCAAACCGCAAGGTCGCAGGCCCATCAGCGTTCCCGGCAGTCGCAAGCGACCACCGCCCCATTCAGGGTCGAAGCTCCATGGAGCGGCGTCACGCCGCGCCTGAAACCCCGCGAACTGGACGCAATTACATGTCCATGCCACCCATGCCGCCCATGCCGCCGCCCATCGGGGCTGCGGGAGCGTCGTCCTTCGGCGCGTCGGCCACCATGCACTCGGTGGTCAGCAGCAGCCCGGCAACAGAAGCGGCATTCTGCAGCGCGGTACGGGTGACCTTGGTGGGGTCCAGAATGCCCATCTCGATCATGTCGCCATACTGGCCGTTGGCGGCGTTGTAGCCGTAGTTGCCCTTGCCTTCCATCACCTTGTTGAGCACGACGCTGGGTTCGTCGCCAGCGTTGGCGACGATCTGACGCAGCGGCTCTTCCACGGCGCGCATCACCAGCTTGATGCCGGCTTCCTGGTCGGGGTTGACACCCGTGACCTTGAGGTTGACGCGGGCGCGCAGCAGTGCCACGCCACCACCGGCGACGATGCCTTCTTCCACCGCAGCGCGCGTGGCGTGCAGGGCGTCTTCGACACGGGCCTTCTTCTCTTTCATTTCCACTTCGGTGGCGGCACCCACCTTGACCACGGCCACGCCGCCGGCCAGTTTGGCCACGCGCTCCTGCAGCTTCTCCCGGTCGTAATCGGAGGTGGCTTCCTCGATCTGGATGCGGATCTGCTTGACGCGGGCTTCGATGTCGGCGGCAACACCAGCACCGTCGATCACGGTGGTGTTTTCCTTCGCCACTTCCACGCGCTTGGCCTGGCCCAGGTCGGCCAGGGTCACCTTCTCCAGGCTCATGCCGGTTTCTTCCGACACCACCTTGCCGCCGGTAAGGATGGCCAGATCTTCCAGCATGGCCTTACGACGATCGCCGAAGCCGGGAGCCTTGACGGCCACGGTCTTCAGAATGCCGCGGATGCTGTTGACCACCAGCGTGGCCAGGGCTTCGCCGTCCACGTCTTCGGCGATGATCAGCAGCGGGCGGCCCGACTTGGCCACCTGCTCCAGCACCGGCAGCAGATCGCGGATGTTGGAAATTTTCTTGTCGTTCAGCAGCACGTACGGGTTCTCCAGCACGGCAACCTGACGATCCTGGTTGTTGATGAAATAGGGCGACAGATAGCCGCGGTCGAACTGCATGCCTTCGACGATGTCGAGCTCGTTTTCCAGGCTCTTGCCGTCCTCGACGGTGATGACGCCTTCCTTGCCCACCTTGTCCATCGCCTCGGCGATGATCTGGCCCACATGCTCGTCAGCGTTAGCCGAAATGGTACCGACCTGGGCGATTTCCTTCGAGGTGGTGCAGGGCTTGGAAATCTTCTTCAGCTCCTCGACCAGGGCGATCACGGCCTTGTCGATGCCGCGCTTGAGGTCCATCGGGTTCATGCCGGCGGCCACATACTTCATGCCTTCGCGGGCAATGGCCTGCGCCAGCACGGTGGCCGTGGTGGTGCCGTCACCGGCGTTGTCGCTGGTCTTGGACGCCACTTCCTTGACCATCTGCGCGCCCATGTTCTGGAGCTTGTCCTTGAGTTCGATTTCCTTGGCCACGGACACGCCGTCCTTGGTCACGGTAGGGGCACCGAAGCTGCGCTCCAGCACCACGTTGCGGCCCTTGGGACCCAGCGTCGCCTTCACGGCGTTAGCCAGAATGGTCACGCCTTCCATCATGCGTACGCGGGCATCCGCGCCGAACACTACTTCTTTAGCTGCCATGTGTATTTCTCCGATTGTGTTGGGGGAAGCTCTGCGCTTACTTCTCGATGACGGCCATCAGGTCGTCTTCGCGCATCACCATCAGTTCGTCGCCATCCACCTTCACGGTCTGGCCGGCATATTTGCCGAACAGCACGCGGTCGCCCGCCTTCACGGCCATGGGCTGCAAGGTGCCCTTGTCGTCACGCTTGCCCGGGCCCACGGCCAACACTTCGCCCTGGTCGGGCTTTTCGGCCGCGTTGTCGGGGATGAAAATGCCCGAAGCGGTCTTGGTTTCCTGTTCCACGCGCTTGACGATCACGCGGTCATGCAAGGGACGCAAATTCATTCGTGTTGCTCCTGTTGATGGAATTCGAGAGATTGAAACGCACGCCGTGCCGCGCTGCGGCTGGGCAGGAGCGCTTGGAAACCGGGCTCGGTGGGGACTTGAGTCCGAGTTTCGCTAGCACTCACTTGATGCGAGTGCTAATTGTAGGGGCGAAGCGTCTAATTTCAAGCCTTGCCTGCGAGATATCGCCTTCGTGTCGATGTGCAGCAGGTCACCGGGCGCCGCATGCTCACAGCGTTGCGCCGGTTCGCGCGGCTCCAGGTCGCTGAGCCTGGACATCCCGGCGCGTGCCAGAACGCGGCTGACCGTCGCCTCGGATACGCCCACGCTGCGGGCGATCTGGGATTGCAGCATGCGGCGTTGACGCAGCTCGACGATCAGCAGCGCCGTCGCCAGCGCAATCGCACGAGGGCTGTGCTTCGGGCGCGACGAGACGTCCATCAGCCCCGCCTCGCCCTCGGCCAGGTAGCGGCCCACCCACTTGCGTGCCGTGGGCGGCGTTACGCGCTGCAGGCCTGCGGCCGCGGTGGCGCTAAGTCCTTGTTCGGTGATCTGGCGAACCATCTCGTGTCGACGGGCGTAGGTCAGTCTGGCATGCTTATGCGTGTTCATTCGGCTGTGCCTCGGCAGTCTGGGTGTTTGGCGACTTCCAGTTTCTCAGACTCTGCCCGGATGAACCACAGATACAACCTATTGAAGCTTCACACCCAGCGGAACCAGGGCGCAACCCTAGCGGCGGCCTGCAGGCCGCCATCATCGGGCAGGGGACGACCGAAGTTCTGGTCGAACGCCGCCGACATGAGATCAAACCAAAATCGGGCGGCGGTATCCTGAGCTACGAGGTCTGGGGCATCATCGAGCGCGGGAAAGCCCGCGTCACGCGCTGCAACCTGGCGTACATCAACCAGGCTCTGTGCGCGGTCGATCATGGCCGCGTGCTCGGCTATGACAACGCCCATGGCTACCACCGCAGGCATCACATGGGTCAGGTCGAACTCGTCAAGCACGTCAGCTACGAGGCGACGGCCGAGCTTTTCCAGCAGGAAGTGACGGCGCTGCTGAAAGCGCACAACGAGTCGAAACCATGAACAAGCGCGTCATCATTCGTACCAGCGATGAGCAGGATTTTTTCGCTGCCGCCAAGGATGCGGCACGCCGTGCCGACCGCGGGGAGTCGTTCGACGGCACGATTACCTTGAGTTTTGAAGACACCCGGCGCATGTTTGAGGTGCTGACGCAAAATCGCCAAGCGCTGGTGCGCGAGGTGATGCGCCAGCCTGACACGATTCCAGATTTGGCCAAGCGCCTTGGCCGCGACCGCATCTCGGTCAGCAAGGACGTGTCCTTGCTGGAAAAGGTGGGTGTCGTGCTATCCGAGCGCGTGTCCAATCCCGGCCATGGAATTCATAAGCTGGTGCGCCCGGTTGCTCGCCGGGTCGAACTGGTGTCGGTGATTGAATAAATACGTGCACATTATCCCAGCTTCTTCTGTGCCGCTTGAGCATGGCCGGCGACTTGTGCCCCGTCAAGCTGGCGACCTCCATGATGCCCGGCCCTTCTCAAAAAGCCTCGATGTAGCTTTATGGCGGAGGTCGTGAAAGCGCAAGTCGGCCAGGAAGGTGGGGGTCGGGCTTGGAGTTGGATGCCGTGCTGTCGGCATGCGGTTGAATTCCGTTGGAATCCTCAACGTTCAGGCCAGGGAGGATGTCAATCTCCGTCGTCGAGACCGCCAAGAAACCCACTGTTGACCCACGGCTCGATTTCCCACTCGCCAGCGATGCTTTTGTTCGGGCGCCCCAGATAGAGCGCGCATCCAGACGTCAGGGTGTCGCCTCGTGCGAGAGCCTTGGCCTCATCCAGAAAATCTTCTGGACGGTCGTTCTGCTTCAGGTCGAGCGAGTATTGGAAATCGGCTTCGCCATTGGGTTCTTGCCACCGCACGAAGTAACGTTAGGTGCGCTTGTCTTCCCGAGCTTCGACAGCAGCCTGTGCGCGTTTGGCGGCTTCTTCAGCCCCAATCTGCTCCATCGGCAATCCACTGGCGCTGGAGTACGACAGCAGAAATGGATGTTAGGTGGGGTTCGCGCCACACCAATTCCAGTAGTGCATGGCGCCGTCTCCGGTCATGTACTTGCGGCGCCGAATTTCGGCAAGCGCGCCGTTGCGCACCACCACCACGAGATGATCGTGATCGGTCTCTGACGACAGTGCGAAAAATTGCAGATCGGAGTCCTTGAACTTGGCCAGCCCCTTCATCTCAATACCGTTGCGCTCCACGGCCGCAAGGATCTCGCATTGCGGTATGGCCGAAAAAATGCTCTGACGCCAACAGTCGATCGAAAAGCCGAAACAACGTAGTTGTCACTGCCGAGTCGTGTGAAAATTCAGAATTGAATGAAGCGGTTTGCCGAAAATTCAAAGATGAGCGAAACGCGGGTTCAAAATTCGGCAAAGCGCACGACGGCAACTTGTTGATCTACTTGCTCGACGGGTTCAGCGTTAAATGAAACTCGACAGCCTTCGACGAACGACTCGTCCAGTGGCATGCTGCACCATTCGTGCGGGATGGGTCTTTTGGCCGCCCGGTGGGTCTAGAACACCCGGAGCGGACCGGCGGTTGCTTCAGGAGCCTGGGTTTCCAGGACATCAGGCCGTGGTGGCCGCGATCGGCCCGGCAAACGCAAATCCACATACCCCGTAAATCCACATACCGCGCAAAGGCGCGTGGAAGGGGCGCGTTGAATCCAAGTTCCCGATCCCGGCGTAGTGGTTTGCAAGGTCGCGCATCGGCGCGGCCTGTTCGTTCAACCACTTTGCAAGGACACGATCATGGATACCAACGCCCATTTGGATTCTCCCGCACTGGACCGCCGCACATGGTTCAAGAGGGGCGGCTTGTTCGTCGCCGGACTCACTGCCGCCAGCGGCCTGGCCTTGCCGGCCCGCAGTTTTGCGGCGTCGATGTCGAACGACGACGACATCAAGATGCTGAACGTCGCTCTGGGCCTGGAATACCAGGCGATCGCCGCCTATCAGGTGGGCGCCGAATCGGGCCTGCTGCAAAAGCCGGTCTTGGCGGTGGCGGTGGAATTCCAGGGCCAGCACAAGGCGCACGCCGGCGTGCTGGAAAGCACGATCAACAAGCTCGGCGGCACGCCGGTGATGTCGATGAAACCAGCGGCCTACAACTTTCCGACCGACAAGCTGAAGAACCAGGCCGACGTGTTGCGCTTTGCCGCCGGCCTGGAAAAAGGCGCCGCCAGCGCCTATCTCGGCACGGTTCCGCAGTTTCACAACCGCGATTTGGCCAAGGCTGCTGCCAGCATCATGGGGGACGAGACCATGCACTGGGCCATCCTCCTCAACGCCCTCGGCGAGAACCCGGTTCCGGCGGCGTTCATCGCTTGACGAGCTGCTGGGCGGACGCCGGTCCATCGCAAGTCCACGCCTTCACTGGATTCGTCATGGCTGGTTTCGGTCCGGCTGCGCAAGCGCAGGCCATCCCATTAAGATGCGGGAACGCCTCCACGCCGGGGCGGTTGCCACGGCCATTGGACCCGTTGCACCTGCAGGTTCAGGCGTGGCGGTGGATGCGTTTGTTCCGCTCTGGTGTGCTGCGCCAGCCGCACATCGCCCGACCTTCTCCGATGCCCGATCTGGAAAAACTCCTGGCTTACACCGCGCTGGCCGACCAGCAAGCTTTCGCCGCGCTGTATGACGCCACGCGTCGCCGTGGCTGGGCCATCTGCCTGCGCCTGTTGCGCGATCCGGCGCAAGCCGAAGACGCCCTGCAGGACGCGTATGTGAAGATCTGGCATCAAGCCGCCAGCTACCGCCCGGCGCAAGGCGCGGCCGAGGCCTGGCTGGCCACCGTGGTGCGCAACACCTGCCTCGACAAGCTGCGCGCCAAAGGGCGCGAGCCCGTGGAGAGCCTTGATGCCATGGAGGTCCCGCTGGACCCGGCCGACGCCGCGCCCGGGCCGGAGCAGTTGCTGGAACGCAGCCTGTCGCATGGCTCGCTCGAGCGTTGTTTCGATGATCTCAAACCGCAGCAACAGGAGTTGTTGACCCGCTCGTATGTGATGGGTATGTCGCATGCCGAACTTGCCAAGCTCAGCGGCATGGCCCTGGGTACCGTCAAGACCGTCATCCGTCGCGCCATTCTCGCCTTGCGCGCATGCCTCGGGGAGGGTGTCGGATCATGACGCGCTACCGCCAACCCGAACTCTGCAGCCGACTGGCGAGCGATTACCTCACCTGCGGCATGAGCCTGGCTGCACGGCGACGTTTCGAGGCGCTGCTGCAAACTGAACCTGCACTGGCGCTGGCGCTGCAGACTTGGCGCAAGCGGTTCGACGACGGCCTGTTGCGCCAGGAGCCGCCGGCACGCGCCTGGAACGGCATTCTGGCCCGTGTCCAGCCTGACACCGGCACGCCCGTGCCGCAACGCCTGGAGAAGGGCTGGGCCAAGCGCACGTGGATGGGCCTGGCGCTGAGCTTCGGCGTGCTCACGGCCTCGCTCATGGTGTCGCTGGTCATGCTGCTGCAACAACCCGGCCCGGGAGCGCCTTCGGCGGCGCAAATGGCTGCCGTGCTGAAGGGCCCCGACGGCCACAGCGCCGTGCTCACGGTGCACGACAGCCGCCTCGTGCTCACGGCAGTGGGCCCGGTGGCCACACCCGGCAACAAGTCGTTCGAGTTGTGGATGCTGCCCAAGCAAGGCAAGCCGCAGGCCGTGGGGCTGGTGCAGCTCCACTCCTCGGTCACGCTGCAACTCCCTGCGCCCGCGCTGCTGGCCCTATCCCAGGCCAAGGGATTCGCCATCAGCGTCGAGCCTGCTGGCGGCTCACCCACTGGGCAACCCACCGGACCCATCACGTATGTGGGCGATGTCGTGGCGATGACCCGGCTGCAACCCGGCCGGGCTCACCTGGCACCGGGCCAGGGTGGCGGCGATTTCTACGAATAAGCCAGCCGTGGCGCAAGCACAGAGCGCCGAGGCACGCAGGCCGGGATGCCCGCTTTGCACCGAGCCCGGCGGCTTGCTGGTGTGGCGTGGAGACTGGCTGCGGCTGATCCGCGCCGACGATGCGCTGCATCCGGCTTTTTACCGCCTGGTGTGGCAAGACCATGTCCGCGAATTCACCGACCTGCCGCCCTTGCAGCGCAGCACCTGCATGGACGCACTGGCCTTGGTGGAGCAGGGTCTGCGCACGCATCTGGCGCCCGACAAGGTCAACCTGGCCAGCTTGGGCAATGTCGTGCCGCACCTGCACTGGCATGTGATCGCCCGCTGGAACTGGGACGCGTATTGGCCGCAGGCGGTGTGGGCCGCAGCCCAGCGCTCCCCTGCCGACGACCGCTTGGCCAGCGTGCGAAACCAACTGCCGGCTCTCGATGGGAGTCTGCGCGCGGCGTTTCTCGCGCGCTTCGGCTCAGGCCTGCAAGCAGTCTGAGCGAAGACCGGCCGCGTCAAATCACCCGCGAATAGCGGGGTTCTCGCAGCAGCGCGGCAGCGTCGTGCAGGTGGCGGTCGAACTGCATGGCGATGATGCGCACCAGCAGCCGCCCTTGCGGCGTGACCCGCAGCTTGAGCCCCTCGCGCCGCAGCAAACCGGCTTGCTCCAGCGGCTGCAGGCGCTGCAGGTCGGCAGCAAAATGGCCTGCTGCATCGTGCAAGCCATGGCGCTGCGCCAAGGCCTGCAGGTCCAGGGCGAAATCACACATCAGGCGCTGGATGGCGTCACGGCGCAACAGGTCGTCGGCGCTCAAGCAGAGGCCGCGCTCCACCGGCAGCCCGCCGGCGGCGAGCGCCGCGCCGTAGGCCTCCACAGTTTTGACGCTCTGGATGTACTGGCGTCCGAGCTTGGAGATGCCCGAGACGCCAAAGGCCAGCAAGTCCAGATCGGCCTGGGTGGAATAGCCCTGGAAATTGCGCTGGAGCTTGCCCTGCTGCTGCGCGCGCGCGAGTTCGTCGTCGGGCAGGGCGAAATGGTCCATGCCGATGTAGACGTAACCGGCATGCGCCAGGCGCCGGATGGCCAGGCCCAGCAGCACGAGCTTGGCTCGCGGCTCGGGCAGGTCGGCGGCGTGGATACGGCGCTGCGGGGTGAAGCGCTGCGGCAAATGGGCGTAGCTGTAAAGCGCCACGCGATCGGGCCGCAACGTGATGACCTGCTCCAGCGTTGCGGCGAAGTTGAAGGCGTTCTGCCTGGGCAAGCCGTAGATCAGGTCGACGCTGATGGACGCGAAGCCGTTGGCGCGCGCGGCGACGATGACGTCCCGGGTCTCCTCATAACTCTGCACGCGGTTGACCGCCTGTTGCACGGCGGGGTCGAAGTCCTGGATGCCCACGCTCATGCGGTTGAAACCCAACGCCGCGAGGTGCGCCACGCGCGCGGCACTGACCTTGCGCGGATCGATCTCGATGGCGTATTCGCCACCGGGCTGCAGGTCGAAGTGGCGCCGCGTCATGTCCATCAGGCGTTCGGCCTCGGCGTCCGACAAAAAGGTGGGCGTGCCACCTCCCCAATGCAGTTGCGTCACGGGCAAGCGCGCGCCCAGAAGACCGGCGACCAGACCCATTTCCTGCTCGACCTGGTCGAGGTAGGGCCCGCTGCGCGCATGGTTTTTGGTCGGAATCTTGTTGCAGCCGCAGTAGTAGCACAGGGTCTCGCAAAACGGGATGTGCACGTACAGCGACAGCGGCGTGTGGACATCGCCGCCGCGCTCGCGCAAGCCGGCCGCATAGTCGGCCGCGCTGAAATCCGGACGAAAACGGTCGGCCGTGGGGTAGGAGGTGTAGCGCGGACCGGCCACGTCGAAGCGGCGGATCAGCTCGGGTTGGAAATCGAGGTTGGCGGGCATCATGGGCCGGATGATGGCCGTACGCCGACGGTGTGGTTTTGACATGGCGCAAACCGCGCGCAGGTGGCGCCCCGGCAACAGGGGGATTGCGGGCGATGCTGCAGCGCAAAACGGTCCTAAGATGACAGTCCCTTCATTCGGGCCCGCAGTGCGAGCAGTCGCCTGTGGCGCGCAAACCATGCAAAACACCGAAACACAACACAAGGGATCGATGACCGCCCTGAGTCTGGGCGCCCTGGGGGTGGTGTACGGCGACATCGGCACGAGTCCGCTGTACGCCTTCAAAGAGGCCTTCAATCCGGCGCATGACCTGGGCTACAGCATCCCCAACATCTACGGCGTGCTGTCCCTCATCTTCTGGGCGCTGACCATCATCGTCACCGTGAAGTACGTCATGTTGGCGCTGCGCGCCGACAACAACGGTGAAGGCGGCATCCTGGCGCTGATGGCCCTGGTGATGCGGCGTTACGCGCCACGCACCCGCGGCCGCACCATGGCCGTCGCACTGGGCCTGATCGGCGCGTCGATGTTTTATGGCGACAGCATCATCACCCCAGCCATCTCGGTGCTGTCGGCCATCGAGGGCACGGCCGTGGCCACGCCGCTGCTGCAGGATGCCGTGGTTCCCATCACCGTGCTCATTCTCATCGGCCTGTTCCTGGTCCAAAAGCGCGGCACCGCGCTGGTGGGTTCGTATTTCGGCCCCGTCATGGTGGTGTGGTTCGGCGTGCTGGGCATCCTGGGCCTGGTTCAAATCGTGCAAAACCCTTCGGTGCTGCTGGCGCTCAACCCCTGGTGGGGCATGGATATGTTCATCCGTGAGCCGGGGCTGGCGTTGTTCCTGCTCGGTGCCGTGTTCCTCACGCTGACCGGCGGCGAGGCGCTGTACGCCGACATGGGCCATTTTGGCCGTGAACCGATCCGCTGGGCCTGGCTGGGCGTGGTCATGCCCGGCTTGTTGTTGAACTACTTCGGCCAGGGCGCGCTGGTGCTGGCACGACCCGAAACGGTGAAGAACCCGTTCTTCTACCTGGCGCCAGACTGGGCGCTGTGGCCGCTGGTCATCCTGGCGGCCATGGCCACGGTCATTGCCTCGCAAGCAGTGATCTCCGGCGCCTATTCCATGACCACCCAGGCCATCAAGCTCGGTTATCTGCCGCGCATGAAAGTGCTGTTCACCAACGCGAGCAACCAGGGACAGATCTATGTGCCCTTCATCAACTGGATGATGCTCATCTTCGTGGTGATTCTGGTGCTGTCCTTCCGCAGTTCCGACAACCTTGCGGCCGCCTATGGCATCGCCGTGAACATCACCATGCTCACCACCACCGTGTTCCTGTGGATGGTGGCGCCCAAGCGCTGGGGGTGGAGTCCACGGCGCACCAATCTCGTGTTCGTTCCGCTGGCGCTGGTGGAATTGCTGTTCCTGGCCTCCAACTCGCTAAAAATCGACCATGGTGGCTGGTTCCCGCTGGTGTTCGGCGCGTCGGTGTACATCATGCTGTCCACCTGGAAGCGCGGCCGCACCTTGCTCAAGCGGCAGTTGCAGGAACATGCGCTCAACCTGAAAGATTTCGTCCACAGCCTGTCTACCTACCCACCCACGCGGGTGGAAGGTACCGCCATCTATCTCACGCCTGACGCGAACACCGTGCCGCATGCACTGCTGCACAACCTCAAGCACAACAAGGTGTTGCACGAGCGCGTGTTCTTCCTGTCGGCGCAATCCGCCGATGTGCCGCATGTGCCGCCCAAGCAAGCCATTCAGCTCACGCCGATGGAGGAAGGCATCTACTTGCTGCATGTGGACTTCGGCTTCAAGGATGAGCCCGACATTCAGCGCCTGTTGAAAGACTGCGAGTTCCTGTTCGGGCTTGAATTCCATTTGATGGAAACCTCGTTCTTCCTCGCCCGCCAGACCATCGTGCCATCGAAGATTCCGGGCATGGTGCTGTGGCGCGAAGTGCTGTTCTCGTGGATGAGCCGCAACGCGCAGGAAGCTTCCGACTATTTCCGCATCCCGCCCAACCGCGTGGTGGAGCTGGGCACGCAAATCGAGATCTAAAGCGGCCCTGCGCCGATGTTTTGGCGAAAGTGTGCAAAAGTTCACACCGGGGTCCTTCAGCCACTGTCATCCGACTTGCCTGGCGGTCCTGGTCTGGCATGATTGGTGCATGGCCTTGCATGGGTTCTGTGTTTGCCGAGGAGGTGCATCATGATTGCCGTGGCTGCCTACAAGTCGGTTTATGCCGTGGATGAGGTCGAGCGCAAGCTCAAAGGCCTGCCACCTGAGGCGCATGAGCAATTGCGCCACACGTATGCGCGCATGATCGAGGCTGGCGGCCAGCGTCTGGCCATCAAGCCGGCCGAACTGCCCGATCGGGATACGTTGCAGCACGAACTGCCCAACTTCACCGAGCCGCTGGAAGACATCCGTCGTTGCGTTGCGCTCGCAGCCGACAGCCGCGATGCCATCGAGGTCATGCCCATGCTGCTGCTGGGCGAGCCCGGTATCGGCAAAACCCATTTCGCCCGCCGCGTCGCCCAGTTGCTGGGCACCACCTGGGCGCTCGCCCCGATGAATGCACTGACCGCAGGGTGGATTCTGTCGGGCTCGTCGTCGCAGTGGAAAGGCGCCCGCCCCGGTAAGGTCTTTGAGACCCTGGTGCAAGGCGAATTCGCCAATCCGGTGGTGGTCATCGACGAAATCGACAAGGCCGCCGGCGCAGCGCAATACGACCCCCTCGGTGCCCTCTACAGTCTGCTGGAATTCGACACGGCGCAGCACTTCACCGACGAGTTCGCCGAAGTGGCGATCGACTGCAGCGCCGTAGTCTGGGTGGCCACCGCCAACGACGCTGCCGGCATTCCCGAGCCCCTGCTCAACCGACTCAATGTCTATGAAATCGACCCACCCGACGAAGCTGGACTGCGCAGCATCGCCGAACGCCTGTACCGCAACATCCGCGGCAGCCATGACTGGGGTTGCGCCTTTCCGGAAACCCTGAGTCCTGACGCGCTCGACGTGCTGACCCACTGCAAGCCCCGCGAAATGCGTCGCCTCATCACGGGTGCTTTCGGCGCTGCCAAGCTTGCCGGACGCCGCGAGGTCATGACCCAGGACTTGACACCGCACCAGGCCAGCAAGCGGGGGCGCATCGGCTTTATGCAGTGACCCCGACTGCGCCGCGCCCCGCTGGCGTGGCGCGGCCTTGCCTTCACGCCCGGCGCCGGGCCGAGGCACGTCGAACACGCCGGCCGAATGCTTCCTTCGGCCCCCGCCAGGCACTACGCTTGCGTCTGTGCACCCACACCCCACGCCATGAATCTCATCAAACCCCTGGTGGCGTTGCTGGCCATCGTCAACCCGCTGGGCGTGATTCCATTTTTCATTGCTTTCACGGAAAACTTCACGCCGGCGCAGCGTCATCGCACCATCCTCATCAGCGCTTTTTCAGCGTTCGTCGTCATTGCCGTAAGCGCCCTCATCGGCATCGATCTGCTGCATTTTTTCGGCATTTCGCTGGCATCTTTTCAAGTTGGCGGCGGCATGCTGCTGCTGGTCTCGGCCTTCAGCATGCTCAACGCCCACCCGGGCGCCGTCAAATCGACACCGGAAGAGGTCGACGAAGCCGTTGCCAGCGACAGTGTTGCCGTCGTGCCGCTGACCATTCCGCTGCTCACCGGCCCGGCGACCATCAGCACGGTCATCATCTACGCCAACAAGGCCCACCATTGGGCCGATCACTTCGTGCTGGTGGCCTATGGCGTGATCATCGCCCTGGCCTGCGCGCTGGCGTTTCGCGCAGCCCAGCCCATTGCCAAGGCACTGGGGAAGACCGGAATCAACGTCATGACGCGACTCATGGGCCTGATTCTTGCCGCGCTGGCAGTGGAGATGATGAGTGACGGCCTGCTCAAACTCTTTCCAGGCCTGGGGCACTGAGCAACTCTTCCTTGCGGTTTTGCTGCGTCGCACCAAAATGGGTCGGGTTTTCCCGCGTGCACCGTGGCCCGTCTGCCTGAATAATTGACTATTCGCAATGCTCATACTCAAGGACACAAGGGGAGCACTGAGGAGACAGCCCATAGGGGTTGCGGTCCACCGCAAAATCCCCAAGCCATCAGCGGCCATATGCTGAACGAGGCGCCCGAACCCGTGGTTCAGGCGCCTTTTCTTTTCCACGCACCGCAGCGGTGCGCTCCCATCCTCGTCCAGGGTCACGGTCTGTTGACCAGGGCTTTGGCTCCGGACGTTGTGGACTCCTTCGTGGGCAGCGGCAGACGGATCCCAGCCTGAGCCCTGCTCTCTGCCTTCCCCACCCCGGGCCACCGGCCTTGTCCTTGTCGAAGAGCTAAGCCCGATCCGGTGGGACTTCCGTAACCACGCCGCCATTCCAGCGGCGGGGCTCTGAAGCCCAGCGCTCCCTGACACTCTGGCCGCCTTCGTTGACCCCTTCCTCGGCACACACGCCATGTCGCATGTCGAACCGGGCGATTTTCGCAAGGCGCCCCCCTTCGTCCTCACCGCCATGTCGATCTGCACCCTCCGGCATAAGGACCAGGGCATCATCACCAAACGCATCAGAGGGCCTACCGAGGCGGCTCTTGACGCCATCGTCGGCTGCGTCATTGCTGTCGATGATGGGCTTTTCGACCTCGAGACGTGTGCTGTCCCGGTGATCCTGGTCGTACCAGATTTCCGCTCATGCACTCCGCGTCAGGCAGGATGTCTCCCAGCCTGATTGCTCGCGGTGATGTTTCACGTGAAACATCACCGCGAGCAAGGCATCAGGGACCTACAATCGGACACTCATTTTCAAGAGCCCATGGACTTCCCTGAAATTTTCGATGTCATCGTCGTTGGCGGCGGGCATGCCGGCACAGAAGCGGCGCTTGCCGCTGCGCGCATGGGCGCGGCAACCTTATTGCTGACACACAACATTGAAACCCTTGGCCAGATGTCGTGCAATCCGTCCATCGGTGGCATCGGCAAAGGCCACCTGGTGAAGGAAGTCGACGCGCTCGGTGGCGCCATGGCGGCGGCAACCGATGTGGCCGGAATCCAGTTTCGCATTCTCAACGAGAGCAAAGGCCCGGCGGTTCGAGCAACGCGTGCCCAGGCGGATCGCGTGCTATACAAAGCCGCCATCCGCCATCGACTCGAAAATCAAGCCGGTCTTTGGCTATTCCAACAGGCCGTCGATGATCTGTTGATGGAGTCGACAGGGCGTGGAGAACGCGTTGCTGGAGCCGTCACCCAAAGCGGTATCCGCTTCCGCGCGCGCAGCGTGGTGCTCACAGCCGGCACCTTCCTCGACGGCAAAATCCATATTGGCCTGGAGCATTACCCAGCCGGTCGGGCAGGAGAGCCGCCCGCCATGTCCCTCGCGCAGCGCTTACGCGAGTTGAACCTTCCCCGAGGGCGTCTCAAAACCGGGACGCCGCCGCGCATCGATGGTCGAAGCATCGACTTTTCCAAGATGGAAGAGCAGCCCGGCGACCGGCACCCTGTTCCAGTGTTCAGCTTCCTTGGGAGCGCGCAGCAACATCCCGCACAAGTCTCATGCTGGATCACGCAGACCAATGCGCGCACCCACGACGTCATTCGCGGCGGACTCGACCGCAGTCCGATGTACACCGGCGTGATCGAAGGCATCGGACCGCGCTATTGCCCCAGTATCGAGGACAAGATACATCGCTTCGCCAGCAAAGACGCCCACCAGATCTTCCTGGAGCCCGAGGGCCTGAGCACGCACGAGTTCTACCCGAACGGCATTTCCACCAGCCTCCCGTTCGACGTGCAACTCGACCTGGTGCACAGCATTGCGGGCCTGGAGCAGGCGCACCTGCTGCGTCCGGGATATGCCATCGAATACGACTATTTCGATCCCCGGGGGCTGAAAACCTCGCTGCAGACGCAAGCCATCGAAGGTCTCTTTTTTGCCGGGCAAATCAATGGCACCACCGGCTACGAGGAGGCTGCCGCCCAGGGCCTGCTGGCCGGGGCCAACGCCGCGCTGCTGGTCCAGGGGCGCGAGCCCTGGTGTCCAGCACGCGATCAGGCTTATCTCGGTGTGCTGGTCGACGACCTCATCACCAAGGGGGTGAACGAGCCTTACCGCATGTTCACCAGTCGCGCCGAATATCGCTTGAGCCTACGCGAGGACAACGCCGACCTGCGTCTGACCGAAGTCGGGCGTCATCTCGGTCTGGTGGACGATGGCCGCTGGGATGCGTTCTGCCGCAAACGTGACGCCATCGAGCGTGAACGCCAGCGCCTGCGCTCGACCTGGGTGCAACCCGAAAACCTACCCCCCGTACAAGCGCGGCAACTCATCGGTCAGGCGATCGAGCGCGAATACCGGCTCGAAGACTTGCTGCGCCGACCGGAAGTCGACTACTCCCGACTGGTCAGTGCACTCGAGGGGCGTTTCGCCGCGCCGCAAGCCTTGCAGCCCGCAGAGGCTGAACAGGTGCAAATTGCCGTGAAATACGCCGGCTACATCGACCGGCAACAGCAAGATGTCCAGCGAGCCGCAGCGTACGAGAATCAACCCTTGCCGACCGATCTCGACTACGACGCCGTATCCGGCCTGTCCATCGAAGTGCGGCAGAAACTGGGGCGTGCGCGGCCACAAACCCTGGGCCAGGCTTCGCGCATTTCGGGCGTGACTCCAGCCGCCGTCTCGCTTTTGCTGGTGCACTTGCGCAAACACCGGTTGCGTCCCTCGGCCGCACCGCCCCAAGCCGCTTGAACGGCCATTGCCCATGCAACGTCTCCATGCAAGCCCTGCCCAAGACCACGCCTTGACCGTCCGCGGCCAGGCTAAGGACATCAACGCAGCTCGAGGGCTGCAACGCTCTGGTGGGAGTACCAACGCATCCGAGCGACTCGACCAACTGCTGCTCAGGCTGCAACTGCCGGCCACCTCCACGCAGCGCGCACAACTGCTGGCCTACCTGGATCTGCTCGAACGCTGGAATCGGGTCTACAACCTCACCGCGGTGCGCCAACCGCAGCAGATGTTCACATTGCACCTGGCAGATTGCCTCGCCCTCGTACCGATCCTGGCGGCACGCGCGCCACAGCGCTTGCTGGATGTCGGCTCTGGTGGCGGCTTGCCCGGGCTGGTGCTGGCCATCATGCGGCCCGAGATGGTGGTCGTGCTGAACGACGCCGTACAAAAAAAATGCGCATTCATGCAGCAGGCCGCTGCCGAGTTGCGCTTACCCCGGGTCCATGTGGCGCATGGCCGAGTGGAGCGCCTGGCACAAGCCCCCTTCGACTGCATCACCAGTCGGGCGTTCAGTGATCTCGGCACCCTGATCCAGCTCACCCAGCCTTTGCTGGCCGAGGGTGGCTGCTGGGCAGCAATGAAGGGTCACCCGCCGCAGGCCGAATTGACTGCTCTACCGACGGAAATCGACGCCCATGTGGAGACCCTGAACGTGCCCGATCTGGACGCACAACGCTGCGTGGTGTTGATGCTGCGACGCAGCAATTCCATCACTTCCGATGCCGTGCAAGGACCGTAAGGACGACCCATGGCCTCGGTCTTTTGCGTCGCCAACCAGAAGGGCGGGGTCGGCAAGACCACCACCTCCGTCAATCTTGCCGCCGGGCTGGCCCAGCTCGGCCAGCGCGTGCTGCTGGTCGACCTCGATCCGCAGGGTAATGCCACCATGGGCTCGGGCATCGACAAGCGCGACCTCACGCCGAGCGTCTACCAGGTGCTGCTGGGCATGACCGCTGTAGCCGAAGTCCGCCGCCACAGTGACAAGGCCGGCTACGACGTGCTCGGAGCCAACCGCGAATTGGCGGGCGCCGAAGTCGAACTGGTGGACTTGGATCGGCGCGAACACCGCCTGAAAGACCTGCTCAGGCCGATCATGCCGGACTACGACTTCATTCTCATCGACACGCCGCCTTCGCTCGGTCTGCTCACCCTCAACGGATTGTGTGCCGCGCAGGGCGTGATCGTGCCCATGCAATGCGAGTATTTTGCCCTCGAAGGCCTGTCGGATCTGGTCAACACCGTGCGCCAGGTGCATGCCAAGTTCAATCCTGAACTCGTGCTCATCGGTCTGCTGCGGGTGATGTTCGATCCGCGCATCACCTTGCAGCAGCAGGTCAGCGAGCAGCTCAAGACCCATTTCGGTGCCAAGGTGTTCGACAGTGTCATCCCGCGCAACGTACGCCTGGCCGAGGCGCCGAGCTATGGCCAGCCTGGCGTGGTGTTCGACAAGTCCAGCCGGGGCGCGGTCGCCTATCTCGACTTCGCGCAGGAAATGGTGCGTCGCGTCCGTGCGCCGGCCATCGCGGCCGTTGCCTGAAATCATGACCACACCAACGGTTTTGCTGCTGCCCGGTTGGCAAGGCTCGGAGGCCGAGCATTGGCAAAGCCGCTGGGAAGAAGTGCACGGTGATCTGCGCGTGCAGCAACATGATTGGAACACCCCACTGCGCGGCGACTGGATCTGCCAGCTCGAGGCCGCCATCCATCAAGCCCCGGCGCCTGTGCTGCTGGTTGCGCACAGCCTGGGCTGCCATCTCGTCGCCGGCTGGGCCGCCGCCAGTCCGCTTTTCAGCACGACTGGCGATCCACGCGCAGGACCGGTCCTCGCCGCCTTGCTGGTGGCGCCGCCCGACTTGACCCGCCCCGACTTGCCGCCCGCCCTGCATAGCTGGGCTGGTCACCCGCTGCGGCGCTTGCCGTTTCCCGCGCATCTGCTGAGCAGCAACGACGACCCGTTTTGCAGCGCCCAGGCCGCGGCAAGCATGGCCGCCGCCTGGGGCGCCCGACACACGAATCTCGGCGCACTCGGGCATATCAACAGCGCCAGTGGCCTGGGCGACTGGCCGCAAGGCCGCGCCTGTCTGCAGGAACTGGCCGCTGCGGCACTGGCGACGAATGCCGACCGTTCCGTGCCACCACAAGCCGCATTTCCCTTCCCAGCACCACCCCCTCCATGAGCGCGAATCCCTCCACTCCACCGCCAGCTTCCGGCAAAAAACGTAAAGGCCTGGGTCTGGGCCTTGAAGCCCTGCTCGGCGCGCAAGGGGCCGATATCGCCCCCGCCGGCAGCCCCTCCAGCCTTCCGCTGGAGGTTCTGGAGCCCGGCAAATACCAGCCGCGCACCCGCATGGACGAGGGCGCGCTGTACGAACTGGCCGAGAGCATCAAGGCCCAGGGCGTGATGCAGCCCATCCTGGTGCGTCCACTGGGCGAAGGACGCTACGAGATCATTGCCGGCGAACGCCGCACCCGCGCTGCACGTCTGGCCGGACTGGACGTGGTGCCGGTTCTGGTCCGCGAGGTCCCCGACCAGACCGCGCTGGCCATGGCCTTGATCGAGAACATCCAGCGTGAAGACTTGAACCCGCTGGAAGAGGCCCAGGGCATTCAGCGTCTGATCGCCGAGTTCCGCTTCACCCACGAGCAGGCGGCGCAAGCTGTGGGGCGCTCGCGCGCAGCGGTGAGCAATCTGCTGCGCCTCATCAACCTTGCCCAACCGGTGCAGGCCATGCTGCTGGCCGGTGATCTGGACATGGGCCACGCCCGCGCCCTGCTGGCGTTGGACGGTGCCGCCCAGGTGCAGGCGGCGCAACAAGTGCACGCCAAGCGCCTGTCGGTGCGTGAAACCGAGCGCCTGTGCGCCCGTGCCACGCAACAGGGCAGCGTCGCCAAACCACGCTCCGCCGCCGCGCCCGACCGCGATGCTCGTGAACTGCAACGCATCGAAACCGAATTGGCCGAGCATCTGGCCGCGCCGGTGCGCATCCGCGTCAAGGGTAGCGGCGCCGCCTTGCGCGGCGACATCAGCTTGGGCTTTCACTCGCTCGATGAGCTCAACGGCCTCATCGCCTTGCTGCGCCCCGCCGCCTGAGACGCGCCCGTTAGCCGCCGCTCCCCCTGCGCCACGCTGATGACGGGGATGCGAGCGCGCGTCTGCATGCTCCCGCAAGCGCCGCGGCCGCGTCCCCCGAACGGGCGATGGCGACCCGGCAGCCCGCCCCTACACTGCAACTCCACCCGCTTGATTTGCCTTGGGGCTTACCGTGGAGCGCGTCATCATGGGGCTTGGGTCATCAGCAGCGAGCCGCAAGGACGGCAGACCACCCATCTGGCAGTTGCTGGTGCTGTGCGGGCTTGGCCTGGGGCTGGCGGCCACATTGCTCGCGCAAGCGCTTGCGTCCGTGCCTTCGGCGCCGCGGGCCTCGACCATCCTCAACCCCCAGGCCAATTTCGAGTCCGACATGTCGCACAACGGCACAGCGGTCGTGCCCAAGCTCGACACGCCCGTGGCGGCCGCCACGACACCAGCAGTCTTGCTGCCCCGTGTGCCGCTGCCGCTGCGCGCAGCCCGAACCGAGGCTGGCCTGCGTTTCGGCGCCTGGCAGCAGGCAGGGGCCAAGCTTGAAGCCGCGCAGGTCGCCCAGTTGCCAGACCGCCTGTTCCGGCGTTCAGCGCACAACAATCTCGGTGTCAGCCGGCATCCTGTCTGGGTGCGGCTGCGGCTGGAAGCCGCAGCATCGGCACCCGGGATCTTCATCCTGGAGTTGGGTCGCCCCGTGTGGTCCGAGGCCCGTGCCTATTTGGTGATCGAGGCCGAACACGGGGGCCCGAGCCCAGGGATCGAACCCATGGCGCTGCAGCGCCTGAGCCATCTCCGTCACACAGCCTTCGAGCTGCCGCGCCTCACCAGTCCCACCACCGTGTTGCTCAAGCTCGCTCAGGACGAGGCCATTGCCCCGGTCCTGCAGTTTTGGAGCCCCGAAGCCTACGAAGCCGAGGCCCACCACGACGCCTTGTTGCAGGGCCTGTTGCTCGGTCTGTTGCTCGGCCTCATGCTATACAACGGCGCGCTCTATCTCACGTCGCGCGACCCGGCTTACGCCGCCTATGTGCTGTGGCAATCCGCCACCGTGCTGTATCTGCTCAGCGTCACCGGCCTCGGGCTGCTCTATCTTTGGCCCGAACAGCAAGCACTGCAGGCCGTGCTGCCCCTCGTCAGCAGCTTGCTGATGAGCGCCGGTGCCCTGTACTTTGTCCGCGTCTATCTGCTGCTGGCGCAGCGTCTGCCGCGCATGGATCTTGCGCTGGCGCTGCTGCAATGGTTCAGTCTGACGCTGGCCGCCGTCCGCGTATTGCCGGGCACGGCCTCGCTGCTGCTCCCGTCTTTGCTCCTCATCGCGGTCAGTGTCGTGGGCATCACCGTGGCGGCGGTCATGCGCACGCGCAACCACTTCGTGCCAGCCGGCATCCTGCTGCTGAGCTGCACGCTCACCCTCGCCAGCGGCTTCGCCTCTCTGGGACGCAGCGCTGGACTGCTGGCGGAAAACTTCTGGACAACCGACGCCTTCGAGTGGGTCGCGATCCTTCTGGCGCTGCTCTTGAGCTTTGGCCTGTCCATTCGTGTCGGTCAAATGCGTGAGCGCACACTTCGTTTGCAAGCCATGTCCATGATTGATCCACTCACGGGGCTATGCAACCGCAGTGGCTTGTTCGAGGCGGGCGGTCGCGTGCTGGAGCGTTCCCGGCGCAGCCGATCCCTGCTCGCCGTGCTGTGGCTGGATCTCGACGGCCTCAAGCGCATCAACGACCGGTTCGGGCATGCCGCCGGAGACGCCTTGATCCAGGAGGCCGCACGCCGCATCCGGACCGCCGCCGGGCCCGACGCGGTCTGTGCACGCCTGGGAGGCGACGAATTTGCCGTACTCCTGCCCAATCTTCCCGCCAGCCACCTGGCCGGCGACAGCGCACTCCACCTGTTGGCGTGCCTGCGCCAACCCTACAACCTTCAAGGCCAGGAGCTGCGGGCCACCGCCAGCATCGGCATCGCCATCGACGAACCCGGCGGCGCGCTTACCCTGGAAACTCTGCTGCTGCGCGCCGACGTCGCCATGTACCGCGCCAAGGCGCACGGCCGCGACATCCATGTGACGTGGCAAGACGACGCTGAGGATATGGAGCAGGCCTCCCAGTTTCAGTTCACCCGCCCCGCACTGTAGGCAGATGGTCGCGGCGGGGAAGCCCTGAGAACGCCTCCGCCGAGGGCTCGAAGTCGAGAATAAATGGCCTATCAAGTAAGCAAGCGCCTACATTGCAGGGTTTTCGCTGAAGACGGTCAGCACCCCGGTGTAGCCGTAAAGGCGGTCGCCGGCAATTTCTCCCGCGGCAAAAAAGCCGATCAGCGGCAAGTCGCCCAGATGCTGGCGGACCAAGGCCAACTCTGCCGAAGGCCCACCGAAATGGGCCCCGCCGCGCCCGGTGCACGAGATGTAGACGGCCCCACGCGCCGGCAACGACCGTTGTGGCGCGCCAACGTTGGCGGCTGCATGCGGCAACATGCTGGCCATGCGCGCCTCGCGACGCTGTTCCAGTTCCTCGCGGACTTCAGCGCAGAGGCGGACCAGGTCGCGCCGCGCTGCATCGACGTCGCGCCGGCAAAAGCGCAACTGCATGCCCGGCTCGGGAGAGCCGGCAATGGCCACGCCGTGCCCCGAGGGATCCACGCCGATGAGATGGCGCATGGACGTTTCCGCGCCAATGTGGCGCGCCATGAGATTCGCCTCGGCAACACCCGGCGACAGACCCGCCAGGGTGGCGCGCAGCCGCGGCGCCAGGCGAGGGAGTTCCAGCGCCTCCTCGCCGAGGTCCTGCAACAGCAAGCCCAGCGCCGGTTCGCCGTCGAGGGCGTAGATCACGTTTTGCGTGCAGCGGGTGATGGCACGTGCCGGCCCCACCGGCTCGCAGCCCTGAGTCAGGCCGCCGGCCAGGGCCACACGCGAGGAAAACGCCACACCGGAAAGACCGCCCCGGAACACGCCGTCGGCAATCTGTACCGTCGCCTGGCGCGACGACACCAAACCGCCCCAGATCCGGTTCGATGCCGTATGCCCGGCCATGTCACGCACCAGATCATCCATATCGGGCGTTGCCGGATCGCCGTGCACCAGCGCGGTCTCGGCACCGCGCCAACCGGTGGAGGCCGGTGCCAACGGCTTGAGCCCGGAGAACACGCGGAAATCGCGCAACGGGATTTGCAGCAGCATCAAAGCCAGCGCCGGCTGGTCGACGTACTCCTTCCCATCGGCCGCGATGCCCACGCCCACGCCACCCACCCAGTGCGCCACCCCGGTGCGCGAGCGCAGTGCCGCCAGCAGGGCCTCGGCTGCCGGGGCAAAAGCCTCGGTGACATAGACGATGCCCAGGTTCGGCCGGGCGATGGTGTCCGGCTGCGCGCGCGCGCGCGCAACCTGGGCCAACGCCTGCTCCAGCGCGGCGGTCCAGTGGGTGTGGCTTGAGTGGGCGGTGATGAAGCGCATGAAGAACGACAACAAGGATGGGATCGACCGGACGAGATCGGGCCGGGTGCACGACGGCGCGATGCTAGGGCTTGTCGGCCCTATTTTCACGCCAAGGATGCGACAAGCCGACGATCACCGCCAACAGCCTGATGCCGGCAAGGGTCACGCGCAAGCGTTGCGCCAGAAGCCGCCGCGTGCTTATTTGCGCCGCGTCTTGCTGGTTGCCGGGCGCGGCGCAGCGGCGCTCGGGCGCGTGGAACGCGGACTGGCCTGGGCTCGGCCTTGGGTCGAGGCGTTGGCAGCCGATTCGGCCGGCGATGGGGATCGAGATCGGGTCGTGGCTCCGGGCGTCGCCGGGCCACCGGAGCCGTGCCGGCCAGCTTTGGCCTTGCGCGCCGCGGGCTTGCTGACCGACCGGGGCGCAGGCTCGGCAGTGCCGGCAACACCGGCCGCGGCACCACCCGGAGGCATCGGCCAGGGACTTTCGCGCAAGGCTTGCGTCGCCACCTGTGAGAACTGCTGACTCACCGCATTCCACCACTGCATCGGGTCCATCACGCCCGGCAAGGCCGAGGCGGCGTCAGCCGCCTGCGGTTCCGGCTCGGCTTCCAGCTCTTGGCCATCCTCCATTGCGGGCTCGGGCGGATCGTCCGGCCGAAACTCGCCTGCGCTGCGCGTGCCGCCGGCCGGCGATGAGGCCGCCGCGCCCATGGCCTGAGCGCCGGCCTGCATCGCCTCGGTCATGCGACCGGCCAGATCGCCGAGGTCCACGTTCATGGTCTTGAGCGCCGACAAGGTCATGCGTTGCACTTCGAGGGCTTGAATCGTGGCCTGGGTCAGCCTCGCATTCGCCTCCAGCCATTGCAGCACCGCCTTCAAATCGGTGATCTTCTGCTCCAGCTCCTTCGGATCCACGGTCGGCGCCATCCAATTGGCAAAACCAGTGGGCATGCCCGAGCCCTTGAGCAACGACTGGAAAAATTCCATGCCAGGCATGGCTTGACCTTGGGTATAGGGATTCATGGCGGGCCTCGCAAGCGATGCGGCCAGCATAGCGCCGCCTGCGGGGCTTGGAAACCTGGCTTGGTTGCGCGTGGTGACAAGCGCTTACATCGGCAGGCCGCCGTCTGTCGCCATGCGGCGCGCTGCCACGTTACAGAGCCAAGCCCGAACCGCCAGCCAGCGGGAACGGCGAAACCCACCCCCAGCCCTCGCCTGTGGCCTGCGCCGACCCACGACCTGTCGCCCGCAAGCCCACCTCAAGGAGTCGTTGCATGCACAAAATCATCGCCACCCTCGTTCTGGGCAGCGCGCTCGTCGCCGGAATGCCACTGGCCAGCGCCGCGCCGCAGCCGCATATGCGTGAAGCCCTGCGTGCGCTGTTGGCCGCGCGCCAGCAGCTGCAAGTCGCCACCCCCAACAAGGGCGGCTGGCGGCTGCATGCCATCGCCCAGATCGATCAGGCCATCGCTTCAGTCAAGGCCGGCATCCGCTACGGTAATCAGCATCCCTGATCCCGGTGGCGCTGATCGCGGCCTGCTGCCGGCGCGGCATCACGCGGCGCCGGTGCGCACCACCCTCTGCTCGATGGCGCCGAACACGCTCTTGCCCTGCGCGTCGAGCATGTCGATGCGCACGCTGTCGCCGAAACGCAGGAAGGGCGTGCGCGCCTCGCCATGCTCGATCATCTCCAGCGCCCGCAACTCGGCGATGCAGGAGTAGCCGCGCGCGCGGTCCTGACTCGAGACCGTGCCGGAGCCGACGATGCTGCCCGCCGCCAGCGTCCGCGTCTTGGCGGCATGGGCGATGAGCTGGCCGAAGTGAAAGCACATCTCCGGCCCGGCGTTGGCCGAGCCCACCAGGTTGCCGTTCCACTGCACCCGCATGTCCAGATGCAGGCGGCCGCCGCTCCACGCCGCGCCCAGTTCGTCGGGCGTCACCGCCACCGGGCTGAAACCACTTGCGGGTTTGCTCTGGAAAAAACCGAAACCCTTGGCGAGCTCGGGCGCAATGAGATTGCGCAAACTCACGTCGTTGGCCAGCATCACCAGACGGATGTGCTCCAGCGCCGCATCGGCGGCGATGCCCAGCGGCACATCACCGGTGACCACCGCCACCTCGGCCTCGAAGTCGATGCCCCAGTCCTCGCTGGCGGCTTCGATGGCGTCGCGCGCACCCAGCATGCGGTCGCTGGCGCCCTGGTACATCAGCGGGTCGGTGAAAAAGCTCTCCGGCATGTCGGCGCCGCGCGCCTTGCGCACCAGCTCCACATGGTTGAGATAGGCCGAGCCGTCGGCCCACTGGTAGGCACGGGGCAGCGGCGCCATGCATTGCGTCACATCCAAGGCGAACGCTTGCGTTTCACGCCCGGCGTTGAGCGCGTCCGATAAATCCTGCAGTTGTGGTGCGATGAAATCCCAGTCGTCCAGAGCCTGTTGCAACCGGGTGATGCCCTGGGCGAACACGGCATGCTGGAGATCGCGCGACACCACGGCGAGCTGGCCGTCGCGCGATCCGTCCTTGAGGCTTGCGAGTTTCATGGAATGGGGGCCTGCTGGCCGCAGTGCTGAAGGATCCGAGCGATTCTAGGAGCGCGTCGTCCTTGGGGTGCGCCGGCCAAGGCCGTGGGCTTGTGCGTCGGCGACGTCACGCCCCGGGGGCTAGCGCCAGACCTCGCGGCACAATGCGCACATGCCGCGAACCCAACCGCCGAGACGCGCCCGACCCCCAAGCCCAGGAGGCGGGCCGGGTTGGCGCCTGATGGGGGTCTGGTTGGCACTGGTGATCGTGCTGCACGTGCTGGCGCTGCACGCGCTGGGCGATGCCTTCACGCCGATCGAGCCCGGACGCCTGCCCAAACCCCTTTTCGCGCGCCTGCTCGTGCCCAGCGCCCGCCCGGCGCCAAACGCCAAGCCCGCAACCCCCGCCGCCCGGCCTGCCGAAACCGCCGCACCACACACTCCAGCGCCGGCGCGTAGCCTGCAATGGAGTCCGGCCAGCCCGCGAGCGGCTGCGTCACGGCCCACGCTCGCGGCCTCGGAAACCCCGGACGGGATGGGGCCACGGCCGTTGGATTCGGCGCCGTCCGTGGCGCGATCCCTGAGTGGCACGGCTGTATCCGGGCAGGTGGCAGTTTCGGGATCGCCGGCGACGCTGTCATCCGCTGCGCACTGGCCCGCCTCGGCTGCGGCGCCGAACCCGCCGCCGGTCGCGTCGAGTCAGCCACCCACCAACCCGGGAGCGCAGCCCGCATCGGCACCCAACATCGGCTCCGAGGCAGCGAGGCCCGCTCCCGTTGCAGCAAGCGTGCCGCGCGCCGCGCCAGCCAGCGCCACCGCATCGGCTCCGGCTTCGACACCCGCCACGGCCGACGCCTTCGACTGGCCACCATCGACCGACTTGCGCTATGCGCTCAGCGGCAACTACCTCGGCCCGCTGCATGGCGACGGTGCATTGCTGTGGGTGCGCGACGGCAATCACTACCGGCTTGAAATCTCCGGCGCCGCGCTGATCAGCTTCTCGTACACCAGCACCGGGCGCATCGACGGCAACTGGCTGGCGCCCGACCGTTACGTCGAGCGCGTGTTCACACGGCGCAAGGCGGTGAATTTCAACCGCGACAAAGGCACGCTCAGCTTCTCCGCCATCAGCACCGTCATGCCGCTGCCGCAACACCTGCAGGACAGCGCCAGCATCTTCATGCAGCTCGCGCACCAACTCAGCACCCAGCCGCAGGACTTTCGTGTCGGCCAGCACCTGGCCTTCGACGTGGCTCGGCCCAGCGGCACCACCATCTGGAACTTCAGCATCGTCGGGCAGGACACGCTGCAAACCGGCGTCGGCCCGCTGGTGACCTGGCACCTCGCGCATCCGGCCGACTCCAACGGCCTCGGCGCCGAGGTCTGGCTGGCTCCCGCGCTGCAAAACCTGCCGGTGCAAATCCGGCTGCAACAGTCCGCCGACAACTACCTGTTGTTCACCCTGCGCGAGGCGCGGCAGCAGTAGGAAGCAGGATCTCGCCGTGCGCCGGCGCCACGGCTTCAGGTGTCCGCGCGTTGCAGGTAAAAGCCGTGATAGTGGCCCAGGCTGTGGTGCGGATGGAAGGGAATTTCGCAAGCTTTGTCGGGGTTGATCCAGGCTTGTCGCACGCTGTAGCCCAGGTCGGTCAGCTCCCGCAAAAACCGCTGCACCGGGTCCACGCGGTAAGGGCAGAATGCCGTGCCGATGCTTTGCAGCGTGAAGTAGGCCTCGTCGGCGTGCAGCGGCGTGAGGTTGACGATGACGTGCGGCGGCAGGCGCGGCAAACCGCGCAGGCGCTGGCCCAGGGTCTCGGGCAGGTACTGCAGCACCCCCAGGGCCATGAACACCTCGGCCTGAGCGGCCTGGGCAAAGTCGGCCTCGAAACTCAGCTTGCCCAGGGCGTCCTTGTGGCGCGCAAAAGCCGCGCCACGCTCCATCACGGCCGGCACGTCCGACACCACCCAGCGCAGCGCCTGCGGGTAGGCCATCACCGTCTGGTAGGCGTAGTAGCTGATGCCGATATGTCCACCGAGCTCGAACACACGCGTGCAGCCCTGGGCAAAACATTGCTGCAGCCAGAACAGCACCGGCCAGTCGCTGGGGTAGATGTTCTGGATGCGGTCACGGTACATCAGCGCCGAGTCCGTGTTGTCATAGCCCATGGGGCGCGATTTCGGTGCCGAGGCTGCAGCGGCTTCGAAGCTGGGGTAAACGCCGCGAAACAGGTTCTCGGTCTTGTTGCGCGTGAAGCGCCGTTCGTACTGCGCCGCGAGCATCTGATGCAGCCCAGGCATGGATGCCAGCCCGGCCACACATTGGTGCGCACGTCCCAAAATCACCATGTCGGCACCCCCTTGAGCGAACCTTGACGATGCTAGACCGCGCCAGCTTCCATGACTTCCCCCATGCTCGGGGGACGCAACAGCATTCAGCCCAGGCGCAGGGCCGCGGCGCCCAAGGCGATGAGCAGCACCGCGACCCATGTGCGCGCCGGCACCCGCTCGTGCAAGGTCAGTCGGGCCAGCGCCACACCGAACAGCATCGCCGTTTCGCGCAGCGCAGCCACTGGCGCCACCGGGGCAACGGTCAGGGCCCAGAGTGCCAGGGCGTACGACGCCAGGCTGCTGGCGCCGCCACCCAAGCCGCGCAGAACGTCGCTCCACGTCATCATCTTCAGCCCGGGCGACGGCGTTGCGGAGGTCCCGGCCCCACGCCGCAACCAGACCAGAGTCGGGAACGCGGTGAGCGGGAAAATCCACAAGGCATACGCCACCGGCGCCCCGGAAAGACGGACGCCGGCGGCGTCATTCAAGGTGTAGGCGGCGATCACCACCGCATTCGCCAGGGCATACATCTGTCCGGCGCCCGCGTCGGGCCGCGGGCGCCCGCGCATGAGCAGCACGCCGGCGCACAGCGTGAGAACGCCGACCCAGACCAAGGGAGTCAAAGGCTCGGCGAACCACCAGACGGCCACCAAGAGCACCAACAAGGGCGCCACACCGCGCATCAGCGGGTAGACCACGGCCACGCCCGCACGCTCGTAGGCGGCGGCCAACAGGCCGAAGTACGCCACATGCAGCAAGCAAGACAGCAGCAGATGCGGCCACGCTGCCGCGGCGGGCTGCCGCAGGAATGGCAGGATGAGCAGCGCCAGCACCGCGCCGCCAGCCACCACCAGGGCGGTTTCGAAGGCCCTGTCGCGCCCGTGCCGCACCACCACATTCCAGCCCGCGTGCAGCATGGCGCCCAGGAGCACGGCGGCGTAGGCTAAAGGTGGGACGGTGGGATCCATACGGTTTGAATCATCGTGAAAGCGGCACTCGAGACACCCTTACCCCACCAAATCGGTGGCTGCCTGGCAAGGATTTTCTGCCTATGCTGCGGCCATGGGAGCAAGAACTGCCCACAGTACGACAACGCGCCGTGCGTGACAAACGTTCAACGGCTGCCGCTACGACACATCGCGAGGGAGTACAAGGATGTCCACTTCAAATGCCGGCAATGACCAGGCCACTGGCTTCTCCCGCCGCGACGATGCTGCCAGCGTGCACCCGCGAGGCCGGCTCCAGGCGGTCGATCCAGCCCGGTTTTCCACGCACCACGTCAGCCCCATCCGGCACGATTTCGACCGCCATCCGCTGATGCAACTGCCCCGCCTGGCCCAGCTGGCGCACGACCTCATGCCCAGTCGGCAGTGCCGCTTCATTCGCCCCGGCAGCACGCAGACCTCGGAGTTCTTTCACACCCCCAAGACGCCCGATGGCCAGGACATCGACGCGGTGTTCGCCCGCATCGAGGAACCCGGCTCGTGGGTGGCGCTGTACAACGTGCAGACCAATCCGCACTACGCCGCCTTTCTCGACGACGTCATGGCCAGCGCCCGGCCCTTGATCGAGCCGTCGCAACCCGGGCTGTTTCGCGTCGCCGGCTTCATCTTCATTTCCGCGCCGCCCTCGGTCACGCCCTTTCACATCGACCGCGAGAACAATTTCTGGCTGCAGATTCGCGGCCGCAAGATCATGACCGTGTTCGACCACCGCGACCGCGCCGTGGTCCCTGCGCGCGAGGTGGAAGAGTTCATCGTGCATGGCTCGCTGGCCAAGGTTCGGCTCGACCCCGCCTTGCGCGATCACGGCCGTGAGTTCGACGTCGGCCCGGGTGACGGCGTCTACTTCCCCGCCACCTCGCCGCACATGACCCGCACCACCACCGACTGGGTACGCCCGGGCGATGGCGTGTCCATTTCCATCGGCGTCGTGTTCTACACCGCCGTCACCCGACACCTGGCGCGGGTGCACCAGTGCAACCGTGTGCTGCGCGAGCTTGGGCTGCAACCCAGCTTCCCCGGGACCAGCGCCTGGCGGGACGCCGTCAAGGCGCCGATTGGGCGAGCCATCGCGGCGTCGCGGGTGCGCTGGCGCAGCCATGTCGCGCCTCCGGGAGCGTACTGAGAGCGAGTTCCGCGCGCATCAGCGTGGCGTTCCTGGCGACGCGCGTCCGCGCGCTGGCCGCCTTGCACAGTCGAAGAACGCCCCATGCCCGTGACATGAATGGGCAGCGGGAAGGTAAAAAAACGGCAGTTTCCGTCCCCGATCGCCCTCCGGGCGATCGGGGATAAGCCGCGGACGGCCCCAGCACCATGACGGGTGCACAAGCCTGTCCCATGGGCAGCGCGTTGATCCTCGGCGCAACGGGCCCCCGCATCGCCTGTACGATCGAGCAGACCCCGATGGGCTTGATTCTTGCTTCTTCGTCCTCATCTCCTGCTTAAAGCCGCAAGCGAACGTCCCAGGGCCAGAGCGCAGACGTCGCCGCCGCGCATGAACCATTCGACGTTGTCCTTCGCCAGACGTTGTCGCCAACATTAACGAGGCTCGCCATGCAGACCATGATTTACGACTCCGACGCCTTCAGCGTCTTCCAGCTCGAATGGGCTGACGCCATCGCCGAGCCCAAAGCGGAAAGCCGCGCCGACATGCAACATGGCGGTTTCGAGATCGTCGACAAATTCGCCCGCAAGGAAATTTTCATCGAAGGCCCGGTCGCCGACGGTTTTCGCCTGCGGGTCCAGAGCCTGATGGCCGGCTCGCCGACGACCGACGACATCGACGACTTCCTCGACGGCTTCTCGGCGCTGTCACGCCAAAATCTGCACGCCCACTGACGGGCCGGAACCGACACGCCGCGTTCAAAGATCGAGCTCGACCACCGCACTTGTCGCCCTTGAGACGCATGCGGTGAGGAACTCCGCCTGCTCATCCTCACGGAGGATGAAGTCCCTGTGATCGATCGTTCCCGACCGGTAGCGAACCTTGCACGTCCCGCACAGGCCGGAGGAACATGAGGTCGCGACATGAACGCCAGCGCCTTGCAGTGCGTCCACCATGGACTGCTCCGGCCTGACCTCGACCAGGGCTCCGGTGCTGTGCAAGCGGATCGCGAAGGTACCCGCAGATGGCTGCGAAGTTGCGCCCTCCCGACTCGGGTCCGAATCCACCGGTGCCTTGAAATGCTCGCAATGCACGGCGCCCGCGGGCCAGACGAGCGTCGAGGCCGCGCAGGCCTTCATGAAACCGGGCGGTCCGCAGTAGTAGACGTGGGTGTCGGGCAGCGGTGTGCCGAGCAACGCGCCGATGTCGAGGCCTTGGCCGGGTACGCCGGCGTCGAAGTGGTAGCGCACACGGCCGCGGGCCGCCATGTTGGCGAACTCGTCCCGAAACGCCGTGCATGCGGCGTCTTTCGCGCAGTAGTGCAACTCGAAGTCGACACCGGCACGCTCGAGTTCGTGCGCCATCGACTTGAGCGGGGTCACGCCGATGCCGCCGGCCAGTAGCAAGACCTTGCGCGCACCCCCGCGCAGCCGGAAATTGTTGCGCGGCGCGCTGATGCGAACGCTGTCCTGCACGTGCAGGCGCTCGTGGAGCATCCGCGAGCCGCCCCGACCCGACTCCTCGCGCAGCACACCGATGACGTAGTGGTGCCGGTGGGCAGGGTCGGAGCAGATCGAGTACTGGCGCACCAGGCCGTTGGGCAGATGCACGTCGATATGCGCGCCGGCCTCGAATGGCGGCAGTTGGCCGCCGTCCGGGTCGACAAGCTCGTACGACTGAATGGCGCGAGCTTCGAAGCGCACCTGGTTCACCCGCACCGACAGCAGGTTTTCGGATGCCGCGGCCGCGTCAAGCGCCGGGGCCAAGGGGCCGTCGTTCTTCATCACGCGGCGCGTCAGGATCGCAGCGATTGCTCGAGCGCGTCCATCCGCTCGCGCACGAAGCTGGTGCGCGCTTCTCCGCTCAACCGGTCCGCCTCGGTGATGATGCTGACGATCTGGCGACTCACCAGGCGGCGTCGAGCGACCTCCTCTTCGGTGGTGGCGCCCTCGGCCACCTCGAAGACATTGCCTGAGCAGTAGCTGTTGGGCATGCCGCCGACGTCCCGCAGCCACTGTGCGAAGCCTTCCGCGGTGGCTGCGGGGTTGCTGCCGCGCACGGCATCGCGCAGCAGTTTGCGGAACATGAACAGGCCGGCATCGAACTTGGTCGGATTCTCCAGCGCATGCACGGCGATCGGGCGCTGGCTGATGATGGCCTCGTAGTCACCCGGCGCGTACTGGGCGTCCTTGTAGTTGGGTCGATCCCGGTGGTTGCTGGGAATCTCGACCAGATCGGCGGCCGTCTTCCCGTCGGCGAAGCGCTCCTTGCGGCGCAGCGCGACCTGGCCGTCGAGAAAGTCGATGGACTCGTAGCCGACCAGGCTCTTGTCGCCCACGCCGCGCGTGTCGATACCGGGGCCCATGACGCGCCATCCGATCATCTTGCTGTTGGTGTCGTCGACCGGCACGGTCCAGCGAATGATGTGCAAGCGGCTGAAGTGCTTGCGCTCGCCGCCGTCCTCCGAGGTGTAGGCATGCAGGCTCAGGTTGGGCAAGACCTGGTGCTGGACGCGCACGAACAGACGGTCCTTGTTGACCCGCCGCGCACCGGCGCAGGCCAGGCCGCGGCCGCCATGGACCGGAGTGAACTGCATGTCGGGCGCGACCTCCATCGAGGCGGCGCCGACCTCGTCGAAAGTGGTGCCCTGGAAATTGCCGCCGACGACGTTCCTGGCGGCATGCAGCGCGGTGGGATGAAAGTTGTCCGCCGCATTGTCCTGAACCTGTAGCCAGTTGCAATGCTGGAAGTTGCTGAAGGGCACGAGCTCGTCGCCCGCTGCCACCGTGAAGTTGCCCTCCCATTCGGGGAACGGCGGCTCTCGATCGGGCGCGCCCATGTAGGCGAACACCAGGCCGTGCCGTTCGATCGCCCTGTAGGCGCCCTGGCGGATCGAGCAGCGGTACTTCTCGCCCTCGATTTCCTCGCCCTTGGGAAAAGGAACATGGAGGCAGGCGCCGTCCACGTCGAACACCATGCCGTGGTAGCAGCAGCGGATACCGTGCTCCTGGATGGCGCCGTACTCGAGCGACGCGCCGCGGTGAACGCAATGGGCATGCAGCAGGCCAATCGCGCCGCTGCCGTCACGGAAACAGACCAGCTCTTCGCCCAGGATTTTCAGGAAGCGCGGCGTGTCGGTCAGCTCGATCGCCATGCACACGGGGTGCCAGAAGCCGCGCATGTATTCACCCATCGGCGTGCCGGGACCCACCTCGGTGAGTTCCGGATCGTGCCCGGGAATCTTGGCGGTGTAGTAGCCGCCGAATGGAGTCAACTTCTTTGTCCCTGGGTTGCCGCCCCCGCCCGTGTTGCCTGTGCGGTCCATTTTGTCCTGAACGATCGACATGTCTCGAATTCCTTGGTGAGGGTTTCACAAATCAGACGGTGACGGCTTTCGCACTGGTACACTGAAGTCTGTATACAGAGTGTAGATGCAGTGGGCGCCGCTTGCAACCCTGCTGGTGGAACTCTGGTCTCGGATGTTGACGCATCGCGTCATCGTCGCGTACTCTGTATTCGAAGTACAAAGCATGAGAGGCCTGAAGTGAGAACCACGCTCGCCAAGATTCCGACCCGGACCGACTATGTCGAGGAGGTCTACAAGGTGCTGCTGAACGCCATCAGCGACGGCACGCTCGCGCCCGGGGTGCGCATCACGCAGGAAGAGATTGCCGAGCAACTGGACGTCTCCCGGTCTCCGGTGCTGCAGGCGCTGCGCCTGCTCAAGAAGGATGGGTTCATCCAGGATGCGCCGGGACGCGGCGTCCAGGTGGCGCCGCTCGACACCGAATGGATCGCGAAGATCTACGAGGTGCGCGGTGCGCTCGACGCGCTGGCGGCGCAACTGGCGGCGAGGCGACGCGCGCGCATCGACCCGGCCCTGCTGGAGAATGGCAGACGCATTGCGCACGACGACGATGTGAACGCGATGATCGATGCCGACATGGCATTTCACAGCGCCATCTATCAAGCGGCGGGCAACGACCTGATCGCGCAGAGCGCCCAATTGCATTGGGCGCACCTGCGACGGGTGATGGGCGCCGTGCTGCAGACCTCAAGCCAGCGCTCGACGGTCTGGCAGGAGCACCAGGCCATCGCCGAAGCCATCGCGTCGGGCGACGCCGACAAGGCCGCCTTGATGGTGGACGAGCATACCCGTCGCGCCAGCGCCAACCTGACGGCGCGCCTGCGCGAGTCGCTTCGCACCGATGCGGTCGCGCAGGCCGCCGCATCGGCGAAGGCGGCCTGAGCGTCGCCCGCTGCCGATTCGCGAACCGCCGCACGCGGACCCGCGCTCGCCGTGCGTTACCAGCAGCGCGCGGCGGACGCGGTTCAGCAGAACATGTCGGGCTGTGTCGCCTTCAATTGCTCCCAGATCGGCTGAAAATGCAGCCAGCCGATGTACTCACTGCCGACATGCTCGCGGCTATAGCGCGCGCGGTCTTCACGCACCAGGCGAGGAGCAATGCCCGTGGCGTCGATCGCCAGTTGCTGCCGGCAGCAGCGCTCCAGCGCGATGAACCAGAAGGCCGCGGCGTCGATACTGTGGCGGCTGGCCGTGAGCAGGCCATGGTTCTGGTGGATGGCCGCCTTCACACCGGCAAAGGCGTTGGCAACCTTGTGACCCGCCTTCACCTCGACCGCCACCTGGCCGGCCTCATCACCGATGACCACGTGATCCTCGAAGAATGCCGCGGCGTCCTGCGTGATCGGATCGAGTTTCTTGCCCAGCGCGGCGAAGGCGGTCCCGTAGACCGTATGGGCGTGACACATCGCGACGATCTCGGGGTGCGCCTCGTGGACCGCCGCATGCAACACGAACCCCGCACGGTTGATGGCATGGCGGCCCTCCACGACGATGCCCTCATGGTCCGCGCAGATCAGGTTGGAAACCTTGACCTGCGCAAAGTGGACGGCCATCGGGTTGGTCCAGTAGAGGCCGGGATTCTCAGGATCGCGCACCGTGAGATGCCCAGCAAAGCCGTAGTCGAAGCCCTGTTGCGCAAAGGCGCGGCAGGCGGCGACCAGACGCTCCTTGAGGTGTTGACGATGTGCCTTGACATCATCGAAAACCGGCACTTCGGGGTAGATCAGACCCTGCTGTTCGGGCTGGTAGATGGAGACGCGGTCTCCATCGACCAGTTTCTTCACGGGGCGTTCGATCACGGCGGACATGGGTATTTCCTTGCATGGGTCTCGATCCAGCCATCTTGCCGCGCGCGGCCACGAATCGCAAACGAAGACTGTTCAAGCCGCGATGAATGCAGCTCACACCAGGCCCTCGCTGCCGGCGGTTGGAACATGTGCGCACGGCAAGGCCTATGCCGCTCGAGGCGTCGGCTGGTAGGCTCTTCATGCGTGCCGACCAGTGGCGTGATCGTCGTTGCGGCCGAGCCGCGGATCTCCAGGGACTGTCTTCGCCGATGCAGCATCGGCAGCCGTGGTGATCGGGCATGCATTGCCTGCCTTGCGCCGAACAAACGAGTCTGACCGATGCGACGGATTCCTAACTTTGTACTGCTTCGGGCGTTCGAAGCTGCGGCGCGGCTCGAGAGTTTCACATTGGCCGCGCACGAACTCCACCTGACACCATCGGCCATCAGCCACCAGGTTCGGGAACTCGAAGACTATTTCGCCCGGCCGCTGTTCGTGCGGAAAAACCGGCGCGTCGAGCCGACACCCGAGGGCCGGCGCTTGTTCCACAGCCTCGCGCGGATCCTGGACGCGATGGAAGCCGCCTGCGGCGAAGTGACGCTTGCGCCGCATGAACAGGTGCTGGCGCTGCATTGCGCCCCCAGCTTTGCCGTGAAATGGCTCGGGCCGCGGCTGCCGGAGTTCCTCCGGACGCATCCCAATGTGACGGTGCGCCTCTCGACGGGTGCCGAGCCGATCGATCTGACCCGGGTCAGGGACGTCGACGTGGTGATCTCCTACGGCTTCGCCCAGGAGCGTTCGGGTCTCGACGTGAGGGCGCTCGGCGCCGAGTCCATCGTGCCGCTCTGCTCGCCACGTTTGCTCGAGCATGACATGCCCGACGAAGAGCGCCTCGCGTCGCTCTGCCTGATTGAATCGCAGCTCAGCCAGGTGACATGGCGCGATTGGTTTCTGCTGAACGAATTGCACCAGCCACCGCGGCCCCGCCTTTCATTCGACCGGGCGGCGCTGGCAATCTCTGCCGCAGTCGATGCCATGGGCATCACGCTCGAAAGCGCACGCCTTGCGGAAAAGGAAATGACCCGGGGCGAGCTCGTGCTGCTCGGCGGTGGCCGATTCAAGGCCATCTCGCGTGCAACCCATTTCTTCTCGCAACGCTCCAACGAGCGGCACATCGAGAAAGTCCGCGCGTTCCGGCAGTGGTTGTTCTCCACGTTAGGAATCGACGAGGCGCCGGCGTAGCAGGAACACGAGGAGTGCGGCTCGTCGCGCAGAAAGCTTGTGATGCATCAAACCCGCTTGATGGGCGAATTCCTAGACTCGCGCCCATGGAACATGCCACGACCCGGGCCGCTACGCCAAGGCCACACCCCGGCGCCGCGCGCGCCCAGCGCCTGCAAGGCCGGGCCGGCGACATGGCCGTGCGCGTGCTCAAGGCCATGGCACATCGTGAACGCCTGGTCATTCTCTGCCTGCTGATGGACGGCGAACTGTGCGTGCGCGACCTCGAACGCGGCGTCGGTATACGCCAGGCCGCACTGTCACAGCAACTCGCCCGCCTTCGCGCTGAAAACATCGTCGAGGCCGACCGCCTGGGACGCTTCATGCTCTACCGCATCAAGACCCCGCAAATCCTGGCCGTCGTCCGCGCGCTCTGCAGCAAACTGGCCGACTGACGACCACCGCTGGGCGATCTCCACCCATCGCCACCACGCCGGAAGTGAGCCGTTCGGGTGGTGACGATGGACTTGATGGGTCGGCGACAGCGATCATGCGCGGTCGACACAACGCGACGGGCTGCACCGGACGCCGCCTCACCCTACCATCGTGTCATGTCCGCCACCGCCTTTCTCACCCTGCTGGCCGCCGCCGTGCTGCTCGTGCCGCTGTTCAAGCGCCTCGGGCTGGGCTCGGTGCTGGGCTATCTGGTCGCGGGCGTGGCTGTCGGCCCCTACGGCCTGGGCGTGGACAGCCGGCCCGAGGCCATTCTGCACACCGCCGAACTGGGCGTGACCCTGCTGATGTTTCTCATCGGCCTGGAGCTGCAGCCCAGCCGCTTGTGGGCGCTGCGCCGCCAGGTGTTCGGCCTGGGCACGCTGCAGATGGCCGGCGTGGCCGTGCCGCTCGCCGCGCTCGGCGTCGCGTTCGGCCTGGGCTGGAGCGGAGGCGCGTTGGTCGGGGTGGCGCTGGCGATGTCGTCCACCGCCTACATCCTGCCGCTGCTGGCCGAGCGGCGCGAACTCACCACGCGCTTCGGTCGTGAGTCCTTCGCCATCCTGCTGTTCCAGGACGTGAGCGTCATTCCCATCCTGGCCTTGCTGGCCCTGGCCGGAGTCGGCGGCAGGGCGCCAGGCTGGCCGGCGCTGGCCGCGCTCGCGCTGCTGGCTGTGGCCGGACGGCCGCTGTTGGCGACCATGTTCCGCTATGTCGCGCGTTTTGGCGGTGGCAACCGCGAGCTGTTCGCCGCGGCCGCGCTGCTCGGTGCGGTGGGCATCGCGGTGGGCTTGAGCCGTGTCGGCCTGTCGGCATCCCTCGGGGCCTTCCTCGCCGGAGTCTTGCTGGCCGATTCCGAATTCCGCCACGAACTGGAGGCTGCGATCGAACCCTTCGAGAGCCTCTTGCTGGGCCTGTTCTTCATCGCCGTGGGCATGGGCATCCAGCTCTCCCTGGTGGCGGCCCGGCCCCTGCTGGTGCTGGGCCTGGGCGCAGGCATCCTGCTGTTCAAGGCCTGCGTGCTGTATGCCGGGCGCCGCGCCATCGGTGGCGACGATGCAGTCAGTCGACCGCTGGCCATCATTCTCGCCTGTGGCGGGGAGTTCGCGTTCGTGCTGCTGTCCAGCGCCCAGAGCGGCGGCCTGCTCGAGCTGTCGACCGCAGCGCTGCTGACTGTGGCCGTGGCCTTGTCCATGGCGCTCGCACCCTTTCTGCTGATGCTGAACGACAGGCTCGTGGCCCCCTGGATACGGGAGCGTGCCAAGCCCGTGTTCAGCGTCATCGACGAGCCAGCCAAGTCCGTCGTCATCGCCGGATACGGCCGTTTCGGTCAGGTGGTGGGGCGCATGCTCAACGCCCAGGGTGTGGAATTCACGGCACTCGACGCCAGCCCCGAACAAGTCGATTTCGTGCGCCGGTTCGGCAACAAAATCTACTACGGCGACGCCAGCCGCCTAGCCCTGCTGCACGCTGCCCACGTGGGCGAGGCGCGGCTGTTCGTGCTGGCGGTGGACGACGTGGAAACCAGCCTGAAGATCGCCGAACTGATGCGCATGCATTTCCCCGACGTGCCGCTGCTGGCGCGAGCGCGCAACCGCACTCACCTCATGCGCCTGCGCGAGATGGGCGTGCGCGAGGTGATGCGCGAGACCTGGTGGTCCAGCGTCGAGCTGGGCAAGCTGGCACTGAAAACCGTGCGACCGGAACTCGACGCGGATCGCTTCGCCGCCTTGTTCGCCGCCCACGACGCCCGACTGCTGGAGCGTCAGCAAGCGGTGTATCACGACCAGGCGGCGCTCATCGCCCTGTCGAAAACAGCCAGCGCCGAGCTGGAAGACATCCTGCAAGGCGACGCGCAGTTGCGCGAACACCAAACCCTGGCCGCGGACGACGCACCCGCGCCCACGACGCTGGCTGGCTGACCCGGGAGGGGAAATCGGCCAGCCGAGTCAGGCGATGCTTCGGCTCGGCTGGCGTGCCGAGACCGACCGACGCTCGCGACGTGTCACGCCCGACCTGCAGGCACGGGCCTTGCGCGTACGCCTGCCCTCACCAGGTGCCGTGCAGGCCCCAGTAAATGATGAACACGGCCACCAGTGTGGAAAGGGACCAGGCCCAGGGCGGCATCTTGGTCCACAGGCGCTCGACCTTGCTATGGGGCATGAGAGCACCATCCTCGCCGCGTGCGTTGCGCTCGAAGCGGGCGAAAAAATCCTCGATCAAGCCCTTGACCGCGAGGTCCACCGCGCCCTGGCCCATCTGGGCAATGGCGCCGCCGACCTCGGCGCTCGCCTGGTAGTTCATCTGCGTGCCCCCGTCGCTCGGCTGCAAGGCGATCAGTGCCCGACCCAGGCCGAAGCCCGCGTTGCCGCCATTGCCCTCGAAACGCAGCACATAGCTGTGGGGCGGATTCACGTCTTCCAGCGTCAAGGTGCTGGAAAAACGGGTCTTGTAGCTCGCAATGTTCAAAACCTGCACGACCTCGAACTGGCTATCACCGGTCTGCGTGACCGACTCGCAGCCCGGTATGCAGGCTTTGAGCATGGCCGTGGTGTTGAGCGCTTCCCAGGTTTGTTCCGGGGTCAGAGGGATGCTGCGTTTGCCTTGGACGTCCATGATGGCCTCGTTGATTTCGACGGTTGATCGCACTGCATGCGATGCAATATTGATGTTTACTTATATTCCATCCGCGCTCCCAGACTCAAGCTGCAGTGCAGCAATCTTCGGGAAATCCCCTTTAGGGATTTCGCCAAACCTGTCGGGAGCCCCTGTGAAATCCAGTCGGCGTGCCGCTCGACGCGCGTCCGATGCAATATCGGGACGCAACTCGTGGGCCTGAGCAGGCGCCTGGCGCGCTACAGTTGCGGCATGAATATCGTGATCCTGGATGACTATCAGGACGCCGTGCGCAAGTTGGCCTGTTTTGCCGGTCTGAGCGGGCATGACGTCAAAGTGTTCAACAACAACGTCAAGGGCTCCGGCCAGTTGGCCGTGCGTCTGCGTGATGCCCAGGTGGTTGTGCTCAATCGCGAGCGCACCACGCTGAACCGGGCGGTGCTGGAGAAGTGCCCCAAGCTCAAGCTGGTGGTGCAGACCGGGCGCGCCGGCGCCCATCTGGATGTGGACGCCTGCACCCAGCTCGGTATCGGCGTGCTCGAGGGCAGTGTCGACGCCGCGCCTGCGGCCGAGTTCACCTGGGCCCTCATCATGGCGGCCATGCGGCGCCTGCCACAGCATGTCGCCAGTCTGAAGCAAGGCGCCTGGCAGCAGCCGGGGCTGAAATCGCAATCCATGCCCGTGAATTTTGGCCTGGGCCAGCGTCTGGCGGGCAAGACACTGGGCATTGGAGGCTATGGCCGCATTGGCCGCATTGTGGCCGGTTACGGTCAGGCCTTCGGTATGCGGGTGCTGGTGTGGGGGCGTGAAGCATCGCGCCAGGCGGCGACAGAGCATGGCCTGGACGTGGCCGAAAGCCGCGAAGTCCTCTTCGCGCAAAGCGACGTGCTGTCGCTGCACCTGCGCCTGAACGACGAGACGCGCGGCCTCATCACCCTGGCCGACCTCTCGCACATGAAACCTCAGGCCGTGCTGGTGAACACCGCGCGAGCCGAACTCATCGCCCCGGACGCGCTGGTTTCAGCGCTCAACCGCGGCCGCCCCGGCATGGCTGCGGTGGACGTGTTCGAGTCGGAGCCCATCATGCGGGGCAATCCGCTGCTGCGCCTGGAGAACGCCATCTGCACCCCGCACGTGGGCTATGTGGAGCTGGAGCATTACGAGCACATGTTCGGCCAGGCCTTTGCCGCCATCACGCATTTCGCCGACGGCCACACGGACGGTCTGCTCAACCCCAAGGCGCTGGAGAGGCTGCGCTGAGCCGGCCCCTCGGCCGGATCCGATCCCGATGTCGGGCTTGAGGGAGCGCGCGCATGGAAGCCCGCGCGGCTCAGTGCGGCTGTTGCGTCGTGCTTTTGGCGGGGACTTCGGCCACGTCCACAACATCGTGAGCGGCAAGCTTGCGGCTGACTTCGCTCGCGGCGCCAGCCCCGGACACCGGCGCCGTGGTCGCGGTGGACGACGCCGACTCAGTCGACTCGGCGTCGCGAATGCCGTCCTTGAAGCCCTTGACGGCCTGGCCCAAATCGGTGCCGATGTTCTTCAACTTCTTGGTGCCGAACACCATCATCACGATCACCAGCACGATGAGCCAATGCCAGATGCTGAATTCACCCATGTCTGTCTCCCAAGTCTTCACGCCAACACTGCGCGCCATACCCCATGTCTGTCGGAGCCTGGCGCGCGCTCAATGTTCCCGGCCGTTTACTTGCCGATGCAAAAGCGGCTGAAAATGTCGCCCAGTAAATCGTCCGCCGTCACTTCCCCCGTGATCGCCATCAACGCCCGGTGTGCCAGCCGGAGTTCCTCGGCCAGCAGGTCGAGTGCTGGCGAGGATTCAGCCAGCAAGCCCTGTCCCACCGTGAGGTGCGCAGCGCAGACTTCGAGCGCCTGGACATGGCGGGTGCGGGCGAGAAATACACCCTCGGGCAGCGTGCGCCAACCGCAGACGGCGAGCAGGGCCTGACGCAACGCGTCCAAGCCCGTGTGCTGGCGTGCCGATAAATGCAGCGTACCGGCCGCGTCCTCCGTCCACCCCATCGCCCGGCAGAATTGCCGGCGCCTGCCTTCGGCCAAGGCCGCGTCCAGCGCGTCGGCCTTGTTCCAGGCGTGCAGCGGCGTCGGGCCATGCCGCGCCAGGCTGGCAGCAATGTGCGCCTCGGCCTGCGCGTAATCGGGTTCGTGCAGGCGTGTGAGGTCGTGCAGAAACACGACGGCGTCGGCGTCGGCAATCGCGTCCCAGGTTCGCGCTACACCGATGCGCTCGATGGCGTCACCCGTGTCGCGCAATCCGGCGGTGTCGATGATGTGCAACGGCACGCCCTCGATCTGGATGGACTGGCTGACGCGGTCGCGGGTGGTCCCTGGCACCTCGGTGACGATGGCCAGCTCCGCTCCCGCGAGGGCGTTGAGCAAGGAGCTCTTGCCCACGTTCGGCTGGCCGGCCAGCACCACATGGAGGCCTTCGCGCAGCAGCGCTCCCTGACGGGTGCGCGCCTGCATCGCCGTCAGTTGCTCCTGCAACGTCTGCAGACGCCCAAAGACGCCGGCGGCGCGGATGAAGTCGATGTCTTCCTCGGGAAAGTCCAGTGTCGCCTCCACCAAGGCCCGAAGCTCGCGCAGGCCATCCGCCAGTGCGCCCACCCGTTGCGACAGCTCGCCAGCAAGCGAGCGCGAGGCGCTGCGCGCCGCGGTGGCCGTGGTGGCATCGATCAGATCGGCGACGGCTTCGGCCTGCGCCAGATCGAGCTTGCCGTTGAGAAACGCGCGCTGGGTGAACTCGCCCGGCTCGGCCGGGCGCAGACCGCAGTCGCGGCCCAACTCCAGCAAGCGCATCAGCAGCAGTTGCAGCACCACGGGCCCGCCATGCACCTGCAGCTCCAGCACGTCTTCCCCGGTGTAGGAGTGCGGCGCCGGGAAATGCAAGGCCAACCCGGTGTCGATGACGCCGCCCTCGGCGTCGAGAAAGGGCAGCAGCGTCGCGTGGCGCGCTTCGAGCTCGCGCCCACACACCGCGCGCACCAGGCCACGCAAGTCGCGGCCCGTGGCCCGCACGATACCGACCGCGCCACGGCCCGGCGCGGTGGCCACTGCGGCGATGGGGTCCGCCTGCTGCGACAGCGGGTTCATCGCGGATCGAAGGCCGGGGATTCAGTCCGAATCCCCGGCCTCATGCAGCCCTGTGCAACGCGCGCGGTGCCGTTCACTTGGGTTGGGTGAATTCCGGCACGCCCATTTTCTTGTTGATGAGCCACTGCTGGGCAATCGAGAAGATGTTGTTGGTCAGCCAGTACAGCACCAGGCCGGCCGGGAAGAAGAAGAACATCACCGAGAACGCCAGCGGCATGATCATCATCAGCCGCGCCTGCATCGGATCGGGCGGTTTGGGGTTGAGCATCACTTGCAGGAACGAGGTGCCCGTCATGATCACCGGCAGGATGTAGAACGGATCCTTGGCCGACAGGTCGTGGATCCACAAGATCCACGGCGCGCCGCGCAGTTCCACGCTCGACAGCAACACCCAGTAGAGCGCGATGAACACCGGGATCTGAATCACGATGGGCAGGCAGCCGCCCAGGGGGTTGATCTTCTCCTTGCGGTACATCTCCACCATGGCGGCATTCATCGCTGCCGGATCGTCCTTGTGGCGCTCGCGCAGTGCCGTCAGGCGCGGGGCCACGGCCTTCATCCGCGCCATCGACTTGTAGCTCGCGGCCGTGAGCGGGAAGAACAGCAGCTTGAGCAGGATGGTCAGGCCGATGATCGACCAGCCCCAGTTGCCCAGCACCTTGTGAACCTGCTCCAGCACCCAGAACAGCGGCTTGGCGATGATCGTTACCCAGCCGTAATCCTTCACCAGCTCGAAACCCGGCGCCAGGCCGGCAAGCTGGCTCTCGATCTCGGGGCCAACGTAGAGCGTGTCGTTCTGCGCCGTCTGCGCCCCGGGTGCGATGGTGGGCAATGGCAGCATCACCCCCACGGCGTAGAGATTGGGGTCGAGCTTGCGCAGGTAGAACTCGCGTGCGCCCTTGTCGGGCTGGGGCAGCCAGGCGGTGACGAAGTAATGCTGCACCATCGCCAGCCAGCCGTCTTCGCTCTTGATGGTCTTGACCTGGTCGCTGATGTCCTTGAATTCGAATTTCTGGAACTTGTCCTTGCTGTCGTAGACCGTGGGACCGGTGAAGGTGTGATAGAAGTGGGTGCCGGTGCTCGGGTCGTTGCCGTCACGCACGAGCTGCATGTAGAGCTGTGCCGTCACCGGCGTCGCGCCCTTGTTGACGATGGTGTTGTGCACCGCGATGACATAGCTGCCGCGCTTGAAGGTGTAGCTGCGCGTGAGTTGCAGCCCACCCACCACGGGCGACTGCAAGCGCACCGTGAGCGTGTCGGCCGAGCCCATGTCGGTCGGCCCGGGCAGCAAGGTCATCGGCGTTTTGTGGTTGGGGAAATCGCCGCCCACAAGCCCGCTTTGGGCCATGTAGATGTTGCTGCCGCTGTTGTCGAACAACACCACGTCATCCTTGGCGTCGGCATGGCTGGTGTAGTCCAGCAGCCGCGCGTACACCAGATTGCCGCCTTCGCTCGACACTTTCATGTCCAGCACGTCCGTGCGGATGGTGGTGAGCTGGGCCGCGGGAGACGTTGCGGTCGCTGCGATTGCAGGCGCGCCCGCCCCGCCAGGTGGCACGGCGGCGGTCGAGGTGGCGGTTGGCGTGGGCACATCGCCCGAGCGTCCGATGGCCGCGGATGCCGGCGCCGTGGCCACCGGCGCTTCACCAAACAGGCCGCTCTGGCCGTTGTAACGCAACCAGGAGTTGTACAGAAAGATCACCGAGATGGTGAAGATCACCCACAAAACGGAGCGGCGAAAGTCCATGCGAAATCCTGCGGCAATGCGGTTGAAATTCGGGGAAAAGCTGGAAGGAATGCTGCGGTCAGCCGGACATTAGACCTGAGGCGGCGTGACAGTATCTTTCAGTGCCTTGCCGGCGGCGGCTGGGACCTCCTGCGCCGCTGGGTCGAGGAGGTCGTCCGGCGACTCGTCGCGGCGCCACGCAGCCCAGCGAAAGACGCGAGGCGCGGGGTCGAGGCCGCCGCTGCACCAGGGGTTGCAGCGCACGACGCGCATCACTCCCAGATAGCTGCCCCGTGCGGCGCCATGCTGACGCAATGCGTCGAGCGTGTAATGCGAGCAAGTCGGCGTGAAGCGGCATTGGCCCCCGATCCAGGGACTGAGCAGCAGTTGGTAACCGCGCACCAACAGTATCAACAAGCGCCTCATGGCAAACCCCGCGCATCGGCCACGGGCGGGCGCGCCCATCGCGCCGAATATTGACGCAGCAAGCTCTGGAGTTGCTGTCGCACATAGCGCCCCAGCAACGGCGAGCGCGCACTGCTGAAGGTTTCGGGCAGTTTGCGTGTGAGCTTGAGCACCAGCACCGGGGGCTCTAGTGGCCAGTCCGGAGCCTGCAGCAGATAGGCACGCAGGCCTTCGCGCATCTGGCGGCGAATGAGGTTGCGGCGTACCGCGTGCTTGCAAACCCGCTTGGGCAGGACAAAGCCCAACACGCAACAACGAGCCTCCCTGAGGCCGAGATCCGCGCTTGCGGGCGCGCCTTGCGGGCGCTGCCGAGGGGACTTGGGCGGTGTCAGACCCAGACGCACGGCCTCGAGCGCGAGCAGGCTGCGGTGGTGCAGTCGAAACTCCTGCGCCTGCAGACCAGGCGCACGCAGGCTGGCCAGGAAGGATTGGGGCCGGTCGAGTGCAACGATCCGCACATCGAACACATCGACGTTGGCCTTGCCGGAGGTCGCCCCAAACGGGGCTTGACCCGGCACTGTCTGCTCAACGGCGATCTGCGATGGATTCATGATGCATCGACTTTCCCCAAGCTCGGGTCGTTGCTTTCCGCCAGATCACGATCCGGCGACCGCACCGCAATCCAGACGGCGCCTCGAGACCGTACACCTCGGGGTCTCCATTGGCGCGCTGCAAACAGCAAAGCCCACGAGCACTTGCCTGGATTCAGGCAGCCTTCATCGTGGGCTGGAACTGCTGCAGCCGGCATGGTGCCGCTGCCCTGGATGCGCCAAAAACAGGCCGTGCGACCTGGATTGCGAAACTCAGACCGCCAAGCGCTTGCGACCCTTCGCGCGGCGGGCGTTGATCACGGCGCGGCCGCCTGCGGTGCGCATGCGCACCAGAAAACCATGGGTGCGTTTGCGGCGGGTCTTGGAAGGCTGATAGGTACGTTTCATGATGAGACTCGGTGGGGCTGATCCTGGATGATCCTGGCGACTGTGCGGTGATGCGGTGATGCGGTCGCGCTGCCTGCAGGCTCGGTTCGGATGCATTCCTTGGCTTGGACGCACGCGATCTTAATCCTTGCAAGCTCAAACAAAACCGCAGGGATCTAACCCTGTGAATTTTGCAAAAAACATGCAATTTCAACAAATTAGGTCCCGGATGTCAATGCGCGTGCATCAACTCGGCAAACGGGCATGGACCAGGACCGAGACTTGATGCCCGTCCCGACGCGATGGCGATGACGCGTCGGGCCAAAAATTTGAGCGCCGGGATCTGTGGATAACTCCTTCGGTTGGACTAAACTGGAACGCCATAAATTCCCACCGCCGATGGCTTCTCAGCAGCATGACCGCCGCGTCCATGAAACGCCCGGCTCCGGCTGAATTCAGCGATCGCGACGCGGGCGCGGCGATCCGGGTGCCTCACACCCGACGCCGGCGAAAACCAACAGCATTCATCGACCCACATGTCTCTCGAACAAATCTGGCAAGCCTGTTTCACCCAGCTTGCTGGCGAAATCCCCGTCCAGCAATTCTCCGCCTGGATCAAGCCGCTGACGCCGCCGAGCTGGAGCGACGATCACTCCACGGCCACATTGGCCGTGCCCAACCGCTTCAAGATGGATTGGTTGCGGGCGCAGTACAGCGAACGCATCAGCCAGGCTCTGGCGAATGCCGCAGGTCGGCCCGTGCAGCTCGAATTCGCCATCCAAAAGCACGTGCACAAACCCGCTGCGGCGGTGCAACGCATCGATGTTGCCGAGGGCCGGCAAAACACCGCGAATAGGGCTGACGAAGCCACCGGGCCTGTGGCGTCAAGCACCGGTAGCACGATCCGAACAGCTGAGGCAGGGGCGGCGGCCGCGTTGCAGGAATCCGAGGCCATCGAACGCTCACGGCTCAACCCCGCGCTGACCTTCGAGAGTCTGGTTCCGGGCAAGGCCAACCAGTTGGCGCGCGCAGCGGCGCTGCAGGTTTCAGAAAATCCCGGCAAGTCCTATAACCCGCTGTTTCTGTATGGGGGTGTGGGCCTGGGCAAGACGCACCTGGTGCAGGCCGTGGGCAACGCCTTGCTGGCGGCCAAGCCCGGAGCGCGCATTCGCTACCTGCAGGCCGAACAGTTCGTGAGCGAGGTGGTGAAGGCCTACCAGCGCAAGACGTTCGACGAGTTCAAGCGCTACTACCACTCGCTGGACTTGCTGCTGATCGATGACGTGCAGTTTTTTGCAGGAAAGGAAAAGACGCAGGAGGAGTTTTTCTACACCTTTGAAGCCTTGGCGGCAAAACGGGCGCAAATTATTCTCACGAGTGACACCTACCCCAAGGAATTACAGGAAATCGACGCTCGACTGACATCGCGCTTCGACTCGGGCTTGACGGTGGCGCTCGAACCACCGGAGCTGGAAATGCGCGTGGCCATCCTGCTGCGCAAGGCCGAGGTCGAGTTGGTGAGCCTGGGTGAGGATGTGGCCTTCTTCGTCGCGAAGAATGTGCGCTCCAATGTGCGCGAACTCGAAGGCGCGCTGCGCAAAATCCTGGCTTACGCACGGTTTTCGGGTGAAGACATTTCCATCAGCCTGGCACGCGAGGCTCTGAAAGATCTGCTGTCGCTGCAGAACCGGCAGGTCTCGGTCGAAAACATCCAGAAGACCGTGGCGGACTTCTACAAGATCAAAGTGGCTGACATGTACTCCAAACGCCGCCCTGCTTCCATCGCCCGACCGCGGCAAATTGCCATGTACTTGGCCAAGGAACTCACGCAAAAAAGTCTGCCCGAGATTGGCGAGCTTTTCGGCGGAAGGGACCACACCACAGTTCTGCACGCCGTGCGCAAGATGACACAGGAGCGCACGCGCGTGCAAGAACTCAACCAGCAACTGCATGTGCTGGAACAAACGCTGAAGGGATGAACAAGGCTGTGGACGGATTGTGGGCCCAGGTTGAACAAGCAGGGTCTTTGGCTGCCGCCGCTCGAGTTGTTCATGTTGGCGCGCCTAAACCTGCCGCGTTGTCCCCAGCGATAAATTCCCATAAGTAGTTGATATAAAAGAATAAAAAAACTTATCCGTAAGAATCGTATCTCTCCTGTTACTAGTCCTATTCTGAAAAGGAAGATTCATAATGAACAGACTTAGCGTATCGCGCGAGGCCTTGCTCAAGGGGTTGGGGGGTGTAGCTGGAATCGTGGAACGCCGGCAGACATTGCCGGTACTGGCCAATGTGCTCATGCAGCCGCAGGGCGGTGATCTGGCCTTGACCACCAGCGATATGGAAATACAGATGCGCGTGCGCACCGCCGTAGGTGAAGGCCACACGGCCAGCGCGGACCTGCAACCCACCACGGTGAATGCACGCAAATTGATCGACATCTTGCGTGCAGCGCCCGTTTCCGATGCCACCTTGGAATGGATGGATGGCAAGTTCACGGTGCGTTGTGGCAAGTCGAGGTTTTCCCTGCAGACCCTGCCAGCCGACGACTTCCCACTGGTGAAGGAAGCGGCCGACTATTCAGAGCAGCCCCTGGTGATCGGACAAGGCCAACTCAAACGCATGCTGGGCTTGGTGCATTTCGCCATGGCGCAGCACGACATTCGTTACTACCTCAACGGCCTGTTGCTGGTGGCCGACGGGCATCAACTCACGCTCGTCTCGACCGATGGCCACCGCCTGGCGCTGGTGATGTCTCAGGTCGAAGGCCTTGCCGACAAGCGCGAGGTGATTCTTCCGCGCAAGACCGTGATGGAATTGCTGCGCCTGCTTAGCGATGGCGATGAGCCGATCGAGATCCGCTTCGCCTCCAATCAGGCACGGCTGACCTTCGGCAGCGTGGATCTGGTGAGCAAGCTGGTTGAAGGCAAATTCCCCGACTACCAGCGCGTCGTGCCCAAGGGCCACAAATTTCATCTGACGCTACCACGCCAGGCTTTACTGGCAGCGCTGCAGCGCGTGGCCATCGTCACGAGCGACAAGTTCAAGGGCGTGCGCATCAATCTCGAACCTGCGAACCTGCGCATTTCCTCCACCAATGCCGAGCAGGAAGAAGCGCAGGAGGAACTCGATGTGGAGTACAACGGCGACGCCATCGAAATTGGTTTCAACGTGGCTTACCTGATCGACGTGCTGTCCAACCTTCCCGGCGAAACCGTACGCCTCGATCTGCTGGACGGCAACAGCAGTGTCCTGCTGACTTTGCCTGACGATGCCGCCTTCAAATACGTGGTCATGCCCATGCGGATTTGATGTCAAGCGCCGGCCGGCGCTGCAGGGCAGTGACAGTGACCCCGCCGCGTTCTCCCGCAACACCCGAACACCCTCCAGATAGTTTGACCGTACAGGCATCGACCAAGCCTGTGGTTTCCGATGTTTTGACCGAGCTTGCCCATGAGCGATATTCCGAATTCCAGCACCAGCCCAACCCCAGACGACGCCGCCAACGCAGGACAAAGCTACAGCGAATCGTCCATCCAGATCCTCGAAGGGCTGGAGGCCGTGCGCAAGCGCCCGGGCATGTATATCGGCGACACCTCGGACGGCACCGGCCTTCACCATCTCGTCTTCGAGGTGGTGGACAACTCGATCGACGAAGCACTGGCTGGCTACTGCGACGACATCGTCGTCACCATCCATTCCGACAACTCCATCAGCGTCACCGACAACGGCCGCGGCATTCCCATCGGCATCAAGCACGATGACAAGCACGAGCCCAAGCGCAGCGCAGCCGAAATCGCGCTCACCGAATTGCATGCCGGCGGCAAGTTCAACCAGAACAGCTACAAGGTCTCGGGCGGCCTGCACGGCGTGGGGGTGAGTTGTGTCAATGCGCTGTCGCAGTGGCTGCGACTGACCGTGCGCCGCGACGGCCAGGTGCATGTGCTGGAGTTCGCCCGCGGCGCGGTGCAGAACCGCATCACCGAGTTGCAGGACGGCATCGAACTGTCGCCCATGCGCGTGCAGGGCAAGACGGACAAACGCGGCACCGAGGTGCATTTCCTGCCCGATACCGAAATTTTCGACAACGTCGATTTTCACTACGACGTGCTGGCCAAGCGGTTGCGCGAGCTTTCCTTCCTCAACAATGGCGTGAAGATCCGCCTGGTCGACGAGCGCCAGGGCAAGGAAGAGAACTTCGCCTACACCGGCGGGGTCAAGGGTTTCGTCGAATACATCAACCGCGGCAAAAGCGTGCTGCACCCGACCATTTTCTACGCCATGGGCGAGAAGATGACCGAGCAGGGATCGCCCATCATTTCCGAAGTGGCGATGCAATGGAACGATGGTTACGCCGAGAACATGCTTTGCTACACCAACAACATTCCTCAGCGTGACGGCGGCACCCACCTCACCGGCATGCGCGCGGCCATGACCCGCGTCATCAACAAATACATCGACGACACCGAGTTGGCGAAAAAGGCCAAGGTCGAGGTCACCGGTGACGACATGCGAGAGGGCCTGACCTGCGTGCTGTCGGTGAAAGTGCCCGACCCCAAGTTCTCCAGCCAGACCAAGGACAAGCTCGTATCCAGCGAAGTGCGTGCCCCGGTGGAAGAGGTTGTGGCCAAGGCCTTGACCGACTACCTGCAGGAGAATCCGAACGACGCCAAGGTGATTTGCAGCAAGATCGTGGACTCGGCGCGCGCCCGTGAAGCCGCGCGCAAGGCACGCGAACTCACGCGCCGCAAGGGCGTGCTCGACGGCATGGGTCTGCCGGGCAAGCTGGCCGACTGCCAGGAGAAAGACCCGGCGCTGTGCGAGATCTACATCGTCGAGGGCGACTCCGCCGGCGGCTCGGCCAAGCAGGGACGCGATCGCAAGTTCCAGGCCATCCTGCCGCTGCGTGGCAAGATTCTCAACGTCGAGAAGGCACGCTACGAAAAGCTGCTCACCAGCAACGAAATCCTCACCCTCATCACCGCCCTGGGAACAGGCATCGGCAAGGACGATTTTGACGTCGCCAAGTTGCGCTATCACCGCATCATCATCATGACCGACGCCGACGTCGACGGCGCCCACATCCGCACCCTCTTGCTGACTTTCCTGTATCGCCAGATGGCCGAACTGGTCGAGCGCGGCCATGTCTACATCGCCCAGCCGCCGCTCTACAAGGTCAAGCACGGCAAGGACGAGCAGTACCTCAAGGACGCGCACGAGCTCGATGCCTACCTGCTGCAAGTGGCGCTGCGCGACGCCGCCATTCTCACCAGCGCGCAGCCCGACGCCACCACCCTCACGGGCGATGCCTTGCAGCAACTCGCGCGCCAGTACATGCTGGCCGAGGGCGTCATCACCCGCTTGTCCGCCTTCATGGACGAGGAGGCGCTTCGTGCCGTCACCAACGGCGTGGCCATCGCACTCGACACGCCCGAGCAGGCGACAGAATCCGCCGCCCGACTGCAGGCATCCTTGCTGGCAGCCCACGTCAACGGCGTGGTGCCCAATGTGCGGGCCGAAACCGATCCGCGCAGTGACAAGCAGTTTCTGCGCATCGCCCGGCATCACCACGGCAATGTGCGTGCAAGCGTCATCACCGCCGACTTCGCACACGGCGCCGACTATGCCGTTCTGGCACAAACCGCACAGACCTTCACCGGCCTGCTCGCCCAGGGTGCCGTGGTCAGCAAAGGCCAGGGTGACAACGCCAAGCAAGCGGCAGTGGCCGACTTCCGCGAAGCCATGACCTGGCTGCTGCGCCTGGCCGAGGCCAGCGTCGGCCGCCAGCGTTACAAGGGTCTGGGCGAAATGAACCCCATCCAACTCTGGGAAACAACGATGGATCCAGCGGTGCGGCGCATGTTGCGTGTGCGGATCGACGACGCCATCGAGGCCGACCGCGTGTTCACCATGCTCATGGGCGACGAGGTGGAACCCCGCCGCGACTTCATCGAAACCAACGCCCTGCGCGCGGCGAATCTTGACGTTTAGTGTGCCGTGACGAAATCGATGTCAGTCCCTTGAGGGCCTCAGCCCACGTACGGCGCCGCGCAAGCGGTCACATTGGAGTTTGGCCGCACAGGGTCAAGACTTGGCGTCCTAGACCTGTGCGGCCGGCCAGGGCCCCGCAAGTGCCGAACCCTGCTGGCGGGGTCGTATAGGGGCGCATGCGGCGCCACGGCCGCCAAGGGCCCGAGCGTCGGTCAGAAGTTGAAGTTGCCGATGTTGCTCGCGTCGAAGGTCGTCAGCGGGCCGAGGATGATCTCGCCGTCAGCGCCGACCGTGCGCTTGCCGAGTTTTCCGGCCATGAAGCTTTCACCCGGCTTGTCGCTGATCGTGCCGCTGGCAAGGTTCGCGGCAGCGTAAGCGGCCAGGTACCCGAGTTGGCCCGGATCCCAGAGCTGAAAGGCCGTCACCGTGCCATTCTTGATGAATTCGCGCATCTGATTCGGCGTGCCTAGCCCGGTCACGACCACCTTGCCTTTGTAGGGTGAGGTCGAGATGTAGCGCGCGGCGGCCGCGATGCCCACCGTCGTCGGCGCGATGATCGCTTTCAGATGCGGATAGGCCTCCAGAAGTCCCTGGGTCTCGACGAAGGACTGCTGGTCATCGTCGTTTCCATAAGCGATCTTGACCAGCTTGATGTGGGCGTACTCCGGCTTGGCCAGTTCCTTTTTCATCCAGCCGATCCAGGTATTCTGGTTGGTCGCGTTCGGGGTGGCTGAGAGGATCGCGAGTTCCCCGCTGCCACCCATGAGCTTGGCCGCCAGCTGGATCTGCCCGCGCCCGATCGACTCCGCGGTTGCTTGGTTGACGAACAGCTGCCTCCCGTCGGGGGCCGTGTCGGAGTCGAAGGTGACGACCTTGATGCCGCGTGCCATCGCTTTTTTCAGATAAGGAACCACGGCGTGCGCGTCGTTGGCCGCGATGACGATGGCGTTGACATGCTGCGCGATCAGGGTGTTGATGTACGACACCTGCGACGACGCGCCGGCGTTCGAAGGCCCGACCACCTTGCCGTGATCGCCGAGTTCTTTCAGCGCAGCCATGCCACCGTTGTCAGCGGTGACCTCATAGGGGTTGTTGACCTGCTTGGGCACGAAGGCGATGGTCAGTCCGCTCTTGAGCGGAGCTGCCATCGCCGTCGTGCCCGTCAACATCATCGCCGCACAGATCGTCAACAGTGCGCCGCGGTACCGTTTGCTCCACATGTTCAGTCTCCTCGAAATTGTTGCCTCGCACGTCGTTGTGGGAGGCCGCGCCCCGTGCGCCCAGGCGTGGCCCTGCTGCAGGAAGCGAATACGCGCCGCCCTAGTGAGCGGCGGCCAGTGCGCGTTGGTCGCGCACCGCGCGCACCCTCGCGATCAGGTTGGGCACCAGCACCGAGCTCAGCAATAGAAGCCCGGTCACGATGGTCAAGGTATCGCTGGAAATGTCGTACAGCGTCAGTGCGTTGCGAAGCACGCCGACCAGCAGCACCGACAGGAGCACGCCGCCCAGCGAGCCACGCCCGCCGAAGATGCTCACGCCACCGAACAGCACCGCGGCAATGACCGACAGCTCCAGGCCCTGCCCGTTGTCTCCGCGCGCGCTGGTGAAGCGCAGTGTGTAGATCACTCCGGCGACGGCGCTGAGCAGGCCGGACAGCACGAACAGCCGCAGCTTGGTGCGCGCGACGTCAAGACCCGAGAAACGCGCGGCCACAGCGTTCGTGCCGATGGCATAGACGGCACGCCCGAAGGTGGTCGCGTGCAGCAACAGGACAAAGGCCGCGGCCGCCACGAACAGGACGGCGAAGGGCTGCGGTAGGAAGCTTGCGCCGATATCGTTGATGCCGAAGTCGGTATAGGCGCCGGGAAAGTTCGCCACCGCGTGGCTGCCGAGCAGCACGTAGGCCAGACCGCGGTACAAGGCCATGGTGCCAATGGTCACAGCCAGTGAAGGAAGCCCCATGCGTACGACGATCCAGCCGTTGATCCAGCCAGCGCAGGCGCCAGCGATACAGGCCACGCCGATCGCGACCGGCATCGGCAGGCCTGCCTGCCAGAGAACACCCAGCAGTGCGCTCGACAGGCCCAGCACCGAGGCCACCGACAGGTCGATCTCTGCCGCGATGATCACCAGGGTCATCGGGAGTGCGATGAGCCCCAGTTCGGTGATGCCGGCCAGGATATCGCTGATGTTGTCGCTGGTGAGGAAATATGGCGACAACACGCGCCCGAGCACAAGGCTACCGAACAGCGCGCATACCAGGATCCACTCCCAGCGCAGATGCAAGCTCCGCCGTGCGGCGGGCGGCGTCGTGCCGATCTGCTCAGCCATGTCGCTTCTTCTCCCTCAAGCGCCGTGCGAGGGCGCGCGCAAGCGCGGCGTCGCTCGAGATGGCGAGCACGATCAACAGACCCTGGATCGCCTGCTCCCAGAACGGCGAAACGCGCAGAACCACCAGAGAAATGCTGATCACGCCCAGGATCAGTGCGCCGAGCGTGGCGCCAAGGATGGTTCCCACTCCGCCGGTGATCGCCACGCTGCCGACCACCGCTGCGGCCACCACCTGCAGTTCGAGGCCCGTCCCGGTGCTGGCGTCGACGGTGCCGAAGCGCGCCAGCCACAACACGCCTGCAAGGCCGGCAATGGCTCCGGATGTGACGAAGCCGATCGCGACGCGGCGCCCGACCCGGAGGCCCGCCAGTCTGGCTGCCTCGGGATTCGAGCCGACGGCGTAATGCTCCCTGCCACCCGGGAACTGCCCTAGATAGATCGAGAAGGCCACCAACACTGCGCCGGCGATCAACACCAGCACCGGCACGCCGAGCAGGCTGGCAGTCCCCAGACCGGCAAATCTCGTCGGCAGATTGCTGGCATTGACCTGGCCGCCATGAACCCAGGCGTAATCGGCACCGCGGTAGATGTACAAGGTCGACAGCGTGGCGACCAACGAAGGCACGTTGCCGAATACGACCATGGCCGCGTTGATCGCGCCGGCAGCCAGCCCGATCGCGATGCCCGCCCCCATCGCCACCATGATCGGCATGTGCGGATGGGCGACGAACAGCGCGCCGACCGCATAGGCGGACAGGCCCAGGGTCGAGCTGACCGATAGGTCGATGTGACGCATCAACATAACCCCCGTCATTCCCGCGCTGAGCAGGCTGACGATGGCCACGTTGAGCAGGACGTCCTTGAGCGTCTGAGTGCTGAGAAAGGCCGGGCGCACGCTACCTGTGAACAGCACCAGCGCGACCAGCACGGCGACCAGCGCCACTTCGCGCTTTTCCCCGAGGAGCAGGAACAGCCTCATCGGCGGGAAGTCCGAGGCCAGGGGGCGGTTCACGCGGACTCCCGAGAGGCGACACGGCCTAGCGCCGCCGCCATGATGATTTGCTCATCGGCTTGCGCGCGCGGCAACTCCGCGCTCAGGCGCCCTTCGTGCATGACCAGGATGCGATCGGCCATGCCCAGGACTTCGGGCAGCTCGCTCGAAATCATGAGTACCGCCATGCCCGCCACCACGAGATCGCTGATGCTGCGGTAAATCTCGGCCTTGGCGCCCACGTCGACCCCGCGCGTGGGCTCGTCGATGATCAGAACCCTCGGCGCGGTCGCCAGCCATTTGGCGAGCACGACCTTTTGCTGATTCCCACCGGACAGGAAGGCGGCTGGCAGGTCGACGCTAGACGTCTTGAGCCGCAGTCGACGACCCCAGTCCTCCGCCAGTCTTCGCTCGCTCCGACGCGAGATCCAGCCGTGCCAACTCAGCCTGCCCAGCACGGTCAGGGCGGTGTTGTGCGCCACGCTGAGCTCCAGGGCAAGGCCTTGCTCCCGTCGATCCTCCGGCACGAAGCCCAGCCCGGCCGCCATCGCACTGGCCGGGTCGCCGAGACGCAGCTCGCGGCCGGCGATGGACACTTCTCCGGCATCGGCACGGTCGATGCCGAAAATGGCGCGCGCCACTTCACTGCGGCCGGCACCGACCAGCCCGGCGAGAGCGACGATCTCGCCGGCACACACATCGAAACTCACGTCCGAGAACACGCCTCCCCGCGTCAGGCCGCGCACGCGCAGCCGAACTTCCCCCGGCGAAACCTGGGCTTTTGGGTAGAAGGTGTCGAGATCACGACCGACCATGCGCGCCACCAGCGTGTCGGTGTCGACTTCCGGCGTCATCGCTTCGAAGACCGTTTCCCCGTCCCGCATGACGGTGATGCGCTGCGCCAGCGCGAACACCTCTTCGAGCCGGTGGGTGATGAACAGGATCGCGGCACCACGTTCGCGCAGACGCTGCACGATAGCAAACAGGCGCTGCACTTCGGTCAGGGACAAGGCCGCCGTGGGTTCGTCCATGACGAGGACATTGGCGTTGAGCGATAGCGCCTTGGCGATCTCGATTACTTGCTGATCGGCGATCGACAAGCCGCGGACCACCTGTGCGCTGCGCAGATCCACGCCGAGGGAACCCAGCAACTCGTCGACCTCGCGCTCCATCTCGGCAAAGCGGATGCGCCCGAAGCGGTCGGTCGGCTGCCGACCCATGAACACATTTTCGGCGACCGAGAGATCGTGGAACAGCATGGGCTCCTGGTAGATGACAGCGATTCCCGCGCGCTTGGCGTCCGCAGGAGTGGCGAAGGCGCACTGCTGTCCATCGAGCAACAGCTGGCCGGTGTCCGGGCGGTGCACTCCGGCAAGAATACGCACCAGGGTCGATTTGCCGGCTCCGTTCTCGCCCAGTAACGCGTGGACCTCTCCGGGCCACAGGCGAAGCTCTCCGCGCTTGAGCGCGAGCACGCGGCCGAAGGATTTGCGTGCGCCGCGCAGCTCCAGGCGCGGTGCGGCTGCTGCGGGGTCCCCTGCCGGATGGGCATCGCAGCGAGTCGGGGCCGGGATCGCATGCATGGCTGCGTCAGATTCGGTAGATGCGCTCGGCATTGCCCGCGAACAGTGCATTGCGCTCGCTCTGGCTGGCGCCCGAGACGATCGTGGCATAGGCGCTCCAGAGTTCGGCGTAGCTACCGAACAGCGGGTCGATGGGGGAGTTCGAGGCAAACATGGCGCGCTCGACGCCGAAGGCGTCCACGGTCTGCAGCACATAGGGTCGCAGCACTTCGAGCGCGCAGCTGTGTGAGAACATGGCGAAGCCGCTGATCTTGACGGCCACGTTGGGGCACTGAGCGAGCGCCTCGAGGCCTTCGCGCCAGGCGCGGTAACCGGCCGCGCTGTCGCGATCTACGAACATGCCGGCATGGTTCAGCACGAACTGAATATCCGGGTGGCGCCGCGCCAGCGCTACGGCGTCGGCGGCCTGGGACGGATAGATCTGCAGATCGAAGGAAAAGTCGAAGCGCCGCAGCAATGCAAAGTTCGCCTGCCAGCGGGCGTCGCGCATCCAATGCACGCCCACATAGTCGTACAAGGGGTCGGCATGGACGTTCAGGATCTGCCGCATACCACGCACGGCGGCGAATTGCGCATGCTGTTGCAGCACGGCTTGGGCATCCGGCGCAGCTAGGTCGACCGCGGCGACCACCGCCTGGGGAACGCCTCGATGGGCTGGCTCCGCGGCCAGTTTCTGCAACCAGCGTGTTTCGTCGACCGGGCGGCTGGCCTCGTACTTGGCCTCCACGTGGACGACCTTGTCCAGCTCGAGGCCCTGGGCCGCCTGCAGCAGATCCGTCGGCAGCACGTCGCGCCGCAGCGTGCGTGCCGCGGCGCCGAGAAAGGACGGCTCATCGCTGAGCAGCCACTCGTAGCGTCCGCTGTCCAGACTCCAGAAGTGCACATGGGGATCGACGATGCGCATGATCGACGGCGAATTCATTCGAGGTGAAACACCTGTTCCAAGGCGACCTGGAAGGGCTCGCCGCTGGCCTCGGTCTGCATGATGTCGCGCATCGACTCCCACCACCGGCGCAAGACGGCGTGGGCCCCGAGCGCAGCCATGCCGTGGTGCTGCGGACGGCGCAGCACGGCGAACAGGTGGTGGCTCGATGGATCGAAAAAGATGCGGTAATCGCGAATCCCCGCGTCGCGCAGCAACTCGACCAGTTCAGGCCAGATTCGCGCGTGACGTCGCTCGTATTCGTCGCGCATGCCTGGATGCAGCACCATCCGGAAAGCCACCGTTTCCATCGCTCGTCTCCGCTCTTGTCCATCACTTGCGCCAGACTCTGATCCTGACGGAGGTGGAATGTGGCTGAACTATAGGAGGCTGAGCGATAGCTGATCAATTCGATGATAGGATCGATCAATACCGTTTTGCTATCGATAAGCACATGACACCTCAGCAACGCAAGATGACCCTGGTCAACCGGTTGCGCCTCAAGCAACTGGCGCTGCTGGTCGCACTGGACGACATGCGCAACCTGCACCTAGCCGCAGAGCAGATGAACATCGCGCAGCCCAGCGCGAGTCGCATGCTTGCTGAAATCGAGGTCACCTTCGGCTTTCAACTCTTCGAGCGCAAGGCGCGCGGCATGCTGCCGACCTCACTGGGAGGCGTGGTGCTGGGATACGCACGCCGTGCACTGGCCGATCTCGAGCGCATCGCCGCCGATCTGGAGGCTGCGAGCCAAGGCGGCTACGGCCAACTGACCATCGGGGCCATCATGGGCGCGGTACCCGATCTGCTGGCGATGGCCGTCGCCGAAGTCAAGGCAAGCCGGCCGCTGCTCAACATACGCATACTCGGAGAAACCAGCGATCAGGTGCTCGGGTTACTGGAACGCCGCGAAGTCGACTTCGCCCTGGCGCGCCTGACGTCCCCGCTGCAGCACAACGTCTTCGATTTCGAGCCTCTCGCCCGTGAGACCCTCTTGCTGGTGGTGCGCAGTTCCCATCCGCTGGTTGGCGCCCCTGCGGTATCGTTCGGCGCCCTGCTCGACGCCCCTTGGGTGGCACAGCCGATCACGAGCCCGGCGCGCGTAATCTTCGAAGATGAGCTCGCGCGGCGCAAGTTGTCGACGCCGCGCAACCTGACCGAGTGCACGTCGATCTTCGCCACGCTGCAACTGCTGCAGCACAGCGACTGCGTGGCGATGTTGCCCGAGTCGGTGGTGCGGGACCACCTGCGCACCGGGTTGCTCAAGGCCTTGCCGGTGGTCGTCGGCGAGAGCCTGCAGGACTTCGGCCTGCTGCTTCGCAAGGACGAAGCCCTGAACGATTCGGCCAGCTTTTTCGTGACCCGTTTGCGCAGCCTCGCTGCCGCCAGGCGCGGGCCGCGCTGAACAATTCTTTTCTGCTATCGCTTAATAATGAAGCCGAATTGATTGGCTATCGCTGACTTCGTATAGTCGCACTCAAATTCCTGCAATCTTCGAGGTGCGTCCGATGAAATTACTGCGCTACGGCGCCCCCGGCGCTGAAAAGCCGGGCCTACTCGACGTCGATGGCCGCATCCGCGACCTGTCGGCTCATGTCGTCGACCTTGCCGATGATGTCTTGTTGCCGGCGGGCCTCGACGCATTGCGCGCGATCGACCCGGGCAGCCTGCCGCTGGTGCCCCTGGGCACGCGCATCGGCCCATGCGTGGGCCACGTCGGCAAACTCGTTTGCATCGGGCTGAACTATTCGGATCACGCCAGGGAGTCGAACATGCCGATTCCGGCCGAACCGGTCGTGTTCTTCAAGGCCACCAGCGCCATCGTCGGCCCCGATGACCCCGTCGAGATTCCCCGGGGGGCGAGCAAGGTCGACTGGGAAGTCGAGCTCGGCGTGGTTATTGGCGCGCCGGCGCGGTACGTGAGCGTGGAGCGAGCGCTCGACCACGTGGCGGGATATTGCGTGGTCAATGACGTCTCGGAACGAGCCTTCCAGTTGGAGCGCGGCGGGCAATGGGACAAGGGCAAGGGCTGCGACACCTTCGGGCCCATCGGTCCCTGGATGGTCACCTCCGACGAAATCCCCGATCCGCAGGCTCTGGATCTTTGGCTGGAGGTCGACGGCAGGCGTTACCAGAGCGGCAACACCATCACCATGATCTTCGACGTGGCGACCATCGTGTCTTATGTGAGCCAGTTCATGAGCCTGCAACCTGGCGACATTATCTCGACGGGCACACCGCCTGGAGTGGGCATGGGGCAGCGCCCCGATCCGGTCTACCTGCGCGCCGGGCAGACCATGCGCCTGGGCGTGCAGGGCCTGGGCGTGCAGTGTCAGCGCGTGCTGGCGTTCGATGCCTCGGAGCAGACACGATGAACGCGCTCGATCTGAAGAGCCGCACGGTGGTGGTCACCGGCGGCGCGCGCGGGCTGGGTTATGCGGTCGCTCAACGCGCGCTGGAGTCCGGCGCCGCGGTGTCGCTGTGGGACGTCGACGCCGCGCGCCTGGACAGCAGCCGGCAAGCCCTGAGCCAGCTCGGCAAGGTCTCCTCGGTCGTCGTCGAACTTACCGACGAGGCCTCGGTGCAGGACGCCACGGCGGCCACGGTGACGGCGCACGGAGCCATCGACGCCCTGGTCAACAGCGCCGGCATCACAGGCGGCAACGCACCCACCTGGGAATTGACGGTCGACGCCTGGCGCCGGGTCATCGACATCAATCTGACGGGAAGCTTCCTGACATGCCGCGCCGTGGTTCCCCACATGCTGGCGCAAGGCCGAGGCCGCATCGTCAACATTGCCTCGGTTGCAGGCAAGGAGGGCAATCCGAATGCCTCGCATTACAGCGCTTCCAAGGCCGGCCTAATCGGGCTGACCAAGTCCTTGGGCAAGGAACTGGCCGAGAAGAACATCTGCGTCAACGCGGTGACGCCGGCAGCGGCCAAGACCGAGATCTTCGCGTCGATGAGCCCCCAGCACATCGATTACATGCTGTCGAAGATTCCCATGAAGCGCTTCCTGATGCCCGAGGAGGCCGCAGCGCTCATCACCTGGCTGTGCACGGACGATTGTTCCTTCAGCACCGGCGCGGTGTTTGATCTCTCCGGCGGGCGCGCCACCTACTGACGGCAAAGCTTGTTCCCACCATGACGACCCCCACGATCAAACAGGTGCGCGCCTATACGGTGCGCGGCGGCGGAGCGGACTACCACGACCAAGCCGACGGGCACTGGATCGACGACCACATCGCAACCCCCATGGCGCGCTATCCCGAATACCGCAGCAGTCGCCGCGCCTTCGGTATCAATGTGCTCGGAACCCTGGTCGTCGAGATCGAGGCCAGTGACGGCAGCGTGGGCTTCGGCGTGACAACGGCCGGAGAGATCGGTGCCTTCATCGTTGAGCGTCATCTGGCCCGCTTCCTCGAGGGCCGCAAAGTCACCGACATCGAGACGATGTGGGACCAGATGTACCACGCGACGCTGTACTACGGGCGCAAGGGAGTCGTCCTGAACACGATCTCCGGCGTTGACCTCGCGCTCTGGGACCTTCTCGGCAAGGTTCGGCAGGAGCCTGTGTTTCACCTGCTTGGCGGCGCCGTGCGCGACGAACTGGTGTTCTACGCCACCGGCACGCGTCCCGATCTGGCGCAGAAGATGGGATTCATCGGCGGCAAGATGCCGCTGCGGCACGCTCCGGCCGAGGGGGAAGAGGGCCTGCGTGCGAACCTAGCGCAGCTTGCCCGCATGCGCGAGGCGGTCGGGCCGGATTTCTGGCTGATGTACGACTGCTGGATGAGCCTCGACGTCCACTACGCGACGCGACTCGCCCATGCGGCCCACGAATACGGACTGAAATGGATCGAGGAGTGCCTTTCCCCTGACGACTACTGGGGATACGCAAGACTGCGGCGCGAGGTGCCGGCCGGCATGCTGGTCAGCACCGGCGAACATGAGGCGACGCGATGGGGTTTTCGCATGCTGCTCGAAATGGGATGCTGCGACCTGATCCAGCCCGATGTGGGCTGGTGCGGCGGCATCACCGAGTTGATCAAGATTTCGGCGCTGGCCGATGCCCACAATGTGATGGTCGTTCCGCACGGCTCATCGGTCTACAGCTACCACTTCGTCGTCACCCGGCACAACTCGCCCTTTGCGGAGTTCCTGATGATGGCGCCCAAGGCGGACGAGGTGATTCCCATGTTCACGCCCTTGCTGTTGGATGAGCCGGTTCCGCGCAACGGACGCATGAAGGTGCCGGAGACGCCCGGATTCGGCGTGCGCCTGAATCCGGACTGTGCGCTCGTGCGGCCGTACGATCATTGAATCCGACGCCTGCCCCCATCATCCGGAGAACATGCATGCTCCTCGAGGACAAAGTCGTCATGGTCACCGGTGCGTCGCGCGGTATCGGGCGGGCGATCGCCCAGGTCTGCGCACGCGAAGGCGCTCATCTGGTGCTGAACTATTTCGATGCCAATGACCGCAGCTACGGCAAGCAGGCTGCCATCGACTCCGTGGTAGCCGGCATCAAGGCGAGCGGGCGCAGGGCGATCGCCATCGAAGGCGATGTCGCGCAGGCCTCGACGGCTCAGGCGCTTGTCGACGCCGCGCAGGCCGAGTTCGGCCGACTCGACGTACTGGTCAGCAACGCCGGGATCTGTCCGTTTCACGCCTTTCTCGACCTTCCGCTGGACCTTTGGCAACAGACGGTCGCCGTGAACCTCAGCGGAGCCTTTCTCGTGACCCAGGCGGCGGCACGGGCGATGGCGAGCCAGGGACGAGGCGGGGCGATCATCGCGACCAGTTCGATCAGCGCTCTGGTCGGCGGCGCGATGCAGACGCACTACACCCCGACCAAGGCCGGGGTGCACTCCCTGATGCAGTCCTGCGCCATTGCGCTGGGCCCGCACGGCATACGCTGCAATTCGGTGATGCCGGGAACGATCTCGACTGACCTGAACGCCTCCGACCTCACCCCGGACAAGCGTGCGTACTTCGAGCGCCGCATACCGCTCGGTCGTATCGGCGAGCCCGAGGATGTGGCCGAATGCGTCGCGTTCCTCGCATCGGACCGTGCACGCTACGTGACCGGAGCCGCACTGTTGGTTGACGGAGGCATGTTCGTCAATCTGCAGTAGCCTTTCCTACCCGATCGAGTCAAGTGGCGCCGGCCGTCCCCGCCGCGATCGTGAGGGAGGACCACGGCAATGCTCCGCCGCGGCGTTGGCGACGACCAACTCGCACCGCAAACGGACCAGTCGTCGCGCACGTGTACCCGCGCGCTGGCGTGGCCTGGTGTTCTCGATCAAGCAGACCGGGGTGCCGCTGCGAGGCATATTGGCCGGCGCCTTGCTGCACGCAACGGATCGGATTGTTCGCGCCGATTCAATGTTGACCACCTGGGGGTGCGCACGAAAATAGTGCTTGCGCCTGACCTTCCTCCCAGCCACAACAATCGTCCGAGCACCGCTTTGCGACATGGCGGCGAAGCGTTGCCCCGGGAGTTGGCCGATCACCGTGCGTGATTGGTGAGCCACTGCACGAAACTCTCGACCTCGGGTCGCTTCGCGTGGCGCGCAGGGTAGACGAGGTAGTGCCCCTGGATGATCAGCGCGCGTTCGGGACCGAACAGCGGCACGAGGCGTCCCTCGGCGATCGGCGTTCCGGCAATCGTCGTGCTTTCCAGCGCGACGCCCAGCCCCTGCACGGCGGCGTCGAGCGTGAGTTGGGCGCGGTCGAAGCGCAGCGGGAAATGCTCCGGCGCGTCGGGTAGGCCCTGGGTCGACAGCCAGTGTTTCCACTGCACGACGCTGACGGTGCTCTGGATCAGTGGCACGCGCAGCAAGTCGGCAGGGGCGTGGATGGGGTGCCGCTGCAGCAGAGCCGGGCTGGCCAACGGCATGATGTGCTCATCGAACAGCGCCCGCACCACGAGATCGGGCCAGTTCGGCACGCCGTAGCGGATGTCCAGATCGGCCTGGCCGAGCGCGAAATCGCTGTGCGTCGGCGACGCCGACAGGAACAGCGAGACCTGCGGGTAGGCGCTGGCGAAGGCGGCCAGACGCGGCATCAGCCAGAGGCTGGCGAAGCTCGGGCTGGCATGCACGTACAGGCTGTTGCGCACGCCCTGGCGCACGTCGTCGGTGGCCGCCGAGAGGGCTCCCAGCGCGCCCCCGACCCGGCGCAAGTACGCCGCTCCGGCATCGCTGAGCGAGACCTGCTGGCCGCTGCGGTCGAACAGCTTGACCCCCAGGAAGGACTCCAGACGCGCGATCTGGTGGCTCACTGCCGAAGGCGTCAGGTTGAGTTCTGCGGCCGCGAGCGCAAAGCTGCGGCGCCGGGCGGTGGCCTCGAACGCGAGCAGCGTGGTCAGCGGCGGAATGTTCGCCATGATGTATTTGTATTGCGATGCAGCATGATGAAATTTCACCAGGCGCTGAAATCATATCGCTTGCCATCATGCTGGAGGCCCCGAAGAATCCCTCACGTAGTCAAACGCACAACGGAGACAGGACGATGCTTCTCGAAGGTCAGGTGGCGGTGGTCACGGGCGGGGCAGGGATCAATGGGCTGGGTTACGCCACCGCCCGCATGATGGCCGCGCATGGTGCGCGTGTGGTGATTCTGGATCTGCGGCATTCCGATCCCGCAGCCGCCGCGGCCCGGCTCGGAGCGCAGCATGTCGGGCTCGTCGCCGATGTGACCGACAAGGCTTCCTGCGAGGCCGCGGTGCGTGACGTGCTGGAGCGCTGCGGACGTCTGGACATCCTCGTCAACAACGCGGGCATCACCCAGCCGCGCAAGACCGCCGACATCAGCGGCGCCGACTACGACGCCGTGCTCGACGTCAGCCTGCGCGGCACCCTGTACATGTCACAGGCCGTGTTGCCAGCAATGCGCAAGGCGCAACGCGGCGCCATCATCTGTGTCTCCTCGGTGTCCGCGCAGCGTGGCGGGGGCATTCTCGGCGGCCCGCATTACTCCGCGGCCAAGGCCGGCGTGCTCGGCCTGGCGCGCGCCATGGCACGCGAGTTCGGCGTGGACGGCATCCGCGTGAACTGCGTCACGCCGGGGCTGATCGCCACCGACATCAACAAGGGCCTCATTCCCGAGGACCGCAAGCAAGGCATCCTCGAGCAGATTCCGCTGAACCGCATCGGCGAGCCCGATGACGTCGCAGGTTGCATCGTGTTTCTCGCCAGCCCTCTGGCCAAGTACTGCACCGGCGTGACCCTGGATGTCAACGGGGGCATGCTGATTCACTGAACCGCGCATTCGCGCCGATTGAACGCGCCGCAGAGCGCGTCGCACCCTTCCCAACCAGGAGACAAGCCATGCAACAGCAAGACAAGAAGCACACGGGCATCAGCCGCCGTTCAGTCCTCACCGGAGCGGCAGCGCTGCCGCTGCTGGGCATCCTGCCCCGCCGTGCGCGCGCCGCCGAGTTCACCTACAAGCTGGCCACCGGCCAGGACCCCACCCATCCGGTCAACATCCGCGCCCAGCAGGCCATCGACCGGATCCGCGAGGCGACCCATGGGCGCCTGGAGATCCGCCTGTTCCCGGCCAACCAGCTCGGCTCCGACGTCGACCTGCTGGCCCAGGTGCGCAACGGCGGCGTGGAGTTCTTCAACGAGGCGGCCTCGGTGCTGTCCACCCTGGTGCCGGCGGCGGGCATTGTCAACGTCGGCTTCGCCTTCAAGAATTACGACGAGGTGTGGAAGGCGATGGACGGCAAGCTCGGCGCCTACGTCAACGCCCAGGTCGAGAAGTCGGGCCTGCTGGTCATGTCCAACGCCTGGGACAACGGCTTTCGCCAGATCACCACGTCGACGCGCCCGATCCACACGCCGGCCGATCTGCACGGTCTGAAGCTGCGCGTGCCGCCGTCGCCGATGCTCACCACGCTGTTCCAGGCGCTGGGCGCCGGAGCCACGCCGATTGCCTTCAACGAGCTGTATTCGGCGTTGCAGACCAAGCTGGTCCAGGGGCAGGAGAATCCGCTGGCGATCATCGCCACGGCGCGCCTGTACGAAGTGCAGAAGTATTGCAGCATGACCAACCACGTCTGGGACGCCTACTACATCCTGGGCAACCCGGCGGCGTTCCATCGGCTGCCGAAGGACGTGCAGGCGATCGTGCGCCGCGAATTCGCGCGCTCCGCGCTCGACGAGCGCGCCGACATCGCGGCGCTGAGCCAGTCGCTGCGTGCGCAATTGCAGTCGAAGGGCCTGCAGTTCGTCGACAACGTCGACACGCAAGCCTTCAAGACAGCTCTGGCCAAGACCAGCTTCTACACGACCTGGAAGGGCAAGTTCGGCAACGAAGCCTGGGGTTTGTTGCAGCAAAGCGTAGGCACCTTGGCGTGAACGGGGCGCTGTCCATGGATGCGCACGCCCTCCGGGCGCCGAGGGAGGGCGCCGCGCCCCTGCTGGCCCGGGCCGATGCCTGGCTGGGGCACCTGATCGAGGTTCCCGCGGCAATCGCGGTGGTCGCCGAGGTGGTCATTCTGCTCACCTCGGTGACGTCGCGCTTCGCTTTCGACCATCCGCTGGACTGGAGCGACGAGCTGGCGTCCATCGTCTTTCTCTGGCTGGCCAGCCTGGGTTCGGCGGTCGCACTGCGCCGCGGCACCCACATGCGCATGACCGCCCTGGTCGCCCGCCTCGGCAAGCGAGGGCGCGCATCCTGTGAGGCCCTGGCGATCGCGGTGCCGTGCCTGTTCCTGCTGATCATGCTGTGGCCGATGTCCCAGTATGCGCAGCAGCAGTGGGTGGTGCTCACCCCGGCCCTGAGCTGGCATGACAGCTGGCGCGCGGCCGCGGTCCCGGCGGGTGCCGCGCTGATGATCGCCGTCAGCCTGCTGCGCCTGGCCGAACTGGGTTGGCGCCCCCTGCTGGGCGTGGTCGTCGCGCTGGGCGCGCTCGCGGCCCTACTCTGGGTCGGCGTGCCGGCGCTCGCGGCCATTGGCAACTGGAACCTGCTCGTCTTCTTCGCCCTCTTGCTCGGCGTGGCCGTGCTGCTGGGCGCGCCCATTGCCTTCGCCTTCGGGCTGGCCACCGTCGCCTACCTGCTGTGCACGGGATCCGCCCCGCTGCAGGTGGTCAGCGGGCGCATGGACGAGGGCATGAGCTCCCTCATCCTGCTCGCGGTGCCGCTGTTCATCCTGCTCGGCCATCTGGTCGAGATGACGGGCATGGCCAAGGCCATGGTGGACTTCCTGGCCTCGCTGCTCGGCCATGTGCGGGGCGGGCTGAGCTACGTGCTGCTCGGGGCCATGCTGCTGGTGTCGGGCATCTCGGGCGCGAAGACCGCCGACATGGCGGCCGTGGCGCCGGTGCTTTTGCCCGGCATGAAAAAGCGCGGCAACGACGAGGGCGAGATGATCGCGCTGCTCGCCGCCACCGGCGCGATGTCGGAGACGATTCCGCCGTCGCTCGTGCTCATCACCATCGGTTCGGTCGCGGGCATCTCCATCAGCGCGCTGTTCACGGCCGGCATTCTGCCAGGCGTCGTGCTGGCGCTGGCCCTGGCGATCGTGGCGCGCCAGCGCAGCCGCGAGGTCGTTGCCGGCATGCGCCGAGCCTCCGGGCGCGAGATCCTGCGCAGCTTCGGCATCGCGTTTCCCGCGCTGCTGCTGCCCTTGCTGGTGCGCGCTGCGGTGGTCGGCGGCGTGGCCACGGCCACCGAGGTGTCGACCATCGGCATCGCCTACACCCTGGTTATCGGCTCGCTGCTCTACCGGCGCATGAACTGGCGCCGGCTGTACCCGGCACTGGTGGCGACCGCGGCGCTGTCGGGGGCCATCCTCTTCATCATCGGCACCGCCACGGCGATGGCCTGGGCGCTCACGCAATCGGGCTTCTCCGCCAGTCTGGCGCAGATGATGACCAGCGTGCCGGGCGGTCGTTGGGGATTCCTGGGTATCTCCATCGTCACCTTCATCGTGCTGGGCAGCGTGCTCGAGGGCATTCCGGCGATGGTGCTGTTCGCGCCGCTGCTGTTTCCCGTTGCGCGCGAGCTCGGCATCCACGAGGTGCACTACGCCATGGTGGTCATTCTGGCCATGGGCATCGGCCTGTTCGCGCCGCCCTTCGGGCTGGGCTACTACGCCGCCTGCACCATCGGCGGCGTGAGCCCGGACGCGGCCATGACCCGTATCTGGCCCTACCTCGGGGCGCTCCTGCTCGGCCTGCTCGTGGTCGCGGCGGTGCCCTGGATCTCCATCGGCTTCCTGCATTGAACCGGAGTACACCCATGAGTCTCGTCGCCATCGATCGACACGCTGCGCTCGCCGAGCGCGCCTACCACATCCGCCGCCTCGCCTTGCGCATGGGCGAGGTCCAGGGCCAGGGCTACATCGGCCAGGCGCTGGACATCGCCGACGTGCTGGCGGTGGCCTACTTCGGCGCGATGCAACACCGCGCCGACGACCCGAAGTGGGAGGGCCGCGACCGCTTCCTGCTGTCCAACGGCCATTACGCCATCGCGCTGTACGCGGCGCTGATCGAGGCCGGCATCGTGCCCGCCGAGGAACTCGAAACCTACGGCAGCGACGACAGCCGCCTGCCGATGTCGGGCATGGCCAGCTACACCCCGGGCATGGAAATGTCGGGCGGCTCGCTCGGGCAGGGGCTGGCGATTGCCGTGGGCCATGCGCTGGGCCTCAAGCGCAAGGGTTCGCCGTCCTTCGTCTACACGCTGTTCTCCGACGGCGAACTCGACGAGGGTTCGACGTGGGAGGCGCTGATGTCGGCCGCCCACTGGAAGCTGGACAACATGATCGCCATCGTTGACGTGAACAACCAGCAGGCCGACGGCCCGTCGAGCAAGGTCATGGCCTTCGAGCCGCTGGTCGACAAGATGCAGGCTTTCGGCTGGTTCACCCAGCGCATCGACGGCAACGACCTCGACGCCGTAATCGAAGCTTTCGACGAGGCGCGCCGTCATGCCAAACCGCGGCCGCGCATGATCATCTGCGACACCCACATGGGCCGCGGCGTGCCCTTCCTCGAGCAGCGTGACAAGAACCACTTCATCCGCGTCGATCCGCATGAATGGACGCTCGCGCTCGAGGCCCTCGACGCCGGCTACGCCAGGAGCCAGGAATGAACACCACCACGAAGGAGGCGCCGCAGCGCCTGAAGACCTCGGCGATGATCGCCTCCATCGCCGGCGAGGGCCAGCGCACGCGCGCCGCGCCGTTCGGCCACGCGCTGGTGAGTCTGGCCGAGCAGCGCCCGGAACTCGTCGGGCTCACCGCCGACCTCGCCAAGTACACCGACCTGCACGTGTTCGCGCAGGCCTTCCCCGAGCGCTTCTACCAGATGGGCATGGCCGAGCAGCTGCTGATGGGAGCCGCGGCCGGCATGGCCAAGGAAGGCGCGCTGCCCTTCGTCACCACCTACGCCGTGTTCGCCACGCGGCGCGCCTACGACTTCATGCACCAGGCCATTGCCGAGGACGGCCTGGACGTGAAGATCGCCTGCGCGCTGCCCGGGCTGACCACCGGTTACGGCCCCAGTCACCAGGCGGCGGAGGATCTGGCGCTGATGCGCGCCATGCCCGGCATGACCGTGATCGATCCCTGCGACGCGCTGGAGATCGAGCAGGTCGTCCCCGCCATCGCCGCCCACAAGGGCCCGGTCTACATGCGCCTGCTGCGCGGGCAGGTGCCGCTGGTGCTCGACGAATACGGCTACCAATTCCAGCTCGGCAAGGCCGCGCTGCTGCGCGACGGTCGCGACGTGCTGATCGTCTCCTCGGGCATTCTCACCATGCGCGCGCTGGAAGTGGCGGATGCGCTGCGCGCCGACCGCGTGGACGTGGGCGTGCTGCATGTGCCGACCATCAAGCCCCTGGACGTCGAGACCATCGCGCGCGAGGCCCGGCGCGAAGGCCGGCTGGTCGTCGTCGCCGAGAACCACAGCGTGATCGGCGGCTTGGGCGAGGCCGTGGCCTCGGCCCTGCTGGAGCAGGGGGTCGCCCCGCGTTTTCGACGCATCGCGCTGCCCGATGCCTTCCTCGACGCCGGAGCCCTGCCCACCCTGCACGATCGTTACGGCATTTCCGTGGCGGCGATGCGCGCGAGCATCAAGCGCTGGCTCGATTGAGCCGGCCCGCAGACCTCCGCGCTCGCCGTTTCCTCCATCTCCTTGCTGGCCGCAGCGTGCCGCCTGGTCCGGCGGCCCGCAGGCCCTGTGCTGCCATGTCCATGCCCGCCCCGTCGACCCTCGCCAACGCGATCCGCATGCTCGCGATCGATGCCATCGTGCGTGCCACCGAAGGCCACCAGGGTGTTCCCCTGGGCATGGCGGAAATCGCCACCGCGCTGTACACACGGCACCTGCGCTTCGATCCCGCCGACCCGACCTGGCCCGATCGCGACCGCGTCGTGCTGTCCAACGGGCACGGCTCGATGCTGCTGTACGCGCTGCTCTACCTGACCGGCTACGCGGCGATCGACCTGGCGCAGATCCGCAGCTTTCGCGAACTCGGCTCGCGCTGCGAGGGGCACCCCGAGATCGCGCCGGAGCACGGCATCGAGGTGACCACCGGACCGCTCGGCCAGGGCATTGCCAACGCCCTGGGCATGGCGGTGGCCGAGGCGTTCCTGAACGCGCGCTTCGGCGATGGTCTGGTGCGGCACACGACCTATGCCTTCGTGGGTGACGGCTGCCTGCAGGAGGGAGTCGGGCAGGAGATGATCTCGCTGGCCGGGCACCTGCGCCTGTCCCGGCTGATCCTGCTGTGGGACGACAACCGCATCACCGATGACGGCAGCACCGAGCTGTCGATCAGCGAGGACGTCGCCGAGCGATTCCGCGTCGCCGGCTGGCATGTGATCGAGGTGGACGGACACGACATCGACGCGGTCGACGCGGCCTTGCACGAGGCGCGCCTGGATCCGAGACCATCGTTGCTTGCCTGCCGCACGGTGATCGCCAAGGGCATCGCGCGCCTGCAGGGCCAGCGCGGTGGCCACAGCGCGCGCCTGTATCCGGAGGATGCGGCGGCCGCGCGGGAACTGCTCGGATGGTCCCATGCGCCCTTCGAGATGCCCGACGCGGTGTTGGGCGCCTGGCGCGCCGCGGGGCGCCGCGGGGCGCCCGAGCGCGCCGCCTGGCAGGCGCGGTGCGACGCGCTGGCGCCGGGCGTGCGCGCCGACTTCGAGCGTGAACTCGCCGGCGAGCCCGCGCCCGGCTGGCGCGAGACGCTGCTCGCCTACAAGCGCGCCGCGCTCGTGCGCGACGACGTTCCGGCGGGAATCATGATCTCGGCCGAGATCAACGAGGCGCTTGCCGCCGCGCTGCCCCAGCGCATGGTCGGCTGCGCCGACCTGGAAGCACCCACCGGCCACAAGCGCGGCCTGCGCGCCTTCGACGCCCACGACCGCAGCGGCGCCTATGTGCATTGCGGCGTGCGCGAGCACCTGATGGGCGCGATGGCCAACGGCATGGCCGCCCATGGCGGTGTGCTGCCTCTTGCGGTGACCTACCTCGCCTTTGCCGACTATGAGCGCCCGGCCATGCGCATGGCTGCGCTGATGCGGTTGCCGGTGAAGTTCGTGTTCAGCCACGATTCGATCGGCGTCGGCAAGAACGGGCCGACCCACCAGCCGGTGGAGATCCTCGCGTCCCTGCGGGCGATGCCCGACATGCTGGTGATGCGCCCGGCCGATGCGGTGGAGGCGGCCGAATGCTGGGAGGTCGCGCTCGCGCATCGCGGCGGACCGGTTTCGCTGGTGTTCGCGCGCCAGGGGCTGCCGCGCGTGCGTGACGATGCGGGCGCGGAGAACCGGTCGAGCCGCGGGGCCTACGTGCTGGCCGAGGCACGGGGCGCAAGCCGGGAGGTCACCTTGCTGGCGACCGGGTCCGAGGTGGCGGTGGCGCTGCGGGCGCAAGAACTGCTGCAAGCCGCCGGCGTGCCCACGGCCGTGGTCTCGATGCCGTGCTGGGAGCGTTTCGAGGTCCAGGATCCACAGTACCGCGCCGCCGTGCTCGGCTCGCCGGACGGCGTGCGCGTGGGGGTGGAGGCGGCCGTTCGCTTCGGCTGGGAGCGCTACCTCGGACCCCGTGGAGGTTTCGTCGGCATGCCAGGCTTCGGCGCCTCGGGGCCGGCGGACGCGCTGTACGCGCATTTCGGCATCACGCCGCAGGCGGTGGCCGACGAGGCCCGGCGCCTGCTGACCGCGCAGGGCGGGTGCTCGTCGCCCCCAGCGCTCGCCGCCTCCCGAGGGGGCCCGGCCGGCTCCGGGCGGCCCGGCGCCGACTGAAAGGCTGCGATGGAACGCATCGTCTTTCTCGACCGCGAGACCCTGGCGCCGCAGATCGCCCTGCGTCGTCCGGGTTTCGCCCATCAACTGCGCGAGTATTCCCGCACCGCGCCGGAGCAGGTGGTGGAGCGGCTGCAGGGGGCGACGATCGCGATCACCAACAAGGTGGCGCTGCGCGAGGCGCAGTTGCGTGAACTGCCCGATCTGCGCTTGATCGCAGTGGCGGCGACCGGCACCGATTGCATCGACAAGGCCTGGTGTTCCGCGCAGGGCATCGCCGTGTGCAATATCCGCGGCTACGCCGTCAGCACCGTCCCGGAACACACGTTTGCGCTGATCCTGGCCCTGCGTCGCAGTCTGGTGCCCTATCGCCGCGAGGTGCTCGCCGGGCGCTGGCAGCGGGCGGGGCAATTCTGCTTCTTCGACCATCCCATTGCCGACCTTGCCGGGGCGCGGCTGGGCATCGTCGGTCGCGGTGTGCTGGGCCGACAGGTCGCGGCACTGGGGCGCGCGTTCGGCATGGACGTCATATTCGCCGCGCGCAAAGAGGCCACGTCGGACGTTTCCGGCTGCGTGGCCTGGGACAGGTTTCTCGCCACCAGCGACGTCATCACCCTGCATGCGCCGCTGACCCCGCAGACCCGCGGATTGATCTCCATGGCGGAATTCCGGGCGATGCGGCGGCGTCCGCTGCTGATCAACACCGCGCGCGGCGGCCTGGTCAACGAGGCCGACCTTACGACCGCGCTCGACCAGGGGCTGATCGCTGGCGCCGGCTTCGATGTCAGCGTGGCCGAACCGCCAGCGGCGGACAGTCCGCTGTTGCGCATCGCCGCGCGCGACAACGTGATCCTCACGCCCCACGTGGCATGGGCGTCGGATCAAGCCCAGCAGGCCCTGGCCGACCAGTTGATCGGCCATCTGGAGAATTTTGTGGCCGGGAGTCCGAGCAACCTGATCGAGGCCGCGGCGTGAGCCGAGCGGGGATCACTCCGGTGCGGCTCGACGTCGATCCTCACACCGTGTTGCGCGTCATGTCCGACGCGGCCGTCTCGGCCGCGCCGCCTGAGGTGGGACGGCCGGGGTGACAAGTAGGGCCGCAACGCGTCACGCATGACCCTCGGGGATGCCTGAACGCATCACGCCGACCGTGCGGCTTGCGCAGCGCGCCCATCAAAACGCCATGCCGTTGCCGGTTTGCGCCGCCGCGCGCACGGCGGTCTACCCAGTGAATGCACGCGCGCAGGGGGCTTGGTTGCAGCATGGCCTTTACATTTCGAATCGGAATTCAAACCGAAAGCCCAGGCCGCAGCGTAGGATTTTCCATCTTCTCCTGCGCATTCCGCCGCCCCAAACCGCCCGCGCCATGACCACCCCCGAGCAAAGCGCACGAAGCCGAATCGACGTTTTGCTCACCACCGCGGGCTGGGCCGTGCAGGACGCCGCGGCTGCCAACATCCACGCCGTGCGTGGCGTGGCCATCCGCGAATTCCCGCTGCCCTTCTCCGACCAGTCCACCGGCGTGGAAACCCGTTTCACCAACGGGCTCGACCCCGCGCCGCGCTCACGGCCGGTGTTCGCCTTTCACAAACTCAAGGGCCGCGACCTCCTTCTCGACCTCGACGCCCATGGTGGTGGTCGGATTTTGTCGCGCAGCACGAGTCCAATGGCATCTTCCCATTGCTAGTCATGCTGAAATCGTCACCCCGGATGTCTTCACCGCTGCCAAGACCCTGCGCGGCATGAATGCCTTCACGCGCGACGACGGCACGCCGCTGAACTACTCACTGGTGAACATCAAGGACTGGTGCAAAAACCACTTCGAGGTCGTCCACCAGCTCCGCATCAACACCGACTACAGCCACCACCGGTACGACGTTCTCATCCTCATCAACGGCGTGCCCTGTGTGCAGATCGAGCTGAAAACCCTGGGCGTGAATCCGCGCCGGGCCATGGAGCAGATCGTCGAGTACAAGCACGACCCCGGCAAACGCCAGAACCAACTGAGCGAGGAGCACATCGCCAAGATCATCGACACCTACCAATTCCGCAAGGAAGAGCCCCGCTACGCCCGGCGGGTGTCGATGCCGGAGATCGAGAAGAACGACTTCAACCTGAACATCTCCCGTTACATCAGCACGGCGGTGGGTGAGGAGGAGATCGACCTGGCGGCGACCCATGCGAGCCTGGTGGAAATCGAGAATGCGATCCATAAAGCGACTGCGAAACACAACGAATTCCTTCAACAGCTGGGCAAGCCGCTGTTACCGTCGGGGGACGCTTCGACGTGGCGCTGACCAATCCGCCCTTCGGCGAGAAGAGCAGCGCCACCATCGTGGGCGAGGAGGGGAAGGTCAGGGTGCGCAAGTGACTCGCATCCGGAAACGGCTAGAGGAAGAGGGGTATCACCGGGCCTGTCAATGTCGGGGCGGTTTCCGTGAATGCGCGGCCCGCCGACAATTTCTGCTCACGCTCGCGAATCATGCGCACCAAGGCGCTGGCGGGGGCCGATAGCGAGGGCTCGTCGCGCATCACCAGCAGCAACTGGCGGCGGGTGGGCATGCCGGAGAGCCGTCTCAGCACCAGCCCCATCGACTTCACGTGCGGTTCCGCGCCGGCCGTCGGCAGGATGCCGATGCCCAGGCCGGCCGTGATCATGCGGCAGACTTCGTCGAAGCCGCGCACCTGCACGCGGATCTTGAGCTGCAGCCCCTTGGCATCGGCCGCGGCGGCGACCTGGCGCATCAGCGAGGTCGCGCGGTTCAGGCCGACGATGTCGTGGCGCAGCACCTCGTCGATCGGCACCACGTCGCGGCTGGCCAGCGGATGCGCCGCCGGCAGCACCAACATCAGCGCGTCGCTGTCGCAGGGCA
>JABEVE010000059.1 GCA_013044035.1 Burkholderiales bacterium
GATGCTGCTCAACAGCTCACACCAACCAACAACGAGATCCAGTAACCTTCAACCAGGACTCCTGCCGAAACATTGGTACGGCGGATGGGGGCAGGTCACCGCAGCCAGTCGGTTTTTGTGTCCTGAATTGAATTGCATGGGTGTGTTCATTGCATGTCTCCTGAATGATTAAAATCACTGCGTATTGAAACCCGGTAATGCAGGTATTGGTGTCGTGTTGTTCTGCCGCCAATCCAGAATCAAAGTCCTCTCACGTGTGACGTCAGCCCCTTCGCTGGTACAAACCCGGTTTGAGCTCGCGGCATGCGCTGCTCACTGCTACCAGCATTTCGTACCTGCATAGCCGGGTTATCAAGAATGCCAGTTCAACTCTCGCCGCCAATTCAGCCTTGCTACCAGACTTGTATTGCCGTTGAATCAGCTTGCGCCTCGTTCCGAACATAAGCAGTGATTTTCGGGTCAAGTACCGGGTAGACCCTGATGGCGGCATTGCCCTCAAGACGTATTTGTCCAGATTCCAATCCAAAATTGCCATTCGATATTCTGCACTGCAGAATATCATTCCATTTATTGACGAGGCCGGCCGTGGTGGCATCCATACGTAACAGTCGAAAAATATTACGTTTCAACACAAATAAATGCGCCAGGGTTCATGGATTGGATGGTTCAACGGGACGAACTGCGGCGTTGTCGTCCTCGGTCAGAAACTCGATTTGGACGTCGGCAGGCTCCCAATTTCGAAACCGGGGCAGTTGACAGGAGTTGTGCAGTTGTTGATGGAACAGGACGCTATGCAATGCAACTCGGCGTTGCACGGGTCAGTTACGCTATCTCCTTGTGCAAGCGAGTGCGCAGCATGACCCAAAGCTGCCGGTCGCCACTTCGCGACCAACAGGTTCCCAAGTGAACCGTTGCGACTGGCGGGGCCAAGAGGCATGTTGCGATCGCGAGCCATCACACAGCAAGCGGTTGTCCGGAGCACTCCGATGAAGCGAATGCCATGGTCTGACTGGATGACACGCCCCTGGGCCATGTTGACGTTGGGTGGCGTTTCCGTACTTGGAGTCGCCTACGGATTCATGCTGCTGATGCGCCTGTTTTTCGCCCCCATGCTGCGCTTCGAACTCCGGCACTACGGCTTTGCCTTGCTCAATACCGCGGCATTGACGCTCGCGATCACCCCTTCGCTTTACTGGCTGATCCTGCGCAGGATGCGGAGAAGCGAAGCGCTCCTCCAGCAAGCCATCGGCGCGATGCTGGACGCGCTGATCATCACCGACGCGCAGGATCGGGTCGTCGAGTGGAATGCGGCCGCGGAACGGATGTTCCAGTACACGCGCAGCGAGGCTCTCGGAAAGACAGTGCGGCGCCTGATCGCGGCGGATCCCGACCCGGCCCGGCCGGAGCGCGCGGCCGGCGAGCCCGTGCCGCCCGCGAAGGACGAGCGCGCCGGCGCCCTGATCGAGGTCATGGCCCGGCGCAAGGACGGCACGGCAATTCCCGTCGAGATATCGGCCTCCGCATCCCGCTGGCGGAACGGCCGGCACGCCGTCCGCGTTCTGCGCGACATCTCCGCGCGGAAGTCCCTCGAAAGCGGACTGGAGGAAAGCGAGCTGCAACTGCGGCTGGCCACGGAAATGGCCGGCATCGCCATCTGGAATTATGACTTCACGTCCAACCAGATGTTTCGCACCCGCAACCACGATCAGCTGTACGGACTGCCCTGGCAGCAGCGCTGGGACATCGACACCTTCATGCAGGCCACCCATCCCGACGATCGGGATCTGAGCGGCGCCATCATCCAGGCCGCGGTGGCGCCGGGCGGGCCCGACGATTACGCCTTCGATTTTCGTGTCATCGTGCCCGATGAGGCCCTGCGCTGGTTGTGGGCCAAGGGCCAGGTCACCAAACGTGATGCGGATGGGCGCGGCCTTGTGGTGCGCGGCGTCCTGCTCGACATCACCCGCCGCAAGACCACCGAAGCCAGGCTGCAGCGCATGAGCCAACTGTACGCGGCGCTCAGCCAGTGCAACCAGGCCATCGTGCGCTGCTCGAGCGAGCAGGAGCTGTTTCCGCAGATCTGCCGCGATGCCGTGCAGTTCGGCGGCCTGAAAATGGCATGGATCGGGATGATCGACGCCGAGGCAGGGCGGGTCCCACCCGTTGCCTCGTTCGGAACCGGCGTCGATTACCTGGAAAGCATCGATATCCGCCTCTCCGCGGACAGCCCGACCGGACGCGGCCCCACGGGCATCTGCCTGCGCGAATGCAGGCCCTACTGGTGCCAGGACTATCAGCAGGATCCGGCGACCGCGCCCTGGCATGAGCGCGGCGCCCGCTACGGCTGGCGTTCGATGGCTGCGCTGCCGCTGCTGCGCAAGGGTCAGACCGTGGGCGCGTTCGTGGTCTATGCGGATGTGCCGGATGCCTTTGACGAGGCGGCGCAGAAACTCCTGGTCGAGATGGCGATGGACATCAGTTTCGCCATGGACCGCTTCGTCGATGAACGCGAGCGCAAGCAGGCCATCGAGGATCTGCGCGTCAGCGACCTGCGCTTGCGGACCATCATCGAGACCGAGCCGGAATGCGTCAAGGTCGTGGGGAAAGACGGCGCGCTCATGGAGATGAACAGCGCGGGTCTGGCGATGCTCGAAGTGGATTCCATTGAGTCGGCCAGAACGCACCATCTCATCGACTTCATCACGCCTGGGCACCACGAGGCATTCAGGGATCTTCACCGACGCGTGATGAACGGCGAAAGCGGCACGCTGGAATTCGAGGTGATCGGCCTCAAAGGTACGCGACGCTGGCTCGAAACCCATGCCGCGCCCATGCGTGACGCCCAAGGTGCCGTTGTCAGCCTGCTGGGGATTACGCGCGACATCACCGAACGTAAGCATGCCGAGAACCGGATCCAGTATCTGGCCAATTTCGACGCCCTCACCGGGCTACCCAACCGCAACCTGCTGGCCGACCATGTCCAGTACGCCATCGGTCTGACGCGGCACGGCAATGAAAACCTGTGCGTGATGTTCGTCGATCTCGACCGGTTCAAGGACATCAACGACACGCTCGGCCACAGCCTGGGCGATGCCTTCCTGATCGAGACGGGCAAGCGCCTGCGGTCGGTCCTGCGCGAAACGGACACGGTGTCGCGACTGGGCGGAGACGAATTCGTCCTGGTCCTGTCCGACAGCGGCGCGCAGGCGGCGGCGCATGTCGCGGAGAAGCTTCTCGAATCCATCTCAAGGCCCTGCCGGATCGGCCCGTACGATCTGGTAGTCACTGCCTCGATCGGCATCGCCATCTTTCCCAATGACGGCAAAGACCTCGAGACCCTGTCCCGGAGCGCCGACACCGCCATGTACCGGGCCAAGCAGGAAGGCCGCAACGGCTACCGTTTTTTCACCGCCGAAATGCAGAACCGCGCAACGCGGCACATGCGGCTGACCCATGCGATGCATCGCGCGCTGGAACTGGACCAGTTCCAGCTTCATTATCAGCCGCAGATCGCCATCGGCAGCGGAAACGTCATCGGCGTGGAGGCCCTGCTGCGCTGGCATCACCCCGAGTTCGGCGATCTGTCTCCCGCGGAATTCATCCCGGTCGCGGAATACAGCGGGCTGATCCTGCCACTTGGTGAATGGGTGCTGCGCACCGCCGTGCGCCAGATGAAATCCTGGATCGACCGCGGCCATCCGCCGATGACCATGGCCGTGAACCTTTCCGCGCTGCAGTTTCGCCACCGAAGCTTGCCCGATCTGGTCCGCGACATTCTTGCCGAAGCGCAGCTGCCTCCCGAATGCCTGGAACTAGAGCTGACCGAAAGCGTGGCGATGCACGATCCCCAGGGCGCGATCGCGATCATGGACAAGCTGCACGAGCGCGGCATCCGCATGTCGATCGACGATTTCGGCACCGGCTATTCGTCACTCAATTACCTGAAGAAGTTCAGGGTGTACAAGATCAAGATCGATCAGTCCTTCATCCGCGAAATCAGCTCCCATGCGGAGGATCGAGCCATCGTGTCCGCGATCATCAACATGTCCAAGAGTCTCGGCCTGTTGACCATCGCGGAGGGCGTCGAGGTGTCCGAGCAGCTTGCATTCCTCAGCGAGCAAGGCTGCAATGAAGCGCAGGGTTATTACTACAGCAAGCCGCTGCCAGCTGCCGAATGTGGAGAATTCCTGGAACGTCGCACCGGAGACGCTTAGGCGGACTGAATGCCGTTCACGCGTGACCATATATTTACATAATGCACATATGCTCACTTCACTATTGAGGTGGTCAACAGCAAAGAGAAGGCCCGCAACGACCGAGTCAACGTGCTGGTGCCTTTTACCAATGGGTCTGAACGGGCACTTTGGGGTCATGGAGGACTTGATGCCGATAGCTGGCAATCAAGTTTGCCGTGTCTTTGTGGCCGCGCTGCTGCGCCAGATCTTCAGCAGTGAAGCCCATCTGGTTTTTCAAGCTGGGGTCGGCACCATTCTCGAGGAGGAGCTTGGCGGTGGCTCGATGACCGAAATATGCAGCCATCATCAGAGGTGTGGTGCCGTTGGGGGCTGCGGCGTTGATCGCGGCTGAATGGCGGACAAGGTAGCTGACGATCCGGGTGTGTCCGTTCGTCGCCGCGTAAGCCAGCGGCGTCCAGCCCGTTTTGTTGACATCTGCCCCGTGCTCGACCATCAGCCTGACGAGACTCGCATCGCCGAGCAGGCAGGCGATCATCAAGGCGCTTTCACCGCTGGGGTTGAGCTGGTCGAGTTTGATGGTCGGCTGCTCGATCAGGAGCTGTGCAACCTTGAACGATTTGTCGCGCAGCGCCAGGTACAAGGCTGAGTCGCCTTTTGCATTGACCGCATTCGGGTCGAAACCCTCGGCCAACAGAGACTGAACGGCACCAACGTCGTCCACATCGACGGCTCGAAAAAAATCGGTGAACGAACCTGCTTGCGTCACACCCAAAAAGAAACTTAAAAATCCTGCTAAAACAATGGAGTAATATCGCTTCTTCAAGTTATGCATGAGTCATTTCAGGGGAACTTCCCGGTATGAAGAGACGGTTGAAGTTCTGCTCCGTGAAATCTTCAACCTCGTTTTCAGTGCATTGGCGCAACTCGGCAAGGCAACGCGCAACGAAGCGGGTGTAAGCCGGTTGATTGGTTTTGCCACGGTAAGGCGTGGGAGCGAGATACGGACTATCTGTTTCCACCAGAATACGATCTTCAGGTAATTTCTTCGCTATCTCTTGCAACTCCTTGGCATTCTTGAATGTCAAGATGCCGGAGAGCGAAATGTAGAAGCCCAGGTCGAGCGCCTGGCAAGCGATGTTCCAACTCTCGGTGAAGCAGTGGAACACGCCGCCGACGTCATCGGCGCCCTGCTCTTTCAGAATCGCCAGTGTGTCGTCTGCAGACGATCGGGTGTGGATGACCAGCGGTTTTTGTACTTGGCGAGCAGCGTCAATATGGGCGCGGAAGCGGTCGCGCTGCCACTCCATGTCAGCCACGCTGCGGCCTTCCAGGCGGTAGTAGTCGAGTCCGGTTTCGCCCAGGGCGAGAACGCGAGGGTGTTCGGCCAACAGGGCAAGTTGCGATGCCGAGGGTTCGATCATCGCCTCTTCGTCCGGGTGCACCCCGACGGTGGCCCAGATGTTCGGGTGCTTCACGGCGCAGGCCAGAACGGCGTCGAATTCTTCGATCTGGGTGCAGATATTCATGGCTCGCGTCACGCCGTTGTCGCGCATGGCGGCAAGCACGCTGTCCATCTGTTCGCGCAAATCTGGAAAGTTGAGGTGACAGTGAGAATCGGTCAAGGCCATTGGAGTGCGCGCTGCTCGCGGTCAAGCCGTCGCTGAGTTACAGAGTATGGGTCGCGCGGCTGGCGATTTCGGCCGTGGGACCGAGAATTTCTTCGATCACGAGGCGCAGTTGCCGGGCTTTTTCGTCGGCTGGAAAACGCACGCCGATTCCCTGGGTCTTGTTGCCCGCCGCATTCGCTGGTGTGATCCAAGCCACTTTCCCCGCCACGGGAAAGCGCTGTGGGTTATCCATGATGGTCAGCAGCAGATACACGTCATCACCCAGGCGATAGTCCCGCGTCGTCGGGATGAAAATGCCGCCTTCAGTCAAAAATGGAATGAAAGCGGCGTAGAGCGCGGGCTTTTCCTTGATCGCAAGCTGGATCACACTGGGGCGGGCGGTGGATGCTCCAGATGAAGTGGCTCCATTGGGTGTGGCCATATCAGTGCACGCTCCGAGTGAACAGTTGTCTGAATTCTAGGACCAAGGCTTCCGTTGTGAGGCTCGCATGGAGCGGAAAGGTCGCCGTGCGGCTGTAATCGCCAAGTCGCCGCCAGAAGGCCAGAAGTCGAGGCACCGTGGCGATGCTTGCCGATCGTCCGAGCGCGGCTTGGTCAATCGGCAAATACAGGGGCTGTTGACTAAATTGGGTGCGCATCATGTCGACGCAGAGTTTTTGCAGTGCGGCCACGGCGACCGGCATCAGCGGCGTGGGGCCTGGCGCGCTAGCCGCAGCGCTCCCCAGCCCTGCAGTAGCTGTCTGCAGCAAACTGCGCGCCCAGTCCATTCCACCTGAAGGTTCTGGCTCATGCACCGCATGATGGCACCAATGGGCGACTTGTTCGGCTTGCGCAATCTCTCGAGCCTGTAAAGCGCGCAGTGCATCTGCTGCATTCGGCCGAGGCATGGCCAACAGCCGGCAGCGACTGCGCAAGGTGGGAAGGACGTGGCCTAGACGATGAGATCCTGTTAAAAAATAAAGGTTTGGGGGTGGTTCTTCGAGTATTTTAAGAAGTGAATTTGCAGCGGGAGCGCCCATGGCATCGAGCGGATAGACCAGCGCCACCTTGAGGAGGCCACGGTGGCTGGTGGTGTGCGACCAGTCGACCAGACTGCGCACCGCGTCAATGCTGATGTCTTTGCTGGGGCTGCGCTTTTCGGCGCGCGTTGACGCTTCTTCGTGATCAATCGTCTGCTCCATGCCCAGTTGCAGGGCCAGGGCCTCGGGCAGGAGTCGCTTCAGATCCGGGTGGTTACCGGCATGGCGCAATCGGCATGCCGGACATTGGCCGCAGGCCTGCTGCGTCGAGCCTGGCAAGGGTATGAGGATGGCGGCTTTCGCCGGAATCGGGGTTTCGCACAGCAAGGCTGCGGCGGCATTGCCGAGCGCCTCCCAGACACCGAGACCCGTGGCTCCATGCAACAGAATTGCTTGAAAATCCTTTTTTTTAATCATGTAGTTGCAATCTCTTTTTCACGCTTTGGATCACATTTTGACGGACCTGATCCAAGTCCTGCGTACCGTCGATCACGGCCCAGCGCGCCGATTCCGAAGCGGCAAGCAGGAGATACTGCTGACGCACACGCGCAAAAAACTCGAGCGATTCGCGCTCAAAGCGGTCCTGCTGGCGCTGCTGCGTCTGCAAGCGATGTGAGGCCACCTCGGCGGGCACGTCGATGAGGAGGGTGAAATCCGGCTTCAAACCAGGGTGGACCCAACGCGCCAGGGTTTGCAGGCGATCCTGCGGGATACCCTTGCCGGCGCCCTGGTAAGCCAGCGTGGCATCGGTGAATCGGTCACAGACGACATCGCGCCCTTGCAACAGGGCCGGCTCGATCACCCGCAACACATGCTCCTGGCGCGCAGCGAACATCAGCAGTGCTTCTGTGGTGGTGGTCATGGACTGAGACAGCAAAATCTCGCGGATGCGCTCGCCCAGAGGCGTTCCGCCTGGCTCACGCGTGGCGGTCACACGCCGACCCGCGCCACGCAAGGTGGCGACCACGGCTTCGAACTGGGTGGTCTTACCTGCCCCGTCGATGCCTTCCAGTGTGATGAACAGCCCTTGATGCGAAGTGTGGTTCACGGTGATTTTTTGAGGATGTAACGGCTGACCGCCGCATTGTGTTCGGCCAAGGTATCGGAAAATGCGCTGCTCCCATTACCGCGCGCGACGAAATACAAGGCCCGCGTCGCTGCGGGATGCAGCACGGATTGCAGTGCAGCATCTCCGGGTAATGCAATCGGCGTGGGCGGGAGGCCAGCGTGGACGTAGGTGTTGAATGGGGAAGCGGTCTGCAGATTCTTCCGCGTGAGGGCTCCGGTGTAGCGCGAGCCCAGGGCGTAGATCACCGTGGGATCACTTTGCAGCGGCATGCCACTGCGCAGACGATTGATGAAGACGCCGGCAATTTTGCTGCGGTCGCTCGGGCTTCCGGTTTCCTTCTCCACGACAGAAGCCAGGATGAGCGCTTGGTAAGGGGTTTGCAACGGCAAGCCGGGTTCGCGCGCATCCCACGCACTGGTCAATTGTCGCTGCATGGCGTGGTAGGCGCGCTTGAGAACAGCGAGTTCTGAAGAATTGCGAGCGTACAAGTACGTGTCGGGGAAAAACCAACCTTCTGGTGGCATGTTCGGTGGTGCGCCGATGCGTTGCATGATTTGCCCGTCACTGAGCCCCTCGGCATCGTGATCAAGTCCTGGGGCTGTGTTCAGTGCTTGCAGAAATTGGGCGAAGGTCCAGCCTTCGGGCACAGTCACGGCCAGCAAGGATTGATCGCCACGCGCCATTTTCTGCAGTAACTCCCAGGGACTCGTGCCACGCTCGATTTCATAACTGCCGGCCTTGAGCTGCGTTCCTTGCCCACTGAGTCGCGCCAGCCAATAGAACAGGCGCGGCGAGAGGTCGGCGCCCTGAGTTCGAATTTGTGCCGCCGCCGCACGCGCCGTGCTGCCGGGCTTGACGGAGAAATCCAGCGGCGATTCACGCAACTGCATCGGTGCCAGCGCCCAGCCAGCGAACAGGGCAAAAACCAGGAGGCAGGCAATCGAGCCGAAGAGAAACAAACGGACAGGCCAGCGTGTCTTCAAAGACGGGCTCACTCATGAACACATGGAAATGCCGCTCAGCGCTGGCACGCTGGTCGGAGCAGGCAGCTGGGCAGCATGAAACCCTGGGGCAATCGCAAGGTGGACAGCTTTCTATACTAGCCCAGCACAGGCGTGAAAGTGCCTGAAGTGGCGATGCATTGGGCGACGCCCGGTGCCTGCATCACCGGCTCTTGCCATGCCCTGCTACATAACTGCCATCTTGGCTTTGGCCCATAACCCGACGCTCCCCAAATGCCATCCACCATCACCCCCCTGCCCCATCTAGCCATGCTGCGCGCCCATGGGCCGCAAGCTGCAGATCTCCTGCAAGCCCAGCTCACCCAGAGCGTGCATAACTGGCCCGAGAAGACGGCTCGCATGGCTGCAATGTGCACGCCCCAGGGCCGCATGCTGGCTGATTTTTTGCTATGGCGGGAAGCCGACGACGCGATTGCCATGTTGCTGGACGCCACCCTCGCCGAGGCCACCCTCAAGCGCCTGCGCATGTTTATCTTGCGCCTGCAATGCAAGTTGGACGACGTGACCCCGGAGCGTGCGCTGTTCGGCTTGCTACTGCCCCAGGGCGAGGCACCTGCCGGACTGCCCTGTCCAGCCGCTCCCTGGACGCTCCTGCGTGAGGCGGGCCTGTGCGTGGTGCGACTGGCCGATGCGCCCGGCTTGCGGCGTCTGCTCCTGGTGGCCGAATCGCCGGAAGCACGAACCGCCGCCGCGCAGTGGGTCGCCACAATGGACTACGGTTCGACGGAGGCCTGGTCGCTCAGCGAGATTCGCGCCGGCATCGGACATGTCACGGCCGCCACGGCGCAGCAGTTCGTGCCGCAAATGCTGAATTACGAAGCCCTGGGCGCGGTCGACTTCAAGAAGGGTTGCTATCCGGGGCAAGAGATCGTCGCGCGGACGCAGTACCGTGGCACCATCAAGCGGCGTACCTACCGGCTGCTCAGCCCAACGGTCCTGGCGCCGGGGGACGAGATCGTCCACAGTGCCGATCCGGCGCAGCCATGCGGCTTGGTGGTGAACGCCGCGCCTGCCGAGACCGGCTGGGAAGCTTTAGCGGAGCTGAAAATCACAGCGACAACCGAGGCCGGCAGCTTGCATGCTCGCACGGTGGATGGCCCAGCCCTGCGCCTCGCGACGCTGCCCTATACCCTCCCCCCGCAGGATTGAGCGAGCGGCTGCGATGTGTTTGATCGCCTGGTCGTGGCAGCCGGGGCAAGCGCGAACCCTGCTGCTGGCCGCCAACCGCGACGAATGGCTGGATCGCCCGACCCTGCCAATGCGCTGGTGGCGTCCTGACGCCGCATCGGCGGCTGAAGTGCTCAGCGGCCAGGACCTGCGCAGCGGTGGCATCTGGCTCGGGCTCACACGTCACGGGCGTTTCGCGGCCGTCACCAACGTTCGCGATCCGGCGCTGGAGCGCCCCCACGCCCCCTCGCGCGGGCTCCTGCCCTTGCGTTATTTGCTCGGCCTGCATCCGCTGGATGGCAGCACCATGGACGACTGCTCACCAGCCGCCTTTGCCCAGGCCGTTCAATCCTGTGGGCCGGCCTACGCCGGGTTCAACCTGCTGCTGGCTGATCTGCGGTCGGGTGCGATGCACTGGCTGTCGAATCACCCCCTGCAGAACGGCAATGTCGCCCCGGGGGTTCACGGTCTCTCGAACGCGGCCCTGGACACACCCTGGCCCAAGGTGCGGGACTTGAAAGCTGCGCTGGCCGAGAGCGCAGAACTCGCGGATGCCGATACGCCGATGTCGTTCGCCGTCCTGACCCAGGCCTTGCAACACAAGCAGATCGCCCCGGACGACGCCTTGCCGCGAACCGGCGTCAGCCTGGACTGGGAGCGGGCGCTATCGGCCGCATTCATCCGCATGCCGGGCTACGGCACGCGCTGCTCGACCCTGCTGCGGATGGATGCCGACGGCGGCGCGCTGGTGCGTGAGGTGCAGTACCAACCCGGCGTCCCCAGTCAGCCGGACTTTGCCTGGAACTGGCGCATGGTGCGGTAGATCGCGCGCCGCATTGCGGCATCCACACCGCCGGGCAGTCGCTGAAAATCCGCGGTCAACCCAGTGCAGCGCGCATGCGAATATGGGTGATGCCAGCTTCGGCATAGGGCTCGCCCAGACTGCTGAAGCCCAGGCGGCGATAAAAGCCCGTCACAGCTTGTTGCGCCGAAATGTCCGCATGACTGTGGCCAGCCGCGTGAGCTGCTTGCATGAGAGCTCGCATCACCAGTTTGCCGGCCTGGCCGCCACGCATGGACTGCACCACGGCCACGCGGCCGATATGCCCGTCCGGCAACAAACGCCCGCAAGCCACGGGCATGTCCAGACGGTTGAATACCACGGCGTGGCAACACGTGGCGTCGTGTTCGTCCCATTCCATCTCAACGGGAATGCCTTGCTCGTGCACGAACACGGCGGTGCGCAGGCCGCCGGCGACTTCGCCGAGTTCGGCCCAGCCGCCGAGTTGCACGCGCAGCATGGGCTCGCCGCGCGCATGGGCTTCGAGCAGGTCGCGCAGCGCTGGCGGCAAGGTCTGCGACTTGGCCTGCGCGCCGTTGGTGGTGAAAACATAGACCATTTCGCCACTGACCAGCAGACGCTCCTGCACGAACATGGCGGTGTGCAGGGTGAAGCTGCTGTGGCCCAGCCGGGTGAGGCCGATTCCGACGTCGATCCAGTCATCGAGCCGCGCCGGGCGGTGATAGGTGAGACTGGCCTTTTTCACATAGAGATCACCGCCCAGTGCCTGCAAGCTCTGGGCGTACGGCAGGCCGAGGGCCTTCCAAAAGGCGCTCATGGCGGTATCGAAGTACAACAGGTAATGACCGTTGAACACCACTTGCTGCATGTCCACCTCGGCCCAGCGCACCTGCAGGCGGTGGAGGAAACGGTAGCTTTCGCGTTGCACGGGAGTCATGGTTCGAGGCGATGGGGGCACTGCCGCAGAAGGGTATGAAAAGATGGCATGGTTCATGGGCATGGCACTCCAGTACGCGGCTGAAAGGCATGGCGCAACGCGGCGGCAGCTTCCTGCACGGCCTGTCCGGCCTGTGGCAAGGCACGGCCCATGCGTATGAAGTCATGTGTGACGCCCGGCCATTCGCGCAGCACCACGGGCACACCCGCGTGGCGCAGGCGCTCGGCATAGAGCACACCTTCATCGTGCAGAGGGTCGCAGCCAGCAAGGCCGATCCAGGCCGGTGCGAGGCCATGCAGATCGGGCGCCAGCAACGGGGCGAATCGCCAGTCATGACGATCTTCGGGCCGCGGCAGGTATTGATTGAAGAACCAGTCGATGGATTCAGTGTCGAGCAGAAAGCCATGGGCGAAATGCGCGGCCGATGCGGTCTGCGCCCATCCCGCCGTGCCCGGATAGAACAGGAGTTGCAGCGCCAATGGCCAGGTGGCATCGCGTGCCAGGATGGCACAGACGGTGGCCAGGGTGCCGCCCGCGCTGTCGCCGGCAATGGCGATGCGGTCTGCATCCACACCCAGCATGGCAGCGTTTTCGCGCAGCCATGAGAGTGCGTCCCAGGCGTCGTTCAACGCTGTTGGGAAGGCATGCTCCGGCGCCAGACGATAGTCGCATGAAAAGACGGTGCAGCCGGAATGCAGTGCCAGTTGCCGACACAGGATGTCGTGTGTCGCGACACTGCCGATGACGAATCCACCGCCGTGCAGGTAAAGCAAAGCACCCGGTGGTGCGCTGAAGTCTGCCCCGGGACCTCCCGGCGCGGCACGATAGCGCCGCACCAGCAAGCGAGCGCCATCACGGACAGGACAATCCAGATCCATCACCTCGGCAAGCGGCGGCGTGGCGATGTCGAGCACACCGGAGGCGGCCTCGTACGCCGCCCTCGCCTGCTGGGCACTGAGGCTCCACAGGGGAGGTCGCGCAGCACGGGCAATGCGATGCAACAACTCCTGCATCACGGGGCTAGGGCTGGGGGGCGTGGGATGTGTGGCTTGGGTCATGATCATGAATCAGCGGAGCTGCAGCCTTGAAACGCGAGTGGATGCAAGGCAGCATAAAGCGCCGCCGCATCGGCTGCCACGACTGCCGCCTTGCATCAAACCGACATGCCCACGGCGTGGCCGCTGGCCCAGGCCCACTGAAAGTTGTAGCCGCCCAGCCAGCCGGTGACATCAACCACTTCACCGATGAAATGCAGCCCAGGAACCTTGTGGGCTTCAAGCGTGGCGGGGTGCAGTTCCGCCGTGTCGACCCCACCCCGCATGACCTCGGCCTTGCGCCACCCTTCGGTACCCGATGGCTGGAGCGACCATGCGCCAAGTGAGGCACCAAGTGCCTTGAGCTTGCCATCCGCCAGTTCGGCGATGCGGCGGTCGGCAGGCAGTTGCTGCATCTCCACCCAGGTCTGAGCCAGACGGCGTGGCAGAAATTGCCCCAGCACGTGGAGCAGCGATTGACGCGATTGAACCTTGGCCACGCGCAGGGCCTCGCCCAGATCGTGGGTCGGCGACAGGTCGAGTCGCAATGGGTCGCCAGAGTCCCAGAAACTGGAAATCTGGAGGATGGCAGGGCCGGACAGACCGCGATGCGTGAACAGCAAGTCCTCGTCGAAATGCTGTGCGCCGCACGCCACCCTGACCTCGAGCGCCACGCCAGCCAGCCCGGCAAACGGCTTCCACGGTTCCGCGGCGAAGGTCAGGGGAACCAGCGCGGGTCGAGGCGCGACCACCAACAAACCCATTTGCCGGGCCAGCCGCAGACCGTAATCGCTGGCGCCAATCTTGGGCACCGGCAAGCCGCCTGTGGCCACAACCACCCGCCGTGCCTGCAACGCGCCTCGATCGGTCTCCAGTCGAAAGCCCGAGCCCTCGCGCGACACGCCGTGCACAACACACGGTTGCAGCCATTGCACGCGTCCGAGTTCGCATTCCGCACGCAGCATGTCGATGATCTGTTGGCTGCTGCCATCGCAGAACAACTGGCCTTTGTGCTTTTCGTGATAGGCAATGCGGTACCGGCGCACAAGAGCCGTGACGTCGCGCGGGGTGTAGTGAGACAAAACCTCGTGGGCAAACCCAGGTTGGTGGGAGATGAAGTGCTGCGGCCCCGCCAGCACATTGGTGAAGTTGCAGCGGCCGCCACCCGAGATGCGGATCTTCTCGCCCACGCGCGCCGCGTGATCAATGAGTGCCACCCGCCGACCCCGTTGTCCCGCCACGGCGGCGCACATCATGCCAGCGGCCCCAGCTCCGATCACGGCGACATCATGGTGCATGGCTTGGATCACGCCGTACAACCCGCATACCGTTGTCGCCTTGTTGGCAGGCAGCAGCGAACCCAAGACCAACTGACGCACTTGAGCCGCAGGCCTTGCTGCCTCAGATCCAGGGTGACGGTGGGCGTCGTGCCGCTGCCGTTACCCGCTGCCGGCGGGTTGCCGCCTGCGCTCAGGCTGCTGGCGCCCGCGGTGATGCCGTCGGAGGCGTGCAGTTGCACGGCGCCGTCGGCCTTGTCGGCGCCCGGCACGTCGATGGTGGTGTATTGCAGGGTCTGCTGCACTTGGCCGCTGCCTGCCGTGCGCTGGGTGAGCAGGTCGTGACCGCTGCTGCTGCGGCTCTCGCAGCGGTCGTTGACGGCGGCGTCGAGGTGCAGTTGGGCGTTGGGGTTGACCTGCTGGCCGTCGAGGACTCCGGCCTGGGCGGTCAGGCGCTGCCCGCTGATCTGCGCCGCCTGCAGGGTGAGGTCGGCGCCGGACTGCATCTGGATGGCGTCGCCGGTGATGCGGCTGGCCTGCGCGAGGAGGTCGCGGGCCGTGAATGCATAGGGCTGCCAGGCACTTGCCCATAGCCAGTAAAAGCACAGCAGGATGAGCGTCAGGGCGCCGATACGGTCATCGCTCCTTGTCTTGCAGATCATGTGGGTGGCCATAGGTATGCGTCCAGC
>JABEVE010000060.1 GCA_013044035.1 Burkholderiales bacterium
CGGGCGGGGAGTGGCGTGGAGCCCAGCCCGAGCACCGGATGGCCGAGCCGCGCGTGCGTCGTGATCGGCGGCCCTGCATCCGCGGATGCAGTTGCCGCCACAACGCCTGCTAAGACGCTCGGCGATGCACCGCCCACCCACCCCAGGCGCAGCAGGCCAGCACCACGGCCATGGGCCAGGCGGCGTGCTGCGGCAGGGCGGCCACCACGCTGCCAGCCGCACCGGCCAACGCGAACTGCATGCTGCCCAGCAGGGCAGCAGCGCTGCCAGCGCGATGCGGCTGGTGCTTCAGGGCCGCGGCCACGGCATTGGGGGCGCAAAACCCCAGCGTGGCCACGCAGATGAAGAGCGGCGGCAGCAGGCCCCACATGCCGCCGACGCCGCTGGCCGCCACCACCACCAACACCGCGCTCGCCAGCGCCAGGGTGTTGACGCCGAAGGCCAGCAGTCGCGCCATGCCGAAGCGCCCGAGCAGGGCATGGTTGAGCTGCGAGGCAGCGATGAGTCCCAGCGCGTTGGCGCCGAAGTAAAAGCCGAAGTGCTCGGGCGCCACGCCGTACAGGCCGATGAGCACCGTGGGCGCGGCGACGATGTAGGCGAACATGCTGGCCTGGGTCAGCGCTGCGGTGGCCGCCAGCGGCAAATAGCTTCGATCGTGCAGCAGCGCGCGGTAGGTGCACAGTGGATGATCCTGGCGGTGGCGAGGGGCGACGACGGCGGCGGTGATGCCAGTTTCGTGCTGCAACCCGAACTGTGGCCGAGCAGCATGGCGCGCGGCGTCGCCGCCGTGCGCGCTGCCACCGCGTGTGCGCAGGGCGTCCACCGAATCCGAATCGTCCGACCCTGAGGCATGATCCCCACCGCGGCCCATGCGTCGCGCAGCCGGCAGGCTCTCCGGCAGGGTCAGCGTGCCGAGGAAGCAGAGCAGGCCGAAACCAGCCAGCAGGCCGAACACCCAGCGCCAGTCGGCATGCTGCACCAGCCAGCCACCGGCCAGCGGTGCCAGGATGGGGGCCAGGCCGAGCACCAGTGCGAGGCGCGAAAACACCCGTGCCACCTGTTCGGGGGCGAACCAGTCGCGCACCATGCTGCGTGCCAGTACGATGCCGGCGCAGCCGCTCAAGCCCTGCAGCGCACGCCAGGCGATGAGTTGCTCGACGTGGTGTGCCAGCAGGCCGCCGAGCGATGCCAGCACATAGAGCGCGATGGCCGCCAGCAGCGGGCGCTTGCGCCCGAGCCGGTCCGACAGTGGACCCCAGAACAACTGCCCCAGCGCCACACCGACAAAGAACACCACCAGCGTGGCCTGCACCGCGCTGGCGCTGGCATGCAAGTCCTGGCCGATCTGGTTGAACGCGGGCAGATACATGTCGATCGACATCGGCGCAAAGGCCGTGAGCAGGCCCAGCATCAGCAGGCGCCAAACGCGCAGCCCGGTGGAGGTTCGTGCCGCGGTCTGGGGCGTCATGGCCACCGCTGTGCCCGTGGTGCCGGCGTCACCGACTTCGCCCCCCGCTGGCTTCAGCGCCACAGCGCATAGGCCGCCAACACCGTGGCCAGCAGTGCCAGGAGCAACCCGGCCGCGCTCCACCAGCGTTGACGGCGCTGGGCTGCGGCCAGTTCCACACCGGCCTGCTCCAGTGCGCCGAGTGCCTGTTGCAATTGCAGTGCCAGCTCACGCACATGCTCGGCGTTGTCCGTCACGGCACTCTGCAGTTCGGCCAGTTGTTGCTGGCTGGCATCGGTGGCTTCCCTGGCCTGTTTGCGCTGGCGGAACACGGGCAGCGCATGCTTGGCCAGCGATTCGACATAGGGCAGGGCGGTGTTGAGAGCGGTGAGCCAGGATGCGGGCATGGCGGTTCAGGGGCGTGGGTCGAGTGAGCGGGCGGCGTTCAACAGCGGCTCTGCATGGCGTTGGCGTGCCAGGGCTGGGCCATGATGGCGGTTCGGACCAGCTCGGGCCTCAACGCGCCAGCAGCGACGCGAAGCGCGCCAGGTCCACATTGCCGCCGCTGACGATGATGCCGATGCGCCGGCCCTGCAGGCCGAGCCGCTCCAGCTCGCGCCGCGCCGCGGCCAAGCCCAGGCAGCCGGTGGGCTCGACCACCAGCTTCATGCGTTCGGCGAAGAAGCGCAGCGCCTGCACCAGATCGGCGTCGCTTGCGGTGAGGATGTCGGCCACCTCGCGGCGGATGATGGCGAAGGTGATCTGCCCCAGATGCTGGGTCTGCGCGCCGTCGGCGAGGGTGTCTGGCGTGGGAATGTGCACGATGCTGCCGCTGCGCAGCGAGCGCTGACCGTCGTTGCCCGCCTCGGGCTCGACGCCATAGACACGGCAGCGGGGCGACAGCGCCCGCGCCGCCAGCAGCGTGCCGGCGAGCAGTCCGCCGCCGCCCAGCGGCACGAACAGCGCGTCGAGTTCGCCCACGTCCTCCAGCAGCTCGAGTGCAGCCGTGCCCTGGCCGGCAATGACATGCGGATGGTCGTAAGGCGGGATCAGGGTCATGCCCTGTTGCTGCGCCAGCTCGCGGCTGATCTGCTCGCGGTCTTCGGTGTAGCGGTCGTACAGCCTGACCGTGGCGCCGTAGCCGCGCGTGGCGGCGAGCTTGGCTGGCGGCGCGTCGCGCGGCATCACGATGGTGGCGGCAATGCTCAGCAGCCGTCCGGCCAGCGCCAGGGCCTGGGCATGGTTGCCCGAGGAAAACGCCACCACGCCCGCCTTGCGCTGCGCGGCGTCGAACTGCGCCAGCGCGTTGTATGCGCCGCGGAACTTGAAAGCGCCCATGCGCTGCAGGCTCTCGCATTTGAAAAACACCTCGGCGCCGAGCTGCGCATTGGCGGTGCGCGAACTCAGCGCCGGTGTGCGGTGGGCTTGGCCATGCAGCCGCCGGGCGGCGGCGACGACGTCGTCAAAGCTGGGCAGGTCGGTCATCGCAAGAGGGAGCTGAAGGTTGGGGCGGCCCGTGCGCCTAGGCATGCGAGGGCGCGCGGCTGAAGCGCCGTCGACAGGTTAACGCCTCCCGACCCGGCGCTTTGCGTCAGGCCCCGGGGAGATGAGCATGAACCCGCGAACAGGCCTGTGCCGGTTCGCGCGCGATGCGAATGGCCGCGGCGCCTGTGCTGCGCCGAGCCTCCCGGGGGGCTGGGCACAACTGGCCCGCCGGCGCAGCCCGGTACATGCACGGGTCCGCGCTCACACGGCAACGGTCTGGCGCGGGGCTGCAGTCTGGGCCGCTTCGCCGGCGCCGTTCGGCCATTGCGCCAGCAACGCGTCCCACTGCGGCTGCACGGCGGCCTGGCTGCGCGCGCGTACATGGCCGTAGCCGCGCACCTGCTCGGGCAGGCTGGCGATGCGCACCGCCAGGTCCAGGTTGTCGGCACGCAGACCGGCGAGGATCTGCTCCAGCGTCTGCCGGTAACGCACCAGCAGCGCGACTTCGGCGCGGCGCTCGGTGGTGCGCGCAAAGGGGTCGAGCCAGGTATGGCGCAGCGCCTTGCCGTGGCGCAGCAGCCTGAACAGGCTGCCAACCCAGGGGCCGAATGCGCGCTTGACCAGTTCGCCCTTCGCATTGCGCTTGGCGAACAGGGGCGGGGCCAGGTGGTATTGCAGCTTGAAGTCGCCCTCGAACTGGGCTTGCAGTTGTTGCGCGAAAGCGGGATCGGTGTGCAGCCGGGCGACTTCGTATTCGTCCTTGATGGCCATGAGTTTGAACAGGCCCCTGGCCACGGCCTCGCTCAGGCGGGTGCTCGGGTGCGTCGACGACAGCGCAGCCTCGGCGCTGCGCACCCGCGCCACCACCCCGGCGTACTGCGCCGCATAGGCGGCGTTCTGGTAGGCGGTGAGGAACTCGACGCGGCGCTTCACCACGTCGTCCAGCGACGGCCGGCGCGCGAGGGTGATGACCTGTTCCGTGGTGGCCAGCGCGGCGAAGCCTTGCGGATCGTGCGCGGCGCGGCGGCCCCAGGCGAATGCGGCCTTGTTTTTCTCCACCTGCACGGCGTTGAGCTCGAAGGCGCGCAACAGCGCCGCGTGACCCAGCGGAATCCAGCCCTTCTGCCAGGCGAAGCCCAGCAGCATGGGGTTGGCGTAGAGGGCGCCACCGAGCAGGCGCAGCGAGGCGGCTTCGGCGTCGAAGCCGGCCACCTGCCCGGCGCCGGCGGCCTGGGCGATGGTCTGGCTGCAGGCCGCATCGGGGAACTGCCAGTCGGGCTGGTGGACGAAGGTGGCGGTGGGCGCACCGTGGGTGTTGAGCGCGACGAAGGTGCGGCCCTCGCGCACACGCGACAGGGTTTCGCGGTCGGCGGTGACGATGGGGTCGCAGCCGAGGATGAGTTCGGCCTCGGCCATGGCCACGCGGGTGGTGTGAATCTGCTCGGGCGTGTCGGCAATGAGCACGTGGCTCCAGGTGGCGCCGCCTTTTTGCGCCAGGCCGGCAGCGTCTTGCGTGACGATGCCCTTGCCTTCGAGATGCGCTGCCACACCCAGCAACTGGCCGATGGTGATGACCCCGGTGCCGCCCACGCCCGCCACCAGAATGCCGTAGCAGCCGCCACCGGCGCGATCGGCCTTCACCGGGTCGGGGACGACGGGCTCGGGCAGCGGCGGCAGCGCGTCGAGGCTCGGGCCCTGCGTGGCCAAGGGCTTGCGCAACTGCCCGCCTTCCACCGTGACGAAGCTGGGGCAGAAGCCCTTGAGGCAGGAAAAGTCCTTGTTGCAGGTGCTCTGGTTGATGGCGCGCTTGCGGCCAAACTCGGTTTCCAGCGGCTCCACCGACAAGCAGTTGCTCTGCTCCGAGCAGTCGCCGCAGCCCTCGCACACCAGCGGGTTGATGACCACGCGGCGAGCCGGGTCGACCATCTTGCCGCGCTTGCGCAGGCGGCGTTTTTCGGTGGCGCAGTACTGGTCGTAGAGGATGACCGTCACGCCCGGCACGTCGCGCAGGCGCAGCTGGATGGCGTCGAGCGCGTCGCGGTGGTGCACCGTCACGCCGGAGGCGAGGTCGGTGACCTGCTTGTACTTCTGCGGCTCGTCCGTGACGACGACAATCTCCCGCGCGCCCTCGGCCTGCAACTCGCGGCTGATCTGCGCCACGCTCAGGCTGCCCTCCACCGGCTGGCCCCCGGTCATGGCGACGGCGCCGTTGTACAGAATCTTGTAGGTGATGTTGGCCTTGGCCGAGATCGCCTGGCGGATGGCGAGCAGGCCCGAGTGGTAGTAGGTGCCGTCGCCCAGATTGGCGAACACATGCTTGTCTTTGGTGAACGGCGCCTGCCCCACCCAGGCCACGCCCTCGCCGCCCATCTGGCTGAAGGTGGAGGTGCCGCGGTCCATCCACACCACCATGTAATGGCAGCCGATGCCGGCCAGGCCGCGCGAGCCCTCGGGCACGCGGGTGCTGGTGTTGTGCGGGCAGCCGGAACAGAACCAGGGCGGACGCTTCTCGCCCACGGGCATGGCGGCGAGCGCGCGCTCCTTGGCGTTGATCACGTCCACGCGCTGCTGCACACGGCGCTGCACGTCCACCCCGGCCTCGCGCAGAATGCCCAGCCGTTCCAGCCGAGCGGCGATGGCGCGGGCGATGACCGCGGGGTTCAAGTCGCCTTTGGCCGTGAGCAGCCAGTTGGCGCCGGGGTTGGGCTGGCTCCATTCGCCCCCCGACTTGTCGCCTTCGCGCTCGTCGAACTTGCCGATCACGTTCGGGCGCACGTCTTCGCGCCAGTTGTACAGCTCTTCCTTGAGTTGGTATTCGATGACCTGACGCTTTTCCTCGACCACCAGGATTTCCTGCAACCCGGTGGCGAACTCGCGCGTGAGCTGCGCCTCCAGCGGCCACACCACGGCCACCTTGTGCAGGCGGATGCCGAGCTGGGCGCATGTGGCGTCGTCCAGCCCGAGGTCGGCCAGCGCCTGGCGCGTGTCGTTGTAAGCCTTGCCCGAAGCCATGATGCCGAGGCGCGCGTTGGGGCTGTCGATGACGGTGTGGTTGAGCCGGTTGGCGCGGATATAGGCCAGCGCCGCGTACCACTTCACGTCCATCAGCCGCGCCTCTTGCGACAGCGGATCGTCGGGCCAGCGGATGTGCACGCCGCCCTCGGGCATGACGAAATCACTCGGCAGCGCAATGCGCACACGGTCCGCAGCCACGTCCACCGAGGCCGACGATTCGACCACTTCCTGGATGGTCTTCATCCCCGCCCAGACGCCGGAATAGCGGCTCATGGCGAAGGCGTGCAGGCCGAGGTCGAGAATGTCCTGCACATTGCTGGGAAAGAACACCGGCAGGCCGCAGGCCTTGAAGATATGGTCGCTCTGGTGCGCGGCGGTGGAGCTTTTCGCCACATGGTCGTCGCCCGCCACCGCGATCACGCCGCCGTGTTTGGCGGTGCCTGCCATGTTGGCGTGCTTGAAGACGTCGGAGCAGCGGTCCACGCCCGGGCCCTTGCCGTACCAGATGCCGAACACGCCGTCGAACTTGTTCTGCCCGGGGTAGAGGTCGAGCTGCTGCGTGCCCCACAGGGCGGTGGCGCCAAGCTCCTCGTTCACTCCCGGCTGGAACACGATGTTGTTGGCTGCCAGCAGTTGCTTGGCCTTCCACAGCGCCTGGTCGTAGCCGCCCAAGGGGGACCCGCGATAGCCGGAAATGAAACCTGCGGTGTTGAGCCCGGCCAGGGCGTCGCGCTGGCGTTGCAGCAGTGGCAGGCGCACCAGGGCGTGGATGCCGCTCATGAAGGCGCGGCCAGATTCGAGGGTGTATTTGTCGTCGAGCGTGACCAGCTCGAGCGCCCGACGGATGGATTCGGGCAAAGGTGCGTTCATGGCGCGTGTCTCCTGAGTGGCGGCCTGAGCAGGGTATGCGGCCAGCCGGTGCAGCGCAAGCTGCGGTTTGTGCGTCTGGCCCTGGAGCATGTTGAACCCCGGACCGCCTCCGCGCCTTGTGGGCACGGGCTGATCATCAGCACGACGATGCTAGTGCGGCAACGCCGGAATTGCCAGAACGCGCCAGCGCGAAACCCGGCCCGGTGCGCCGCTCGGCGGGCGGCGCCGCAAGCCCCGGCGCCAGGCGTCAATCCAGCGCCTGCCGGATCAGTTCGCACAGCTTCTTGGCCCAGGGCGCCACGCGCTCCGTGGGCACATAGGCGTAGCCGAGGATGAGGCCCTGCTGCTGCGGCTCGCCGATGGAGTAGCGCGACAGCGGCCGCACCGTCATGCCCTGCGCGTCGGCCGCGGCGGCGATGGCTTGGTCGTCGACGCCAGGATCCTGGAACACCAGGCACAGATGCAGTCCCGAGTCCTGGCCAGAGATGCGCACACGGTCGCCCAGGCTCTGCTGGATCTGCCGCGCCAGCACGTCACGCCGCGTCTGATAGGCCACGCGCAGGCGGCGGATCAGGGTGTTGAGGTGGCCCTCGGTGATGAAGTCGGTGAGCGCCGCCTGCAGCATGAGCTGGCCAGGCCGGTACAGGTCGTACAGCCCGGTGTTGAACGCCGGCACCAGGTCTTTGGGGACCACCAGATAGCCCAGGCGGATGCCCGGATACATGACCTTGGAGAAGGTGCCCGAGTACAGCACCTGGGCATGTTCGTCCAGGCCTTGCAGGCTGGCATAGGGGCGGCCGGTGTAGCGGAATTCGCTGTCGTAGTCGTCCTCGAAAATCCAGCAGCGGCGACGGGCGGCGAACTCCAGCAGGGCGCGCCGCCGCGGCAGGCTCATGACATGGCCGAGCGGATATTGATGGGAGGGCGTGACGTAGATCAGCCGCGGGTTGCCCTGCCAGTCGATGGCCGTGGGCGCGATGCCATCGGCGTCCACGCCGATGGGCCGCAATTGCAGGCCGGCCGCCTGCAATGCGCGGCGCGCGCCCCAGTAACAGGGGTTTTCCACCCAGGCCTCGTCGCCGTGGTCGGTGAGCAGGCGCGCGGCGAGGTCGATGGATTGTTGCGTGCCCGAGGTGATGAGCACCTGTTCGGGCGTCACCCGCACCGAGCGCGACAGCGTGAGGTATTGCGCGATGGCCACGCGCAGCGGCATGTAGCCGCCCTCCTGGCCGTAGTCCAGCAGGTCGCGGTCCAGACTGCGCCAGTATTTGGCCTGCAGCTTCTGCCACAGCTGGATGGGAAATTCGGTGAACTCGATCGCCCCCGGGGCGAAGGGCTGCACCTCGAACTGCGCCGAGCCCGAGCTGTGCGTCAGCAGGCAGCCGCGTTGCGACAGATCGCGCGGGTTGGCGTCGGCCTCGCGCATTTGGCGGGCGCGGCTGGCGTTGGCGGGCGTCAGCGGCCGCTGGTCGGGCAGGGAGTCCGACACATAGGTGCCGCTGCCTTGTTGCGCCGTGAGGTAGCCCTCGGCGACGAGTTGGCCCACCGCCGACATCACGGTGTTGCGCGACAGGTCCAGGTCACGCGCCAGGTCGCGGGTGGACGGCAGTTGCGTGCCGGCGGTGAGACGCCCGCCCAGGATGGTGCTGCGCAGAGTCTGGTAGAGCCGGCGGTTGAGCGGCGCGGCGTGATGCGGGTTGTCGGCCCGGTGCAACTCGGTCAACAGCAATTCGGCAAGATCGTAGGAACGCATGAGCGCGGGGCGGAGCAGGTCCAGACGCCAGCTTAAGTGGCCCCATCGAAAAAGCCTAGTGCAGCAAAATTCATGGGACCATTGATGACCGCCACGTCGAAGCAGCCACCGAACCGCTCGAACTCGGCAGCGACGTCGTGCACTGCGGCCTGGGCCGGGCCGGGGTGAACGCCCGGGTCGCGTGGCGCAACCCGCGGTGACCGCAAGCCGGGCGGGTCCGCGCGGCCGGCCTCGGTGGCACGCAGGGCACCGGCGCGGCCCGGGCAGCAGCCCCCGCACTGGCCCTCACCGAAAAGCCGATAGTGGCACTTCCGAGGGTGCCATTGTTGACGTATCTTGTACGCATCAAACGCCAAAAGATCCAGGAAAACCCGTAGCTTAGGTGATTTCAACGGCCCTCCGCACCACCCCTGCAGTCGCTGAAGCGGTTCCGGTCGCGACCATCATGTCAAGCCGCCCGTTACGCATCCTGAACGTATCCGTATGCCATCCTTCCCGCCCCTGGTGGCTGTCTCCACCGACCTCAAGCTCCTCGCCGGCCACCCGACCTACGCGGTGGCGCAAAAATACGTCGACCCCGTGCGCGATTTGTCTGGCTGTCTGCCGCTGCTCCTGCCCGCGCTGGGCGACGCGCTGCCCATCGATGCCGTGCTCGACGCCGTGCATGGTCTGGTCTTCACCGGCTCGCCGTCGAATGTGGAGCCGCGCCATTACGGCGAGGCCCTGGCCGACCCGGCATCCCCCGCCGACCCGGCGCGTGATGCCACGACCCTGCCGCTGATCCGCGCGGCCATTGCCCGAGGCGTTCCGGTGTTCGGCATCTGCCGCGGCTTCCAGGAAATCAATGTCGCCCTCGGCGGCAGCCTGCTGCAGGAGGTGCACAACACCGAAGGCTTCGCCGACCACCGCGAGGATGGTGATCTCGACATCGCCGGGCAGTACGGCCCGGCACACGTCGTGAACGCCGTGCCCGGCGGCTGGTTGCATGGCCTGGTCGGTGCGCCCAGCTGGGAGGTCAACAGCTTGCATGGCCAGGGCATCAAGACCCTGGCCTCCGACCTGCTCGCCCAGGCGCACGCGCCCGACGGACTGGTCGAGGCCTACAGCCATCTCCACGCCCCCGGTTTCCTGCTCGCCGTGCAGTGGCATCCGGAATGGCAGGCCACCCACAACCCCGTTTCGCGCAAGCTCTTCGGCGCCTTTGGCGACGCCTGCCGCGACCATGCCAACCGCCATCGCGAACGTCTGCGCCCCCCGGAAGCGAGAGCCGCCTGAAGCCTGCCGTCCGGACGAAGCCGTCCAGACCCCGACGCTGCGACCCGAACCCCTCAAGGTGCAACCATGAAACGCGACCTGGAAACCGAAACCATGCAGACCGACAACCGAAAACAGTGGACCTTCAACGATCTGGAACGATGGTTGAACGAGCGCCGCATCACCGAAATCGAATGCCTCGTGCCCGACCTCACCGGCGTGGCGCGCGGCAAGATCCTGCCGCGCAGCAAGTTCACCGAAGACCGTGGCATGCGCCTGCCGGAGAGCATCATCGGCCTGACCGTGACGGGTAACTGGCCGGAAGACTCGAATATCGACCAGCTCATCGCCGACACCGACCGCGACATGAACCTGGTGCCCGACCCCAGCACCGTGCGGGTCGTGCCCTGGGCCACCGACCCGACCGCGCAGGTGATTCACGACTGCTATTCCAAAGACGGCGCGCCCGTGGACTACGCCCCGCGCACCGTGCTGAAGAACATCATCAAGCTCTACACCGACAAAGGCTGGGCACCGGTGGTGGCGCCGGAGCTGGAGTTCTATCTGGTGGACAAGAACACCGACCCCGATCAGCCGTTGCGTCCACCCATCGGCCGCTCGGGGCGCGCCGAAACCTCGCGCCAGCACTACAGCATCGACGCGGTGAACGAGTTCGATCCGCTGTTCGAAGACATCTACGACTACTGCGAGGCGATGGACCTGGACGTGGACACGCTGATTCACGAAGTCGGCGCCGGGCAGATGGAGATCAACTTCCTGCATGGCGATCCGCTCGACCTGGCCGACAAGGTTTTCTTCTTCAAACGCACCCTGCGCGAAGCGGCACTGCGCCACAACATGTTCGCCACCTTCATGGCCAAGCCCATGGCTGGAGAGCCCGGCAGCGCCATGCATGTGCACCAGAGCATCGTCGACCGCAAGACCGGGCAGAACATCTTCAGTCTGCCGAGCGGCGAAGCCGCGCCGGCCTTCGCTCACTACATCGGCGGCCTGCAGAAATACATCCCGCACGTCATGGCGTTGTTTGCGCCTTACGTCAACTCCTACCGCCGCCTGGTGGCCAACACCGCCGCCCCCACCAATGTGGAGTGGGGTGGCGACAACCGCACCGTGGGTATCCGCGTGCCCAACTCCAACGCGGAGAACCGGCGCATGGAAAACCGCGTCATCGGCGCCGACGCCAATCCCTATGTGGCGCTGGCCGCGAGCCTGGCTTGCGGCTATCTCGGCATGGTCAACAAGATCGAGCCGCTGGCCGAAATGAAGGGCAATGCCTACAACCGGCCCAACGCGATTCCGCTGCCGCAAAGTCTCTCCGAGTCCGTGCGCATGCTCGACGACGTGCCTGAACTCGAGGCCATTCTGGGCAAGCGTTTTTGCGGCATCTACAAGGCCGTGAAGATGAGCGAGTACGCCGAATTCATGAAAGTCATCAGCCCCTGGGAGCGCGAGCACCTGCTGCTGCATGTCTGAAGCCCACCAACCCAGCCCCCGTTCACGCCTTGTGTGCACAGACCGGACCACGAGCCGGCCGGCCATTCTGACCCGCATCGCGCGGAGACACGCATGAAACTCAACGACCTACCCACCTTCGACACCGCAGCCTTGCGCGCCCAAGACGCGGCGCATCACCTGCACCCCTTCACCGACACCAAGGACCTCAACGCCGGCGGCAGCCGCGTCATTGTGCGCGGCGAAGGCGTGCGCATCTGGGATTCGGAAGGCCACGAAATCATCGACGGCATGTCTGGCCTGTGGTGCGTCAACCTCGGCTACGGCCGCCAGGATCTGGTGGACGCGGCCACCCGGCAAATGCAGGTGCTGCCGTTCTACAACGCGTTTTTCCGCACCGCCACCGCGCCGACCATCGAGCTGGCCACGCTGCTGGCCGACGTGGCGCCACCCGGCTTCGAGCATGTGTTCTTCACCAACTCGGGCTCGGAGGGCAACGACACCATCATCCGCCTGGTGCGCCGCTATTGGGACTTGATGGGTCAGCCGCAGCGCAAGACCCTCATCAGCCGCCACAACGCCTACCACGGCAGCACCCTGGGCGGGGCGTCGCTCGGCGGCATGAGCGGCATGCACGCGC
>JABEVE010000061.1 GCA_013044035.1 Burkholderiales bacterium
CCCCAGGCCTTCGCCCCCATGAACTGGCCGGTTGCCGAGCTGTCGCTGGTGCAGTCGATGCTGGGCAGCGGGCGCTACGCCGTGCTGGATCGGTGGGAGCTGTAGCCGTCACCATTCCCCATTCACTTTTCCGTTTTGATCGGTAACGAACGCATGACAAGTCGATGGACCTTGTAGCCTCCCATAAATCGGGGGATGAGTGCAGCGCGCAACCACGGTAAGTTATGCAGGCTTGCTTCATCCGACGCAGCTGTTGTGCTGCACATCGCAGTCCCTTCATGGATGTGTTTCGGCCATCGTGGCCGAAATGGACCGTCACCTTGGAATCCAACCGCGTCGTTTCCTTGAAACGTGTTGCACAGAGCGCAGCCCTGAGAACCGGGCTGTCTGCGAAGTTGACGCGCGGCAGGAATGGCCGCGCCATCATCATGCTGCATGGCGTTGGTGATGCCGAAATGCCTCAGGCGGACTTCGTCACCGCAATGCGCTGGCTAAAAAGTCATTTTCGAATCCTTAGCCTGGACGCGATGCTGTGCAATATGCAGGAAGGCCGTCCACCTGAAACCATGGGGGAGGTTGCTCTGACGTTCGATGACGGATTGCGAAATCACGCCGAGATTGCCTACCCCGTGCTGAAGGCTTTGGGACTGCCCGCCACATTTTTTGTCTGTCCGGGCTTGATCGAATCCCGCCAATGGCTGTGGAGCCATGAAGCCCGCTCCCGTCTGAGGCGTTTGAGCGACTCCAGACGCATCGACCTGACATCGGTATTGAAGGCACCGGCGCCGGAAACCGAAACCATCATGACCTGGATGAAGTCACTGCCTTTGCAACAACGCCAGTTTGCTGAAAACCACATTCGTGATGCGACCCCTGACTTCGTGCCCACCAGGCAGGAGCGCGTTGCCTACGACCCGCTCGACTGGGAAGATCTGCGCCGTCTCGATCCGCGCTTGATCACCGTTGGTTCACACACCATCAACCACCCGATTTTGCCCACGCTGGACAATGCGTTGATGCACGACGAGATGACACGCAGCCGCGCTTGGCTTGAGAGCGAGCTTGGGCAGCCGGTTGACCTGTTTTGCTACCCCAACGGTAGCCAAGATCAGCGAGCGCATCGGTTGGCCGCACAAACTTATCGTGCTGCCGTCTCCACGCTAGAAGGTCACCCGTTTCCCGGTGTCGATTGGCATGCCATTCCTCGCATCCCCGTTGCCGCGCGATTGCCCTTGCTGGCCTGGCGCATGTATCGGCCGTGAACATGACGATGCCCCATGAAGCCTCTCCCGAGCCGGACACGAGTCTGGAAAACGGCGTGGGCGGGGCTGGCGGGCGAATGGTGACGCCAGCCGAGTTGCCGCAGGCCGGACGAACGCAGTCCAACGATTCCCTGGTCCTCGTCCTCGATGCCGACAGTCCAGCGGGTCTGGCTTGCGTGCAATCGTTGGGCTTTGCCGGGGCGATCGTGCATGCCAGCATGCGAGACAAGCACGCGTTGACGGCGCAGTCCAGGTGGTGCAGGCACATCGTCCCGCAGCCTGAATACGAGCCGATCGATGGGGCACTGGATTGGTTGCTCAATCTGGATGCCTGCCACGACTTCGTTCTCATCATTCCCACCACCGAGGGCTCGCTGCGGTGGTTACGCCGTCTGCCCGAAGCGCATCCTCTGCGCCTGAAGGCGCAAATACCGGCCGATGCTGCCCTAGACATCGCGCTGGATAAGGCACGAACGACAGATTTGGGGAAAAGTTTAGGATTACCCGTCCCGCCCTCGCTTCGAATTCAACAAAACGACACACTCCGTACGGCTTTCGGCTTTCCCAGCGTACTCAAGCCTGTGCGCAGCAAAGTCGTTGTCGGAGGCGTCTTGAAATCGCTTTCGGTCGAGGTGGTTAAAACCCCGGAACAGCGCCAAGGTGTCCTGGCTTCCTGGCTGCCCTACACCGAGGTGCAGGAGCAGCGTTGGGTGCAAGGTCACGGCATTGGGGTCGAGATGCTGTTTGACCATGGGCGCATGATCTGGGCGTTCATGCATGAACGCCTGCATGAATATCCCTTGACGGGCGGGGCCAGCACGCTGCGCCGTTCCGTTGAGGCAGATCCCAGACTACTCGCGTGGTCGCACCAGCTCCTGCTGGCCCTGCAGTGGCACGGAGTGGCCATGGTCGAGTGGCGATGCAGTGCAGACGGAGACGCTTATCTCATGGAAATCAACCCCAGGCTTTGGGGTTCTTTGCCACTCACGATTGCGTCAGGATTGAATGTGCCACAGCATTTAATGAGCATGGCCCAAGGGCAGCGCTTCGTCGGGCACTTTGGCTACACGGTTGGGATAACGGCGCGTAATCCTCGTGGCGATCTGCGTTGGTTTTTTGAGAACTGGCGTGCAGACCGATCCAACCCCATGTTGTTGACCCGCTCCCCAGTTGTCGCCGCTGCTGGCTGGTTGCGTGTTTTCACCGGCCGAGAGGTATGGGATGGCTGGCATTGGCGCGATTGGCGTGTATTTGTGCGTGATGGCTGGTATCTGGCGAGTTATGCGCCTAGAAAGCTCGCGAGTCGCCTGCGTGACCGCATCATGGAGATCAAACTGAGGCGGCATCATGCTGTTGTCCAGCGTGCTTTGCGCCATCGCCAGGCGCCGATTCGCAGCGTGTATTTCGTCTGTTACGGCAACATCTGCCGAAGTCCTTTTGCAGAGCGTGCTGCGTCGGTGCGCTGGCCTGGGATTGATGTACGTAGCGGCGGGTTTCATGCCAAAACCGGCCGATCCAGTCCCACGCACCTGGTGGAGGCGGCAAAAAGTATGGGTGTCGATCTGGAGCACTGGACATCGCGTCGCATCAGTTCCGAAGAGGTCGATCAAGCAGACTTGATCGTTTTGATGGATGTCCATAACTGGAATTTATTTGCCAGTCATTTCCCAAAGGCGCAAGCGAAAACGACCCTGCTGGGGTTGTTTGAACCCAGGTGCAGCATGGAAATCGCCGATCCATACAGCCTGGATCCACAACGAACACGCCTGATACTCGCCGAGGTGCTGCAGGCCCTGGATGCCCTTTCAGCGCAATACCTGGCGCTCCGTTGATGCAGTTTTCAAGGAAACACCGGGTCATCCGCAAGTCTTCTTGACCCATCCCTCCAGCGGAGGGCAGATCGGCAAGCCGACCTGGGGTGCTCAAAAGCAGGGCCTGTCCTTGGTATGGCAGGTGCTTCAGTTGCCAATTTTGCTGGGAGTCGAAAGTCTGTTCATTTCATGATTATCGGGATAATCAGGGGCGCATTTTCCCGATGGCGTTTTACTTCCCACTTTCAACAACCGAAGATGGCCTGAAGGTGCGCAGTATCTGCATCAAGCCCTTGGCCATCACATAACCCATCCATTTAAGAGTGAAATGCCAGGCAAGTCCCTGCCTGGCCCAGATCCAGGCCTTCGCATGCTCACGCTGTCGAGATAGGGACAGGGCAAGATCGCGGCACTCATTAGCGCCCAGCAAGCGAGCAAACCTCAGCGCAGCAGGCGTACTGCAGGTATCCATCAAGTGATTGACGATATTAAGTAAGGTGATGGATTTGGCTTGCTCATCCAAACGACTCGAAACATTGTCGCGTCGCGTACGATCCGGTCTGTTATGAACGGACACAGTCAGATCGAGATACGCAATATGTCTTGCAGCGTCGATCGCACGAACAAATAAATCCAAATCTTCCGAATATTTTTGACTGCACCAAAATCCGCCTAGCGATCGTAGAAGTTCGCGCCTGAAAATACATGTATTTAAATGTCCAAAAGATCCGGAAACAGACAAACTGTCAATTTTGGAAAGATGAATAACTCTACCGCTTTCGGTGGACACAATGCCTAGACGCTCGATCAGATGTGGCTGCCAGAAGGGTTTGACCGGCTTGCCCTGAAAAAATGTTTCCTGATTCGCGTATAATAAATCCAGCTTCGAGTCCTTGGTGAAGGCATCCGCGACGACTGCAAGATGCTGCACATCGTGCCAGTAATCATCGTCATCACAAAATCCAATCAAATCTCCAGAAGCAGCTTGTATGCCGACATTTCTTGTGGATGATGGCCCCCCTGCCTGCGGGCGATCGGTGATTAAGTTGATATATTTGCACCGCACGCCGATTGATGCGGTGATCCGGGCGTTCAAAACTTGCTGATCAGGAGAGGAGTGATCGTCGACGACAATAATTTCCAGATCTTGATAATTTTGAGCTGCGACGCCCATCAAGGCAGCATGCAGCAGTTCGGGTCTATTGTGGGTTGGAATAATAATAGAAATTTTCATGGTACAAGCTGCAATTTGTACGACCGAGTGGGCGCGATTTTGAGAGGATGACGGCGATTTCTGTCGCGGTGATGGCGTATATTATTGAATGTACAAAATCCTCGGATTTGCTTGGCACTGATAAAAATTTAGTGTTTTAGACGCCTCGATGGCAACGAGATCGAATCGGAAGGGTTTGAGCCAAGCCAATCATATTTTCAGACCAATAAAAGGCCTACTTGGTGGTGAGTGAACTATTTCTTTCATTGACAGCGTCTTCCCGCTTCCGGGTGCTTATGGCGATCGCCGGATGCATGTTGAGAGTCGGTTCTTGAGCTGGGCGCATACGCATATATTTTTTGTTTGTCGCGGATTATGGTTTATAGACGTTGCGCCGGTTTTAGGCTGCGCGATCTTGAATGGGGTGATGCCGGGTGCTTGTTGCTCGCCTGAAGCGCCTTGATTGCCGTGCTGGAGCGTTTATTCCGAGGTCCCAGCACGGTGCCTACAGGCCAGCGAGATCCAGGCCAAGCACGATTGCTTGCATGCAGCCATGGTTTCTGCTGTGCAGCGCGAACTCCATGGCGGCGGGGGGTGTTTTGAAAGCGGTACCTGGGCGATTCAGAACTGCTGGATTTCATTTGGCCCTCAGCGCAGACGCAGGCGGCCCAGCAACTTGACCGCGAGGCCGCGGATCGGTTTGTCGCTGGCCAGCAGCAGCAGGCCGTAGAGCGTGGCGCCCACCAGAATCTGCAGCGCGACGCGCAGCGCAAGGCTGGGCAGGTGGATCTGGGTGATCACGCCGTACATCAGCAAGGCGAGAATCGAGAACTTGGCCAGGTCCCGCCAGGGTATGGGCACGTACACGGCGCGCCGGCCGTAATAGGCCGTGGCGGCGGTGTACAACAGATAGCTCGCCAGCGTGGCAACGGCGGCGCCTTCGATGCCATAGGGGCGCACCAGCAGCGCGCTGAGCGCGATGTTCAAGACCGTGGCTCCCAAGACGGCATACATCACCACCTTCGTGAGTTTGTTGATGTAGATCCCGGCGCTGAAGATGGGCGTGCCACCGGACACCAGCATGCCGCCGACGATGAACACGAACAGCGAGGCGGAAACCTCGTATTTATCGGAGGCCAGCAGGCGCAGCAGATCCGGCCCGACCGCGGCCATGCCGGCCAGGATGGGCAGCGCCAGCACCAGGTAATAGCGCAGCGCCTGCTGCAGGAAGGCCACCGTTTTTTCCCGGCCCTGCTGTTCCCATTGGCGCAAATACATGGGAATGACGGCTTGTGCGAACGAGGCCGTGAGCACGCCCTGGAGATACTCCGAGAAGTTGTACGCTGCCGTATACGACCCCAGCGGCTGAGGCCCGAGCTGGTAGTTGATGATGTAGCGTCCGCCCATGCTGAGCAGCATGTAGGACAACTCGCTGGCGAGTAGCGGCAAGCCGAACGTGAGCATCGCGACGAACAGCGGGCGGGAAACGCGTTGGATGTCGAACAGGCGCTGGCGCGCGTAGTAGCCGACGATGAACACCAGCGCCAGCGCCTCGGCAATCATGGCGCCGATGAAAAAACCGTAGAGATTGCGTGCGACGAAAAACAGCACCAGCAGCACCAGGCCCAGACCGACGTACTTGCGCACCACCGTGAACACGCTGTAGAGGCCACTGCGCTGCTCGGCATTCATCAGGTTGAGCATGGCACTGTCGACCACGCGAAACAGGATGAGCGGGGCCGCCAGTGCGATGAGGTCTTGCGCTCCCGAGTGACTCCACCAGGCGTTGGGCATGGCCAGGAAGATCAGCGCACTCAGCAGCGCAATCACGGTGCCCACGGCAACCATGCTGAACAGCACCGTGGAGAACAGCTCGACTTTGTCTCCTGGGCGCTTGCCACCCTCGATTTCGGCATAAAAGCGGACGATGGATTTTTGCAATCCCATCTTGCCCACGCTGACGAGGAAGCCGAGCGTGACATTGACCAGGCCGAGCACGCCGTATTCCGCCACTGTGAAGATGCGCGTGAAAATCGGAAACGAGATGATGCTGGCCAGTGTGATGAGCAGCGTGCCGATGGAATAGTTCGAGGTGTGCCGCAGCAGACGCATGAGCATGCCGCCCGGCTCCTTCGGCGCGGAGCCGATGCCGTCAGTGTCGGTGGCCATCGGTGTGCAAGGGCTGCGTTTCGGCGGCCGGGGTCGAGGAGCGGACACCACGGTACAGGCGCACCAGCGAGGCGGTGACGATCTCGGCGCAGTAGGTACGCTCGATCGCCGCGCGTCCGGCATGGCCCATGCGTCGGCGCAGGTCCGGGTCGTCGAGCAGGGTCTGCATGGCGGCAGCAAGCGCCGCCGGATCGTTCGGCGGCACCAGCAGCCCCGTGTTGCCATGGACCACCACATCCTCATGGCCACTCACGCGTGTGGCCACCACCGCCAGCCCCGAGGCCATGGCCTCGAGCACCGCGTTGGGCAGGCCCTCCTGATGCGAGGCCTGCACATAGAGATCTGCAGCAGCCAGAATGCCGGGAACATGGCTGACCGCGCCGGGGAAGTCGACGCTGTCGTGCACGCCCAACGCGCGCGCCAACTCTCGCAGTGTGTTGTGCACAGGTCCGTCACCGGCCAGCACCAGGCGCAGTTCTACCGGGCGCCGCACCAACGCCCAGGCGCGCAGCAGCACGTCGAGGCCTTTCACCGGCACATGCCGGCCGACGAAGACCACGCGCTGCAGGGGCGCGTCGGTACGGTTGCAGGCAAAGCGCGCGCAATCCACCGCGTTGGGAATGAGGTGCATCCTGGCAGCCGGGTAGCCGGCTTCGAGCATGGCCCTGCGCGTGTGTTGGCTGATGCACTGGAAGGCATCGAGGCGTCTGGCGCCGGCGTTGAGCAGGCGGTGGATGGGCCGGTGCATCAGCGCCGGGTCGAGAATGCCGCCGCGAAATTCGTCAGCCCCGGACACTTTGGCCACCATGGGTATGCCCACCAGCCGGCGCATCCAGCCAGCCGCTCCGGCCAGATTGCGCACCATATGGATGTGGATGGCATCGAATTGGCGGCGATGTCGCCACAGGTAGGCGGCGAAACGCAGATCGAGCAGGACGGAGCCCAGGCCTTTGACGCGGGGATAGCTCAGACGCTGTACCGCGATGCCGTCCAGCACTTCATCGCTCGCTTGCCAGGTGTGCAGCCGCGGCGCCAGAACCCGCACCTGGTGACCCTGCCGCGCCATGGCCGTGCAGAGCAGTCGCGCCTGCATTTCGGCGCCGCCGGTGGCCGGGTACTGCCCATCCACCACCATCAGGATGCGCAGTGGAAACTGGGTGTGGACGCGCGGGGTCTCCACACAATCCTCAGAGGTCTTGCGGAATGGCATGGAACTGTGGATGTCGGTCTGGATGCAGGTCGAGTCGGCGTGGACAGTCTCTCAGACTAGCTGGAATGCGATCGAGAAGTCACCCCATGTTCCAGTGCCGGTCAAGAAACTCTTTGAACCAGCGGTCATTGACGGAATTTCACCAGGCTGTAAAACAGCATGCCCAAATACTCATGCAACAACAGGGTTGATTTTTCCAGGCCGCCGAGTTGCGGGACGAGTCGATCCAGCAACGGGGCGTGCGTGCTGAGAAAACCAGCTGGCCAGGCACAGACCTTTTGTCCCGCGTCGCGAAAAGCCCTGTAGGAGCGCGGCATGTGATAGGCCGATGTGACGAGATAGCGTGCGGCCAACAGATCCTGGGCCGGCATGGCGCGGGTGTTGATGGCGCTTTCGTAGGTGGTGTGGGAGCGCTGCTCCAGTTCGATGCGGTTTTTCGCAAGACCCAGGGCTTCGGCGAACGCACCCATCACGGCCGCCTCACTCAGGCGCGTGTCGCCCCCACCGGTCAACAGCAAGACACTGCCCGGTGTTCGTTGAGCGAGCGCCACCGCCGCAAGGGTGCGCCGCAGACCGTCGCCCTGCAGGGCGTTGAAGTCGGTGAGTCGGTCGGGGGGGTGTTCGAAGCCGCCGGCCAGCACGATGATCACACTGCCGGGAGGCGGCGGCCCGCAACGGGCGTCGTGCCGGGCCCAGTTTTGCAACGCGGAAAAAACCGGATCGACGGTCAAGGGCATGGACAGCGCGAGATACACCAGCAGCACGCCGGTGGCACCGGCGCGCATGAACTTCGGCGTGGGCATGCGCCACGCCAGCACGGCTAGCAGGATCAGGCACCAGGCGATCAGGGCCACGGGCGCAAGCAGGGATTCAAGCCAGAGTCTCAAGTCGAACACGATGGTGTATCCATCCTCTCGATGGTGGTCGATACCCGGTTTTGGGTGAATGCGTGTGGACCGGATGCCACGCCTCGAGTCCGAGGTCTGGCCCTAATTGGACACATGCGCTGGATCTGCTCCGGGTGGGACATGGTGAGCGCGGTCTGGCGCCAGATCCAACGCGGCGCTTTGCCGTTTCAGCACGTCCGCACAAATCCAGTCGATGAAGGCGCGCTGGGCGTTGATCGAGGTCATGATGTGGTCGATGGGCGCCAGCCAGTCCGTGCGCAGGCCGGGGATCGGTGCATCATCCAGCCCAAAGGCCTCGACGATTTGTGCGTCGTAGTTGACGTTGCTGAAGTCAGCCCCCGACTGCACCACCGAGACTTGCACGCCCCTTTGCGCCAGTTGTGTGAGACCCGGAATCAATTGCGCTTTTGTGGGGCGGTCGCCAACAGGGGCTGCGGCATCGGCCTGCAACCGCTGGAGCCTTCGCATCAGCCCCAGCGAAAGCCAACCCAGAAAACTCACGGCACGTCGCAGGTAGAGCATGAAGGCGGTTGGCTTGAAACCGTGGCTGCGCAGCCGAATGGCAATGAAACGCCAGCGACTTCGCAGGGTCTGCAAAAAGAAGACGTCATGCAGGATGATGTGGCGCACGCGCGCGTCTTGCTGCGCGGTCCAATAGCTCGGCAGCGCGCCGGAACAGAAACCGAGCAAGGTGAAATGCGGCACGCGCGTGGCGGCCTGCAGCGTGTCCATCGCCGCCTGCAAATCGCGCACCACCTGTTGCTGGTAGTTCAGTTGGCCGTCCGCCCCCAGGCTGTCGCCCATGCCGTGCAGGTCGAAACGGATGGTGGGGATGCCGTGGCGCGCCAGCTCGCGCGCAAGCTTGACGTTGATGCGATGCGGCCCGACGCGGTGCACCACGCCGGCGTTGAACAACACCATGCCGCATGCTGCGGCAGACGCGTCGAGGTGTGCGGCGGGCAGGGTCAGGGTGCCGATCAGTCCGTGGTCGGGGCCGAAGGCGAGGGTGGTTTCATGCATGGGCGGCTTGTGTCAGGGCGTCAAGCGCGCGGTCCACCCAGGCCCGGGGAACGATGGCGGTGTTCAACGCGCTGTTGGTGGCCCAGTCGATGTCGGAGTCGGAGGGCGCAATGCGCAATTGGGGCGACGCCAGAAGATCGCGCCTGGCCGTCCAGGCGGTGAACGCGTCGATTTGTGGCGTGAGGATGATGCTGTGGCGGGCACGGCCGGGCCAGGGTTGGCGCGGGTCGATGCGCGCGGCAATTTGCGCCTTGCAGGCCGGCGTCAGCGCGAAGCCCAGCGTCTCACCGTCAGGATCGGGCAGGTTGAATTGGCGCAGCGCGGGGTCGATGCGCCAGCGCGAGGCGAACATGCCGGCCATGGTGTCGGCGTTGGATTGCCGCAAGGCCAGTAGATGGCTGCTGCCATCGGCCACCGGCTCGAACAGCAGCAGATGGTCCAGCGGCTCGGTCCAACGACGTGAGGCCAGCGCCGCGATGTTGCCGCCCAGCCGCAGTCCCAGGCATGACAGCTTGCCGACGCGGCTGCGCTGCAGCAGCAGGTTGCCGGCAGCCACGGTGTCGGCGATGGCGCCGTCGAGGTCGAACTCGGTGTCCTCGCCGGCCGAGTCGCCGCTGCCGTAGTAGTCGAAGCGCAACACATGAAAGCCAGTCGCCGCCAGGCGGTCGCCGAGCACACGGTACAGGCGATGGGCGCGAATGGCTTCCTGACCGAAGGGGTTGCACAGCAGCACGGCATGGTCACGTGCCGTGGCGTCGGCACTCGGCTCGAGATGCAGCGCGAACAGCTCGCGCGCGTCGCGCAAGAATCGCAGTGGGGTCAAGTTCGCCACTCCGGCTGATGGCTGGCGATCTGCGGCTCGATATGCGCGAAACCTCCCACCACGGCCAGCGCGGCGCAATAGCCGCTGGGAGCTGCCAGCGGAGCGATGTCGATGGGTGTGTCAACACCGCCCACCTCCACGGTTCGGCGCTGCCGGTCCAAGCCCACATGCAGCTGGCGCGGCTCCAGCCGCAGGCCGATGCCCAGTGCTTTCAGGCAGGCTTCCTTGCGTGTCCAGCAGCCGACGAACATGTCCGCATGGTCGGATGCGGCACATTGCGCCAACTCGTCGAGCTCCATGGCGCTCAGCACGCCGGCAGCCAGGTCGGGGCCGGGCAGATCGTCGCGCACGGCCTCGATGTCTACACCCACTTCGATACCTGCCGTCACGGCGATCAGCGCCAGATCCTTGCTGTGGCTCAGGTTGAAGCACAGCGGCGAGCGACCCACGCCAGGCGACGCTTGCAGCAGCACCGGCTTGCCGTGAGCGTCCGTGGCGAAGCGCAACTGCTGCGGCGGCACGGCGAGATAGGCGCCGAGAATGCGCCGCAGCCAAGCATGCGCCGTCACATAGCGCCGCCAGTCATGGGCGTAGACGAAGCGTTGGGCACGCTCGGTCTCGGCGGCGTCGAGCAGGGCGGGCGCATCGGCACCCATATCGCGCAGATCGAGCCGCCAGATGTGCACATTGCGGCCCTGCGGCCAGGCCAGCGTGGCCGGCCCATGGGCGCACGGGCGCGGCGGCAGCGTGGTGGCAAGACTCGGCGGCCTGGGGTTGTACGGCGCATTGCCATGCGCGCGCGACCAGCGCTGGGCATGGGGTTCGCGGGTTGGTGTGGACAGCATGGATGCCTCCGTCGGTGATGGTTCAGGGCAGGCTCTTGCCGCGGCCCAGGCCGCCGAACAGGCGTTTGACCAGGCCGGGTCTGCTCAGGGTCTCGACTTCGAGTTCGTCGTAATGGCGCGCGATCTGGCCCAGCGTCTCGAAGATCAGCAGGCGCGCGTTGGCGCGCTTGCCGGTGCGCTCATGCATGCCGATGACGGCTTGCATCGCCGTGAGCGAATCGCCACCCAGGTCGAAGTAGTTGTCCTGCGGTTCGATCTGCTCGGGCTTGAGGCCCAGCAGCGAAGACCAGATTTCGGCCAGGGCCTGCTCTGTCGGCGTCAGCGCGCGGTTGATGGCGTTCGGCTTGGGCGCAGTGCCGGGGTCTGCGCGCGGGGGCGTGGCCTCGGGTTGAATCTCGGGTTTGGCGGCGGCCGCGAGATGGTGCAAGGCGGCTGCCGCTGGCGAGGCCTGCGTCGCCAGCAAGGCGTTCAGCGGCTGTTGCGGGTCGGCGACGAAGCGTTGAACCAGTTCGAGGAATCGCGTCTTGAACGCCGCTGCGGTGCTCGCGCTGTAGATGTCGGCGTTATAGGTGAAGCCGCCCTCCAGCCCGTCCGGCACGTCCATCAGCCACAGGCCCAGGTCCTCGGTGGCGCCCTTCTGGAATAGGAGGATGCTGCTTTGCTCCAGATCACCCCAAAGCCGGGTGCGCTCGCGTGCATCCTGAAACGAGAATAGCGCCTGGTAGATGCCGGCGTGCTGCGAGCGCGCCTTCATTTCCGGCTCCATCGCCAGGCGCTCGAAGGGAATGTCCTGAAAGCTGAGCACGTCGAGGAATTCCTGCTTGACCCGGTGCAGGTAGTCGGTCGTGGCCTGGTTCGGGTCGAGCCGTAGTTGAAGCGGCAGCAGGTTGTTGAAAAACCCCATCACCGGCTCGACTTCGGTCATCATGCGGCCGCGCACGGGCACGCCGATCACCACGTTCTCGCTGCCGGCGGTCTGCGCCATCATGGCGCCGTACAGCGCCAGCGCCAGCATGTTGAGGGTGACGTCCGACTGTCGGGCGATGTCACGCAGTTGCTCCGTCGTCGCCTGGTCGATGCGCACCCATTCGGTGGCGCCCTCGCCGCTCATGCCGGCGCTGCGCGGTCGGTCGGTTTGCAAGGTCTTGGGCGCTGGGGCCTGGGCCAGGCGCAGGTTCCAGTCGCGCAGCTGCGCGGCGAAGGCCGGGCTTCGCAGCCATTCGGCCTGCCAGTGGGCATAGTCGGCATAGGTCACGGGCAGGGGCGCGAGGATGTTGGGCGTGCCCTGCCTGCGCGCGGCGTAACAGGCGGCCAGCTCGCTGTAGAGCAGGTCGAACGACCAGCCATCCCAGATGATGTGATGGGGCATGAACAAGAAGGCATGCTCTTGCGGCGCCAGCTTGAACAGCGCGACACGGAACAGCGGCGCCTGATGGATGTCGATGGGCTGGTCGACGATCGCCTGCATGCGGCGCATGAGTTCGGCTTCGCGCTCCGCCTCGGGCCGCTGGCTGAGGTCATCGAAAGGCAGTTCGAAGTTCGCCGGCGCCATCACCACCTGTTCGTGCCGGCCGTTGACCGTGCGGATGACGCTGCGCAGCGCAGGCTGGCGCAGCATCATGTCGAGCAACGCCTGTTTGAAGGCGTCCAGCGCCAGCGGGCCGCGCAGGCGGTGCGCGGATGGCGAGTTGTAGACCACCCGACCCGGATACAACTCCTCCATGAACGCGATGCGCTCCTGCTGCGCGGTGAGCGGCGCGGTGGTGCGTACAGGGTCGTGGCGGATGGCGATGCGGCCACCACCGCCGGCATCCCGGGCCTTATCGATGGCGTGGGCCAAGCGCTCCGCCGTGGGTGACTCGAACACCAGGCGCAAGGGCAGATTCAGGTCGAGCGCGACATTGAGCTGCGCGACCAGGCGCGCGGCCAGCAGCGAGTGGCCGCCCATGGCGAAAAAGTCGTCGAGCACGCTCATGCCGGGCAGCTTGAGCACATGCTCCATCAGGCTGAGCACGGCCTGTTCCGTGGCGTTGCGTGCCGGTACGCGGCTGTGCCCCTTGTCCGCTTGCGTGGGGTTGGGGACGGGCAGCGCGCGTCGGTTGATTTTGCCGCTGGGCAGCAGCGGCATGGCGTCGAGCTGGACGATGATCTGCGGCACCATGTAGTCGGGCAGCGCCTGACGCAGGTGGTTGCGCAGGGCTTCGCCGTCGACCGGCGCGCCGTCGGCCACGACATAGGCGACGATGCGCAGGTCGCCCGGGTGGTCTTCACGGGTCATGGCCACGGCCTGGCGGATGCCGGATTGGGCCAGCAGTTGGGTTTCGATTTCGCCCAGCTCGATGCGGTAACCGCGCACTTTCACCTGATGGTCGCTGCGGCCCAGGTAGTCGAGGGCGCCGTCGCCGCGCCAGCGGGCGATGTCGCCGGTGTTGTACAGGCGTCCACCGCTGCGCAATGGATCGGGGATGAAGCGCTCGGCCGTCAACTCGGGGCGCCCGGCGTAGCCCATGCCGACCTGCACGCCGCCGATGTAGAGATCGCCCGCCGTGCCGATGGGCAACGGCCGCAGCCGGGCATCGAGCACATGCAGTTGGGTGTTGGCGATGGGCGCGCCGATGGGCACCGAGGCGGAGGGCTCCGCAGGCCGGCATTCCCAGGCACTCACGTCCACCGCGGCCTCGGTCGGGCCGTAGAGATTGGCCAATTTCGATTGCGGCAGTACCGTGAAAAAGCGCTCGACCAACTCGAGTGGCAGCGCTTCGCCGGAGCACACCACGCGGCGTAGCCGGGTGCAGGCGCTTGCTGCGGGCTCGTCCAGAAAGAATCGCAACATGGACGGCACGAAGTGCATCACGTCGATACGTTCGCGCCGCACCAGATCGGCCAAATACGCGCTGTCGCGGTGGCCATCAGGTTTGGCCACGACCAAGGTGGCGCCGACGGCGAGCGGCCAGAAGAACTCCCACACCGAGACATCGAAGCTGAAGGGTGTTTTCTGCAGCACGCGCTCGCCCGGTTGCAGCGCATAGGCCTCCTGCATCCACAGCAGGCGGTTGACGATGCCGCGGTGCGCGTTCATCGCGCCCTTGGGGCGGCCGGTGGAGCCGGAGGTGAAAATCACATAGGCCGGATCGGATGCGTGCCCCAAGGGCGGCAAGGGTGGCACGGCGTCGTCGGCTTGCCAGGCGGCGTCGTCGATGAACACGGGATCACCCGCCGCCGCGAAAGCGCCGCTGCGGCCGGCATGTTCCATGTGACGCGTGACCAGCAGGCGGACCCCGGCATCGTCCACCATGCCGGCCAGGCGCTCGACAGGCAGGGTTGGGTCCAGTGGCACATAGGCCGCGCCGCTGGCGATGATGCCCACCAGCGCCACCACCAGATCGAGGCTGCGCTCCAGGCAAACGCCCACCCGTTCGCCCGGGCCGGCGCCCCGTGCGCGCAGCGCATGGGCCAGTTGACGGGCGCGGGCATGCAGCTCGCGGTAGTTGAGGGTTTGACCCTCGAATACGAGCGCGGAGGCCATCGGGTCATGCCGCAGTCCGGTTTGCAGCAGATCGTTCAGCAGCAACTCCTGCGGAAAATCGCGCGCCGTGTTGTTCCAGGCTGCAAGCAGGGCTTGCTCCGATGGCGTGGGCGCGAGCAGCGTGGCCAGAGCTTGGGCCGGATCGGCGGCTGCGCGCGCCAGCGCTTCGCGGTACAACTCGAGCCAGCGGCGCACCGTGGCCTGATCGAACAACGCGGTCTTGTACTGGCATTCCAGCAGCAGTCCTTGCGTGTCTTGGGTGACATTGAGATACAGCTCGAAATTTTCGGCGCTGCGCGGATTGGAAAAGATTTCCGCTTGCAAGCCTGCCGGTGCAAAGCCGGCGGCATCCATGCGCGCATCCAGATTGAACAGCACGGACACCAGCGGCAAGCGTCCCGGTTCGCGCTGGACTTGCAGGTGTTTGAGCAGACCGCCGAAGCTCACGCTCTGGTGTTCGTAAGCATCGAGCACCGCGGTGCGGGATTGCAGCACCAGCGCCGATGTGTCGGCTTCGACGTCGATCAGCATGCGGATGGGCAGCAGGTTGACGCAGTGGCCGACGAGGCTGTTGCTGCCCTTGCTCGACTGTCCTGCGGCGGAGACCCCGATGACGACGTCGTCTTGCCCGGACAAGCGCGAGATCAGCGCGGCGAAGACGCCGAACAGCGTCGCGAACAGACTGGCCCCATGACGCGCGCCGAGCTTGCGCACGGCATCCAGCGTGTCCGAGTCGAGACGCAAGTCCTCGCGCCGGGAGGCAAAAGCGCGCTGGGGCAGGCGCGGGCGGCGGGTGGGTAAATCGAGCGCAGGCATCGAGTGGTCGTACAGCGCGACCCAGTAGCCCGTATCGGCCTCGGCCTGCGCGACAGACGCTGGCTCGAGTTGTGCCAGGGCATGGTCGGCATAGGCTTCGGCAACCGGCAAGACGGCCTGGGGATGATCTGACGCCGCCGCGGCCAGCAGGGCCGCCAGATCGCGCAGCAGCACGCCGAAGGACCAGCCGTCGCAGACGATGTGGTGGGCGGTGAGCACCAGCACGGCATCGAACTCGCTCAGCGCAATGAGCTGGGCGCGCAGCAGCGGGCCTTGTTCGAGGTTGAACGGGGTGTCGACGTCGGCGCGGACATGGCGCTGCAGCGAGGCTTCGCGCTGCTCGGGGGTGAGGGCGCTGATGTCGTGCACGGGCATGTCGAGCGCGAGGGATTCGGCGATGAACATGTCCTGGCCGTCGGCACCGAAGGTCGCGCGCAGCGCGTCGTGGCGGGCGACGAGGGCGCCCAGCGCGCGGCGCAGGACTTCGGCATCGAGCGCGCCGGGCGCTGTGCTCTGCGAGAGGCTTCGCAGGCGCAGACTGACGGATTCGTTGTAGGCCAGACTGGCTTCGGCGCCGAGCTGGCAGGCGAGCCAGATTTCGCGCTGCGCCTCGGTGGTGGGCACGACACGGGCGATGGGCGCGGCGTCGGCGAAAGGGTTGTAGTCGACGGCGGAGAGGCCGTCTGGGCCTGGGTCTTGGCTCATGTCGTTCATGGGTGTGTGCTCCCGGTGAAGAGGCTCATGCCCCCACTTTGAGGAAGCGGCCGGGCTCGGCCGGGTTGGGCACGAACCAGGCGGGTTTGCCGCTGGCGTCCTTGCCCAGGCGGGCGCCGGGCACGGGCGGCCTGGCAGCGTCGAACACCACCGACACCGGGGACTTGTGGCGCGGCAGGAATTCGGACTCCTGCAGCTCGCGCACCGAGTCTTTGAACGCGGTGGCGACGAGACGGATGTCGGCCTCGCTGTGCGCGGTGGTGAGGAAGCAGGGGAAGTTGTCGAGGATGTGCACGCCGCGGCTGCGCATCATGGCGAACAGCAGGTCTTGCAGCGGGTGGTCTTCCAGCCAGGCGACGCGCCAGAGCGAGGCGAAGTGGCGAATTTCCAGCGGCGCACCCTGCTCGCGGCAGAAGGCGCTGAGTTCTTCGGCCAGCGCGGTGGTCGAGGCGTTGAGTTGGTGTTGCAGCGGCGGGCCGGCGGTCTTCAGGTGCAGCAGGCTGGCGTGGGCGGCGGCCAGGGCCAGCGGGTGGCGCACGAAGGTGCCGGCGAAGTAGGTGACGCCGACACTGGGGATGGAGTCATCGTCGAACTGCCAGGCGCCGCCGTCGAGCGCGTCCATGAACTCGCGCTTGCCGGCCACCACGCCGATGGGCATGCCGCCGCCGATGACCTTGCCGTAGGTGGCGAGGTCGGCGCGTATGCCGAACAGCTCTTGCGCGCCGCCGAGCGCGGCACGGAAGCCGGTGATGACTTCGTCGAAGATGAGGCAGGTGCCGCTGGCGGCGGTGATGCCGCGCACCTCCTTGAGGAAGTCCACCGGGCGCCATTCGGGGCGGCGGCTTTGCACCGGCTCGACCAGCACGGCGGCCAGATCATTCGCGTTGGCGCGGATGAACTCCAGCGACTCCGGGGTGCCGTAGTCCAGCACGCGCACGTCGCCGAACATGCCGCGCATGATCCCCGGCGCCGCCGGAATGCCCTTGTGCTGCTTGCCGGAGCGCACCAGCACTTCATCGAAGGTGCCGTGGTAGGAGCCGGTGAACAGCACCACGGTGCTGCGGCCCGTCACGGTGCGGGCCATGCGCACCGCGGCCATGACGGCCTCGGAGCCGGTGTTGCACAGACCGGCGCGGTCGAAGCCGGTGAGCTCGCACACCAGTTCGGCCACCGGGCCGGCCAGCGGATGCTGCGGGCCGATGTCGTAGCCCGCGTCGAGCTGCTGGCGCACGGCGTCGAGCACGAAATCGGGCTGCCAGCCAAACAGACTCATGCCGAAGCCGTTGAGCACGTCGACATACTGGTTGCCGTCCAGGTCCCACAGGTACGCGCCCTTGCTGCGCGCGATCACGACCTGGTAGACGATGTCCTTGATCATCGGCCGAAAGCCGTTGACCACGCGCGGGTCGGCGAGGTGGCCGCGGTGCTGCGCGGTGTAGGCGCGGCTCTTGCCGGTGCGCTCGACATACCGGCGCATGAACGCGGCCAGGCGGGCGCGCTGGCGCTCGGTCAGGGCGCTGGCCTGGGTGTGAATGCGGGCGATGGCGCCGAAGGCCTTCTGCACGTCGTAGCGCTGGGTGGCGGCATCGTCGGGTGACGCTGCAGCGGGCGTCGATGGTGCTGGCGCGGCGTGTGTTGGGATGGATGCGGACTCGGGCGAGCCAGTGGTTGCAGCTGCCTCTGGGGCTGTCGCTGTGGTTGGAGAGGAGGTCGCGGCACGGTCTGGCGAGGAGGGGCCGGCAGCCGTGGGCGGCGCAGCGGCAGCCTGCGCGGCCATGAACGGCGTGCTGCTGAGCAAGGCGAGCTGCTGCGCCATGAGCTGCATTTGCTGCTGGATGAGTTGCTGCAGGGCCGTGGCGGGAGCGTCCGTGGCGAGCGGCGGCTTGAGCAGGGCTTGCAGGCTGGCTTGGGACGTGGCGAATAGCGCGGGCATGGCGGCGGCACTTGGCGCGGCGGGCTCTAGGCCCGCACCCTGTGGCTGGTCGATGGCCGCTGCCGGGGCTTGGATCTGGGCCATGGGCTCGGGCGGCAGTTGCGCGTCGAGGTGTGCGGCGAGCAGGTCGATGCTGTACAGGCTTTCCATCAACTGGCGGAACGTGACGGGAACGCCGAACTCCTTTTTCACCTGCAGTGCCACTTGCGTCAGGGTGAGCGAGTCGATGCCGAGTTCGACGAAGGCGGCCGCGGCGTCGGTCTGGCTCAGGTCTTCGCCCGAGACGTCTTCGAACACATCGCGCAGGCGGGCGACGAGTTGGCCCTTGCGGGCAGCGGATGTCGGTGCGGCGGCGATGTCGGGCTGGGTCGTGGACATGGCGGGAGACATGGCAGAAGGGGAAACCGGCGGAACGAAGGCCAGCACGGTGGCGCTGGGGTTGGGTGCCGAGCGAGCCATCCCCCTCCCGGCCTCCCCCAAGGGGTGGGGGAGGGGCGCACGATCGGTGTCCGCGGTGGAGTCTGCGCAAACGACAGCGGAGCCGCTGGTAGGCCCGCTTTCATGCAAGGGGGCGAGGAGCGGCGCACGGCCCGCATGTGTGGTGGAGTCGGCGCAGGCTTGCGTGGTGGCGGGTGTGGGAGCGCTTGCTGGAGCGTTTGTTGAAACGTTTGTGCAGGCGCATGCTGTGGCGATGCTGGAACTGGGGTCTTGCTCCCTCCCCACGGCGTGGGGAGGGTTGGGGAGGGGAAGGTTTTGCGGCGCTGATACGGCGCGCGCCACGGGTGCGTCGATCCAGAAGCGCCTGTGCTCGAAGGCGTAGGTGGGCAACTGGATGCGGCGGCGCCCCGTGGCGGGATTGGCGGCGGGCGCGGGCAGGTCGAGGCCCGCGGTCCACAACGCGCCTTGGGCGAGCAGCATCTGCGCCGCTTCGCGCTCGGGCGCGTCGCCCAGGCTGGCCACGGCGAACAGGGAAACGCCGGCCCGGCCATGCTGGCGCGCCAGGGTGGCGAGGGTGGCGCGCGGGCCGAGTTCGACCCACGCGGCGTCGGCGTGCCGTTGCAGCGCGGTGCGCACGGCGGACGAGAAACGCACCGGCTCGCGCAGGTGGCGCACCCAATAGTCGGCGTGGGTGGCGTCGGCATCGGTGAGCCAGGTGCCGGTGCGGGTGGAGACGATGGGGATGGTGGGCGGCGAGAGCTTCACCGCGCGTACCGCGGCGGCAAAGGTGTCGAGCGCGCCGTCCATCATCGGCGAATGGAAGGCGTGCGAGGTTTGCAGCCGGCGGCATGGCACACCGGCGGCGTCCAGTTCGGCTTGCCAGGATTCGATGTCGGCGCTGGGGCCGGCGACGACGCAAGCGGTGGGACCGTTCTCGGCAGCCAGGGCCAGGGCTGGGGGCAGGCGCGCGAGCACATCGGCCACGCGCAGGCGCACCGACAGCATGCTGCCGGGCGGCTGGGCCTGCATCAGCGCGCCGCGCTGCGCCACCAGGCCGGCGGCGTCTTCCAGGGACATGACCCCGGCGAGCGCGGCGGCGACGAATTCGCCGACGCTGTGCCCGATGAGCGCAGCGGGCCGCGCACCGCGCGCCAGCCAGCTTTGCGCCAGCGCGTGTTCGAGCGCGAACAGGGCGGGCTGGGTGGTGGCGGTTTGCGCCAGGGCGCCACCGTCGCCGCCGAACATGCGGGCCTTCAGGTCGAAGGGCAGGTGCGGGGCGAGCGCGTTCAACGCCGTGTCGAAAGCCGCGCGGAAAGCCGGGTCTGCCGCGTACAGGCCGCTGCCCATGCCGGGGTATTGCGCGCCCTGGCCGGAGAACATCCAGATGGACGCCGGCGCGCCGCTGCCGACCTGGCGCTGGGCGCGCAGCGCATGACGGGGCGCTTGCAGCGCTTGCATGGCTTCGTCCGCCGTCGCTGCGACGACACACAGGCGGTGCGCGAACACACTGCGCCCGACTTGCAGGGTGTGGGCGCAATCGGCCAGATTGATGTGCGGGTGCGCTTGCAGATACGCGGCGAGTTGCGTGGCCATGGCGTCCAGCGCCGCGTGCGTTTTGGCCGAGAGCGTGAGCAACTGCGCACCGGCGGCGGCGGACGACGGTGCGCGCAATGGCGCTTCTTCCAGCACCACATGGGCATTGGTGCCGCCGACGCCGAAGCCGCTGACCCCAGCCCGGCGCGGCTGCTCGCCGCGCGGCCAGGGCGTGAGCCGGTCGCAGACCGTGAACGGGCTGTGGGCGAAGTCGATGCCGGGGTTGGGCGCGGTGTAGTGGATGCTCGGCGGCAGGGTTTCGTGCGCCAGCGCCAGGGCCGTCTTGATCACCCCGGCGGCTCCGGCCGCGATGACCATGTGGCCGACGTTGCTCTTGAGCGAACCGAGGCGGCAAAAGCCCACTTCGGCCGTGTGCTGGCGGAACGCGCGCGTGAGAGCCTCGACTTCCACCGGATCGCCCATCGGCGTGGCGGTGCCGTGCGCCTCGACATAGCTCACGCTGCGCGCGTCGATGCCGGCGTCGCGCTGCGCGGCGGCGATCACGGCGGCCTGGCCGTCCACGCTGGGGGCGGTGAAACTGGCCTTGTCGCGGCCGTCGTTGTTGACGGCCACGCCGCGAATCACGGCGAGCACCGCGTCGCCATCGGCCAGCGCATCCGGCAGGCGTTTGAGCAGCACCACGGCGGCGCCGTCGGAGAACACCGTGCCCTGGGCCTTCGCGTCGAAGCTGCGCGTGGCGCCGTCGGGCGAGAGCATGGCGCCGTCCTGGTAGAGATAGCCGCTGTTGGGCGGGCATGTCACCGAACTGCCGCCCGCCAGCGCCATGTCGCACTGTCCGGCGCGCAGGCTGACGACGGCCTGCGCAATGGCCACCAGCGAGGTGGAACAGGCGGTGTGCACGCTGACCGCCGGGCCGGTGAGGTTGAGGCGGTTGGCGGTGCGCGTGGCGATGTAGTCCTTCTCGTTGCCCAGCATGGTCTGGAAGGCGCCGAGCGCCTCGACGAGGTCCGGTCGGTGCTGCACGTGATGCTGGAAGTAGGTGGCGTTGTACATGCCGGCGAACACGCCCACCGGCACCGTCGTAGCGTCTGGCGCGTGGCCGGCGCGCTCCAGGCATTCCCAGCACAGTTCAAGGAAGATGCGCTGCTGCGGGTCCATCAGCGCGGCTTCGCGCGGGCTGATGCCGAAGAAGGCCGCGTCGAACTGATCGACGCCGTCGATGATGCCGCGGGCCTTGACGTAGTCGGGGTTGGTGCTCAGGCTGGCGGGGATGCTGGGGTCGAGATCACACGCGTTGAATGGGGTGATGCTGTCGCGCCCGGTGAGCAGATTGGCCCAGAACTGTTCGACATCCGCCGCGCCGGGAAAGCGTCCCGCGGTGGCGACGACGGCGATGGGCTCGGGGCCGCTTGCCGCTGCCGTGTGCTCAGGCCGTGTGGCTGCGTCGCGCACCAGCCCGGCCAGCATGCGGCTGGACAGGCGGCGCCCATCCAGCGCGGGCGCGGCGCCGGGGGCGGACCCCAGCAGGCGCGCCAGGGCGGCGGGCGTGGGCTGGCTGAAGAATGCATGGGTGCCCAGCCTGCGTGCCGCATCGCCCAGCAGCGACAACACCTTGAGCACCAGCAGCGAGTTGCCACCGAGGTCGAAAAAATTGTCCAGTCGCCCTACCTGTTGCAGGCCCAGGGCCTGGGCAAAGGCATCGCAGACGCGCTGTTCGGCTTCGCCCTGCGGGGCTTGGTAGGGGTTGGTCAGGTCGGGGCGAGAGCTTTGCGGCTCGGGCAGTGCCTGCTGGTCGAGCTTGCCATTGGTGGTGATGGGCAGGGCGGGCAGCCAGACGAAGGCGGCGGGCAGCATGTAATCGGGCAGGCGTTTGGCCAGCAGGGCGCGCAGGTCCGCGCTGTTCGGGGCTTGGCCGCTCGCAACGCCGTAGGCGATGAGGCGCGCGTTGCCGGCAGCGTCCTTGCGCGCGATGACGGCGCAGGATTTGACGGCAGGATGCGCGGCGAGCGCAGCCTCGACCTCACCGAGCTCGATGCGAAAGCCGCGAATCTTGACCTGGGTGTCGGCGCGGCCGAGGTAGTCGAGGTTGCCGTCGGGCAGTCGGCGCACGAGATCACCGGTGCGATACAGACGCTCGCCAGCCGCGCCAGAGGGGTTGGGTATGAAGCGCTCGGCGGTGAGTTCGGGCTGGTTCAGATAGCCGATGCCGAGCCCGGCTCCACCCACGAACAGTTCACCCGCTTCACCCGCCGCAACCTCGGTCAGGCCGGCGCTCAGGACATGCACCTGCGTGGCGTTGATCGGCTTGCCGATGGGGATGCTGCGGGCGTCTGTGGGGAGGTCGCGCGGGATGGTGAAGGCGGTGGAGAAGGTGGTGCATTCGGTGGGGCCGTAGCCGTTGATCAGGCGTACCTCGGGCAGGGCCTGCAGCGCACGGCGCACGTGACGCACCGACAGCGCCTCGCCGCCGGTGAGCAGTTGTGTCAGGCCGCGCAGGTGTTCGGGGGCGTCGTCGATCACGGCGTTGAACAGCGCTGCGGTGAGCCAGGCGGTGTTCACGCCGTGCGTGCCGATGGTGCGGGCCAGGCCGGCCGGTGTCGGCAGGTCTTCGTCGTGCAGCACGCACATGCCGCCGTTGAGCAGCGGCCCCCAGATTTCCAGCGTGGACGCGTCGAACCCCAAGGGGGCGGCGTGCAGCATGCGGGTGTCAGGCCCCAGGCGCATGTAGTTGGGCTCGGTCACCAGACGCAGAATGGCCGTGTGCGGGATGCCGATGCCTTTGGGCAGGCCGGTCGAGCCCGAGGTGTACATGATGTAGGCCAGTGCCACGGCCTGCGACGGCAGCGAAAGCGACAGCGCGCGCGGCGGGGAGTTGGCTGGCGCGGCATCGAGCACCAGCAGCGGGGCATGTGCCGAGAACCGTTCGGCATGGGCAGCCAGGGTGATGACGAGGCCGGCGCCAGCGTCGCGCAGCATGTGACTGGTGCGCTCGACGGGATAGGCCGGATCCAGTGGCAAGTAGGCAGCGCCCACCTGCAGGATGGCCAGCAAGGTGGCGATGCTGTCGATCGAGCGCGGCAGTGCCACACCGACCACGCTGGCGGGCAGCACACCGCTGGCGCGCAGGCGCTGGGCCAGCACATCCGCGCGCGCTTGCAGCTGCGCGTAATTCAGGGTTTGAACGCCGTGCACCAGGGCCGGGGTATCGGCATGTCGCAGCGCGAGCCGCGCGAACACGTCAGTGACGGTTCGCGGCGCGCTGGCGGATGGAGCTTGGTGATCGGTCATGACATAGCCTTGGATGCCGGGCATCTTGGCGGTGGTGCGCGAGACGCTCAAACGGGTGTCGGATGCGACGTTCGAGTCGGATGATTGGGGCAGGAAAAGCCGGAATGGACAACAACGGCGTGGTGGGATCGATCAGCGTTGAGTCTAGGAGCCGAGCCCGTGGATTTGTGCCCCCCGAATAGGGTGAAATGGCCGGCGCAGGCGCCGCGCCGAGGGGCTACATGCCAAGCGCCGCGAACGGGTTGCGGCGCTTGGCTACACAGACGGCAAGTTGGGTGGCGTCAGTGCGCGATTCAAGACGCGTGTCAGTACGCGTAATAGCCGTAGGGCGACGAGGCCGAGGGCGTGCGTGACTGGTTCAGCAGGGTCATGACGATGGGGTTTTCTTCCAGGATGGCGAGCGCCTGCTGCACCGAACCCTGGTGGGTCTTGCCGGCGTGTACGACCAGCACCACCTGGCCCATTTGCGGCGCCAGGGCCCGCGCCTCGGCCGATGGCAATAACGGGGGGCAGTCGAAGATGACGATGCGATCCTGCTGGTGCGCGGCGAGGCGGTTGAGAAATGCGACCATGGCCTGGCTGCTGAAAATTTCGGTGGCGCGCTCGTTCTGCGTGCCGGTGGGCAGGAAAGTGAGCTTGTCCACATTGGTGGCGAGCTCCACCTCCGACAGGTCGAGCGCGGGGTCGAGCAGCAGATCGATCAGGCCGCGCCGCTGGCCGGTGAGTCCCAGTCGCTGGGCCGCGGCCATGCGGGTGGCGTCGGCATCGATCAGCAGCACGCTGTGGTTCATCTCCATGGCCATGCTCATGGCCAGGTTGATGGACGTGTAGGTTTTGCCCTCGCCGGGCAGACTGCTGGTGATCATGATGAGGTTGCCGCGGTCCACCGGCTCGGTGGTCTTGCTGCCGTGGGCGTTGGCCAGGAGCGGGCGCTTGACGCCGCGGAATTCGTCGAGCAGGCGCGAGCGCGGAGCGCCCGGCACGAGATAGCAGGCGTCTCGCAGCGCGGCAAGATCGATGTCGACACGGTGCTTGGGTGCGGCGAGCGGTGTCGCTGCGGGGGTGACGTTCTGCAGCGCACCGGCCAGGGCTGCAGGCTGGGCCGGGCTCAACGTTGCCACCTCGGAGTCGCGTGCCCAGGGCATGCCGACCCCGGCCTTGCGGAGCTCTTCGAGGCGTTTGCTGGCTTGTTCGATGGTGCTCATGGCGTCGTCTCAATGGGTCAGGTGCAGCATGTTGATGAGCGTCCAGACCACGAACACGACCACCAAAACACCGCTGCCGAGCATGAACAGCGCGCGATTGCGCTGCTCGTGCAGGGCGGCAGCTGGCGTCAGGGTCAGGGTGATGGAGCCCAGCACGGCGCGCTCAGTGCTTTCACGCAACTGCCGGGCGTTGCGATAGGTGGGCACGAGCAGCACCAACAGATAGGTGGTGAGCAGGCCGAGAATGACCGAGAGCATCAGAACCAACGCAATGAGGAAGGTGCGGCGGGGGAATAGCGCCGTGGGCCCCAGGCGCGGAGGATCGACGATGCGGAAGTAGTCCAGCTTGCGGCTGTCGTCCTGGTTGCGCGACAGCATGGCCGATTCACGCCGCTGCACCAGTTTCTGGTAGTTGTCGTTGAGCACGTTGTAATCGCGGTTGAGCTGGATGTACTGCTCGTCGAGCTTGGGCATTTGCGTGGCCTGGGTCCGCAGTTGCGCAAGGCGCGCCTGCACATCGCTGACCTGGGCTTGCAGCGATGCGGTGTTGGCATCAGCCTGAGCCAGGCTGATGCGTAGCTGTTGGTAAATCGGGTTGGTGGCCTCTGAGTACTGAGCCGAGACGCTGGGAGGCATGGGTGGGGCGTTGGCAAGGTGCTGCAGTTGCTGCTTGCGTTCGCTCTCCAGCCGGGCCAGGGTCTGGCGCGTGGCGATGACGTCGGGGTAGGCATCGGTGTAGCGTTGCAGCAGATCATCGAGGTGCTTGCGCTGCGCGGCGATGCGCTGATCGATCTCCGACTGCTGCGGTGCCATCACGATGTTGGTGCCGGGCAGCAGCGAGGGGGCCAGCGTGGGTTTGATGTCGGCGAGCTGCCGCCGCAAGGCATCGCGCGAGCTGGCCGCCGAGCTGAGCTGGCCCTGCAGCATGGTGAGCTGGTCTTGCAACTGCGCCTGCCTGGTGTAGTAGTCGGTCGCGGCCTGGCCGGAGTAGCCTGGATGCGCGGTCTTGAACTGCTTGAGCTTCGTCTCGGCATCCCGCAGTTTCTTGTCATAGATGGCAATCTGACTGTCGATGAAGTGCACCGCCTGTTCAGAGTCCTTGCGGTTGGCGTTGATGCCGTTGCTCACGAACAGATTCAGCAGGCTGCGAACCACACCCAGCGTCTTTTGCGGGTCGTTGCTGACGTAGCTGATGCTGTAGAGATTGTCCTGTCCATTGATGTTGATGTGCAGTGTTTTCGCGAGTTGCTGAATCAGGAACTCGCGCTGGATTTCCGTCGCGCCGGGCTTGAGCAGATGGTTTTCGTCGATGATGGTGTTCAGATTCGAGCGTGCCAAGAGGGTGCGCGCCAGCAGGTCAACTTGCTGGCTGACGTCGGGCTGCACCGTGAGGCCCTGCAGGAGAGGCCCCAGCATGGTCTTGGTGTCGACATAGACGGTGGCCGTGGCGATGTAGCGCTCCTTGTAGACCGCCAGTCCGAAAGCGCCGAGCAGGGCGAAGACCCAAGCCACAGCCAGGCCCCACCAGCGTTTTTCCCACATTGCGGGCAACAGATTGAACAGGGGGCGGAGCAGATCATTCATGGCATGTCATGGGTGTGCAAGATTGAAGCAAGGCCGAATCATCCGGGTGTTGGCCCGATGGGTAAACCTGCAGATGCGGGGGTGGCCATCGCCGATTTCGGAAGACGCTCTGCATGCGGAGGTGCTGTCTGCTTCACGCACTCTCCAGATAGGCGCGAAATGCATGATCCTGTCGTGCCAGCAGCCAGTTCGACAAGTGCCAGGCAATGCGCTCGCAAGCGTGGCCATCCCACAGTTCTGGCAGGCGTGCGGGCTTATCGCCCGAATCGAGAATTTCGGACATCTCGCGAAAAATGCGGCGAATGCTGCCGCCCACCAGGACGTTGGTGCCGCCCTGGATCGAGGCCAGGCGCTCGCTTTGTGTCGCCAACGTCAGGCAGGGAATGCCCAGCGCTGCGGACTGGTCCTGCAGCCAGCCGCTGTCGGTGAGCACGCAGGTGGCCTCGCGCATCAGGCCCAGCATTTCGAGGTAGCTCAGCGAGGACATGGTGGCGATGGTCGAGGACTGGACCTCGGCGCTGGTCCGGTTCGCATACAGGGCCGTCTGCAGCGCTGCTGGCATGGGCCAGATCAGCGCGATGGACTTGCTGATGCGACGCAGCGCCGAGTCCAGTTCGGTCAGGACTTTCGCGCCGTTGCCCTCCAGCGCGTGCTCCAGCCACACCAAGGCATAGCCTCTGGGATGGGTCAGGACGTCGCTTGGAACGCCATGGCTCTTGACGGTCAGGTCAGGAGGTACGCTGCGCGGCAGCCCATGGTGCATGGCGTCAATCCAGGGATTGCCGGTCATGTGCACGCGGTTGGCGGGAATGCCTTCGGCCTGCAGGCGCACCAGGGCAGTGCGTTCGCCGGCGCAGAGCAGGCTGGAAGCGTGGTCGATGAGCACGCGATTGGTTTCACGAAGCGCGGCACGGTCGCCATGGCGCAAGCCGGCATCGACCCGCACCACCGGAACCCCGATCTGGCTGGCGGCGACGGCGCAGACCACTGTGGCGGCCTCGTCCCCACTCAGGATGAGGGCGCTGGGCCGCTGCTGATGGAGCAGACTGGCGATTGTGGCCATGACCTCGGCCAAACGGCCGGCCACCGACTGCGCCTGCAACTCGAGGATGAAGTCGGTGGGCGGCAGATCGAGATCGGCCGCGTTGCGCGCGGCCAGCTCGGCGTCCTCGATGGCATCGTGCGCGACGATCTGCACCAGCACCGTGCGCGGCAGATCTTCGCGCTGCGCGAAAGCGCGCAGCAGTGCGCTCATGACCACCACCCCGGCCTGCGATGCCGCAACGCAGAGCAGCGGTCCCGGCATGCCGGGACCTGCTTCAGGCGGCGGCGAGTACGGCAAATTCAGATCGAGATCAGCAGTCGAGGCCCCTGAGATACCGGAGAGGGCGTTCGATGTGGGTCTCCCCTGCGAGAGCGCGGGGCCCTGCTGTTGCGCTGGACTGGCAACGCTAGGTTGGTTTTTGCCCCTCGCGGCAACGGCGGTGACCTGCGCCGGCTCGGTGAATGTCGCGTGCGCGCCGGGCGTGGGCTTGTCCGATGTCGCACCGCTCTGCGCGGCGGGGTCCGTGCCGCTGAGCTCGGCACGAAGCTCAGTGGCGACGCGGTCGACCCGCGCGGCGTCGATCGTCTCCTGATTGTCCAGAAAGCTCGACAACAGCAAGCGGCTGCACAGCATGTTGATGCGCCGTGGCACACCGCCCGACCAGTGGTAGATGGCGACAAAGGCGTTGTCGGCGAAAGCAGGACGGTTGTCCCAGCCCACATGGCGCAGGCGGTGCTCGATGTAGGCGCGCGTTTCGGCCTCGTCCATCGGGCCGAGGTGACAGCTGGCAATCACGCGCTGGCGCAGTTGTTCCATTTGCGGCAGGCGCAGGATGTCGCGCAGCTCGGGCTGTCCGACGAGAAAACTTTGCAGCAGGGCGCGGTTCCCGAACTGGAAGTTCGACAACATGCGCAACTCCTCGATCGCCGCCGGTCCCAGGTTCTGCGCTTCGTCGATGATGAGCAGGGCGCTGCGGTTGGTTGTGGCCAGCGAGGCGAGATAAGCCTCCAGTGTGACCAGCAGCTTGGCCTTGCTCATGCCGTCGCAGGGAATGCCAAAGGCCAGGGCGACCGCCGAGAGCAACTCGCCAGCTTCGAGCTGGGTGCTGACGATCTGCGCGGCCACGACCTTGGCCGGATCGAGTTCGGCGAGCAGGGCGCGCAGCAGCGTGGTCTTGCCGGCGCCGATGTCGCCGGTGACGACGATGAAGCCTTCGCCCTGGAACGCGCCAAAACGCAGGTACTGGTGCGCGCTGCCGTGTCCTTTGCTCTCGAAGTAGAAGCTGGGGTCGGGGTTGATCTGAAACGGCGGTGCCGTCAGGCCGAAGAACTGCTCGTACATGGCCGCTTTCGCGTTCAGAAGCGGTGGACGACGCCGGCAAAGACCGCCGACTCATTCGAGCTCCCAACCAAGGTGGATCTCAGGAGTTGGCGGCGCACGCCAAGCAGCCCCGTGGTTCTGGGGGAAAACTGATGATCGAACTGGGCGACGAGGCTGGTCTGGCGCGAGCTCAGGCCCGCGTTGAAACCAAAACCCGAGTTGTTCGCGCGCAGTAGCGTGACATTCAGGTTGTCCAGAGGGGTCAATCTGCGGCCGTAATTGAATGCGACACCCGTCTGGGTGTTGTCGGATGAGAAGGTCTGGACGAATTGAAGCAGGCTTTGCCCCGGCAGGAAGAAGTCCTGGGTCTTGGTGCGGTAGAGCGAGATGGCATAGCTGTTGCGCTGGCGCAGCAGGAGCGCGGTGATGGACAAGGCGTTTTGCAGCGTGGCCGAGGAGGTGTAGAAGTTGTTGGCGGTGGACAGTCCGGCGGGCAGTCCCGAATTGGTCAACAGCCCTTGCACGGCCTGGGCGCGAGCCACTGGATCCGGGTATTGCGCAAGCAGCATGCCATCGAGGAGGGTCGTGATATTGCTGCCTGGCACGCCGCCCCCAGCCAGAGCTGAGAGGTACGTGGATGGGCCGCGCGTCCAGTTCATGCTGAACCGCAGCAGGGGCGAGCCGCCACGCGCCTGGATATTCCAGCCGGTGCCGAAGTACCGGCGCTCCACCGTGGCATCAATGTTGCCGAGGGCGTTGGGCTGCCAGGAGCCTCGGACACCGTAGATGGGTTTTTTCTCTTCGGCGAGAAAGGCCGTGACTCGTTCATAACCGCCGATGAGCCCCAGCGTCAGGCGATCGGACAAGGCGTCATTGCCAATGGCGCGAAACGAGGTGTCTTTCAGCGAAGCGAACGGCAGATTGGTGTACGTGGCGTCGGTCTGTCGCGCAATCAGGGTGTAGCCCCAAGGAAGGGGGCGCTGGTCCAGGCTGACCGTCTGGACCGTGTAGCGCCCGCCGAACACACCTGCATTCGTCGGGCTGCTGTTGATCTTGGTCCAGATATCGTCGCTGCTGGCAATGAAGCGCAAATCCGGGTTGATCAGTCGATCGATATAGGGATTGATGCGGTACTGGGTCGAGGTGTACTGATTCGATGTTCCCGGCGTCTGCTGCCCGGCGTAGGGGTTGATGAGATTTTGTTGGGACGTGACGCCGGCATTCAGGTAAAGGAGGCGATCGACCAGTTCTGATCTCAGATCCAGGCTGCCGATGGGCAGAACGCGGTTGGTTTGCGTGCCGCGCGCGTAGTACAGCCCGTCCAGACTGAAGTTGCCGCGCAAATGCCAGTGGGCATGGTCGGAGACGACGACCAGGCTAGGCACGACTTCCAGGACGGCGTCGCTACGTGGGCTCAGGCCGGTGCCGAAGTTGGCATTGCTGGTGCCGGTCGCCAGGACGGCCACGGAGGGCGCCAGATAGGTCGTCGGCGCTGATGCCAAATTCTCGGCAGCTGCGCCTGATGCTGTCCCGGCCGGCAAGAGCGGGGTGGCGGGAATGGCCGGGATGGCCGGGATCGCGGGAGCACCAGGAACAGTCTGCGCTTGCGCCGTGCTCCAGTGACCGATAACAACACAAGCAGCAGCGATGGCGCTGGCAAGCGCCGCGCGGTGAACGGTCATGGTGGGCTCCCGGGATTCACGCCTGTCTGTTTTGCATGGGCTTGTCGGCTTGAGGCTGTGGCGTGATCGCGGCGCGCTCAAAACCAGCCTTGCGGGATGACAATGGTGTCACCCGGCAAGAGCGGCACGTTGTCAGCCATGTTGCCGCGGCGCAGCAGGCCGTCGAGGTGAACGCTGTAGGACTTGCCGTCACGAATGAGCACGGCGTCGTTGCCGTTGGCATACGGACTGAGTCCGCCAGCGGCGATCATGGCGTCGAGCAGGGTCATTTTGTCGCGGTAGGGGATGCTTTGCGGCTTGGCCGCAGCGCCAACGATGCTGACCTGCTGACTGAGCGCGCCATGGAAGTTGCTCACGACCACGGTCACCACCGGATCCCGCACATACTTGGCGATGTCCTTGGAAATCTTGGCGGCGAGTTGATCGGCCGTCAGGCCGGCCGCCTGCATGCCACTCACCAGTGGCGAGGAAATGCGGCCATCGGGGCGCACTTGCACGGTGGAGGAGAGGTCCGGGTTCTGCCACACGGTGATGTGCAGCGTGTCGCTGGGGCCGATGATGTAGTGGTAGTCCGATGCCGCGACCTGGCCGGGCGCAGGAGGAAACCGATTGCTCGCGCAGGCCGACAGCAGCAGGGTCAGCAAGGCGACGAACACAAAGGAAATACGGGTCCGCCGGAACGGCGTCGCGTGGGTGCGCATGCATTTCTCCAGAGGCAGCGTGCAAGCTGGCAAACGTTGGACACAAGCGTCGGGGTCAGCCCGCGTTTCTGTGCAGTCTAGGACAGACTTTCGGGCGACGATCACCCTCTATCAGGGGGTTACTGGCGTACGTTGGCTATGGAAAGATGCACCATAGCCTTGAAATCCGCAATGGCGCTTTCGGGCTCGGTGACCAGCACCATCATTGCTTGCAGCCCATCAGTCGTCACGGTTGGTCCGCTGGGCCGGCAGGCCGCTCTCCACGCGCCTTGGACGATTGCCAAGAGCCGGGCGGGTCACCGCAGACATCAAGCTGTACAAGGGGGATTTTTCATGATCCGGGTTTTTGATCAGTATGTTCCGACACGAACGGTGCTGGAATTGCTGACCGATTTCATCGTGCTGATGCTTTCGGCCGTGTTGTCCGGCGCCACCCTGGTGATGCTCGCGCGTCCCAACGACCCCGACCTGGTGGCGGTGCAGGCCACGCTGCTGCCGGCGGCCATTTTCGCCAGCGGCATGTTGCTCTTGTACGTCACGTTCGGCGCCTACCAGCGCGACCGCGTGAACTCCCTGCGCACCCTGTTGCTATGCGCGCTGCTGGCCACGATGGTCAGCGTCGGTCCTTTGTTTTTCGTCTATGCCCAGTCGTTTTTCCCGCACCGCTACGCCTTGCGCTTTCTCGGCTTCGCCTATCTCTATCAGTTCTTGCTGCTGTTGTTGATACGCCAGCCTCTGCTGGGCAGCCACACGGCACGGTTGTGGACACGAAGCGTTCTGCTCGTCGGTTGTGGTCCGGACGCGCTCGGCGTGGCCAACGATATCGACAGTCAGGCCTTGGGGGTCTACCGGCTGGTCGGTTTTTATCCTTCCGGGCACGAATCCGACCAACCCTCCAAGCTGCCGGCGCCGGTGTTTTCCCGGGATCAGGAGCTCCATGTTCTGGTGGCCGAACACCGTATCGATGAAATCGTCGTGGCTGTGCGCGAACAGCGGGGCGGGGTGCTGCCATTGCGGCAATTGCTGGAGTGTCGCATTCAGGGCATTGCCGTGCACTCCCTGGCCACCTTCAGCGAGCGGCTCAAAGGCGAAGTGCCGCTGGACAGTCTGAAAGCGAGCTGGCTGATCTATGGCCACGGCTTTGCGCAGGGTGTGGTGCGCACGGTGGTCAAGCGGGCGTTCGACCTCGTGACGTCGATGGGTTTGCTGGCGCTGGCGTGGCCGGTCATGCTGCTCACGACGCTGGCCATTTGGATCGAGGATGGGGCGCCGGTGATCTTTCGCCAGGAGCGCGTCGGCCGCTTTGGCAGGACCTTCGACGTGCTGAAATTCCGCAGCATGCGCCAAGACGCCGAGAAGGACGGCGTTGCGCGCTGGGCGCAGGCCAACGACAGCCGCATCACCCGCGTCGGCCGCTTCATCCGCAAGACGCGCATCGATGAGCTGCCGCAGTTGTTCAACGTGCTCAAGGGTGAGATGAGCCTGGTGGGGCCGCGCCCCGAGCGGCCAAGCTTCGTCCAGCAACTCACCGACGAGGTGCCCTACTACGCTGTTCGCCACAGCGTCAAGCCTGGTGTGACCGGCTGGGCGCAAGTGCGCTTTTCCTACGGGGCCTCGCTGAGCGAGGCGCGGCGCAAACTGCAGTTCGATTTGTATTACGTCAAGAACCACTCACTCATTCTCGATTTGCAGATCATTCTGGAAACCGTTCGGGTGGTGATTTTTGGCGAAGGCGCGCGCTAAAGCCCGACGCCTCGCTTCACGGCCCGACTGTGCCGGGCCTTTCATCCAACCCTGTTTGAAGGTGATGTATGACGGTTGTTGCAGTAGTCGGGATGGGTTATGTCGGGCTGCCGCTGGCGGTCGAGTTCGGCAAGAAACATCGCACCATCGGTTTCGATCTCTCGCAGAGCAAGATCGACGCCTACCTGAAGTGCGTCGACCCCACCGGCGAGGTGACCACGAGCGAACTGCAAGCCGCCAAGCTTCTGGAGCCCACGTCGGATGCGACGCGGCTGCGCGAGGCGGATTTCATCGTCGTCGCCGTGCCCACGCCGGTGGATGCGGCGCATAACCCCGACTTCTCGCCGCTGGAGTCGGCCAGCCGGTCGGTGGGGCGCCATCTGAAGCCGGGCGCCATCGTGGTGTTCGAGTCCACCGTGTACCCGGGCGCGACCGAAGACGTCTGCGTGCCCATCATCGAGCGCGAATCCGGCCTGCGCTGGAAGACCGACTTTTTCGTCGGCTACTCGCCCGAGCGCATCAACCCCGGCGACCGCGAGCACACGCTCACGCGCATCGTCAAAGTGGTCTCGGGCGACAGCCCTGAAACCCTGGAGAAGGTGGCCGCCATGTATGGCAGCATCATCACCGCCGGTGTCTACCAGGCATCGAGCATCAAGGTGGCCGAGGCTGCCAAGGTTATCGAGAACACCCAGCGCGACCTCAATATCGCGCTCATGAACGAGCTTTCGCTCATCTTCCACCGCATCGGCATCGACACCACCGAGGTGCTGCAGGCGGCGGGCACGAAATGGAATTTCCTGCCCTTCCGCCCCGGCCTGGTCGGCGGCCATTGCATCGGCGTCGACCCCTATTACCTGACACACAAGGCCGACACCCTCGGCTACCACCCGCAGGTGATTCTGGCCGGGCGACGCATCAACGACAGCATGGGCACCTACATCGCCGAGCAGACCGTCAAGCAGATGAGCCAGGCCGGCTACCCCATTCGCGGCGCCAAGGTCATCGTGCTGGGCCTGACCTTCAAGGAAAACTGCCCAGACTTGCGCAACTCCAAGGTCATCGACGTCATTCATGAACTGCGCTCCTACGGCGTCGAGGTCTGCGTGCATGACCCGATGGTCACGCCGGCCGAGGCCAAGCACGAATATGGCGTCGACCTTCTCGCCTGGGAGCAGCTTCCGCGCGCCGCGGCGATCGTGGTTGCCGTGGCCCACGAACCCTATCGGCAAATGACGATGCAGGACTTTCTCGGCAAGCTCGAACCACGCGGCGTCTTCATGGATGTGAAGGCCGTATTCGATGCTGCACAGTTGCGCGGCCAGGGCGTGCAGGTGTGGCGGCTATGAACATCGCCCGTCCATGGCACGCGCTGCCCACCTTCCCATCAGCCTGCGAATCTCGGCGTGGCCGCTCGGTGCGCTGGTCAGGAACCTTCGATGCATGACTTCTCCCTGCCCCCGTTGCCTCCGTCCTACGACCTGCAGGCCGCGCTGCGCACGCCCCGGCGTTGGCTGGTCACCGGCAGCGCCGGGTTCATCGGCTCGCATCTGCTCGAACACCTGCTGCTGGCCGGTCACAGCGTGGTCAGCCTGGACAATTTCGCCACTGGCCACCGCAGCAACCTGGACGAGGTGCGCAGCAAAGTGGGTGAAGCCGCCTGGGCGCGCCATCGCTTCATCGAGGGCGATATCGTCGACCCGCAAATCTGCCAGCAAGCCTGCCATGGCGTCGACCTCGTGCTGCACCAGGCCGCGCTCGGCTCGGTGCCGCGCTCACTCGAAGATCCGCTGCGCACCCACGCCGTCAACGCCACCGGCTTTCTCAACATGCTGGTGGCCGCGCGCGACGCCGGCTGCGCCCGTTTCGTCTTCGCCGCCTCCAGTTCCACCTACGGCGACCACCCGGCGCTACCCAAGGTCGAGGCCAACATCGGCAATCCGCTGTCGCCTTATGCCGTGACCAAATACCTCGACGAGCTGTACGCCAGCGTGTTCACCCGCAGCTATGGCATGCAGACCATCGGCCTGCGCTATTTCAACGTCTTCGGCGCCCGCCAGGACCCCAACGGCGCCTACGCCGCCGTGATCCCCAACTGGGCCAGCCGCATCAGCCGTGGAGAGCCGTGCATCATCAACGGCGATGGCGAAACCACGCGCGACTTCTGCTACATCGCCAACGTCGTGCAGGCCAATATGCGCGCAGCGCTGGTGCCGGCGCAAGGCGCTTTACATGAGATTTTCAACGTCGCGTTCGGTGAGCAAACAACACTGAACCAGCTCCATGGCCTGCTGTGCGAAAACCTGCAGGCACTCATCCCCAATCTGAAGCTATTGCCACCCACCTACCGCGACTTTCGCAAGGGTGATGTGCGCCATTCCCTGGCCGATATCGGCAAGGCCCAAAAACTTCTGGGTTACGCGCCAGCGCGGAGTGTCAGGCAAGGCTTGGGTGAGGCGATGGAATGGTATGTCGCGCCTGATGTGGCGCATGCAGCCTGATCGAACAAGAACGGAAGACATCGGTGCAACTCGACACATCCATGTCTGGGGAACAAGCGGACGCGTCTAGGCGTCAGGCTTTACGCGTGGACTCTCTGCTGCATCGTTGCCGAAACTTGCGCATTTTGTCGACACTGCCGTACACAAAGATCGAATTCTGGAATGACTGTGTCACAACCCACCCACTTCAAGGTAGCCGTCTGAGTTATCTCTGGCGCCTGATCACGCAGGCACCAAAATACGATCTTGTGTTCTTGACTGGCGGCGAACGCATCGATCTGATCTATCTCGCTTTTGCTGGCCTGATGCCTTGGATGAAGACGTCGCATGTGATTGCCGATGCGCATTGGCAAAAAGCTCATGGCCTGCTGTATGCCTTGCAATACCTATTGCTCAGAATGGGCAGGCGTCTGACGGCTCAGGTGCAACCCCACTCGGATGAGGAGATCGAGATCTATCACCGCATCTACGGCATCCCGATCGATCGCTTGCGCGCAGTACCTTGGGGTTCAACCCTGACTGGCTATGACGTCTCGCCAGCTTCGCGCGAGGAACGCGGCGACTACTTGCTGACGGGAGGCCTGTCATTCCGGGATTATGAAACTCTTTTCAAGGCTATTTCAGGCATGGAGGTTCAGCTCCAGGTGGGTTTGCCATCAGGTGCGCAGGCAGACGCCTTGATGAAGCGATGGAAACACACATCCAATATTCATTTCTACACTGACTGGAGTAATGCACAGTTCATACGCAAAATGGCTGGCTGTCGCATGTTCGTGATCCCTATCGTTGCTGGTTTGACGCGCAGCACAGCGGACCAGACTCTTGTGAATGCCATGCATTTCGGCAAGATTGTCATCGCCACGGACTCGATTGGCCCGCGCATTTACATCCGTCATGGGATCAACGGATTCTTGGTTCCAGCAGAGTCGGCGCAGGCTTGGCGTGAAGCGATCCGAGACGCGTTAACGATGCCAGTCGAGGTTCAACGAGTGATCTGTGAACGCGCGGCATACAGCGCACAGGTCGAGTTCAATGAGTCGCTTCGCATGATCCGAACTTTA
>JABEVE010000062.1 GCA_013044035.1 Burkholderiales bacterium
CTGTGAATTCAATACCCTACTGACAAGAAAAAAGCCGCACGCGGCGGCTTGATTCTGATTTATGGCGGAGAGAGGGGGATTCGAACCCCCGAAGGGCTGTTAACCCTTACACGCTTTCCAGGCGTGCGACTTAAACCGCTCATCCATCTCTCCAGAGCCCGGCATCGTAGCAGGGCGTGCTGGGAGCGCTGATGCACTTTCCGGGTGGCTGTGCTCAGTCGAGCAGATCGCCGAGTTCGGCGGCGCGACAGGCCGCGGCCTGGAGCGCGGCGTCGAAGGCTTGGGCAACTTGGTGCTGTGTCAGCGTGTCGAGCGCGGCGGCGGTGGTGCCGCCTTTGCTGGTGACTTGCTCGCGCAACTGCGTGGCTGAGAGCGGCGACTGGGTGGCGAGCGCCGCCGCGCCGGACAAGGTGCCCAGCGCCAGGCGCATGGCGGTGTCGGCAGGCAGGCCGAGGCGAACACCGGCGGCGGTCAAGGCCTCTGCCAGATAGAACACATAGGCCGGACCGGAGCCGGACAGTGCTGTCACCGCATCGAGCTGGGCCTCTCGTTCCACCCACACCAGGCTGCCGGTGGGAGCCAGCAGGCGCTCGGCTTCGGCGCGGTCAGCCGGAGTGCAGACGGCGTTGGCGTAGAGCCCGGCAATTCCCTGGCCGATGAGCGCGGGGGTGTTGGGCATGGCGCGCACGATGCGCCGCGCCCCGGACCTCCGCGCGATGGCGCCGCAGCGCACACCGGCCATGATGCTCAGGTGCAGGGCATCGGCCAGATACGGGGCGCACGCCGCGGCGGCCTCGGCAAAACTTTGCGGCTTGACAGCCCACACCACCCCTTGCGCCGCGCGTAAATCCGGCCCGGCCTCACCCAGGATGCGCACGCCGAAACGCTGCTGCAGGCTGGCGCGCTGCGCGGCGGATGGCTCCAGCACCAGGATGGAGTCTGCTGGCACCCCGGCCTTGAGCAGCCCGCCGATGAGGGCGCCGGCCATGTTGCCGCCACCGATGAAAACGAGGGTCGAAGTGTTCATGCCCGGATTATCGCGGGTGGGTGCTGGCTGTCGCGCTCTGCGGCGCATGGCGCGCCTTGCGTGCGGCGCGCACCTGCATGCAGCCGTGGGGAGGGTTCGCGCACCGCCCCCCCCTCCCAGCCTCGCCCACGCGAGGGAGAGAAGACGACGTGTTGCACCGCGGGGAAGCCCTGCGGCCCCCTGCGGAGACTTGCAAAACGGCTGAGCCGTGTTGCCGATCGGTGCCTGAGCCTGGGCCTGGAAGACAAATGTTTCCGATTGCTACATGGGTGAATAAATGTATTTTGTCCGCCGTTCATCGGCTAGATACCACCGTTTATCCAGATTTTCTCGCGGACCCTCGATCACTCCACCAGAATGCGACACAAGGAGTTTCTGCGCATGAAAACCTCTCGTGGTTTCACCCTGATCGAGCTGATGATCGTCGTGGCGATCGTTGCCATCCTCTCGGCCATCGCCCTGCCGGCCTACAACAGTTACGTCACGCGCAGCAAACTGGCGGAAGCGTTTTCCGGGCTGTCGGGCGCCAGCGTGGCCTTGCAGCAGTATGCCCAGGACAACCGCACATACGTTCCCACCGCGGCCAGTCCCAATGTCTGCACGTCGGGCAACGCACCAACCTCAACGGACTTCAGCTTTGCCTGCAGCCCGGCCCCCACGACGACGCAGTTCACCATCACGGCCACGGGCATCACCCCCACGCTCATCGGCATGACCTACTCCATCGACCAGAACGGCACCAAGCGCACGCTGAGCGTGCCGTCCTCCGGCGGCTGGTCCAGCAACAACGTCGGCAGCAACTCCACCTGCTGGGTGCGCGACCAGTCCGGGGACTGCTGAAATGCGCCACGCGGCCCGCCCCCCGAGCGGCTTCACCCTCATCGAACTGCTGGTCACCATCGCGGTGGCGGCCTTGCTGGGCATGCTGGTGGTGCCGAACCTGGTGAGCATGGTGCAGTCCGGCAAGACATCGGTGTTGGTCAACAAGTTCCCACAAGATGTGGCCTGGGCGCGCAACCTGGCAGTGACGTCGCAGCAGCCCGTGCAAATCGCGTTGTCCAACGGCAACTGCCAATGGGTCGCGACGGTCAATGGCGGCCCCACCGTGGCCGAGCACTCCATGACGAATGCGGCAACGCAGTATCCGGGTGTGACCTGCACCATCACGACGAACGCACCGACCACCGGGAACCTCGACTTCAATTCGCAAGGCTTCATCACGGACGGCGTCGGCGGCCCCCCCATCTCGCCCACCATCACCGTGAGCACCGCCAATGGCCAGCAAACCTGGACGATGCAGGTGCTCAGTTCGGGCAGCGTCATCCTCAACAGCAACACCGCGTCATGAGCATGCCCTTGTCGTCTTCGTCCATCCGTGCGCGGGCCGGCCGTCAGGCCGGGCTGTCGCTGATCAGCGTCTTGGTGGCCATCATCATTTTCAGCCTGGGCATGCTCAGCATCGCGTCCATCTACACCATGGCGGTGCCAGCCGTGACGGCCAACGAAGCCGCCACCGACACCGCCGCCTTCGGCAACCAGTTCTGGGCGCTGCTGCAGGCCAATCCGGGTCTGGTGGGGCAGCTCGGCACCACCACGGCGACAACCTACACCAGCACCAACGCCCCCAGCGCACCGGCTGTGTTGCAACCCTGGCTGGCCGGCATTTTCGGCCCCGCCGTGTTCACGAGCGCGACCTATGCCGGCACCCAACAAACCATGCTGCCCAGCGCGAGCGTCACCATCACCCCAGGACCCGGGGCCGACGGCAATGCCTGCACCGCGCCCACGCCGACCACCACGCTTTGCGGCATCACGCTCAACATCCAGTGGCAGCCCAATTCCACAACCAAGCGGTCGCAAACCTACAACTACCAGGTGGGATTCTGAGATGAAACAGCCCCCTGACTTGCTGGCCCGTGGAGGCCCCTCCAATGTGCCGGGCCGTTCGGCTGGCGCGATGCGTTCCGCCGCGAATGACCAGTCTCACCCCTCCAATGTGGAGTCAGTTCCTTCGGAGCGGCCGTGCGGAACAGACATGCGCGCCACGCCCCGCCATGCCCTGCCCCGCCAGCGCGGTCTGACCCTCGTCGAGCTGATGGTGGCGCTGGTTGCCGCCATCATCTTCTCGCTCTCGGTGCTGCTGGTGCAAATCGCGCTGACCAAGGAAAACGTCAGCATGTCCGACGTCGGCCAGCGCGACAATCAGTCCCGCGCCGCGCTCGACCTCATCACCCAGGATCTGAGCAATGCCGGCTTCATGCTCGGCGGCGTGCAATCGCGCTGCAGCGTGACCCTGGCCTACAACAGCAGCGTCGGCACCAAGCCATTCTTCCAATACCCGGTGTCTGCGGAGTCCCAGCCATTGCCGCTGCCAACCAGTACGGCCGTGGGCAGCGGCGCCTACCCCAGCACCACGCCCGATCCCAACGGCTACGGCAGCAATGCACAGTTCACCGACATGCTGTTTTTCACCGGCACCACCAGTGCCTTGCAGTTGCCGAGCAGCACCAACCCGAATACCTATGTGGTTCAACAAACGTCCACCACCACCGCGCCCGGATCGAATGGCGCCATCAGTTCCACCGTTTTGCCACTGCAGTCGGTCACCGGCATCAACGCCGGCGACGGCGCCCTGCTGCGCATGCCTTTGAACGGCAAGCTCGTGTGTTTTCGCGTGCCGATCGCCCAGGTTGGCCCTGGCGGCCCCCCAGCGTCCACCACCATCGACAGCAAAAGCACGCAGCTCTTTCCCAGCAGTGGCTACCCCGGCTTTCAAGCCCAGATGCAGGCGGCAGGCGTCTGGCCAGCCTCGGGGCTGGTCAACAGCAACCTGATCGGCGCGCGGCTCACCGACCTTGGCCCGGCTGCCGGCAGCAACCTGCAAACCGTGGTGTATTACGTCGGCAACTATGGCACTGCGGGCACGGCAACCGGCCGCTACCCCATGCTGATGCGTGCCGTGATCAATGCGCAGAACGACACGCTGACGTCCGTCAACCCCGTGGCGGCCGGCGTGGTCAGCCTGCAAGCGCTGTTCGGCGTGGACGAAACCAACTCCGGCAGCGTGACCAACTACCTCACCTGGCCCGACGTGGTGAGCGGCCAGTACACCGCGAACGTGCGCAGCGTGCTGTTCGCCATCGTCACCAAAACTCTGCAGACCGACCCGAATACGAAGTACCAGGCCCCAACCGCCATCGCCATGGCCAGTCCCAGCCTGGGCCCGGACGGCTTCACCAGCTACCAAGTACCCGCTGCCTACGCCCGCAACCACTTCTCCGTCCTCGAATCCGAAGTTGCCATTCGGAACCAGATATGGCCGCACTGAACCGCCGCGCACCGCACAAGCCCCAGCAGGGCTTTGTGCTGTTGCTCACCCTCATCACCCTGCTGGTGCTGCTGTTCGGCGTGCTGTTCACCATGCGCGGCACGCTGCTGCAAACCGCCATGACCGGCAACACCCTGCAGCGCCAGAAGGACGTGCAGGCCAGCGATCTGGCCTTGCGTCAGGTGCAGCAGGCCATCATCCAGACCGCCAACAGCGCAGGAGACGTGCCGCTGGAAATCGCAGCCACTGGCAAAGCCTGGTTCTACATTCCGCCGAACACCGGCAGCGTCTGGCCGGTACCGGGCACAGGCACCGCCGCCGCCTACTGGCAGAGCTGCCAGGGCAGCGGCACCTGCGACACGGTGGCCAACGTCGCCTCGGTCATCAGCCCCGCGCCGCCGCCACTGGCCGATGGCTACACCGCACTCGTCACCGTGGTCCCCACCAACCAGCCGACCGATGCCTACAGCTGTGGCAATACCGGCTTCACCGCCACCTATTACGACATCTTCCTGCACCTGCAAGAGGCCAACGCCACCACAGCGGCCACCACGGAAACCGTATTCAAACTGTGCACGCCAGCGTCCTGATCGTTGTCATGCATCGCTGAACGCCATCTTTCAACTGAACAACCCGTCATGATCCTGCAATTCAAATTGTGCATCTTTACCTCCGCCATATCGCGCAAGAGGCCTCGTCATGCGTAATTCGACTCTAGTAAAGATTATCGCGGCACTGGTTTTCATTCTCGGCATCGGCATGACCTTGGCACAGGCCGCCCCGACGGTCGTGGATAATTTCACGGGAACCTCCGCGAATTTGCCGTGGAAAGCATTCAATGGCGCATGCCTCACAGCTGGCGACGGCACCGGGTCCATTCCCGCCTGCAAGGGGCTTCCTTATTATGGCAATCAAACTCAGACGGGCTTGGTCAACAATCAAGACAAACCAGGATCCGGCGCTTTGCGTTTTACCAATGGCTGCGCCAACGGGCAATGTTACTACGGCCAAAACGGCGCGATCATCTCCGTCAACCCATTTCCGAGCGATCAAGGAATTCAGGTCACCTTCACAACCTACACCTATGGTGGCGATAATCAGGGCGGGCATGGGGCTGATGGTATAGGATTTTATCTTCTCAATGGCGATCAAACGCCCAATATTGGCTCATGGGGCGGGAGTTTAGGTTATAGCTGCTCCAATACAAATTACCCTTACAACGGCATGGCGGGCGCTTATATTGGTCTGGGAATTGATGAATACGGAAATTTCCTTAACCAAAGTGATAATACACACTCTGGTTACGGCTATCTGCCCGGCAGAATTGGTCTTCGTGGCTATGGAAATATCAATTTAGCAACTTTGCAGGCTATTGATCCTGGAGCAACACCTTATGATGTCAGAAATGTTTGCCAAAATGGTGGATACTACGAAGGTTATCGACTTCCGGACTATACTGCAATCCCAAATGCATACAAACCATTACCATCCAATAGGCCCATCGCCAATGAAAGCGCAACAACCCGGAATCAAGCGACACCGATTACATACAAATTAGTCATTACATCGAATGGAATATTAAGTCTTTCTTACCAATGGGGCACTAAAGCACCCATCTCCGTCATCAGCCAACAGGATATTTCGAAATCCAATGGACCGATGCCGTCGAGTTTTCTGTTCGGGTTTGGCGGGTCAACCGGTGGCAGCGACAATGTTCATGAAATCACCTGTTTCGAGGCAAGCCCTTCGACACGCGCCACCAGCGCGCCGATTGCCCCGATTTCAATCTCGTCAGGCAGTTTCATTTACTCACTCACCAGCAATCCGGACCCCATCGCCGGGCACGTTCAAGCGTTCCAGACGGTTTCAGCCCCCACGTCTGCGGCCAGTGCGCCGATTGGGACTGCAAGCGGCGCTGCCGTCTGGGATGCTGGAGACTCGGCCCACATGCCGGCCAGCACGAGACAAAGCGTTCTGACCTCGACTGGCCCCGCAACGAGCAGCGGCGCGCAATCCGGCTCGGGGCTTGTCACACCATTCACCTCGCTTGACTCCGCCGCTTTCGGATCCTGGCCGCCCAGTGGGCAGGCCAGCGACCCTTGCCTGCCCAGCGGCAACACGGGCATCAGTGTGATTCAAAACTACACCATCAACCCAAGCTACAGCGGGTACACCTCCAGCAGCGGCACAACCTGCAGCTACCTTGCCGGTCGTCAAAGCGGATGGATGCTGGGCGGCTTCAGCGGCAATGACCATGCCCAATATCTTGGCCCCCCGGGAAACGCCAATCTGCTCGGCCTGGGCGGTTACGTCAGCTTCGCCCAAAACAACAACAAACGTGAGCAGCTTGTTCTGTTCACCAGCAACGACGGATTCTTGTATGCGGTCGACTCGCAAACCGGTGATCTGGTCTGGGGGTGGATGCCGAGACCCTTCGTGTCCAATTTGTGGAACTACACGGCTTTCCCGACCGCGGGTTATTTCGACGGTGGGTTCACCACGACGGACGCCGTCGACACAACCACCAATCCCGCAGCGAGCGACTGGGCGAGTTACGTTGTTGGAACTGCCGAGGGCGGTGCCTACCACTACTCGCTGAAGCTCAGCAGCAATACGGCCGGCTCGACCAGCGCACCGACTCCGACATCGCAGGCCTGGGGTACTGTGGTCAATACTTCGAGCACCATCACCACTGTTTCTTCTCCGCAGGAACAAGCGCCAGTCATCGTGACGTTCAATGGCTCGCAATACGCGCTCTATGTGGTCAACACCACCAAAGGCACCGGCAGCTCCGCGGTCACGACAAGCACGTTGTATGAGCAGAATGTCGCCACCGGCAAACCCTCAGGCGGTACGGCCATATCGGCGGCCTTGCCCTTTGTTGCCAGCAGCTCGATCACCTATGTCCTGTCCACGGGAACGGCCTGGATCGGGGATAACAATGGTGGCGTATGGAGCCTGAACATCTCGGGCAATGCGGCGTCGGATGCAGGGAACGCCACTCAGGTGGCGACAACCAATCCGCAGGCACCGATCAACTACGTTGGTTACACCGAAATCAATGGTCTTCCCTATATCTGGGCGGCCACGCTGAACGAAATCACCGCATTTTCCTTATCGGGCGGAGCCTCTCAAATCATCTGGGCCAGCAGTGGCGGTACTGCCCCGAGCGGATACCTGCCGAGCGGCAGCAGCGGTGGTTTGCAGTCCAGCACCTCCGTCGCGGCGCTTCAATCCAGCGGCCAGATCTCCGCGCCCCCGGCGCTGGTCAATGGCGTGCTGGTGGTGCCGGTTTATGTTCCCCCTTCGGGCAATAGCTGCGGTTTATTGGGCGAGGGTTACTACGATTTCTTTGATTTGCTCTCGGGTGGACTGCCGAAAATTCAGATCATCTACAAGAACAATGCGGTCACGACCGGCATGGTCGATCTTGGCTCCGGAAGCCCCTTCACGCCGTCGGTGAGTGTCACGCCGGCGGGAACGGTCATCTACCCGGGCAGCAGCCAGCCACCCAACCCGCAATCCCCCAATCCCATCAGCCCGATTCAATTCGGCGGCAACGTGATGAACAAGCCCATCGCCTGGCGGCAGTATTGATGTCGTTGTTCGATCGGCGCCTCCCTGGATTTCCCCTGCGCGGGGAGGTGCCGGGGCAGCCGCCTCACACCGCCGCCTGGGCCAGCAGTGCCGCGTTGCCGCCAGCGGCCGCGGTGTTGATGGTGAGGGTTTGTTCGCTGCAAAAGCGCAGCAGGTAGTGCGGGCCGCCGGCCTTGGGGCCGGTGCCGGAGAGGCCTTCGCCGCCGAAGGGCTGCACGCCAACGACGGCGCCGATCATGTTGCGGTTGACGTAGACGTTGCCGCAGCGGGCGCGTTGGGCGATGCGCAGGGCGCGGCCGTCGATACGCGTCTGCACGCCCAGCGTGAGCCCGTAGCCGAGGGCGTTGATGGCGTCGATCAGGGCATCGAGTTCACCGGCTTTCCAGCGCACCACCTGCAGCACCGGGCCGAAGATTTCGTCGCGGGCCTTGGCCACATCGGCCACGCCGCCGATGGCGAACAGGCTGGGGGCGATGAAGTGCAATGTTCGGTCCGCAGGCTGCGCACCGGGAAGCAGCGCGATCTCGGGGATACGCAACGCGAGTGCGGCGTGTGCCGCGCTGGCAAGGTCTCCACCCCAGCCCTCCCCACCCGTGGGGAGGGGGTCAAGCTGCCCGCTCGCCACGCCAGCGTCCTTGGCGCCGGCCTGCTCGGCCATGACCGTGGAATGCGAGCGCTTTTGCTCCTCTCCCACCCCATGAGAGAGGTTGGGAGAGGCATTCCTCGCCTCGTCGGGCGCTGCTCTCTCCTCCCCCATCCCATGGGGGAGGTTGGAAGGGGGAGCCGGCCGGGCAGCGTCGAGCATCGCCGCCGGCCAGGGCGTGCGCGCCAGCAGTGTGGCGTCACGCTGCAGACGTTCGGTTTGGGCGCGTAAACCGTGCCAGGCTTCGGCGTCGATCACCGACGGCACGTCGGTGGCGAAGTCGCAGGCTTCGCCAAGGCGCAGTTCCTGCATGGCGCCGGCGAGCATGGCGAGCATGGCGTCGGCGACGTCGTCCTGCACGCACAGCAGGCGCAGCGCGGAGCAGCGCTGGCCGGCGGAGCGGAAGGCGGAACTGACCACGGCGTCGACCACCTGCTCGGGCAGGGCGGTGGAGTCGACGATCATGGCGTTGACGCCGCCGGTCTCGGCAATCAGTGGCGCAATGGGGCCGTCTTTCGCGGCCAGGGTGCGGTTGATGCTGCGCGCAACCACGGTGGAGCCGGTGAAGGCCACACCGGCGGCAAGCGGGTGCGCGACGAGCGCCGCGCCCACGGTTTCGCCGGGGCCGTGCAGCAAGGTGAGCACCTGGGGAGGCAAGCCGGCTTCATGCAGCAGGTTGACGAGGGCTTGCGCCGTGGCCGGCGTCTGCTCGGCGGGCTTGGCCGCCACACAGTTGCCGGCCACCAGTGCCGCCAGCACCTGCCCGGCGAAGATGGCGAGCGGAAAGTTCCACGGGCTGATGCAGACGAACACGCCGCGCCCGCTGCTGCGCAAGGCGTTGCGCTCGCCGGTGGGGCCGGGCAGGTCCTGCTCGGCCAGCAGGTGGCGCGCCTGCAGCGCGTAGTAGCGGCAGAAGTCGGTGGCTTCGCGCACCTCCGAGAGCGCGTCGCCGAGGGTCTTGTGGGCTTCGCGCTGCAGCAGGGCGATGAAGGCGTCGCGGCGCTGCTCCAGCCGATCGGCGGCGCGCAGCAAGATGGCGCAGCGCTCGGGCAGGGGTGTGGCATTCCACGCGGGCCAGGCGGCGTGCAGCGCGTGCATGGCGGTGTCGACCGTCGCCGCACCGGCCTCGGCCACGGCGGGCAGGGGCAAGGCGCGCGCGGCGGCCAGCACGGGCTCGCGCGGCGGGGCGTCGGCCACGTCGAAGCCGAGCGGGTTGGGACGCGGCTCGCCGTGCAGCAGGCCGTAAAGGTTGCGCGGGGCGGGCAGGGTGCTGCGGTCGGCCAGCCACAGCGGGTCGTGCAACAGCTCTTGCGCGGGCACGGAGGTGTCGGCCAGCAGGTGGACGAAGGAGGAGTTGGCGCCGTTTTCCAGCAGGCGGCGCACCAGATAGGCAAGCAGGTCGCGGTGCTCGCCCACCGGGGCGTAGACGCGGCAATGCAGTGTTTTGTTGTTCAGCACCTCGCGGTAGATGCCTTCGCCCATGCCGTGCAGGCGCTGCAGTTCAAAACGTGCCGTGGGCCGTTGCGCCGCCAGATGCAGCACGGCGGCAATGGTGCCGGCGTTGTGGGTGGCGAACTGGGGGTAGATGGCCGCGCCACGGGCATCGGGCGCATCGTTGGCCACGGCTGCATCGAGCATGATGCGGGCGCAGGCGAGATAGCTGGCGTCGGTGTGGTGCTTGTGGCTGAACACGGGATAGCCGGCCAGGCCGAGCTCCTGGGCGCGCTTGATTTCGGCGTCCCAGTACGCGCCTTTCACCAGCCGCACCATGAAACGCATGCGGTGGCGCCGGGCGATGGCGATCACGGCCGACACGGCCTCGGGCGCGCGCGTCTGGTAAGCCTGCACCGCCAAGCCCAGGCCGCCCCAAGCGGCGGTGGTGGGCTCGGCGGCGAGGCGGGCAGCGAGGGCGTCGAGCAGGTCGAGTTGCAACTCCAGGCGCTCGCTCTCCTCGGCATCGAGGGTGAAGTTCACGTCCGCCGCGGCGGCTTCACGCGCCAGTTGTTCCACCAGCGGCAGCAGCTCGGTGAACACGCGTTCGCGTTGCGCCTCCTCGAAACGCGGATGCAGCGCCGACAGCTTGATGGACATGCCGTCGCGCAGTTCGGGCCCGCCCGGCGTGCGCTGCTGCGCCAGCGCCGCCAGCGTGGCGCGGTAAGAGGCGGCGTAGCGCGCGGCGTCGTCGGCCGTGCGGGCGCCCTCGCCCAGCATGTCGTAGGAGAAGGTGAGGTTGGGCTGCTCGCGCCGCATGGCCTGGGCGCGCTTGGCCGCAAGCTGCAGGTTTTCGCCCAGTACGAACTGCTTGCCGAGCAAGGCGATGGCACGCACCGCCGCCGCCACCACGGTGCCCGCGCCCAGGCGGGCGATGAGGCCGCGCGTGGCCGAGTCGTCCTCGGGCAGCAGGCGGCGCGAAAACCCCAGCAGGCGTCCGGACAGGGCCTTGAGTGTGGAGGACGCGTCGTCCTTGTCGAACTTGGCCTGGCCCAGTTGGTCGGCGGCGAGCAAGGCTGCGGTTCCGGTGTCGGGCACGCGCAGCAGGGCTTCGGCCAGGCGCATCAAGGCCAGGCCTTCGCTGCTGGCGATGGGATATTCGCGCAGCAGTGATTCCAGGGCCCAGAACGGCGCGGGCTTGGTGCGCACGGCCGTCACCCACGGTTCGGCCACGGCAGTGGCTGCGGCCCAGTCGAAACCGGCAAGGCTGGCGAGCACTTGGCGCATCACGAAGGCTTCGTCACGCACGGGCTCCGGCAGGCGCGGGACGGTGGAAGGCGGGCAAGCCGGCGAGGAGGCGACTGCGCGCAGAGGGTTGGAGGCGGGCTGGGCGGACATGGTTTTCGACTGGAGAGTGGGAGGCTTAAGCAACAGCAGAAACTGTAGGACTTCCCCCCCAAAATGGGTGTTGTATTTGGGCTGGCATAACCGATAGTTCTTTGGTTAACGCTTTATTTTTAGCGTTTAATTTTGACCTTCGTCTTGACCTTTTGGATGCCATGCTGAAGCGCGGCGGTGCCTACTGCTGTCGTCTTTGCCTGCCTTGACCGGATGAAGCCAAACTGAAGCCCGACTATTTGCGTGAACTTTCCAGCTTTCCCCGGCACAGACTGAATACTGTCTCCCCTGGATTGCTCCAGGGTCTGGCCACCGGGCACACCCGCTGGGAGTCAGCACGCGTCGAGAATGCCCCATCGTTTCCCTCAAAGGATCTCCATCATGCAAGCCCATCAAGTCGCAAAGTCCGCCTTTTCCATGCCGCTGTCGAGCCCGGCCTATCCACGCGGGCCGTATCGCTTCATCAACCGCGAATTCCTCATCATCACCTACCGCACCGACCCCGCGCTGTTGCGCGAACTGGTGCCGGAACCGCTGCAGCCCGCGGGCGATACGGCCAAGTTCGAGTTCATCCGCATGCCCGACTCCACGGGCTTTGGCGACTACACCGAATCCGGCCAGGTGGTTCCCGTGACGTACAAGGGCAAGCCGGGCACCTACCAGGTCGCCATGTTCCTGGACGACGAGGCGCCGCTGGCCGGCGGGCGCGAAATCTGGGGTTTCCCGAAAAAACTGGCCAAACCCCGCCTGATCGTGGAGAGCGACACCCTGCTGGGCACGCTGGACTACGGCTCGGTGCGCGTGGCAACCGGCACCATGGGCTACAAACATCAGGCACTGGACAGCGAACAAGTTCGCAAGAGCCTGCTGGCGGCGAACTATCTGCTGAAAATCATTCCCGACGTGGATTGCACGCCGCGCATTTGCGAACTGGTGACTTACAACCTGGAAGACGTGGTGGTGAAAGGGGCTTGGTCCGGCCCGGCGGCGCTGGAACTGCATGCCCACGCGCTAGCCCCGGTGGCCAGGCTGCCCGTGCTGGAAGTGCTGAGCAGCGTGCACCTGGTCTCCGACCTCACTCTCGGGCTGGGCAAGGTGGTGCACGATTACCTCAAATGAGTCGTGAGTCGCGGGAAAAATTGCACTGCTTATCGCTGTTTGTGTAAGCTTGCGCGGTTTTTCAACGACAATTGGCGCGCTCGTGCCGTTCACGATTCTTGACATCCTTGATGTAACTTGGGCTGTTCCCTCAACAAACCAATTCCTACATTGCCCGGAGGCTCGACCATGAAAGACCCCGTAAACGCCCTCGACCGTGTCGATCGGCGCATCCTGGCCTTGCTGCAAAGCGATGGCCGCATGTCGAATCTGGCTTTGGCCCAAGCTGTGCATCTCTCGCCCACGGCGGTGCTGGAGCGCGTGCGCCGCCTGGTGCGCGAGAAATTCATCCTCGGCTACGAGGCCAGGCTCAACCCCCAACGACTGAGTGCGGCATTGCTGGTGTTCATCGAGGTCGTGCTCGACCGCACCACGCCCGACGTGTTCGAGCAGTTCAAGACCGCCGTGCAGGCGCGTCCGGAAATCATGGAATGCCATATGGTGGCCGGCGGCTTCGACTACCTGCTCAAAACCCGCGTGGCCGACATGCCGGCCTACCGCGAGTTTCTCGGCAGCGTGCTGCTGAGCCTGCCCGGTGTGCGCGAAACCCATACCTACGCGGTGATGGAAGAAGTGAAGAACTCCCAGGCCCTGCAGGTGGAGTGAAGCGACCACGGTGCGCCTGCGCCATGCCGCCACTCCCTGTGCTTGCCGGTTTCGACGCCGCCTCGGCGTGGCTTCGGCGCCGCAAACTTCAGCACCGCAAACCCACCCTGACGATGCTCAGGCCGCCTGGGCCACAGCCTGCGTCGGCTGCAGCTTGACCACGCCGGGCAGTTCGCAGTCGAGCACGGCGCGGCGCAGGGCCTCGATCGCTTCAAGCCGCGTGAAGCTCTTGCGCCACACCAGCACCACGCGGCGGGTGGGCACCGGATCGCAAAACGGTACATAGCAAATCTGCCCTGGCCCTTCCGGTGGTGCCTTGCCGGGCTCGAACGGCACCGACAGCTTGGGCAGAATGGTGATGCCCATGCCCGAGGCCACCATGTGCTTGATGGTCTCCAGCGACGATCCCTCGAACGTCTTGCGGATGCCCTCGGAGCCCGGCGAAAAGCGCGCGAACTCGGGGCAGACCTCCAGCACATGGTCCCGGAAGCAATGGCCCGTGCCCAGCAGCAGCATGGTTTCTTCCTTAATGGCCTCGCTGCTCACCGGCTTGCCATGCGCCAGGCGATGGCCGTGGGGCACGGCGACGAGAAAGGGCTCGTCGTAGAGCGGTGCGATGGCCAGGCCATGTTCGGGAAAGGGCTCGGCGAGGATGGCAACGTCGAGTTCGCCGTTGCGCAGCATGTCCAGCAGCTTCACCGTCAGTTGCTCCTGCAGCAGGAGCGGCATTTGCGGCGCGTCGCGGATGATGCGCCGCACCAGCGGCGGCAAGAGGTAGGGGGCTACGGTGTAGATCACACCCAGGCGCAGCGGACCGGCCAGCGGATTTTTGCCGCGCTTGGCGATTTCCTTGATCGCTGCCGACTGCTCCAGCACGCGCTGCGCCTGCTCGATGATGGCGTTACCGATGGGCGTGATGCTGACTTCGGTGCCGCCGCGCTCGAAGATCTTCATGTCGAGTTCGTCTTCCAGCTTCTTGATGGCCACCGACAACGTGGGCTGACTGACGAAACAAGCCTCGGCGGCGCGGCCGAAATGGCGTTCGCGGGCGACAGCGACGATGTAGCGAAGTTCAGTGAGTGTCATAGCTTCGATTCAAGCAGATTGCCGAAGACATGGTTAGACGCTATGGATAGCGGGTCACCGAAATGCGCCCGCGACCGCCGCCGGCGCGAAGGCCCAGGCCCCACGACGTGAGCCCGAGTCTTACGCCGCGAGCCAGTCCAGCCGCCCGCCCAGCCAACGCTGCAGGTGCTGCCGCGCCGCGGGCGGGTCGTGGCGCAGCAGCCAGATGGCCGCCTCGCGCGCGGCGTCGAGCAATGCGGTGTCGGTCTGCAGGTCAGCATGGCGCAGTGCCTGCAGGCCGCTCTGTCGCTGGCCGAGCAGCTCGCCCGGACCGCGCAGCTCCAGATCCTTTTGCGCCAGCACGAAACCGTCGCCGCTGTCGCGCAGCGCCTGCAGCCGGGCGCGCGCCAGGTCCGACAGCGGCGCGCTGAACAGCAGCAGGCATTCCGAGGCCTCGGCGCCCCGCCCCACCCGGCCGCGCAACTGATGCAGCTGCGACAGGCCGAAGCGCTCGGCATGTTCGATCACCATGAGCGTGGCGGCGGGCACGTCCACCCCCACCTCGATGACAGTGGTGGCCACCAGCAGGCGCAGGCGGGCGCAGGCGAAATCGGCCATCACCTGCGCTTTTTGCGCCGCCGGCATGCGGCCGTGCAGCAGACCGACGCGGGCGTCCTCGCCTTCGCCCCTGGCGCCATCCCCGGACAGTGCCACCTGCAACTCGGCGTAAGTGGCTTCGGCGTTGCGCAGGTCGAGCACCTCGCTGTCCTCCACCAACGGGCAGACCCAGTACACCTGCCGGCCGGCGGCCAACAGTTCGCGCACGCGGGCGATCACCGCATCGCGCCGGGCGTCGCTGAACACACGGGTCTGCACCGGGCTGCGCCCGGGTGGCAGATGGGCGATGGTGGAGACGTCGAGATCGCCGAACACCGCCATCGCCAGGGTGCGCGGAATGGGGGTGGCGCTCATCATCAGCAGATGCGGCTCGCGCACGGGCTGGCCGCTGCGGGCGGCGCTCGGCTCCTGGGTGCCCTCGCCGCCCTTGGCCCGCAGGCTCAGGCGCTGGGCGACGCCGAAGCGGTGCTGTTCATCGACGATGGCCAGGCCGAGGCGGGCGAAATTCACCTTGTCCTGAATCACGGCGTGCGTGCCCACCACCAGTTGCGACGTGCCGCTGGAGGCAGCGGCCAGCGCGGCGGCGCGCTCGCGCCTGGCCTGCGCGCCGCTGAGCCAGGCCACCTGCACGCCCAGCGGCGCCAGCCAGTCGGCCAGCTTGCGCAGATGCTGGCTGGCGAGGATGTCGGTGGGCGCCATCAGCGCGCACTGAAAACCCGCGTCGATGGCCTGCGTCGCCGCCAGCGCTGCCACCACGGTCTTGCCGCTGCCGACATCCCCCTGCAACAGGCGGTGCATCGGTTGTTCGCGCCTCAGGTCGGCAGCAATCTCGGCCACGCAGGACTGCTGGTCGGGTGTGAGGGTGAAGGGCAGAACCTCCAGCAGCCGTCGTGTGAGGCTTTGGCTGCCGCGCTGTGCCGCCATGGGCCAGGCACGCAGGGTGGCGCGCCGGGCCCGCGCCTGCTGCTGCGCGAGTTGCTGGGCCAGCAGTTCGTCGAATTTCACCCGTTGCCATGCCGGGTGGCTGCGGTCTTGCAGCGTCGCCAGCGACACCTCCGGGGTGGGCGCGTGGAGCATATCCAGGGTGCTGGCAATGTCGGGCAACTGCCGCTGCGCCAGCAAGGCCGCCGGCAACCATTCGTGCGCGTCGAGCCGGGCGCGCGCGCTGGCGATGGCCTTGCGCAGCCAGGCCTGGCTGATGCCGGCCGCCGCCGGGTAGATGGGCGTGAGGCGGTCGGGCATGGGCTCGTCGGCGCGGGCGACGTGGCAGGTGGGATGCACCATCTCCATGCCGAACAACCCGGCGCGCGGCTCGCCGCGAATGCGCAGCAGTTTGCCCACCGCGTACTGCCGCGCCCAGTTGGCATAGAAGTGAAAAAAGCGCAGCTCGAGTTGGCCGCTGGCGTCTTCCACCTGCACCCGCAACTGCTTGCGAACGCCGCCCGCGACCTCGGCCAGCACCACCCGCGCCTGCACCACGGCAGCATGCCCTTCACGCAGTGCAGCGATGGCGGTGAGGCGGGTTTCATCGATGTAATGCAGCGGCAGGTGCAGGGCGTAGTCCCAGTCGCTGCGCAATCCCAGTCGCTCGCCGGGCGAAGTCGGTTCGGGTCTGGGTTTGGGTTTGGACCGGGAGGCTGGCGATGCCCCCGGCACAGCCTCGGAAGCCCGCGTCGAGGTGGCGGCAGCAACGGCTGGGCGGCGCGGGCGAGGAGGCATCGGCGCATTGTAGGAAGGGGCTGTTTTTGCGGTTCCCGGCCGTCGGCTGGCTTGGTCAGGCCGATGCAGCCGCAGGGACACCGGGTGCAGGCGGCCAATCCTCGGGCCAGCGCCATGGCGATCCTTTTGTTAAATTTCGTTGCATGTCGCTTCAACTCTCCATGAACGCCCGCACCATCGTCCACACCATCCGCCGGGTCACCCTGACCCTGCTGGCCCTGTTGTTGGCGCTGGCGCCGTTCGTGCACGGGCATCTGGGGCAACCCGTGCAGCAAGGCTGGCACATCCATGCCGGCCCGCTGGAGCTCGGCGGCGGCCGTGCCTCGCTGGCATCGCCGAACGCGCAAGGTCCCGGCAACAACGCCGGCTTGCTGCTGGCGCATGAGTCGGTCGCTGTCGAGGTGTCGGTGGGGCCGAGCGCGTTGCGTGTCTTGCGTATCGCCTTGGCGCACACACCAGCCCCTGCGCCTCAACCGTGGCTGCCCGCCAACCCGGCGCATGCCGTGGTTTTGGCCCGGCAAAGGTCCGCCGCGAGCGTTGGCCACGCCAACCCACAGCCCGCCTGTCCCGCCTCACGTGGCGCGCCAGGCCTGCCGCCTCCGGCCCACGCGCCCCCACTGTTCCTGGCCTGACGCGACGCGCGGCTGCACCGCCGCGCTGACCGCTGCATTCGCGCTGCGACACAGGTGCGCCCTGTGGACGCCCGGCTTGCATCCACCCAGCCATTGAAGGGGACCGGCACCGCCGGGATCATCCATGCATCACATCGATTTTTCGCGCACGACGCTTGCGGGCAGTCTGTCTGTTGCGCTGCTGGGCCTCGCGCTCACCGTTCTGCCAGCCACAGCCGGCGCCGCCTCTCCCGGCGTCATCGCCATCTCGGCCGATCAGCAAACCGCGCTGGGCGTGCGCCTGGCGCCGGTGCAAGCTGCCACCGCCGCACAGATCGATCTGCCCGCTCGCGTGACGGTGCCGCTGTCACAGCAGGCGGTGGTGGCCGCGCCGGCCGCCGGGCTCATCACCCGCCTGCTGGCGAACCCTGGCGACGCGGTGACGAGCAGCCAGCCGCTGGCTGAACTCAGCAGCCCGCAAATCGCCCAGTTGCAGCGCGAGCGCAGCGAGGCGCAAAGCCGGCTCGATCTGGCGTGGCGCCAACTGCAACGTGACACCGCCTTGGTGAACGAGGGCATCGTGCCCAGCGCCCGGCTGGACACCGCCCGCGCCCAGCACCGCGAGGCGCAGACCATGTTGGCCGAGCGCGATCTGGCGCTCAAGCTGGCCGCGGGAGGCGCCGGGCTGAATGGCGTGGCCGTGCTGCGCGCGCCCATCGCCGGAACCATCACCGAAGCCAGCGCACTGCCGGGGCAGCGGGTGGACATGGCCGTGACGCTGTTCCGCATCGCCCGGCAAGGTCAGCTCGGGCTGGACATCGACGCCAGCCCGCAGCAAGCCGCGGCGCTGCAAGTCGGCGCCGCCGTGGACGTGCCGGAGTCGCAGGCGCGCGGCGTGGTGCAGACGAAATCGGCCGCGCTCAATGCCGGGCAGAGCGTGCTGCTGCGGGTGCGCGTCACCCAGCCCGGCGGCCTGCAGGCCGGCGGCGTGGTGCAGGCGCGTTTGAGCCTGCCCGCGCGAGCCGGAGTGTGGCGCGTGCCGCCAGCGGCCGTGACGCAGATCAACGGGCGTGACGCGGTGCTCGTGATGGCGAAGGATGGCTTTCGCATCGTGCCCGTCACCGTTGTCGGGCGCCTGAATGACGCGGTGATGGTCAGCGGCGCGCTCAAGGCGGGTGACAAGGTCGCGGCCGCCAGCGTGGTGGCGATCAAGGCAGCGGCGGGCGAGGTGGCGCCATGAGCCCGCGCACGGCCGCCCGAAGCGGGCGAAGCCCCCACTCGACTGGGGCAAGCGAAGCGCGGGGGTGCCAATCATGATGAACCTCATGTCCCTCACGCATGGCGCGCTGCGCCAGCGCCTGCTGACCATCGGCGCCACGCTGGCGCTGGTGGTGGGCGGCATCATTGCCTGGCGCGCGCTGCCCATCGACGCCTTTCCCGACGTCTCGTCGCCCCAGGTGAAGATCATCATGAAGGCGCCGGGCATGACCCCGGAAGAGGTGGAGACGCGCATCGTCCTGCCCATCGAGCAGGAGGTGCTGGGCATCGCCGACAAGCGCATCGTGCGCTCGGTGTCGAAGTACGGCATTGCCGACATCACGGTGGACTTCGCCGAAGGCACCGATGTGTACTGGGCGCGGCAGCAGGTGGGCGAGGCGCTGGCCAATGTGCGCGGCGAGTTGCCCGCATCGGCGCAAGGCGGGCTGGCGCCGATCACCACGCCCTTGTCGGACCTGTTCATGTTCACCATCGCGGGCGATGCAACACTGGAGCACAAGCGCAGCGCGCTGCAATGGCTCATCCGCCCTGCGCTGCGCACCGTGCCGGGCGTAGCCGACGTCAACATGCTCGGCGGCGACGTGCGCGTGTTCGAGGTGCGTCCCGACCCGGCCAGACTCTCGGCCTGGGGACTGTCGCTCAACCAGTTGCGCACTGCACTGCAGACCAACAACAGCAATGACGGCGCGGGCCGCCTGGACGAGGGTGAAGAAACGCGCATCGTGCGGGTGCAAGGCGCCTTCGCCGATGCCGACGACATGCGCAACAGCGTCGTCGCCAGCGTGCGCGGCACGCCCGTGCGGGTGAGCGACGTGGCGCAGGTGAGCGTGGACAGCAGCACGCGCTACGGCATCGTCACCGCCGATGGCCAGGGCGAAGCGGTGGAAGGCATCGTGCTCGGCCTGCGCGGGGCCAATGCGCAGCAGGTGATTCACGGTGTGAAATCGCGCCTCGCAGAACTCGAACCACGCTTGCCGCAAGGCATGAAAATCCAGGTGTTCTATGACCGCAGCCAGTTGGTCGAGCGCGCCGTGGGCACCGTGACCAAGGCCCTGGGCGAAGCCGTGGCGCTGGTGGTGGTGATGCTGCTGCTGTTCCTCGGCAACTGGCGCGCGGCGCTGGTGGTGGCCATCACCCTGCCGCTGTCGGCGCTGGCCACCTTCATCCTCATGCGCTGGGCGGGCTTGAGCGCCAACCTGATGAGTCTGGGCGGGCTGGCGATCGCGCTGGGCATGCTGGTGGATGCCGCTGTGGTGGTGGTGGAAAACCTGGTCAACCACATGGCGCACGACCCGGAAAAAGCGCCTGACCACAACGCCGGCGCCGCGACCACCGACCGCCTGGGACGCATCCTGCGCGGGGTGTCGGAAGTGTCCGGCCCGGTGCTGGCGGGCGTGGCCATCATCGCCATCGTGTTCCTGCCCCTGCTCACCCTCGAAGGGCTGGAGGGCAAGCTGTTCCGCCCGGTGGCGCTGACCATCGTGTTCGCGCTGGGCGCGTCGCTGCTCATTGCGCTGACCATCGTGCCGGTGATGGCGTCGCTGCTGTTGAAAACAGCTCCTCACGGCGACCCCTGGCTGGTACGCAAACTCTCGGCGGGCTATCAGCGCGTGCTGGACTGGAGCTTCGCCCACAGTCGCATCGTGGTGGTGGTGTCGCTGCTCTCGCTGGTCGCCGCGGGCTGGGCCTACACCCGCGTCGGCAAGACCTTCATGCCCGCGCTCGACGAAGGCGACATGATCGTGCAATTGCAGAAACTGCCCTCGGTCAGCCTGGGCGCAACCGCCGCGCTCGACCTGCGGGTGCAGCGGGCGCTGCTGAAAGAAATACCCGAGATCAAGTCCATCGTCGCCCGCAGTGGCTCGGACGACCTCGGCCTCGACCCGATGGGACTGAACGAGACGGATGCCTTCCTGGTCTTGAAACCCGCGTCGGAATGGAGGGGTGGCAAGGACCAGGTGATCGCAGCGATGCGCAAGGTGCTGGAGCGTTTTCCCGGCGTGGACTTCGGCTTCACCCAGCCCATCGAGATGCGCGTGTCGGAAATGCTCACCGGCAGTCGCGGCGATCTGGTGCTGAAAATCTTCGGCCCCGACATCGCCCAGCTCGGCACCTTGTCGCAACAAGTCGCGCAGGTGCTCAAGGGCGTGCCCGGCGCGCAGGAAGTGCTCGCGGCGCGGCCCGAAGGCGTGCAATACCTCACGGTGCAGGTCGATCGCCTCGCCGCGGGCCGCGCCGGCTTCGATGTGGACAGCCTGCAGCAAGACTTGCGCGCCCTGGTGGAGGGCCAGCCGCAAGGCATCGTGCTCGAAGGCGTGCGCCGCACGCCCCTGCTGCTGCGCGGCGGTGCCGATCTGCGCAGCAATCCGCAGGCCTTCTCGCATGTGATGCTCACCGCGCCGAGCGGCACCGCCTACCCGCTGTCGCAACTCGCCCGGCTGAAGCCGACGCAAGGCCCGGTGCTGGTGGCGCATGAAGACGGCAGCCGCTTCGCCGCGGTGCAGGCCCATGTCAGCGGGCGCGACCTGGTGGGCTATGTCGCCGACGCCAGGCAGGCCGTCGCCGCCCAGGTCAAGCTGCCCGAAGGCGTGCGCCTGCAATGGGGCGGCCAGTTCGAGAACCAGCAGCGCGCCGCCGCCCGCCTGGGGCTGGTGGTGCCAGTGGCGCTGGCGCTCATCTTCGTGCTGCTGATAACCACCTTCGGCTCGGTGCGGCAATCTGCGCTGGTGTTCGCCAACATTCCGTTCGCGCTGGTGGGCGGGGTGATCGCGCTGTGGGCCAGCGGGCAATACCTGTCGGTGCCGGCCTCGGTCGGTTTCATCGCCCTGCTGGGCATCGCGGTGCTCAACGGCGTGGTGCTGGTCAGCCATTTCAACGAATTGCTGCAGCGCGGGCTGCCGCTGCCGCAGGCGGTGCGCGAAGGCGCCATGCGCCGCCTGCGGCCGGTGATGATGACCGCCACCATCACCGCGCTCAGCCTCATCCCCCTGCTGTCGGCCACAGGGCCGGGCTCGGAAATCCAGAAACCCCTGGCCATCGTCGTGGTCGGCGGGCTGCTGAGCTCCACCGCCCTGACCCTGGTGCTGCTGCCCCTGCTGTTCGCCCGCTTCGGCCTGCCGCGCCAGGAGCGCGAAGCCGAAGCCGCGGCCAACCCGACGGAGAACGTCTGATGCACTTCACCTCGCAACCCTTCGCCCTGCGCGCCCTGGTGGCCGCGCTGGCGCTGCTGTTCACCGCGTCGGTACCGGCGCTGGCCGCTACGCCCCAGTCTGCTTCACCCGTCAAGCCGTCGGCGCAAACGCCTCCGGTCACGATGTCACAGGACATGCTGCCGCAGTTGAGCGCCCTGCCGCGCCCGACGCTGCCGTCATTCGCCGGGATCGACCGGCTGCTGGCCGACACGCCCCCGCTGCACGAGGCGCAGGCCATGCAGCAGGCCGCCTTGCAAAACGGCCAGGTGCTGCGCTCCGGCACACAGGAGTTCACCGGCCAGGCGCAGGTGCAGCAGCGCCGCATCGACGCGCCGCCCGACAACGGCAACTACGCCGAGTGGCAGTTGCTGCTCAACCGTCAGATCCGCCTGCCTTCGCAGGTGCAGGCCGACAACCGCCTGGCGGACGCCTTGGCCACATCGGCCAACGCCGGGCTGATCGGTGCGCGGCAACAGCTGTTGACCGATGTGCTCGTCGCCTGGTTCGCCGCGCAGCGCGCGCAGGCCGAGGCTGCACTGGCGCAGCAGAACCTCACCCTGATACAGCGGCAGGCGCAGGCCTTGCTACGCCGCAAGGCGCTGGGCGACGCCAGCCTGCTGGAGCTGGAGCAGATACAGGCCGAGGAGGCGCGCGCGCACTCGGCGCTGTTGCTGGCGCAAGGGCTGGCGTCGAGCAGCCGCGCCGCGCTGGAGGCGCGCTATCCCGCACTCGCGGGCGACACCACCTTGAGCGGGCAGGCGGGAAGCACGGCGCAGCTCGCCCTGCCCACTCTGTCAGGCGACGCGCTGCGCGCCCTCGTGGAGCAAAACAGCACCATCCTCGCGCGCGACCGCGCCGCGCTGCAACAGGCGCAGGCAAAGGCCGGGCAGGCCACGGCAGCGCGCACCCCGCAGCCCACGGTGGGGGCCTACGTTGGCTCCGATCGCGGCGGTCGCGAGCGCATCATCGGCCTGCAGCTTGCCATGCCCTTCGGCGGCCTGGCGCGGGTGTCGACCGAGCGCGCCGCACTGGCTGAAGTGGATGCCGCGCAATGGCGCTTGCGCGACGCCCAGGCGCTGACGCTGGCCGAATTCCAGCGGCTCTGGGCGACCTCCCGATCGCAGGCTGCGGGCGCGCAGGCAATGGATCAGGCCGTGCAGGTGCAGACCCAGGCCAGTGCCCGCATGCTGCGCGCCTACCAGTTGGGCGAAGCCGGCATCTCCGACTGGCTGCTGGCCCGCCGCAGCGCGCTCGACGCCGTGCGGCAGGCGTTGCAATCACACTTCGACGCCGCCCAGTCGGCGGCGCTGCTCAAGCTGCAGGCCGGGCTGCTGTTCGATGCGTCGTCCAGCGCAGCGGTGATGCCGGCGGCAAACCCCACTGAGCCCGATTGACGAGTTCTCCATGCGGATCCGCCGGTCAAGACCGCTGCGCCAGAGCAAGGCAAGGTGAGAAGATTCATGGCGCCTGGCGCAGCGAGATTTCGCGCAGCAGTCGCATGCCGTTGAACACCACCAGCAGGCTGGCCCCCATGTCGGCGAACACCGCCATCCACAGGGTCGCCACGCCGCCCAAAGCCAGGGTGAAGAACACCGCCTTGATGCCCAGCGCGAGGGCGATGTTCTGCTTGAGGATCGTGGCGGTGCGCTGGCTCAAGCGGATGAAGTCGGCGATCTTGCGCGGGTCGTCGTCCATGATGGCGACATCGGCGGTTTCCAGCGCGGTGGCGGTGCCGGCCGCCCCCATGGCAAAGCCAATGTTCGCGCGTGCCAGCGCCAGCGCATCGTTCACGCCGTCGCCGATCATGCCGACCGAGCCGTAGCGGGCATGCAGTTCCGCAACGGCGGCCTGCTTGTCCTGCGGCAGCAGATCGCCGCGCGCATCCTTGATGCCGAGCTGGGCGGCAATCGCTTGTGCCGTGGCCGGGTTGTCGCCCGTCAACATGACTGGCTCGACACCCAGCCCCTTGAGGGCCGCAACCGCCTGCGCGCTCTCCGGCCTCAGGGTGTCGGCGACGCCAAACACGGCCACCGGGCCGGCCGCGTCACACAGCACGATGGCGGTCTTGCCGGCACGCTCCAGCACGGCAAGTTGCCCCTCCAGCGCGGCCGAACAAACCCCGATGTCTTCAGCCAGGCTGTGATTGCCCAGATGCCAGAGCTGGCCGGCGACGCTGCCCTTGACGCCGCGCCCTTGCAGCACGCCAAAATCCTCGACGGGCAGCACTGCGGCACCCGCTTGCTGCTCCCGCCAGCCGGCAACCAGCGCCTGGGCGACCGGATGCGTGCTGCGATCGTCGAGGCTGGCGGCAATTTGCAAGGCCTGCGCGATGGGCATGTCGCCAAGCGGGATGGCGTCGGTCAGTGCGGGCTTGCCGCGGGTCAAGGTGCCGGTCTTGTCGAGCGCCACGGCCTTGAGCAGCCGACCGCCTTCCAGATAAACCCCGCCTTTGACCAGGATGCCATGCCGGGCCGCCGCCGCAAGACCGCTGACCACCGTGACCGGGGTGGAGACCACCAAGGCGCAAGGGCAGGCGATGACCAGCATCACCAGGGCCTCGTACAGCCAGGAACTCCAGCCTCCGCCGCTCAGCAGCGGGCCGAGGATGGCCACGGCGATGGCGAAGACGACCACCGCGGGGGTGTAGTACCGCGCGAATTGATCGACGAAACGCTGAGTCGGCGCGCGCTGTGACTGCGCGCTCTGAATGGCCAGGGCGATGCGGGCCAAGGTGCTGTCACTGGCCGAGGCCGTGACGGTGGCTTCCACCACGCCATCGGCCACGATGCTGCCGGCATACAGCAGGTCGCCCGCCTGCTTGTCCACGGGCAGGCTTTCTCCGGTGATCGGCGCCTGGTTCAACGCCGCGCGGCCGGACGCGACGCGTGCGTCCAGCGGCACCCGCGCGCCGGTGCGCACCCGGATGCGGCTGCCGACGGCCACCTCGGCCACCGGCTTGGCCTGCCAGGCTTCGCCGGCCTTGACCTCGGCGGTTTCCGGCGCGATGGCCGTGAGCGCCTTGATCGCGTTCCTGGCACGCTCCAGCGACAGCGCCTCGATCGCCTCGGCCACGGCGAACAGGAACACCACCATCGCCGCCTCCGGCCACTTGCCCAGCGCCACGGCCCCGGCCACCGCGATGGACATCAGGAAGTGGATGTTGAGGGTCAGGTTTCTGAGCGAGACCCAGCCCTTTTTGAGGGTCGGCAGGCCGGCGCTGAGGATGGACACGGCGGCAAGCACCATCACCATCCACGAGGCTTCTTGCACGCTCGACCAGGCGATGACCTCGGCCGCGACGGCGGTGACGCCAGCCACGGCGAGCAGACCTTTTTGCCGTGGGCTCAGGGCCGGGGGAAGCACGGACACCGGCGCATTGGCTTCCAGCAAATTGGGTGCCATGTCCAACTTGTGCAGCACCGCGGCAATCTCCTGCGGCTGCTCCAGACGGTGATACACCGTGAGTTCCCGTTGCAGGAGGTTGAAGTCGAGTTGGACCACCCCGGGCATGGCCTCCAGTTTGTTGCGGATCAGGCGCTCCTCGGTGGGGCAGTCCATCTTGTCGATGCGGTAGCGCACCCGGCTGGTCCCGTCGGGTGCCGGATTGGTGTTGCACACCCCCGTGATGCAGTCAGTCTGCGTCGCCAGGGCGCAGCAGGCATCGGCCGTCGCATGGGTGTGGGCGTGCGTATCAGGGCCGTGGTCGTGGCCTGGACCATCCGCTTGTTCGTGGCCACAGGCTGGGCCATGCTCGTGCGCCTGGGCAGGCAGGCGTAACGCCGTGCTGGTGGGGTCGTGCTGGCTCATGATGGCGAATCTCGGTGAACGGTGCCATCATTGAACAGCCTGTACCTACTACAGGGTCAAGTGACTTGGTGCCTGTGCACGAGAGGAGAATGCAACATGCGAATCGGGGAATTGGCGCAGCGCGGCCAGTGCGACGTGGAGACGGTGCGTTTTTACGAGCGCGAGGGCTTGCTGGACGCGCCCGCCCGCGAAGGCAACGGCTATCGCAACTACAACAGCGACCACCTGGTGCAGCTCAACTTCATTCGCCACTGCCGCTCGCTGGGCATCGGCTTGCCGGACGTGCGCGTGTTGCGCAGCTTTCAGCAGCATCCTGAATCGGCGTGCGACGCCATCAACCAGTTGATCGACCGGCAGATCGCGCGCATTCACCATCAGGCCGAGTCGCTGCGCCAACTGGAGCGGCTGTTGCACGCACTGCGCGAGACCTGCCAAGCCAACCAGACGGCGAGCGCATGCGGCATCCTGCAGAACCTGCAGCACGCTGCGGCTGGAGAGCCCTGCGAATGCCAGGCGGAACCCGTTACAGAGACTGTCCAACAGGCGTAATCCACAACGCCATGGACCTCTACTCGACAACCGATTGTGGCGACATGAGCTTTTCATCGGCTCCACCCAGTGGTGCCAAGGCCGCCAAAGGCCAGGTTCAGGTTTGTGGCCGACAAAATCTCCCGCCGATGCCACGGCGACGAGTTCCCTGACCAGCCCGCGCGGATTTTCGCAGCGGGCCGCTGTGGGACAAATCCGACTGTCCACTGACAGCCGGGAATCACTTGCATTGCGCCTTGCTCGCGCATATTGCGTGCAGCAACGCATCTCGGCGTCACAAAACTCACGCTAATCACGCTCGGCCCAGTTCATCATGCCGTCATTCAACACGATTGCCTATTGTTTCAAAAATACCGCAGACAAGGCGCTCAATGCGGCTTGGATGATTGTGAGCTGACGATATCCGCTATGTGTTCTACCGAACAGACAGATTATTATTTTGCCAAATAGAATTAAGATGTGACCGAAAATAATGAATATTTTCTTATTTCAATAAACACATTGGGTAGACAACGATGATTAAGACTCATTTTAATTTGAATTTCGCCGGGTGGCTTTTTGTTGTGATATTCGCAACGCTGCTCTCCGGCTGTGGCGGAGGCGGAGGGAAAGATCCCATTTTAGGTGCGTCTGTTCAACCTGCCGCGAGCGGCGGCGCTGGTGCCCCAGGGGCAACCACACCAACAAATGCGGCCCCTCCAACCACTTCAGCAAGCATACTTGGAACCGCTGCAGCTTTCGGTGCATTTGGCGGCGGGGCTGGAGTCACGAATCAGGGAATTAATACCATCGTTGCTGGTGATCTTGGCACAACGGCCGCATGCACCGCGATCACTGGTTTCCACGATAGCACGGGTACCGTCTATACCGAAACACCCCTGAATATGGGACAGGTCACGGGAACCATTAATTGCGGCCCCCCGGCACCAGGAACTACGCAAACCCTTGCGGTCGCGACCCAAGCACAATCAGATGCACGCACGGCCTATAATTATCTGCAATCCTTGGCCCCAGGCCCTAGCCCTGGGGCTGGTGAACTGGGTAATTTGACTTTAGCGCCCGGTGATTACACCGCTGCTGGTGGAACATTCTCGATTACTGCAGGCAATTTGACGCTTGACGGCCAAGGTAATAATAATGCCACATGGGTTTTCCAGATGGCTAGCAGTTTGACGGTTGGATCCCCGACATTTGCCCCCAAGATCCTGTTGATCAACAATGCGCAGGCGAAAAATGTTTTTTGGGCCGTCGGCAGCGCGGCCACGATTGCGACCGGAAGTGCCATGGCCGGGACCATCATTTCAAACTCGGGCATCACATTTTCGACAGCCGGTACGGCGATCCAGACAAGTTTGATCGGCAGGGCCTTGAGTCTGGTTGCATCCGTGACCATGGTTAACACCACCATCACGCTCCCTTGATGAGCATGACGACCATTTTCGAAACTCGTTCGAGTTTCTGTCAATTTGCCATCAAATGCTGCCGTCCTACAGGACCTGCGGTGTTTGATGAGCAGAAATAAAGCTCCGCATCAATCGTTCTTGGGGAATTAAAATGAGACTTATGAGAGTCACAGCATTGACTGGTTTGTTATGCCTCGAAGGCCTTGCATTTCAAGTGGCTCACGCGGATGGGCTTCCCAATCTGTATGGAATCGGAGGCATTGGCCACTCCAGGGCATCGATCGATGACCAGCGCATCATTTCAGGCCTTAAAGCGTCTGGCTTCGGGGTTAATGGAATCAACAATAGCCAAGGGGATACGGCATACAATTTATTCCTGGGCTATCGCTTTAACCACTATTTCGCACTAGAAGGCGGTTATTTTAATCTTGGTGAATTTGGCTACAGCGCCAGCACAAATCCTGCGGGAACACTATCTGGAAATGCCAAGTTTTCAGGGCTGGCTCTTGATGCCGTCGGGCTTTGGCCAATCACTCAACGCATGACTCTTCTCGGCTTCATTGGCGGTCAGTACACGAGAACGCAAGACAGCTTTTCGAGTACAGGCGGCGTTCACACCATACCGACTGCCAATAACAATGGCGGAGGTTACAATTTCGGCTTGGGCGCTCAATATAAAATCAATGATTGGGTTTCTTTGCGCGCAGACGCAAAACGTTACCGCGTGAATGATGCAGTCGGAAACCATGGTGATGTTGATGTTTATTCAGTCAGTTTGGTTTTTCCATTCGGCCGGGAGTCACAACCAGCGCCGCCTGAATCAAAACCAGCTGTCATGACTCCAGAGCCAGTTGCCAGCACATCGGCGCCAACACCGATCATGGCAGCCCCAGTCGTGATGGCGCCTGCGCCGAAGCCGACTCGCGTTACGTTTCTGGCTGATTCATTTTTCGGCTTCGATCAATCCAAGCTTATGCCCGAAGGCAGAGAGCAACTTGATCAATTCGCACAAAAACTGAAAGGGGCGCAATATTCAGATATTTCCGTAACCGGCTATTCTGACAGGATTGGTGCGCACCATTATAATATGCTGTTGTCAAAGCGTCGTGCCGAAGCCGTCAAGAAATATCTCGTGGATGTTGACGGCTTAGACGCAGCGAAAATAACTGCAATGGGCAAGGATGGAGAAGATCCAGTAACTAAACCCGATCAGTGCCTGGGCAATAAAATTACCAGGCAATTGATCGCCTGTCTACAACCAGATCGTCGCGTCGTCGTTGAGGTTACGGGATTGCAAAATCCGTAAGCCACCTCGGATCTTTTAACGCGATTGGTTCGCCTGCGAGCCCAACGGCTTCATGGCGCGTCCGGTTTTGAGCATTGGTGCCCACCAGGGCTCTTTTCCGTGGCGCAGACTCGAGCGTGATGGTGAGGCTCACGCTCAGCCGGGCGCCGGGAACTCGATCAACCGGCCTGCGGACAGGGCGCCATCACGGTTCAGAAAAGCCAGGCTTGCGCGGCAGGTGCAAGGTGGCCTCCAAGCCGCCATCCGGGTGGTTGCGCAAGGTCACATCGCCACCGGCCGCGCGCGCGATGTTGCGGGCGATGCCGAGCCCCAGGCCTGTGCCGCCGGTCTCGCGGCTGCGTGATGCTTCGAGCCGGTAGAACGGCTCGAACACCTTGCCGAGTTCGTCTGGCGCAATGCCAGGCCCCTGGTCCAGGATGCGCAGGGTGAGGGCCGCGGGGCTGTCTTCGACGATGACGCGCGCCTGCCTGCCGTAAAGGACGGCGTTGTCGATGAGGTTGGAGACGCAGCGTTTGAGCCTTTCAGGGTCGCCGACATAAGGGGCCACTGCGCGACCTTCGATGAGGACTTCGCGCTGCATGTCCTGGTTGTCCGCCTGCAGGCTCTCGAGCAGCGCCGTGATGTCGATCGGCCGGGCAACCTGGGGTGTCTCAAGCCCGCGCATGAAATCCAGCGTATGCGTCACCATGTGTTCCATCTCGCGCAAATCCTTGTCGAAACGCTGGCGCAAATCGGCATCCTCCAGCAGTTCGGTGCGCAGGCGCATGCGGGTGATGGGCGTTTTCAGATCGTGCGACATGGCGGCGAAAATGCGGGCGCGGTCCTGAATGAAACGCACCAGGCTGGACTGCATGATGTTGAACGCATGCGCGGCGCGCCTCACCTCGGTCGGTCCGGTCTCGGGCAGCGGCGGCCGGTTGATGTCCTTGCCCAGGGCATCGGCGGCGCAGGCCAGGACCGCCAGCGGCCGGGTCATCCAGCGCACCGCCGCATACGACAGGACAAGCACCGTCAGCAGCAGCACCAGCAGGGTCAGCAGCAGTCGCCACGGCGTGCTGGCCGGGCCCTGCGGCAACTGGGTGTCGAAAGCGACCCAACGGCCGTCGCGCAGTTGCACCTGGGTCAGGAACATCAGACCCGATGCCATGTCAGATCTCATCGCCGGCATATCCGACATGCCCGGCATCGCGGCCGACATGGCGGCTGCCATGTCCCCATGTCCACCCATCATGTCCTGGCGGCCGGACTCCAGCCCCGATGGCCTGGCGCCCGGCGCGGCATGCCGGACGGAAACCCGCAGTGGTCGCGCATCGCCCAGCGCGGCATGCAGAGCGGCAGAGAACATGGCGGCGTGGGGGTTGTCCAGCGCCGCGGCATGTGGCGCCCGCGGCGCTGCCTCCAGCCTCACCACCTGCGGCGGCACGCTGAGGATGGTGACGATGCGCTGCTGCTCGGCAGGGCCGAGGGAATCGAGCAGCTTGACGATGTCGGCGATGCGCTGCGCCGACTGCATGCCGCTGCTGCGCAACAGCAGGCGATCGCGCTCGGCGAAATTGAGCGAGGCGCTCAGGATCTGGGCGAACACCAGACCACTGAACAGGATCAGCATCATCCGCCCGAACAGCGAGGCCGGCAGCAGGCGCATCAGGTTGTTGCCTCGACCGGGGCCGACAGGACGTAGCCGATGCCGCGCACGGTCTTGATCAGGGCGGGGTCGCGCGGGTCGTCGCCCAGGCGCTGGCGCAGTCGGCTGACCTGCACGTCGATGCTGCGATCGAGCGGGTCGGCCTCGCGGCCCTGCGTCAGATCGACCAACTGGTCGCGGTTGAGCACCCGATTCGGATGGCTCAGAAAAACCCGCAGCAGCCGGTACTCGGCGCCGCTCAGCGTGACCACCACGCCGGTGGGCGAAACCAGGTGGCGATGCGCGGTGTCGAGGGTCCAGCCGGCGAAGCGCACCTGGCGCACCTCGTCCGGCTGAAGATTGCGCGGCAGGCTGCGAGCGCGGCGCAGAATGACCTTGATGCGCGCCAGCAACTCGCGCGCGCTGAAGGGCTTGGGCAGATAGTCGTCGGCACCCATTTCCAGGCCGACGATGCGATCGGTTTCCTCGCCGCGCGCCGTCAGCATCAGGATGGGGATGTCGGACTTGGCGCGCAGCTTGCGGCACAGGGTCAGGCCGTCGGCGCCAGGCAGCATCAGGTCGAGCACGATCAGGTCGACGCCTGAGGCCAGCAGCGCGCGTTCCATGGCCTTGCCGTCGCCAACAGCCGTCACGCGCAAGCCGTTCTTCTGCAGATAAACGCTCAGCAGGTGGCGAATCTCGGCGTCGTCATCGACGATCAGGATGTGGTCGGAGGTTTCCATGCGCCGATTTTGGCCGGCGGGCCGGGTGCTCAGGAAAAAACAATGTAACGCAGCATGTCAACGCCAGGATTGCGCGCAGTGCGATACAAAAAAGTGCTTTCTTGACATGGCGCGCTTACATGCCGGAGCTGCAATGGGAACCGTTGCGAAGGACTTCCCTCCATCGGGCCCGGCGGGATCGTCCCACGGACCATTCGCCCAATTCAGACAGGAGCAGCACCATGAAACGCAATCAGAAAGTCATCGTCGGCATCGCCGCCGTCTTGTCCGCAGCCGCCATCGGTACGGCCTTTGCGCAATCCGACGGCATGGGCGCATCGCGCATGTGGGGCAGCGCCGCCGGCATGGAGTCGGGGTCCATGATGGGCGGGGGCATGATGGGTGAGGGCATGATGGGTGAGGGCGACATGCGTCAGCGCGGCATGGCCGAAGGCATGATGCATGGGGGTGATTCCGCGGCGATGGTGGACCGCCATCTGGCCGACACCAAGGCCGCGCTGCACATCACCGCCACGCAGGAACCCGCCTGGCAAGCCTTCGCCACCCAGGCGAAGCAACAAGCCGAGGCCATGCAAACCATGCGCGGCAAGCTGCGGGAGGCGAACGCAACCGCACCCGATCGCATGCAGGCGCGCACGCAGTTGTTGCAGCAACGCCTGAGCGGCATGGAAGCCATGACCAAGGCCTTGAAGCATCTCTACACCGTGCTGAGCCCCGAGCAAAGGACCATCGCCAACCAGCGCCTGAGCATGATGGGCGGACGGCGAATGGGCATGAGCGCTCATGCCGAGTGAACCCGGTTCAAGGCACGAGTTGCGCCAGCGCATCCGATACCGATGCACTGGCGACTCAGGCGGGACCAGCGTTGCACACCAGATGATCGCGACGGCTTGCGGCACCGGCCAGCAACAGCGCGTCCAGGGTTTCGGAAAACAGCGCGTCCAGGGTCAGGGTCGGCCAGAAGTGGCATGCCGTGCGCGCCACAAGTTCGGCATCGCCAAACCAGACGCGCAAGTCGTCGCAGGCCACACCCTCGGGCTGTTGCAGCAACTGGAACTTGAGCAGCACGCGCAAGCCGTGGCGGGCATGGCGCTCGGGGTTGGCCTCGAAGACGCCGAGGCGCGAGCGCGCACGTTCCAGTGCCGCTGTCACGTCCGTGAAAGCGGCGCCATGACCGGGGATGACGGCGGCGGGAGCCAGGGCTGCGATGGCGTCCAGCGTGCGGCGCGTTGCCGCGAAGCCGCCCTCGCCCACCATTTCAGGAAAAACCACGCCGAAACCATGCTGCCAAAGCGCATCTCCGCTGATGAGCAGGCGCACCTCGGGCTGAAACAGCATCAGCGCATGCGGGTCGTGGCCCGGCGCGGCGTGTACCCGCCAAGACATGCCGCCCAACTGCAGCAGATCGCCGGCCGCCATGCCGGCAGCCGCGCTGAAGCCGGCCGCCTGCTGGCCGGTGGAGCGAAAGGAGAGCGCATCTTCGTCCCAGCTGTTCACCGCCTGCAGTTCGCCGGCCGGCACGGTGACGGCGCAGTGCGCGGCGCCGCCATACGTCGCCTGCAACGCGGCATTGCCACCGCAATGGTCCGAATGCAGATGGGTGTTGACGATGCGCGCGAGCTGCCGCCCGTCCAGCGCATGCCGCACCAACGCCACCGTCTGCGCCGCATGCAGCACATAGCCCGTGTCCACCACGCTGGCGTTGTGGTCGTCGTCCAGGAACACGATGTTGTTGGCCGACAGCCAGCCGCGCTCGAGCAGCCGCATCGAGCGCGGCAAGGGCGAAGCGGACGTGGAAAGCTCGGTGGGCGTGGGCGCGCCGTGCATGGATGGCGAAGGCGGTGGAGCGGGCGGGGACGGGGATTGAATCGGCATGGTGGAGGCAAGGTCGATACAGCCGGGTGCAACCGGGTGCAGCCGGGTGCAACCAGTCGCAGCCGGCCCTGGTGCCGCAATCTGCACCACACAGGTGCGACGCTTGGGCCGCGCAGGGGCCACAAGCATAGAGTGGCGGTGGCTTTCAGGCAGATTTAGCATAAGGCGAATCGCAACCGGAGATCGTGGCATGGACAGACCCTCGTTGTTCTCCTCGGACTTGCGCGCCGCCTACGAGCACCTGCACGCCGCCAGCCGCGCGGACCCTTATCCCGACTGGCCGGCGCGGCGCGACCGGCTCAAACGGTTGGCCGCCCTGATCCAGGATCACGAAGCCCTGTTGTGCGACGCCATCTCCGACGACTTCGGCCACCGCGCCAGGGCCGAGACGCAGGTGCTGGACATCATGCCGTCGCTCGAAGCCATCCGCCATGCGCTGCGCCATGGCGCCGGCTGGATGCGTGCGCGCCGCGCGTCCACGTCCATCTGGTTCTGGCCGGCTCGCGCCCAGGTCCTGCCGCAACCTCTGGGCCTGGTGGGCGTCATCGTGCCGTGGAACTATCCGCTGTATCTGGCCGTGGGTCCGCTGGCCTCGGCCTTCGCGGCGGGCAACCGCGCGATGGTGAAGCTCTCCGAATACAGCCCCGCCTTCGGCGCCCAGTTCGCGCGCCTGGTGCGTGCAGCGTTCGATCCCGCCGAACTGGTCATCTTCACCGGCGGCGCCGACGAGGCCGCGGCGTTCAGCGCCCTGCCCTTCGATCACCTGTTGTTCACCGGCTCCACCGCGGTGGGGCGCCGCGTCATGGCTGCCGCCAGCACCCATCTGGTGCCGGTGACGCTGGAACTCGGCGGTAAATCGCCCGCCGTGCTCACGCCCGGATGCGACCTCACCCTGGCGGCCGGGCGCATCGTCTACGGCAAACTGGTGAACGCCGGGCAGACTTGCGTTGCGCCCGACTATGTGCTGGTACCGCGCGCCGAACTGAACGACTTCGTCACCGCCTGCGCCGAGGCAGCACGACGCCTCTACCCCGCAGGCCTCGATAGCCCGGACTACTGCAGCATCGTCGACCTGCGCCACTACAGCCGACTCACCAGCCTGCAGGCTCAGGCGCATACCGCGGGAGTCAAGTCGCATGCGCTGTTCGACGGCGCGCAGCGCATGGACCTGCGACATCGCCTCGCCCCCATGTTGTTCATTGACCCGCCGCATGACCTCGCGCTGATGCAGGATGAGATCTTCGGCCCCTGGCTACCGGTGCTGCCCTACGACACGCTGGAGCAGGCGATGGCCCAGGTCAACGCCGGCCCGCGCCCGCTGGCGCTCTACTGGTTCGATCGCGACAAGCGCCGTATCGCCCACGCCCTGCGCACCACCCACGCCGGCGGCGTCACGGTGAACGACGTGCTCATGCACGTGGCGCAGGACGACCTGCCTTTCGGCGGCATCGGCCCCTCCGGCATGGGCCACTACCACGGCCGCTGGGGTTTCGACACGTTCAGCAAGCTCAAGCCCGTGTTGCGCCAGCCGCGCCTGGCAGGCACCGCGCTGATCCGCCCGCCCTATGGCAAAACCTTCTCGCGCCTGATGGCGCTGATGAAGCGCTGACCCGCGACCCATGCCATGGTCGATGCAGCGCGCAGGAATGCCGGTGCGGAACCGGCACATCCCGGCATGAGCCTGCGCGCATGACAGCCCGCTGGCTGCGTCGCCTCCTGCTTGCGCAGCTTGCCACGCTGCTGGTTCTGGGCGGCTTGTTGGCTTGGTTCGGCTTCCCCCGGCTTGCGCTGCTGCTGTTCGTGCTCGGCCTGCCCGCCGGCTACCTGCTGCTCACCGGCGCGCATGTCCTGCTGCAAGCCGCCTGGTGCGCCCGCCAGGGGGCGCCAGCTTGTCCCGCCATGGTCCGCTGGCGTATCTGGGTGGCGGAGACCGGCTTGCAAATGCGTGCCTTCATCTGGCTGCAGCCCTGGCGAGAACAAACGTGGCCCGATTGGCTGGGCGCGACCTCCGTCAAGGGCAAGCTGGGCCGCTCCTGCGCTTTCTCGCCCCTCACGACGGCTCGCATGCGAACAGACGGGGTCGCCCGGGACACGCCCAACACTGGAGCTGTTGCGACGCAATTGCCCGTGGTCACAGCGCGCACCCCCGGCGTGGTGCTGGTGCATGGCTACCTGTGCAACCGCGCGTTCTGGAACCCCTTGCTGGCGCGACTGCAGGCCGAAGGCACGCCCTTCATCGCGGTGAACCTGGAGCCGATGTTGCGCGCCATCGACGGCTACGCACCCGGCATCGATGCCGCGGTGGCGCGCCTTGCCACGGCCACCGGCCGACCGCCGGTGCTGCTGGCCCACAGCATGGGCGGGTTGGCGGTGCGCGCCTGGCTGGCGTCGAGTTCGGCCAACGCCGCGCGCGTGGCCAGTGTCATCACCGTCGGCTCGCCGCATGCCGGCGCATGGACCGCGCGCTACGCCAACACCATCCAAGCGGTGCAGATGCGACCCGGCAGCGCCTGGTTGCGGAACCTGCTGGACTTGGAAAGCGGGCAGCGACAGCCGCCCATGCACTGCATTGCCGGCGATTGCGACCAGCTCGTCTACCCAATCCGGACCGCCCTGCTGCCGGGCGCACAGACCTTGCGGCTGCGCGGCACCGGGCATCTGGCCCTGGCCTTCCATCCGGCCACCTGGGACGCGCTGCAAACAGCCTTGCGGCATGCGCGTGAAGGCCACGTTGGTGCGTCCACGCCGTGTCAAACAAACCCCGTTGGAGATGCGAACCTCTGAGCAGGACCGCGGTCGGTTCAATGCCCCGACCCCGTGTGGGTCGGGCAAATTCGGGGCGGCGCCACGCGTCCAAGAGCAGCCGCAGCGCCTGCTCTCATGCGGAGACAACATCCGGCGCGATGTCGCGCTCGCCCGGCAGCACCGCGCCAGGGGCAATTTCGGCCTGAGCCGCAGCCTGCCGGTACAGCGGCGTGAAGTCGGGGGCGGTGGCGTCGAACAGCTGGGCAAAGTTGTCGATGACGAAATACGTGGCCTGGTAGTCGTCGATGCGGTAGCGACTGCGTAACAGCCGCGGCACATCGAAGGGCAGACGCCGCGGCTTCGGGCTGTGCAGGCTGTACTCCACCTCGCCGCCGGACGACAAAATACCCGCGCCGTAAATGCGCAGGCCCTGTGCCGAGCGGACCAGTCCGAACTCCACCGTGTACCAATACAAGCGGGCAAGGTACTGCAAGGCGTCCAGGCCCTCGGCCTTGAGGCCTCCGGCGCCGAAGGCCTGCATGTAGTCGGCGAAGGCCGGCTCGAACAGCAGCGGCACATGGCCGAACAGGTCGTGAAACAAGTCGGGCTCGACGATATAGTCGAACTCCTCGGGCTTGCGCAGCCAGACCGTCACCGGAAATTGCCGCTGGCTGAGCAGCCGGAAAAACGCATGTTCGGGAATCAGCCCGGGAACCGCCACGATCTCCCAACCTGTGGCGGCGCGCAGCCGCGGGTTGATGTCGGCAAACCGCGGGATGCCTGCGGCCGCGACCAGATGTCCGAGGGCATGCAAAAACTCCTCGCAAGCCCGTCCAGGCACCAGCGCCATCTGCCGCGCGTAAAGCCGCGCGAACAGCGCATGCTCGGCCGGCGTGTAGCCCTCCCAATGCTGATCGCAGGTGTAGTCCGCATGGGCCTGGGCATAGTCGCCCCGCGGCGTGATGCTGGCCTCGCCATAGATCACTGGCGTGGTTGCGGCTGCGACTTGGTCACGTCCGGGAGAGGGTTTCATGCGCATGCACGCCTTCAGTCGAGCCGGTTTGAGCAGCGGCAGCGGTCCCCGCGCTGAATCCCAAGCCGGCAGCCAGGACCGCCACCATGCGGGCTGTCAGCCGGCGCCACGCCTGCGTCATCGTCATGTTGGTTCACGTGTTATCGGCCGTCGATGATTGAGGCGAATCGATCAAGCTGCACTGGGCAGGACGCCACGCCGCATCTGGTCGAGTTCGATGCTCTCGAACAGGGCCTTGAAGTTGCCCTCGCCGAACCCCTGGTCGCCCTTGCGCTGGATGATCTCGAAAAAGATCGGGCCGATCACGGTCTGGGTGAAGATTTGCAGCAACAGACGCTTGGTCGGCGTGGTCGTGCCGTCCAGCAGGATGCGGTCGGTACGCAGCCGCTCGACCTGTTCGCCATGCCCCGGCAGGCGTTTGTCGAGCAGCTCGTAATAGGTGTCGGGGGTGCCCAGGAACTGCACACCGGCGGCGCGCAGACCCTCCACCGTGGCATAGATATCGTCGCTGGCCAGGGCGATGTGCTGGATGCCCTCGCCGTGGTAGAGGTCCAGATACTCCTGGATCTGGCCGGCCTTCTCCTGGCCTTCCTCGTTGATGGGGATGCGGATCTTGCCGCAAGGGCTGGTCATGGCCTTGCTTTTCACGCCGGTGACCTGCCCCTCGATGTCGAAATAGCGAATTTCGCGGAAGTTGAACAGGCGCGTGTAAAAGTCCGCCCACTCGCCCATGCGGCCTCGGTGCACGTTGTGCGTCAGGTGATCGATCTCGATCAATCCCGCGCCGGCGTGTTCGGCCGAGGCGCCATCCAGCGGCAGGAAGTCGACGTCGTAGATGGAAATGTCGCCGATGCCGCCCTGGCGTCCATCCTTGCCGCGCCAGCGGTCGACGAAATAAATGACGCTGTCGCCGATGCCCTTGATGGCCGGGATGTTCAACTCCATCGGTCCGCTGCGGGCGTCGAAGCCCCAGGCGCCCAGGTCGAGCGCGCGCTTGTAGGCGGCGGCTGCGTCGTCGACGCGAAAGGCAATGGCGCAGATGCTCGGTCCGTGCAAGCGGGCGAAGCGCTGGGCGAAGGAATCGGGCTCGGCGTTGACGATGAAGTTGATGCCGCCTTGGCGCCACAGCGTGACATGCTTGTGCCGGTGGCGGGCGATGGCCCTGAAGCCGAGTTGGGCGAACAGCGCCCCGAGCTTTTCGGGCTCGGGCGCGGCGTACTCGACGAACTCGAAGCCGTCGGTGCCCATCGGGTTGCTAGCAGTCGCAGCGGTCATGCGCATCTCCATGAATACATATCCGTTTTATGCCATGCACTGTAAGCCGGCTCAGGCGCACATTTCTGGCGTTCTTTGGCTTATTCTGATGGATATACGCGAATAATCTGCGCGCCATCCATCAAACACGCATGCATCATGCAAACCATCAGCCTTGATACTCTTGACCGTATCGATCGCACCCTGCTCAACCAGCTCCAGCGTGACGCGCGTTTGACCCAGGAACAGTTGGCCGAGCAGGTCGGTCTGTCCGCGTCGGCCGTGCAGCGCCGCGTCAGGCGCATGGAGCAGACGGGCATCATTCTGGGCTACCACGCCGCCGTGGACGCGCGCCGACTGGGTCTGGGGCTGAGCGCCATGCTCAGCGTGCGCCTGGAAAAGCACCGGGCCGAGAGCCAACGCGCGCCCCTGGAAAGCTTTCGCGCCGTGGTGCAGACCTGGCCCGAGGTGGTGGAATGCCTGGCGCTGACCGGGGAGATGGACTACTTGCTGCGGGTCCACGTGCAGGACATGGAGCATTACGCCCATTTCGTGCTGCAGACCCTGCTCAAGCACGAGAGCGTGGAGGACGTGAAATCCAGCTTCGTGCTGGCCCAGATCAAGCCCTATGCGGGCATCGCCCTGTAGGACCTGTCGACGCGATGGATGCGGCCCGGTTTCAGACCGGCTGGGGACGATGCAGGCCGAGCTTGATGGCGAAGTCGAGCTGGCCCGTGGCGTTTTCCACCCACTCGTCCAGATGACTGAGCACATTGTGGTGCGGCACCTTGAGGCAAGCCTCGGTTTCGCTGCCGGCGACATGCACCTCCATGCCGGCGCGGCGAGCGATGCGCATCATCGCCGCGTTCTGCGTCAGGCATTGCATGGTGAGGGTTTCGATGCCGTGGTTGCGCGCGAACATCGCCGCGCGCTGAAACAGGCGCGTGCCGATGCCCTTGCCGCGTCCGCTTTGCAGCACTGACACGCCGATCTCGGCCTGGCATGGCTGCGCCGGGTCGCAGGATATGGCGATGTGCGCCACCGCGATCAGCTCCAGCTTGCGACTGAAGACGCCAAAGATCTCATCGCGAAGGAAATCGATGCGGTCAATGTAGGCGGCAATCTGCGCATCGCTCGCGGCATAGCCGAAACGCAGATAACGGTCGTCCTCCCCCAGCGCGAGAAAATGCGCCCGCAATTCAGCCAGGTGCTCCTGGCCGATCGCACGGATGGGAATCGTTGCCTGGCCTTGCTGGTTGAAATACGGCAGAACTTGCGCATTGGCCTCGGGCGGCGAGTCGGATGGCGCTAAAAAACTCGGCTCATGGATGGGCATCATGTGTTTGCACCCGTGGAGTGGCGCATCGTGATGTTGCAATGCACCAAATATAGGCCCATCGAGCCGGAATACAAGTCCAAGGGCCTTGGCAGCGCCAACGGCGCCATCGACTCCACGGCAGGGCAGGCGCCATGCGCAAGCATCGAGCCCCGCCGCCTGTCATCAGCCTGACACGGACATGGGCGAGATTCGGGCAGCAACGCCGCCCTGATCGACCATGCCGAGGCCCACGTCGCCTGGGCGGTGGCCTTCAAAGGCATGCTGCTCGAAGGCCTGGAGGTCTGGAGGTCTGGCTTCTGGTCGTGGCCCTGGGCCGCTCCATCAGCTATAGCCAGGCCGCTGGCAGCGCCGTGGCCGCGCTGCTGGCCGTCATCGCCGTGGGTCTGGTGCTGCGCAAGCCGCTGACCCAAGTGCCGGAGAACACCCTCAAGTTCACCGTCGCCTGCGCCCTGCTCGCCTTCGGCACCTTCTGGAGCCTGGGGGGGGCTACTCGATGAAGCCAAGGTCTGGCCCCTGGGCGACGCCACGCTCCTGTTGCTGTTCACGGTTGACGCGGTGGCCGGGCGGCTGTCCGCCTTCAAGTTACGCGTGCCGCTACTCGCCACGCAGGGAGCGCGTCCATGAGAAAAATCTTCCAGCTCATTTTTGGCGACGCGCGCAATGTCGCCTCGGTCATGCTGGCCGTGGCGCTGGCCTGGATCGTTGCGCCATGGATGCCCTCTGCCAGCGGCTGGGTGTTGGTGGCGGCGCTGTCCGCGGCGGCGTTCTGGCAAGCGGCGTGACGGCGCGCTCGTGGTGGGATTGCGGCGGCGGATCTAGCGCCCGTCGAAGGGCTGTGGCCAGCCCTGACGGCGAGCCTGATCGTGGCGGCGCAGATCCTGCAATGTGGGCATGGCGTCACTCGTCACAAACTCGGGCGGCAGCGTCAGCCCAAGAGCCCGCGCGACCTTGAGCGGCCTCGGCTGCTTGCGGCTCGTCAGAGCCAGTGCCGCTTCGCGCAGTGGCTGTGCTCCAAGCCGTGTTCGCAGCCAGGCAGCCAGGCGCACATCTGCGGCGCTCTCGATGCGTAATCCCAGCAACCACAGCCCTGCCGATTCATGCGCGTCGAACATCACAGACCTCCGGGAAATGAGCGACTCTTCGGCCGCCATGGCGAAGCCTAAACCTGCGTATCCGGCCGGTGCAAGCCGCTGCCACATCCCGCTCAAGAATCGGTTTGTCGCATTGCGATTCCCGTGGCGATTCATACCGTTACGCAAGGCTTCGCGACAGGGCCACATCATCACCTTGCAGCTCACTCGGAATCATGGCCGGCCGCGAAGGTCGATGGCCATGCCTGAATCCACTTTTTTCACCCAAGGCGCGCAGACCGCCATGACGGCCCGCGGTCGCCCAGCATCATGGTCAGGCCGGCGCTTCGGGGAAACGCGGAGCCGTCCCCATCGCCCTGACACCCACGGGGGGTAGGGTTGCGAGCCGACCCTGGGCGGGCCAAGCCGCCGCCATGCCAATTGCGCAAGCCAACGGCTGGCCGGCGGCGCTTCAAGCCTGGGTTGTTTGCGGCAACCCGGTGATGTAGCCGACTGCAGCCCCGTAGCGGTCCTTGTAGTTGGCCCTGATCAGCGGGTCGAGCGTGGACTTGATCTTGTCGTGCAATGGCGTTTCCCAGTCGGCCGGATGCTGGAAATTGCTCAGGATGTAGGTCCAGCCGTTGATGTCGTCCACACCCTGCAAACCGGTGGACTCGGCTCCAGCCGGGCACGACAGAATGCGGCTGTGTTGCCGGGTGTCGACGTCGTAGGCCCACAGAAAATTGTTGACGTGCATGCCACTGTCTTCACCGATGAACAAGGTGCGCCGCTTTTCCGAGAACTTGAGATTGTCGGGGTTGGCGACCTTGTCGGCGAGGGCAGGCGGCCGTACAGGCTGGCTTGCGCCTGGTCGCGCGTGGTGCACTCGAACTGCACGACGGCAAACGCCACATGGCCCTTGACGCCGAGCCTGGCCTTGTCGGCGCCGGCAACCGTCTGCAGCAGGCTCATCCCATCGGGACAGTCGGAATAGAACGGGCGCTCCTGCCCGCTGGCGGATTTGTCGATGATGAGGTTGCCGTTGATGTCGACATAACCCCCGACGAGGACGGTGCCGCCCAGCAGATTCGGCACCTGGCCCCCAGTGATGAACATCGGCTCGTAGCCAAGCTTGTAGGTTTGTGTGCTGCCATTGCTGTAGGCCACTCGAAGGCCGGAGGCCACGCTGGCGGTGGCCAACGCGGCGGCATCGACCAGGGCACGGGCGGCCATGGCGCTGAAACTGGCCGCAGTGAGGGCGGCGGCCTGAGCCGGGCCAGGTTGCGGTGTGGCCGCCGCGGTGCCGGAACTGCCGCCGCAGGCGGTCAAGAATGAGGTTGCGCCGAGGCCGCCGGCCAGTGGCAACAGGATCGCCAGTGAACAGCTTGAGTGCTTGCCGGCGCGACAAGGTGGGGATTGGGGTCATGACATGACCCTTCGGTCGGGGTGAGCGGATGGGAACGAAGCCGCCTGGGCGGTATCGTTTGTCAGTGGCGTCACGTTCACTGACATGGCTCACGAGAAGTTCATGGCTGACGTGTCAGAGATTTGACAGTCAGCACATGCCCGGGCCGCGCTTGTGAAGCAGGCCAAGCTGGGGTATACCTACTGCAGGTATTGCAACGAATGTCTTGCAACGAACCACCCGCGCCCTATCGGTCATGCGCAACGAAGTCGATGGCACCTCCATGAAAGCAAGACCATGAAAAACCCCATGCTGATCGTCACTGTCGTGCTCGTGGCCCTGGTGGCTGCCATCGGCTATTTCAACTGGCAGCGCAGTCATCAGCCGGCGGCGTTGCACCCAAGCGCCAGCGCTGCGGCCACAGCGGCGCAGAGCCAGCCAGTCGCCGGGCCGGCCTCGGTGCCGGCATCATCGCCGGCGTCGGCACCGCAACTGGTGTTGCCGCAACAGAGCGCGGCCCACTTGCCCCGGCTCGACCAGAGCGATGGCGCCTTCGGCCAGGCGCTCGCCGGACTGATCGGTCACAAGGCCTTTGCACAATGGCTGATTCCGCACCGACTCATCCTGCACATCGTCGCCACCATCGACAACCTGCCGCGTCAGCAGGCGCCGACGAAAGCTTGGCCGGTCAGTCCGGTGCCTGGGGCTCTCCGCACCAGCGGCACGGGCGCGGACCTGGCCATCAGCCCCGACAACGCGCAACGTTATGCGCCCTATCTGCAGGTTCTGCAACAGGTCAGGCCGCACGCGCTGGTGGAGGTCTACCTGGAGTTCTACCCGCTGTTCCAGCAGGCCTACACCGAACTGGGCTATCCCCATGGCGACTTCAACAGCCGGCTGCTCGTGGTCATCGACAACCTGCTGGCTGCGCCCGAACCCAAACCACCGGTGTTGCTGGTCCAGCCGAAAGTGCTGTATCAGTACGCCGATCCGCGTCTGGAGTCAGCCTCGGCCGGACAGAAAATCATGATGCGGCTGGGCCCCGCCGGCGAAGCCGACGTGAAAGCCAAGCTACACGCCATCCGCCGGGCCTTGCTGGCGAAGATGCAGCCTGGTGCGTCTTCGCCAGCCGGCTGAAGGCAAGCTCCGCGACCGCCGCGCAGCGGCCAGGCGGGGCATGCGGCGCGGCCATGTCTCCAGGACTCGCTCCCGCTCAGGGTTGTGACGGGTAGGCGACGTAAATTTCCACGCGCCGGTTCATCGACCTGCCCTGCGCGGTGGCGTTGCTGGCGACCGGGTTTTGCGGTCCCATGCCCTGGGTGGCGATGCGCTGGGGCTGCACGCCGCGCGACACCAGGTAGTTCTTCACGCTCAAGGCGCGGTTGTCCGACAGGGGGTAATTGATCGCGTCAGTCCCCGTGCTGTCGGTGTAGCCCAGAATCTGCACCGATTCGGTCGGGTTCTGCATCAACCCGGTGGCGAGTTGTGTGAGCGCGGGGTACAAGTGGCTGTTGATCTGGGCGCTTCCCGTGGCAAAGCCGGCATCTGCCGGAACGTTGATCTTCAGGCGGTTGTCGGCCGTCTGTGTCACTTGCACCCCGGTGCCGGCGGTGGCCTGCTGCATCTGCTGTTTCTGTTTTTCCAGGTGCTGGTTCCATAGGTAACCGCCCAGGGCACCGACCGCGGCACCGGCCGCAGCGCCCGTTGCGGCGCTGCGGCCGGTGTTTCCGCCTGCCGTCAGCGCACCGATGGCGGCGCCCGCCAGGGCGCCGATCCCGGCCCCCTGTGCCGTGCTTTTCTGGGACTGGTTCATATTGGCACAGCCCCCTAAAACCAGGGCGCCGGCCACGGCGATGACAAGGCTTCTTTGCAGCATTTTGATTCTCCTCAAGCGGAGTCGGACATCGAGCTCCCTGGCTCAGTTTACCGACTGTTACCGGGCAGCTTCCCGACAGGCGCCGGAGCCGTCAACGGCTGGAGACACCCAGGAAAACCCGAACTAAAGTGGGACAAACAGTATCCCATCCCCAACCACTTGGGAGATCGACCATGCACAACGTATCGCTTGAAGCGTCACATCACCCGGATTTGCGCTGGCGCCTTGAAGATCTGGACTTTGCGCCCATCGACTGCGCCCGCCTGCGCCAGCGCGACGACCTGTTCCTGCTGGTGTGCAGCGCTTCATTCATTGAAAGCGGCACCGACACCTACACCCGCAACCTGGTCGACTATTTTGCCGATGACGCCGAGGTCGGCACCTGGCTGGTCGAGCACTGGGAGCCGGAAGAATTGCAGCACGGCCGCGCCTTGAAGACTTACATCCACCACGTCTGGCCGGAGTTCGATTGGGACGGCGCCTACGCCGACTTCTTCAGCGAATACGCCAAGCTCTGCACCCTGGAGCAACTCGAACCCACGCGAGGCCAGGAGATGGTGGCGCGCTGCATCGTGGAAATGGGCACGACCACCTACTACCAGGCGCTCAACACCGTGTGCGACGAACCGGTGCTGCGCGACTTGACCTGGCATATCCGCAACGACGAGGTGCAGCACTACAAACATTTCTACCACTACTTTCTCAAGTACCGCGAACGCGAAGCCCTGGGTCGTCCGAAGGTCATGGCGGCGCTGTGGCGACGTGTCGCCGAACTGCGCCAGAGTGATGCAGACATCGCCCTGAGGCATGCTGCGGCCTGGCATTTCCGCGGCCGCGAAAAGCCGCCCACGTTCAACGCCGTGAGTCGACAGGTGTACGCGCTGATGAGCGCGCAATACCCGATTGACCTGGCGGTGCGCATGGCGCTCAAGCCCCTGCTGCTGGGTGGGCGCATGCAGCGCTGGGCCGAACGCCCACTGGTGGCGGTGGCCCGACGCGTGTTGCTGAACTGAGCGCGGCGCCCGACAAAACGCCGATGTCAGTTTGAAGTCAGCATGGCGATAAACCTGAGGTGGATGACGCTCGGATCGATACCCGAGAAATGCGATCGGATACTCGACGTGCGTGGCTTCCAAGGCCACTCGGCGCGGTCTATAGTGGGTTGGAGTCGAGGTTTCTGGGTGGTCAAGGATGGCTCGCTGCCATCACCCTCGACACCGGTGGTCCACGAACCGTGACCAGTCCATCCGGGCTGTGAGCACGACAACAATCAAGGAGACATACGATGCAAAAATCCCTGCATATCGATCCGGACAAGTGCACGGGCTGCCTGCAATGCGAGATGGCATGCTCGTACGAGAACTACGGGATTTTCAACACCTCCAAAAGCCGCATCAAGGTGTTCGATTTCCATGAAACCGGGCGCAAAGTCCCCTATACCTGCACCCAGTGCGACGAAGCCTGGTGCCTGCACGCCTGCCCTGTGGAGGCCATCAAACTCGATGCCGCCACCGGCGCCAAGATCGTGCTCGAAGACACCTGCGTAGGCTGCAAAGTTTGCACCATCGCCTGTCCGTTCGGTACGGTGAACTATGTGGCCGACACCGGAAAAGTGCAAAAGTGCGACCTCTGCGGCGGCGAGCCGGCCTGTGCCGAAGCCTGCCCCACCGGCGCCATCACCTACATCGATTCCAGCTGGACCGGACTGTCGCGCATGCAGCAGTGGGCCGACAAGCTGGGCAATCCGAACGCACAAGCCTGAGCGCACGCGCGACACCAATCAAGGAGACGACCATGACCTGGGCTGGAAAGATTCTGCGCGTGAACCTCACGCAAGGCACCACCAAGAGCGAGCCGCTGAACATGCAGTGGGCGCGCGAGTACATCGGCCAGCGCGGGCTGGCCACCAAGTATTTTGTCGAGGAGGTCGATGCCAAGGTTGACCCGCTATCGCCCGACAACAAGATCATCTACGCCACCGGACCGCTCACCGGCACCATGGTGTCCACCGGCGGGCGTTACTCGGTCATCACCAAGGGGGCGCTGACCGGCGCCATTGCCTGCTCCAACTCCGGCGGCTATTTCGGTGCCGAAATGAAGATGGCGGGCTGGGACATGATCATCGTCGAGGGCAAATCGGCCAAACCGGTGTATCTCTACATCGAGAACGACAAGGCGGAAATCCGCGATGCTTCGCCCATATGGGGCAAGACGGTTTGGGAGACCGAGCCCTGGATCAAGAACCATCACCAGGATCCGCTGATTCGTGTCAACTCCATCGGCCGCGCCGGGGAGAACGGGGTGATGTACGCGGCTGTGGTGAATGACCTGCACCGCGCCGCCGGCCGTTCCGGCGTCGGCACGGTGATGGGCAGCAAGAACCTCAAGGCCATCGCGTTGCGCGGCACCCTGGGCGTGGGTCATGTGCGCGACCCCAAGGCCTTCATGGCGGCGGTGAACGCCGGCAAGAAGGTGCTGCACGACAACGCCGTGACCGGCCAGGGACTGCCCAAATACGGCACCCAGGTGCTGATGAACGTGATCAACGAAATCGGCGCCTTGCCGACGCGCAACCACCGCGCAGTGCAGTTCGACGGCGCCAAGGACATTTCCGGTGAAGCCATGCACGAGCCGCGCAAAACCGACGGCAAGGCCAATCTCGTCACCAACCAGGCCTGCTTCGGCTGCACCATCGCCTGCGGTCGCATCAGCAAAATCGACGAGCACCATTTCTCCGTGGAGAACAAGCCGCAGTACTGGGGCGCCTCCGGCGGTCTGGAATACGAGGCGGCCTGGGCACTGGGCGCGGCCAACGGGGTGAACGATCTGGAAGCGCTCACCTACGCCAACTTCATCTGCAACGAGGACGGCATGGACCCCATCACTTTTGGCGCCACCGTGGGCGCGGTGATGGAGCTGTACGACATGGGCCTGCTCACCAAGGAGCAGCTCGGCGTCGAGGCACCGTTCGGCTCAGCCAAGGCGCTGGCCCACTTCGCCGAAATCACCGCGCGGGGAGAGGGCTTCGGCAAGGAGATCGGCCTGGGCAGCAAGCGCCTGACGGCCAAGTATGGCCACCCGGAACTGAGCATGAGCGTCAAGGGGCAGGAATTTCCCGCCTATGACTCGCGCGGCATTCAGGGCATGGGGCTGGCCTATGCCACGAGCAATCGCGGTGCCTGCCACCTGCGCGGCTACACCGTTGCGTCGGAGGTACTGGGCATTCCGGTGAAAACCGACCCGCTGGTGGCCGACGGCAAACCCGAGCTGGTCAAGGCCTTCCAGGACGCCACCGCCGTGTTCGACTCGGCGGGTGTGTGCGTGTTCACCACCTTCGCCTGGACCCTGGCCGACCTGCAACCGCAATTGGCTGCAGCCTGTGAGGAAGGCTTCACGATGGAGAACTTGAGCACCATCGGCGAACGCATCTGGAATATGGAGCGCGACTACAACAACCGCGCCGGCTTCACCGCGAAGGACGACACCCTGCCACCGCGCCTGTTGAAGGAACCGGCCCAAACCGGCCCCGCCAAAGGCATGGTGAACAAGTTGCCGGACATGCTGCCCAAGTATTACGAGCTGCGCGGCTGGACGCCCGAGGGCACGCTCAAGCCCGAGACGCGGACGCGGCTCGGGCTGTGATGCCGCTCCCTCCCCAAGCGTGGGGAGGGTTTTGGGGAGGGGAGGTTTTCGAGGGCGACGCTGCCCCCTCCCGGCCTCCCCCAAGGGGGAGGAGTCAACATCGACCTCGCACTGGCGAAGGACACGACCGTGAACCACCATGTCATCATCGGCAACGGCCCGGCCGGCGTCATTGCCGCCGAGACCCTGCGCAAACATGCCCCGGCGGCCGACACCATCACCCTGATTGGTGACGAAGACGCACCACCGTATTCGCGCATGGCCATTCCCTATCTGCTGCACGGCGACATCACCGAGCGCGGCACCTGGCTGCGCAAAGATCCGCTCCATTGGCAACAGCTTGGCATCGCACTCAAGCGTGACCGGGTGCAGGCTCTGGACATCGCCGCCAGAACCCTGGCGCTGGCATCAGGAGGCACGCTGGCGTTCGACACCCTGCTGATCGCCTCAGGCTCCAGCCCGATGCTGCCCCCCATTCCTGGGATCCATGCCCAACGCGTGAACACCTGCTGGACACTGGACGATGCGCGTGCGATCGAGAAGTTCGCCGCGCCAGGAGCGCGGGTCATCCAGTTGGGCGCGGGCTTCATCGGCTGCATCATCATGGAAAGCCTGGTGCGTCGCCGTGTGCAGCTCACGGTGGTCGAAATGGGCGATCGCATGGTGCCACGCATGATGGGCGAAACCGCAGGCGGCATGATCCGTGACTGGGTACAGGACAAGGGTGTGGAGGTGCACACCGGCGCGCGCATCGAATCCATCGAATCCGACCCGGCGGACATGGCCGCGCCGCTGGCGGTGCGGTTGTCCAGCGGCGAGAGGCTGCCAGCCGACCTGGTGATTTCCGCCGCCGGGGTCAAGCCCAATATTGGCTTTCTCGAGGGCTCCGGCGTGCGTTGCCAGCATGGCGTGCTGACCGACGAGCGCATGCAGTCCAATATCCCCGGCATCTTTGCGGCGGGCGACTGTGCCGAGGCGTTTGACGCCGTCTTCGGCAAACCCATCGTCAGTGCTATTCAGCCCAATGCGGTCGACCAGGCTTATGCCGCGGCGATGAACATGGCGGGTCAGCACGTCCAACTGCGCGGCGTGACCCAGATCAACGTACTCGACACCCTGGGCCTCATCTCCTGCAGCTTCGGCCGGTGGCAGGGCGTTCCCGCCGGTCAGGGCGTGGAGCTGACTGATCACCCTGGGCATCGCCACCTGAGTCTGCAGTTCGACGGCGACGTCATGGTCGGCAGCAACAGCATCGGTACCACCGCCCACATCGGCGTGCTGCGCGGGCTGGTGGAAGGGCGGGTGAAACTCGGGGCCTGGAAAGACAAGCTGCTGGCCGACCCGACGCGGTTGATGGAGGCCTATCTCGCCTGCGCCCAGGCGCAAGACCGCCGCAGCCTGCTCGCAACCTGAGCGCACTCGCGCCACGCCTTCCCAAGTTCACCCGCCCATGTCCCTTCACACCAGCGACTGTCCCGCCAACAGCAGCCCCGTTCAATCGCCCCGCATGTCTGCTGCTCCACCCAACTCCCGCGCCACCACCTCCGACGCCGCACCCGACAACCATGCGAGCCCAGTCGCCGCAGCACAGACGGTGCGCATCCAGCTCAAGCTGATGGCCACGCTCACCGACTACTTGCCGCAGCCGCGCCAGGGCCACCAGATCAGTTTGGATCTGGCCACCGGGACCACCATCCAGAGCGTGGTCGAACGCTTTCGCCTGCCCTGGAAGCTGGTGCATCTGGTGCTGGTGGATGGCGTCTACATCGAGCCTGAGCAGCGTGACAAGCGGGCGTTGCTGGACGGTGAAACCCTGGCGATCTGGCCGCCGGTTGCCGGCGGCTGAACTGCATGTACAGCGCACCGCCGCTCCCTGGCGCTCCCATCCTCTGCGACCTGGCACGCAAGTTTCTGGCCTGAGTGGATTCACACGATGTTCGGCTCCGGCGCGCCGGCCCGCGCAACCCTGGACATGGCGATCTCCCACGCGGAATTCACGCGCCAGCTCGCGCAAGCCTTCGGCCCACTGCAGAGCCCTTCACCCCAGCTTCCCGGCATGTTTATTGGCCGCCATGACGGTTGCGCTTGGCGCATCCGCCTGCAGCCGATGACGCCCGCCCGCCTGGGGCTCATCGTGCTCGAACGCTGGTCGGTCCAGATCGAGCTTGATGCGCCAACGCATGAGATCCGAGCCAGCTGGTGGCGGCGCTTCACCGCGTATTTTCAGAAGGGCGGCGGCTGAAGCACGTTGCCAGGGCGTCAGCCATCCGGGGCTCACCATTCACCGTGTATGGGCGGCCACATCGCAGGAAACCGGGCTGCACGGCGACTGCGCCGCGTCGAAGATGGACGCCAGGATGTCAGGCACTTCAAACACCGCGCGATTGCGATAAGCGGACACGCGCTGGCGGTAAGCTGGCAACGCGGCAAGCAGTTCGGGCAGCGCGGCGTCGATGCCGCCAAAGCTGCGCAGCACCAGCCCGAAGCCGTTGTCGCGCACCCAGTCGGTGTTGTAGCGCTCCTGCGGCATGGTCCAGGCGTTGCGCGTGACGACCACGGGCAGGCCGAGCTGCAGGGCTTCGCTCAGGGCGCCGGGGCCGGGTTTGCCGACGAAGAAGTCACCCAGACGCATCCACGCGGCCACGTCCGGCGTAAAGCCCAGAATCAGGCGCGGCGCCGTGGCCGGCAGGGCGCGCAGCTTGTCGGCAAGCCTGGCATTGTGGCCGCACATCACAACGAGTTGCACCTCGGGCAGGCGCTGCGCAATGTTCAGCATGCTGCGCGAGCCGTGGCCGCCGAACATCACCACGCCGGTGGGACGAGCCGGGTCCAGGCCCAGGGCTTGCAGTCGCGCGGCGCGGTCGAAGTCGGCCGGCTCATCGTAGAAATCCGGCCGGATGATCATGCCCGACGTGGGGTGGATGTGCGCCGCTGGATGGCCGGCCATGCGGGCCTGTTGCACGGCGCGGGCGCTGCCGCAAACCACATGCTGGGCGATCCCGGGTTCGATCCAGAAATGCGGCGGGTGATCGGCCAGATCGGTGAGCACGGTCACGAACGGCACGCCCGGCAGGCTGGCTGCGAGGCTCTGGCCGAGGGCGCGGTTGAAGTTGGGGATGAGCGAGACCACCATGTCCGGCCCGGTGCGCAGCCAATGCTGCTGCAGCGACTTGAGCAGGGGTTGGTGCGCCAGCCGGATGAGCGCCTGCAGCAGCTTGAGCTCCTGCGCCAGGCCCAGGGTCAGGCCGTGCGCCAGGCGCTTGTTGTACAGGTCTTCCGGGGCGATGCCGGTGAGCTTGCGAAAACCGCCCTGCGGGTCGAGCACCTCGGTGAGATGGACCAGCCGCACGGTCCAGCCCGGGTCGCGTGCGGTGATGGCCTGCTGCAGCGCCAGGGCCGAGGCGCGGTGGCCACCGCCGGCGTTGAAATAGACGAGGTCGACGCAAGGCATGGACGGTGCTCGCGTGGCCTGGCGGCAGCGTCAGTCTCCCGCCTCAGGCGGCCAGGCCCTCGGCCTCGTCCTCGCCGGGGTTCTCCAGGCTGAAGACATCGGCGTTGTCGTCGTAGGCATAGACCTCGGCGTAGCGGCCCCAGTCGATGGCGGTGTCGAGCACGCGCTCGGCTTCTTCTTCGCTGAAATGGTCTTCCAGCTCGTTGCGGAAACGCGCACCGGGTGCGAGGTGATTGTGGCGCTCATCGAGCACGGCGCGAATGCGCGCGGCCAAGGGCACGCGATCGATGAGATGGCGCGCGAACAACGCCTTGCGCTCCTGTACATCGGCTTCGACGAAGACGCGGCCGGCCGGGGTGAGTTCGATATCCCCCTCCAGCACCTGGGCGAAACCGAGCAGTTCCACCGCCTCGATCAGCGGGAACAGATCGTCCACCGAGAAGTGCATATCCTCGGCCAGTTCGGGCAGGCTGATGCGGCTGTTGCCGCTGCCCTGCTCCAGCGATGCCAGCTCTTCCAGCAGGCCGGCGATCTGGTTCATCGACACATGCGGCAGGCGGTGACCGATGCTGATGGCGCCGCGCTGGGCCACGTTCACGCTGGCGGCGGGGCGGGCGGTCATGATGCCGTAGATGTGCTCGACCAGGTCGCGAAAATCCTGCGACTCGCGGTCGCGCGGCTGCGGCAACTGCACCGGAATGTCGGCGCGCACGCGCCCGGGATTGGAGCCGAGAATAAGGATGCGGTCGGCCATCAGCACCGCTTCCTCGATGTTGTGCGACACCAGCAAAATGCCGCGGGTGGGAATCTTGCGCTCGGCCCAGAGGTCGAGCAGGTCGGTGCGCAGGGTCTCGGAGGTGAGCACGTCCAGTGCCGAGAACGGCTCGTCCATCAGCAGCACGTCGGGGTTGATGACCAGGGCGCGGGCGAAGCCCACGCGCTGGCGCATGCCACCCGACAGTTCACGCGGATAGGCCGACTCGAAGCCGTCCAGGCCGATGAGGTCGATGGCGGCGAGTGCGCGCTGCCGGCGCTCGGCCGGTGGCACCTTGAGCGCTTCCAGCCCCAACTCGACGTTCTGCAGCACCGTGAGCCAGGGGAACAGGGCGAAGCTCTGGAACACCATGGCCAACCCCGGCACCGGGCCATCGATGGGACGGCCGCGATGCAGCAGGGTGCCGTCGCTGGAGGGAATCAGGCCGGCCAGCATGCGCAGCAGTGTGGATTTGCCCGAGCCCGAGCGCCCCAGCAGCACCAGGATTTCACCCTCGCGCAGGTGCATGTTCATGTCGTCGAGGATGAGCAGATCGGTGCCGTCAGGCGCCTTGAAGGCCTTGCGCACATGCTCGGCACGGAAGATGTCGACGCCCTCATACGCCTGCGGCGCGAGGCCGGGCGCGGCTGCGGTGGGCTGGGGATGCAAGGTTTGCGCAACGGCGGCCATGGTCTTGTCTCCTTGCTGTGCGACTTCAGGTGTGGCGTCAGGCGCGGTGATCAGCGAACTCAGTCCAGGCGCACGCGGCGCACGGACAACTCGTACAAGCGGTGCCAGAACAGGCGGTTGACCAGAATGACGTAGAGCGACATCACGCCCACGCCAAGGGCAATCTGCGCGCTGCGCCCCTGCGCCGTGGCCTCGCTGATGAAGGCGCCCAATCCGGTGGCCACCAGGGTCTTGTCGCCCCAGCTCACCACTTCGGCCACGATGCTGGCGTTCCACGCCCCGCCCGAGGCGGTGATGGCCCCCGTGACGAATCCCGGAAACACACCCGGCAGGTACAGCCGCTTCCACAGCAGCCAACCACGCAACCCGAGATTCTGCGCGGCTTCACGCATGTCGGACGGAATGGCCGACGCCGCGCCCACGACGGAGAACAGGATGTACCACATGCTGCCCAGAATCATCAGCGGCGCCGTGAACACGTTCACATCGAGATGCCAGCGCACGATGGCCACCACCACCAGCGGGAACAGCAGATTGGCCGGGAACGCGGCGAGGAACTGCGCCAGCGGCTGCACCGCCTGCGCCCAGCGCGGGCGCAGGCCGATCCAGACCCCGATGGGCACCCAGATCAGGGCCGACAGGCCCACCAGCACGAACACCTTGAAGCCGGTGATGAGCCCCAGCCCGAGGACATGGAACACCAGCGGCCAGCCGAAATCGCGCGGCAGCACCTGCACCAGGCGTACCACCGCCCAGACGGCGAAGACCACCACGGCGGCGTAGAACAGGCCGTCGCCCCAGCGCCGGCGGGCGGCAGGCGGCGGCGCCTTGGCTTCCACGCGCGGGCTCAGCCGCACCGTCAAGTCCCACAGCGCGGCGGGGATCACCGCCAGCAGGCGCAGCACTCGGGTGCGGCGCAGGTAATCGAGCACGGCTGAGCGCGGAGCCTCGCCGGAGGACGTCATTTCGAACTTGAACTTGTCGGCCCAGGCCACGATGGGGCGGAACATCAGCGTGTCGTACAACAGGATGATGACGATCATCGCCGCGATGGCCCAGCCGATGGCTCCGAGATCCTTCGCGGCGATGGCCCGGGCAATGTAGGAGCCGATGCCGGGCACCGTGACGGTCTGGTTCGCCACGGTGATGGCCTCCGACGCCACGACGAAAAACCAGCCGCCCGACATCGACATCATCGTGTTCCACAAAAGTCCCGGCATGGCAAACGGCAGTTCCAGCTTCCAGAAACGCTGCCAGGCGTTGAGGCGGTAGAGCGTGGCGGCCTCCTGCAGGTCGCGCGGCACGGTTTTCAGCGACTGGTACAGGCTGAAGGTCATGTTCCAGGCCTGCGAAGTGAACACGGCGAAGATCACCGCCAGTTGCACCCCCACCAGACTGCCCGGAAACAGCGCCATGAAACCGGTGACGGTAATGGACAGATAACCCAGGATGGGCACCGATTGCAGCACGTCCAGCACCGGCACCAAAAGGCGCTCGGCGTAGCGGTTGTGCGCTGCCAGCCAGGCGTAACCCAGGGTGAAGACGAATGACACCACCAGCGCGGCGAGCATGCGCAGCACGGTGTACAGACCGTACTCGGGCAGGGCCGTTGGCGACAGCGAGATGGGGATGCTCTGCCCCAGCCGGTAGGGCGCCGTCATCTGGTGCCCGGCGTGACTGACAATGAAGAACAGCGCGATCACCAGCGGCAGCGCGATCAGGTCGCGGCGGTTGGGCACGGGAAGTGGCAGGCGGCGCAGGGCGAAGGACATGGGTGTACAGGTGGGCACCAGGCCGCCAAGGCGCAGCCGGACAACGTTGCAGTCTATCGGCAGGATTGTGACAAGCCCCGCCGTCCGATGAGAAAACGCAAGGCCGTCCCAAGTTTTCTCATCCCTCTTGGCGCGGGCGTGGCCAAGTACGCGTCTTGCAGTTCCCACAGAGCCTGTGGCGACTGTGGGCTGCGATGCAAAGGCGAATGTTCCGCGTTTCGCCCCGACATGAAGACGTCATGTCGGCCATGCACAATCCGTCTGCGACACCAAGGCCTGCCCGAACGCAAGTCTTGGTGCAATGGACGCCAGCCCCCACAACACCCGACCTATGCACATCCGTCGTTACCTCCATGTCTCGCTCGTCGCCGCCGTGCTGGTGATCGCGCTCAAGATGCTGGCCTACAAGCTCACCGGCTCGGTGGGTTTTTTGTCGGATGCGATGGAGTCGATGGTGAATGTGGTGGCCGCAGGCTTCGCGCTTCTCATGGTCAGCATCGCCGGTCGTCCGCCAGATGCCGACCATCCCTACGGCCACTCCAAGGCGGAGTATTTCTCCAGCGGCATCGAGGGGCTGCTCATTGGTGTGGCCGCGGCGCTCATCATCGTCGAGGCCGCGCAGCGGCTGTTGGCGCCTCGGCCGGTGGAGTCGGTGCCGGCCGGCGTGGCGCTCATCGCCCTGGCCAGCGCCATCAATGCGGGCGTGGCGTGGTGGATGCTCAAGGGCGCGAAGCGCTTGCGCTCCATCGCGCTGGAAGCGGACGGCCGCCATCTGCTCACCGACGTGTGGACCAGCGCCGGCGTCATCGTCGGCGTGGTGCTGGTGCCCATCACAGGCTGGCTCTGGCTCGATCCGGTGGTCGGCATGGCCGTGGCGTTGCACATCCTGCGCGAGGCCTACAGCCTGGTGGCGCGCTCGGTGGACGGGTTGATGGACAAATCCCTGCCCGACGACGATCTGGTCACGGTGGAGCAGGTGCTGGTGCGCTACCGCAGCAGGGAAATGCGCTTTGACCATGTACGCACCCGCCGCGCCGGTACCCGCCGCTTCGTCAGCATGCATCTGCACATGCCCGCGCAGTGGACGCTGGGCCACGCCGCGCATTGCCGGCTGACGGTGGAAAAAGCGCTGATGGATGCCATTCCCGGCATTGGTGTCACGATTGAAACCCTGCCGCAGGACGAGGAAACCCACCAGGAGGAATGCGGCCCACCCGACGCCTCCGCCCGACCGCCTGAATGACGCGTCACCGTCATGGCCAGCCGCCCCAGCGGCACACACCCGGGATGTCCCTGGCTGCAACCGCCTCAAGCTGCGGCGACGAGCCGGCGACCAAGCCCCGGAGCCGCGGCGACAGACCCCCCAACCGGGGCTGCGCGGGGGCGCGGGCTGCGCTAAATTCGAGCCAGGGTTGACGCACACCCGCCGCCACACAGCCCTGGCGACAGCCCCCATCGCGCGCCCATCTCGAGCGCCCCACCGC
>JABEVE010000063.1 GCA_013044035.1 Burkholderiales bacterium
GCCGATCTTGGGTGGACTCTTGGACGTTGCCGGCGGCGCCGGCATCAAGGTGATAGGGGTTTCAGTCATGGACGCTATTGTCGCTGAGCGCCCGCGCCCCACCGCGGCTGCGCCTACCTGCCTACTTCTTCGCCGGTGGCGGCTGGAAGGCGCCAAGCATCTGTTTGGTCTGCTGCTGCATCTGCTCCTGCATTTGCATGTACAGGATTTTGCTCTGCTCGAGGTAGTTGCCCATCATGCCCTGGAGCATGGGCGCCTGGCCGCTCAGGAATTGCGACCACATCTCCGGGCTGAAGCTGCGACTGTCGTACAGCCCGCGCGACTGCTCGGCCAGCTTGCCCTGGATGTCGATGAAGGACTGCACGGTTTTTTCCAGGTAACTGCCCATCATGCCCTGCATGGCATTGCCGTAGAAGCGGATGAGTTGCTCCAGCATGGCCGTGCTCAACATCGGCATGCCGCCCGCCTCTTCCTCCAGAATGATCTGCAGCAAGATGCTGCGGGTGAGGTCGGCGCCCGTCTTGGCGTCCTGCACCACGAAGCGGCCACCTTCCATCACCAGCGCCTTCACATCCACCAGCGTGATGTAGGCGCTGGTTTCCGTGTCGTAGAGTCGCCGGTTCGGGTATTTCTTGATGACGCGCTGGGGAGTCTCTGGATTGGCCATGTTGTTGCGACGCGGAAACTGCAAGAGTGCACTCAATTGGAGCACAGAAACAGCGATGTACAGCCACCCGGACCCACCGCTGGCGCACAAATCAACCCGCACGCACCAGCGGCGGCCGGCTCGCGGCCCATCTCAACTCATGTGCAAGCCGCCATTGATGGACAACTCGGCCCCGGTGACGAAGGCGCCGTCCTCGCTGGCCAGCCAGGTCACCAGCGATCCGACCTCCTCCGGCTTGCCCAGGCGCTTGACCGGAATGGTGGCGACGATCTTGTCCAGCACGTCCTGCCGGATCGCCTTGACCATGTCGGTGGCGATGTAGCCCGGCGCGATGGTGTTGATGGTCACGCCCTTGGAGGCCACTTCCTGTGCCAGTGCCATGGTGAAGCCATGCATGCCGGCCTTGGCTGCGGAGTAGTTGCTTTGGCCGAACTGCCCTTTTTCGCCGTTGACCGAAGAGATGTTGATGACCCGGCCCCAGCCGCGCTCGACCATACCGTCGATGACCTGCTTGGTCACGTTGAACATCGAGTAGAGGTTGGTCTTCATCACCTTGTCCCAATCGTCATAGCTCATCTTGCGAAACACGGCGTCGCGGGTGATGCCGGCGTTGTTCACCAGAATGTCGACCTGACCATGTTCGGCGAAGACCTTCTGGAAGGCCGCGCAGGTCGAGTCCCAGTCGGCCACATTGCCTTCCGAGGCATAAACGTCCAGCCCCTGACCGCGCATGGTCTCCAGCCAAGTGTCCTTGCGCGAGGAATTGGGTCCGCAGCCGGCAATCACCTTGTGTCCGGCCTCGCACAAGCGCCGGCAGATGGCGGTGCCGATGCCGCCCATGCCGCCCGTGACATACGCAACTTTCTTGCTCATCCTTGACTCCTCAGGTTGTTGTAATGGTGTTTCGATCGAAATGCGGTGCCATACTCAGCGCTGCAGCGCCAGAGCCACGCCCATGCCGCCGCCGATGCACAGTGAGGCCAGGCCTTTTTTCGCGTCGCGCTTGTTCATTTCGTGCAGCAGCGTGACCAGGATGCGGCAACCGCTGGCCCCGATGGGATGGCCGATGGCGATGGCACCACCGTTAACGTTGACCTTGCTCGTGTCCCAGCCCATCTGCTGGTTCACGGCGATGGCCTGGGCGGCAAACGCCTCGTTGATTTCCATCAGATCCAGGTCCTGCGGCGACCAGCCCGCGCGCGACAGGCAGCGCGTGGACGCCGGCACCGGACCCATGCCCATGTAGGCGGGGTCGAGTCCGGCATTGGCGTAGGCGCGAATGGTCGCCAGCGGCTTGAGCCCCAGGGACGCGGCTCGCTTGGCCGACATCACCACAACCGCGGCCGCGCCATCGTTCAGGCCCGAGGCATTGCCGGCGGTGACCGTGCCAGCCTTGTCGAACGCCGGCTTGAGCCCTGCGAGGCTCTCGGCAGTGGCGCCGTGGCGGATGAATTCATCGGTGGCGAAAGCGACCGGATCTCCCTTTTTCTGCAGCAGCATCACCGGCACGATTTCATCGGCGAAGCGACCGGACTTCTGCGCGGCCTCGGCCTTGTTCTGGCTGGCTGCAGCGAAAGCGTCCTGCATCTCGCGCGTGACGCCGTATTTCTTCGCCACGTTCTCGGCGGTCGTCCCCATGTGATAGTGGTTGAACGCATCCCACAGGCCATCGGTGATCATGGTGTCGATCAGGTTCCAGTTGCCCATGCGCATGCCGTCGCGCGAGCCCGGCAGCACATGGGGCGAGGCACTCATGTTCTCCTGTCCACCTGCCACGACGATTTCGGCGTCGCCCAGGGCCACGGCCTGCGCCGCCAGCATCACGGCCTTCAAACCCGAGCCGCACACCTTGTTGATGGTCATGGCCGGGATCATGTCCGGCAGGCCGGCCTTGATCAGGCTCTGGCGCGCCGCGTTCTGGCCCACGCCCGCCTGCAACACCTGGCCCATGATGACTTCCGACACCTGCGCGGGCTCGATGCCGGCACGGGCGACGGCCGCTTTCACCACCAATGCGCCCAGATCGACTGCTGAGGTCTTGGCCAGCGAGCCGCCGAATTTGCCCACGGCCGTGCGCACGGCCGTGGTAATCACGATGTCTTCACTCATGGAGAAATGTCCTTGGTTGGGGGTATGGACGAACAAGAAAAATCAGTCGTTTGACGCGCAAGGCCCGGCAGCCGTCATGCCCTGACCTTGACGTAACGCCCGGGGGCGGGTTCGATCGGCCTGTATCCAGCGCCCCCATATTGCTTCGGTGCCGGCTGCAGCGGGCCGCCCTGCACCGCCAGCCAGGCGGCCCAATCCGACCACCAGCTTCCAGGATATTCCGTCGCCTGGTCCAGCCAGGCCGCCGGCGTCGCTGGCAGGGGCTTGGTCAGGATTTTGCGTTTGGCGTTCGCTTGCGCCTTGGGGGGTGGTTGGTCCAGCCGCCAGTGGCTGCGCTTGTTCTTCGACGCCGGGTTGATGACACCGGCGATATGCCCTGAAGCGCCCAGCACGAAGCGGGTCGCCCCCCCGAGCAGCAGGGCCGAGGCGTAGCCTGCATGCCAGGGCACGATGTGATCCTCGCGCGAGGCGTACACGAACGCCGGGATCGTGATGCGCCGCAAGTCCACCGGCGTGCCCGCCACGCTGACCGCGTTGGGCCTGGGCAGCTTGTTTTCCAGATAGGTGTTGCGCAGATACCAGGCCAGCATCGGGCCAGGCAGATTGGTGCTGTCGGCGTTCCAGTACAGCAGGTCGAAGGGTGGCGGGGTTTCGCCCTTGAGGTAGTTGCCCACCACGTAATTCCACGTCAGGTCGTTGGGGCGCAGGCTGGAAAAAGCCGCCGCCAGTTCGGCCCCGGCGAGCAGGCCGCCCTTGCCGATGGTGGCCTCGCGCAAGCGCACCTGCGCTTCGTCGATGAACACGTCGAGAATGCCCGTGTCGGAGAAATCCAGCATGGTGGTGAGGAAGGTGACACTGTGCACCGGTCTCTCGCCCCTGGCTGCCAGCACCGCCAGAGCCGTGCCCAGCAGTGTGCCGCCAACACAAAATCCCAAGGCATTGATGCCGCCCTGCGGCAGGGGCGTTGACGTCTGGCCTACCTTGTCCGCCTTGTCCGCCTCGTCCACCTTGGCTGCAGCCTTGCCGGCTTTTGCGACTTTGCCCGATGGAGCCGCCTTGGCCACGGGAGTCGATGCGGCGGCGATGTCGCACGCCACCGCGATGGCGCGCAGCACGCCATGGTCGATGTAGTCGTCCCAGGTCCAGTGGGCGCAGCTCGCATCGGGGTTGCGCCACGACATCAGCAGCACGCGCTGGCCCTGCTCCAGGGCGTAGCGCACCAGCGAATTGGCCGGCTGTAAGTCGAGGATGTAGAACTTGTTGATGCACGGCGGCACGATGAGCAGCGGCCGCGCATGCACCTGCGCCGCCAAGGGTTTGTAGTCGATGAGCTGGAACCACGGGTTTTCGAACACCACGGCGCCCTCGCTGGTGGCGACGTTGCGTCCAACCTCGAATTCGCGCTCGTCGGTCTGGGTGATCTTGCCCCGGCGCAAATCGGCCAGCAGGTTGTCCATACCCCGTCGCAGGCTCTCGCCCTGGGTTTGCAAGGCGGTTTGCATGGCTTCGGGGTTGAGCGCCCAGATGTTGCTCGGGGCCGCGGCGTCCACCCACTGCTGCACGGCGAAACGGATTTTCTGCTGGGTCTTGGCGTCGGCCTGCACCGCGTCCACCAGTTCGAGCAAGGCGCGTGCGCCCAACAAATACAGGGCCGCGGTGTAGGTGGAAAAACGATTTTCGCGCCAGCTCTCGGCAGCGAAGCGCCGGTCCTTGACATCGATCGACTGGGCGCTGCTGCCCAGCAGGCTGCTCCACAGATCGGCGTACTCACGCCCGAACCGGCCCTGGATGTCGGCCACGCGGGCCGGGTCGAGCCGCAGCGAACGAGCCTGATCGCCAGCCGACTGGAGGGCGGCGACGAATGCCTGCTGCAGACCTTCGGTCCATGCCGGAGGCGGGGCTGAGGACGCATCGGATGCGCTCGATGCGCGAATTGTCGAACCTGCGGATGCAAAGGGCTGTGCTGACATGGGGCAGTCTGATGGTTGGGCTCAGAAATTTGAGCGCTGCGACGGGGCGGCAGATCGTCAATCGGTGTACACAACAAGAGCCAAGCCGCCACTGTCCCAGGATGGCAAGTTCAGCTGCCTGAGGGCACACCGTCCTCGTGTCTGAGGCAGGGTATGTTGGAGCGGGCTGGCGGGAGCTTGGGGCATGACAACCCCCGCGAGAGGGAACGGCGTGCAACGATCCTGTCGCATGGCTGGCTGTCTGTTTGGGGTGGATCTCGACGTGGTGGAACATGTGGGCCAGACAAGCAACTGGGCAACCCGGTTCATTCTTGAGCAAAGCCCATGCAGTGTCAACGCGATTTCCCCGCGCCTGGATCCGGGCAAATGGCCTTGCGCGGTCCAGAGGTGCGGGTTCATGCCGAGCGGGCCGCAATCCACACCAGGCCTGCCTGGCGGCCGGTGACCCGGTCACGCCGGTAGGCAAAATACTGCGCCGGATTGCTGACCGTGCAGACCCCGCCGCCCTGCACCTGAGAGTCGACCATGCCGGCCGCCTGCAAGCGCAGCCGCGCCAACTGGAACAGATCCGCCAGCCACTTTCCCGGCTGTGCCGCGGCGACGAAGGCGCCGGACGCCTGCGCGTCCTGTTGAACGAAAGCCGAGCGCACCTCGCCACCGACTTCGAAGGCTCGCGGGCCGATGGCAGGTCCCAGCCAGGCCTGCACCTCCGCGGGCTTGCAGTCAGCCTTGCGGCACAAGGCTTGCAGGGTGCGGTCGAGCACGCCGCCGGCAAGGCCGCGCCAGCCCGCATGCGCCGCGCCCACCGCACGGCCGTCGGGTGCGGCAAACAGCACGGGCAGACAGTCGGCCACCAGCACGCAGGCCGCCAGGCCCGGTGTGGTGGTGACGGCGGCGTCGGCCTGCGGCGTGGAGGCGCCGTCCCAGCGGTCGAGGTCAGCGACCTCGGTACCGTGCACCTGGTCAAGATAGGCAACGCGCACATCACCGAGCCAGGCCGCCAGACAGGCCCGATTGGACGCCACGGCCTGCGGCGCGTCGCCGACATGGGTGCCGAGATTCATGCCACCGATGGACTCTCCCACCGGAGTGGTCCCTGCCCCGGCATAGGGCCCGGCACTGACGCCGCCCTGGCGGCTGGTGAACAGGCCCCGCACCCGCGGGTTGCCGGGCCAGGGAGCGTCGATCCAGGAATCAGGCCGCGGCGTCATCGTCGTGCCAGGCTTTGGGGTCCAACTCAGCCGTGTGGCCGCCCAGGTCTTGCCATTGCGCCACGATGTCGGCCGCGATGGGCGCGACGCAACCCAGCAGCTTGCGCGACGCGGGATGCACAAAACGCAGTGCCGCGGCATGCAGGGCCTGGCGCTGGATCTGCAGCGGGGGGGCGCCGCGCCGGCCGTACAGGGCGTCGCCCAGCAGGGGCAGGCCGGCGTGCTGGGCATGCACGCGAATCTGGTGGGTGCGACCCGATTCCAGGCTGCAGCGCAAGGCCGTGACCTGTCCGTGCGGCGTGGACAGCACCGCCAGCGGCGAAAAATGGGTACGCGCCGGCTTGCCATCCGCCACCACAGCCATGCGCAGGCGGTCACGCGGATGACGGGCGATGGCGGCATCCACCGTCATCGCCCGCGGCAAAACACCCCAGGCCAGCGCGAGATACTGCCGGCTGACCGTGCGTGCCTGCAACTGCCGCACCAGATCGGTCTGCGCTTCGAGTGTGCGGGCCGCCACCAGCAGGCCACTGGTGTCCTTGTCGAGCCGGTGAACGATGCCGGCGCGGGGCACCAAGGCTGCCTCCGGGTAGCGCGCCAACAAGCCGTTGAGCAGCGTGCCGCTCCAGTTGCCGGCAGCCGGATGCACCACCAGCCCGGCGGGTTTGTCGATCACGGCCAACTGGGTGTCTTCCCACACCACGGCCAGATCCATCGGTTCGGGCATGAAGGCGCCAGCTTCCGGTTCGGGCGGGACCTGCAACTCCACCAGCGCAGCATTGCGCGCCTTGCTCCGCGGGGCGGCAAGCTGCCCGCCCATGCGCACCAGACCGGCCTCACACCACACCTTGAGCCGGTTGCGGGAAAACTGCGGAAACATCTGCGCCAACACCTTGTCCAGGCGTTCGCCGGAGAAGGCCGCCGGAACACTGGCCTGGAGCGCGGTGACAGCGGCCACGGGCTCGCCTGAATCCAGGTCGGTGCCATCGTCCGCCGCGCCCGGAAGCAGGCTGGATTCAAGGTCGAGCGGACTGGGTTCCTGGACATGCATGCAGCCAGCATAGCCCACCCCGGAGGCGTATCGACTCCATCTGGCGACTCCGGCTGTTGCAGGGCACCACGCCGTGCTGGCGTGCAGCCATGACACCTGGACATGCCAGTTTGCAACCGCGGCGCTGCAGTGCAACCCGCTTCCTATAATGGTCCGCTTGCCGATCCTGCGACGAGTTGCCTTGTGAATTCCACCCAGTCCTCCACGGGAGTGCGCCTGCTGCTGCGCGCGCTTGTTTTGCTTGCTGCGGCCTTGCTTGGCGCCTGTGCTTCGACCTCGGAAAAAGACGTGACCGCCGGCTGGTCCGCCGCGAAGTTGTACAGCGAGGCGAAAGACGAGATGAGCAACGGCGCTTACGACAAGGCCACGAAGTATTACGAGAAGCTCGAGTCGCGCTACCCCTACGGCGTGCTGGCGCAACAGGCGCTGATGGAGACCGCCTACGGCTATTTCAAGCAAGGCGAGCGCGCCCAGGCCCTCGCCGCCTGCGACCGTTTCCTCAAGATCTACCCCAACAACCCCTACACCGACTACGTGCTGTACCTGAAGGGGCGCGTCAACTTCTACGACAACAGCAGTTGGTTCTCCGGCCTGTCGGACCAGAAGCTGTATGAGCGCGACCAGCATGCCGCAAAGGAATCGTTCGAGGCCTTCAAGGAGCTGACGACGCGCTTCCCCAAGAGCAAGTACACACCCGATGCGCGATTGCGCATGCGCTACATCCTCAATGCCCTGGCCGAGTACGACACCCATGTGGCCCTGTTCTATTACCGCCGCGGCGCTTATGTGGCAGCGGCCGATCGTGCCCAGGAAGCCATCAAAAGCCACCCGGACGCACCCGCCACGCAACTGGCGCTTGCCGTGCTGATGGACAGCTACGACAAGCTGGGCCTGACGCAATTGCGCGACGACACCGAGCGTGTGCTCAAGCTCAATTACCCCGCCAGCCCCTACCTCACCCAGGGCCTGCCGCCGCGCAACGAGGCGTGGTGGAAGCTGTGGTGAGTTCGATCTGCATCCGCGGCGTCGCTTGAAAACCTGACCCGCAGACGAACGGGCGATTCAGTCCTCGAAAGCCACCGCGCCATTGCCGGTCGCGGCCGGGTTTTGCGCTACGGCATTCGCCGCTGCAGCAGCGGGCACACCAGTTGCATGCGCCAGCAAGAACGCTGCCGCTTCGTCCACCGATTCCACCCGCGCGAACGGTTGCAGCGAGGCCAGCAGGCGGTGCCCCCAGGCGGTGCCGGCCAGACGTTGATCGCACACCGCCAGCACGCCCCAATCGCTCTCGCTGCGAATGAGCCGGCCAGCACCCTGCTGCAACGCCAGCGCGGCCTGCGGCAGTGAATAGTCCATGAAACCGCTGCGCCCAGCCGCCTCCAGGCGTTTGATGCGCGCCGCAACCAGGGGGTCGTCGGGCGGGGCGAAAGGCAGCTTGTCGATCACCACCAGGGTGAGTTGCTCGCCTGGAAAATCAACCCCCTCCCAGAAGCTGTGGCTGCCCACCAGCACCGCCTCGGGATTCGCGGCGAAGCGCTGCAGCAGCACCGGCTTGGACTCGCTGGACTGCTCCAGCACCACGCGGTTGGGCGGCAGGAGCTCGCGCAGACGCGAGGCGATGCGGCCGATGGCGCGCAGCGTGGTGGTGAGCACGAAGCTGCCGCCGGGATTGACGGCAACGAGGCGCGCGGCCAACGCGGCCACACGCAGGGAGTGCTCGGTGTCGGCCGGATGGAAGCCCGTCCGGGGCACCAGCAGGCGCGTCTGGCGCGCATAGTCGAACGGGCTGGCAACACGCAGCTCACGCAAACGCGGCTGAACACCGCCCTCCACTGCCGCCAGCGCCGCACTGCCCTCGTTCAGCCCCAGGCGCGCGCGGGTGTAGCGAAAACCGCCGTCCAGCGTCAAGGTGGCCGACACCAGCACCCAGGCTTGGGGACGCTGCGCCAACAACGCCGAAAACGCCGGACCGACACCCAGTGGCGTGGCCAGCAGGCGCAGGGAGTGACTGCCGACTTCGAGCCAGCGCACCATATCCTGTGGCGGGGTCGCTGCCGATTCGGTGTGCTCGGGCGACGGCGTCGCGTCGCGCTGCCAGGCCGCGAGCAAGGCTTGCTGTTCACGGCAACGCTCGATCAGGCGGGTGAATTCGGGCGCCAGTGCCTCGAACGGATCGAGCGCCGCGAGTAAGCCAGTCAGTTCCTCTTGCCAATGGTTCAGGCCCCCGGCCCAGCCTCCGAGGGTCTGCGCCTGTGCCCAGTCGAGCCGATGCGTGCCTGCGGGGGCGATGAGGCGCTGGTCGCGTGCCACCTTCTGCAGGCGGCTGCTCAGACCCTGCCAGTCGGCCAGGCCGCGCGCCAGCTGCCAGCCGCAAGCCAGGACGTCGCGCGCGAGCTCAAGCGCCTGGGCCGTGCCCACGCTGCTGCCGAGAAACTGCGCGCCGATGTCTGACAACTGGTGCGCCTCGTCCAGCACCACTGTGGTGGCGCTGGGCAGGAGTTCAGCCACGCCTTCGTCGCGCAGGGCGACATTGGCGAAGAACAGGTGGTGGTTGATGATGACCACGTCGGCTGCCATGGCCTCGCGCCTGGCCTTCATGACGAAGCAGGCGCGGTAGTCGGGGCAGTCGGAGCCGAGGCAGTTGTCGCGCGTGGAGGTGACCAGCGGAATGACCGGCGATTTCTCGTCCAGACCGCCCAGGGCGGAGAGATCGCCATCGCCGGACGTGCCGGCAAACAGCGCCACGCGACGCAACTCCTGCACGGCGCGGCGGCTGTCCAGCAAGCCCTCGCTCTCGGTGCGCTTGAGGCGGTAGTGGCACACGTAGTTGGTGCGCCCCTTGAGCACCGCAGCGCGCAATTGCACGCCCAGAACCTCACGCGCCAGGGGCAGATCCTTGCGAAAGAGCTGGTCCTGCAGGGCCCGAGTCGCGGTGGAGACAATGACCCGCTCGCCACGCAGCAGCGCCGGCACGAGGTAGGCCAGGGTCTTGCCGGTGCCGGTACCGGCTTCGGCCAGCAAAATGCCGCGTTCGGCCATGGCTCGCTCGACGGCGCCGGCGAGATGGCGCTGACCGGGGCGCTCGCGCCAACCTGGCAGCGCCTCGGCGAACAGACCATGCTCGCCCCACAGAGGGTCGAGCGTGGCGGAATCGGTTTCGGCGCGGGCCGCATCCGGCGGATTCGCACCGGATGCGGCAGCGCTCTGCCTAAAATGCTCGGCTGCTTGTTCCCCGATGTTCAAGCGGGTTCGTCCGGCTGCGAGGCCGCTTCCAGGAGTGCAATTTGATCGCGAAGCTGCAACCGCTTTTTCTTCAGCCGGTGCAACAGGAATTCCTGCTCGGGCGTCTGTGGCCCGAGCCTGTCGATGGCGTCATCCAGGTCGGCATGCTCCATGCGCAACTCGATGAGACGGCGGTTGGCAGAGCGCAGATTCTGGTCCATCGGCATGGTGGCTGGCGGGCGGGGCAATGGGATGTCCCATTGTATGAACGCACGGTGCCGCATCGGCCCCATGGCGCCATTCGAGCCCACGGATGATCCAAGCTCGCACCCGTCTGCAGTTGCAGGCCGCCACCGGCATTCATCGCGGTGACCGCCAGTACCAGCAGGACCGCATCGAGATCTTCCCGCATCCACGCGTCCAGGGACTGATTCTCGTGGTGGTGGCCGACGGCATGGGCGGACGCAGTGGCGGACGCATGGCGGCTGACCAGGTGATGCTGACGGCGCAGCAACTGTTCGAGCGCTTCGTGCCCAGCCAGGAGCAGCCAATCGATTTGCTGCACAGCCTCGTGCGTGAAAGCCATCTGATGATCAAGCTCAGTGCCATCTCGGCCGAACAGGAGCCCCACTCCACCGTGGCCTGCGCCCTGCTGCAGCCTGATGGCCATTGCCACTGGGCGCATGTGGGCGATTCACGCGTGCAAGTGTTTCGCGCGGGCAAGCTGGTGGTGCGCACGAAGGATCACTCCTATGTGCAGGATCTGGTCGATGCCGGCACATTGAGCGAGAGCATGGCGCGCAATCACCCCATGAGCAATGTGCTGACCTCCAGCCTTGGAACCACCGAGGACCCGCCGCTGACCAGTGACCATCTGCAGCTCCAGGCGGGTGACGTCTTGCTGCTGTGCAGCGACGGTCTGTGGCACTATTTCGTCGACGCGGAACTGGGCTCGACGCTCGACCGGCTCGATCCGCGCGACAGCTGCGAGTTCCTCATCGCCAAAGCCAGGCAGCGCGCCATGGGACGAGGCGACAACCTGTCGCTCGCAGTGGTCAAGCTGCAGCGCGCCCAGACACCCGCGGCGCCAGCCAAACGCCTACCCAAGTCCCAGGGATAGATCGTCCATGGGATCTGGCGCAGGACGTCCCCAGCAGCGCGTTCAATAGCCTGGGGGCAGTGGCAACGGTGGAGCAGCTGCCGAACCGGATTGTTTCGCTTGCTCGCGCTGCTGCGCCGCCTGGGCCTGGCGGCGCTGATAGTCGGCCTGCTTCTGCGCGTAGGCCGCCTCGGCAGCCTGCTTCTGCGCTGCCCGCTGGGCGGCTTGTTGCGTTGCCTGCTGCGCCGATCGCGCGTTCGCGCCTGGAGACACGACGGCGGGTGAAGTCGGAGCGGCTGATGGCGACTGTCCTCGGCCCTGCGCCTGACGCTGTTTTGCCTCGTAGGCAGCCTGTCTGGCCGCATCCCCGACGGCACGGTCGGCCCGCTCGCGCTGCTTGTGTGCCTGCTCTTGTTCGCGCAGCAGCCGTTGCTGTTGCGCGGCCGAAGCGTCCGGTACCGGGCGGCGCTCACGCAAATTCTGCGCAACGCGGCGGCGCTCGGCCTCGGCCCGCTGTTGGCGAGCGGCGAGGTCGATGGCGTTCAATCTCGCATCCAGCGCATCCGACTGCTTGTTGTAGCGACGACGCGCCCGATCCAGACAGTCGTTGACGAAAAAACGGCGCAGGCATGCGTCTTGTTCGCGTGCATAGGCCGCGTCCAGATTGCTGCGCTGGGCTTCGATCTGCTGCCGCTCGGCGGCACGTTGCGCGGACTCTGAGACAACCGTCTCGATGCTTTGGGTGGAGTTCGGGGTGGAAGCCCCCGGGGCCATCAGGCTTGCCGGCTTGGACGCCACGGGAGCCAGCGGCTGTGCCGCTCGCGCCTGGCCTGGGCGGCAAACCGCGAAGGCCAGAGCCACGACAAGGACGACTCGCCAGGCCTGGGCCAGCAGCCGATCCGGCTCCATGGATTGATGTTGCACCATGGCGGAAGAACCTGCGTTCAAAGGGTGAGGCATCAGGTCAATGCGGTTTGCACGTCACGCCGCGCCAATCGCAAGTAGGCGGATGTCTGCATTTCCTGCAATCGCGAAACTGTACGCTCGAACTCGTAAGCCAAGGGGCCAGAAGGATACAGCGCGGCGGGCGGAACCGCGGCTGAAAGCACCAGCTTGATGTTGCGGTCGTACAGCACGTCCACCAGCAGGGTGAAGCGGCGTGCGGCACTGGCGAGTTCAGGCGCCATGCGGGGCACGTCGGACACCAGCACGGTATGGAAGCGCGCTGCGATTTCGAGGTAGTCGTTTTGCGAACGCGGGGTGTTGCACAGGGTCTCGAAGTCGAACCAGGCGACGCCGCCTGCGCGGCGCAGCGCGATGATTTCGCGATGCTCGATCTGCAGCGTGGGGTCGTCGTCCGCAGCCTCGGCCAGGCGCTCGAATGCCTGCTCCATGGCGTCCTCGGCGGGGTGCCCCAGCGGTGTGTAATACAGCTGCATATCGGCCATGGCCTGGTGGCGGTAGTCCACGCCGCCATCCACCTGCAGCACGTCCATGTTCGCCCGGATCAAGGCGATGGCAGGCAGGATGCGGTCACGGTGCAGGCCATCGGGGTAAAGACTGTCCGGCTCGAAATTGCTCGTGGTCATGAGCACCACGCCCTGTTCGAACAGCCCCCGCAGCAAGCGATGCAGGATCATGGCATCGGTCACGTCACTGATATGGAACTCGTCGAAGCAGATCAGCCGAAAGCGTCGCGCAATGCGCCGTGCCAGTTCTTCCAGGGGATTTTGCGTGCCCTGCAGATCGGCCAATTCGCGCTGCACCTCGCGCATGAATTCGTGAAAATGCAGCCGTGTTTTCCGCACCACCGGCACGGTCACATAGAAAGCGTCCATCAGGAAACTCTTGCCGCGCCCCACGCCGCCCCACAGATAGACGCCGCGCGGCAGATCGGGATGAACCAAGATCCGCCGCACCGCTGTCGAGCGGCGTGACTTGTAGCCCACCCACTCGTCGTAGGCGCGCTGCAGCCGTGCGATGGCGAGCTGTTGAGCGGCGTCAGGCTGGTGACCGTGCTCGGCGAGGGACTGCAGGGCATATGCGGTCACGTCCATGAGCAAGCTCAGAAATTGAGGCTGCGGCCATCGGTGGCCAACGCTGCCTCCTTCATCGACTCCGACAGGGTGGGATGTGCATGGCAGATGCGCGCGATGTCTTCGGCGGCCGCCTTGAACTCCATCGCCACCGCGGCTTCGGCGATCAGCTCGGACGCCATCGGGCCGATGATGTGCACACCCAGGATTTCATCGGTGGCCGCATCACTCAACATCTTGACGAAGCCGGTGGTGTCGCCCAGTGCACGCGCACGGCCATTGGCGAGGAAAGGAAAGCTGCCGGACTTGTAGGCGCGGCCAGCGGCCTTGAGCTGTTGTTCGGTCTGTCCCACCCAGGCGATTTCCGGTGCGGTGTAAATCACCCAGGGCACGGTATTGAAGTCCACATGCGGCTTTTGTCCAGCCATGCGCTCGGCCACGGCCGTGCCCTCCTCTTCGGCCTTGTGCGCCAGCATCGGGCCGCGCACCACGTCGCCAATGGCCCAGATGCCATCCACCGGCGTCTTGCAATCGGCATCCACGGGAACGAAACCACGCTCGTCGGCCTGCAGACCCACTGCCTGCAGGTTCAGACCTTCGGTGTTCGGCACCCGGCCAATGGAGACGATGAGCCGGTCCACCTCCAGCTTTTGCGCGGCACCGGCGGCATCGGCATAGCGCAGGCTCACGCCCTTGGCACTGGTCTTCACCTCGGTGATCTTCACCCCGAGCTGGATGTCCAGGCCCTGCTTCTTGAACTGCTTTTGCGCTTCCTTCGCCACTTGCACATCGGCCGCGCCGAGAAATTCCGGCAGGGCTTCAAGGACCGTCACCTGCGCCCCGAGCCGACGCCAGACCGAACCCATTTCCAGGCCGATGACGCCGGCACCGATCACCCCCAGGCGCTTGGGTACCGAGGAGATCGCCAGCGCTCCGGTGTTGGACAGGATGCGGTCTTCGTCGAACGCCGCACCGGGCAGGGCACGCGGGCTGGAGCCAGTGGCGATGATGACTTGTTTGGCGACGAGCTTGAGCGCGTCGCCGCTCGGCGGGGTGACACCGATCTCGAAGCCCGCCGTGCCGGTGCCGACGAAGGCGGCGCGCCCATGCACGAACTCCACCTTGTTCTTCTTGAACAGATAGAGAATGCCCTCGTTGTTCTGCCGGACCACCAACTCCTTGCGCGCCAGCATGCGGTCGAGGTCGAGCTTGAGCCCACTCACCGCGATGCCGTGCTCGGCAAACACGTGGCCTGCCTGGTCGAAATGCTCGGATGATTGCAGCAAGGCCTTGGATGGAATGCAGCCGACATTGGTGCAGGTGCCTCCCGGGGCGGGGCCGCCCTTGGCGTTGGCCCAGGCGTCGATGCAGACCACGGCCATGCCAAGCTGGGCGGCGCGAATGGCGGCGATATAGCCGCCGGGACCGGCGCCGATGACGATGAGATCAGGTTGCGCGTTCATGGCCTGTGCCTCACAGATTGAGCAGCAGGCGCGCGGGGTCTTCCAGCGCCTCCTTCATCGCCACGAGGCCGAGCACGGCCTCGCGGCCATCGATGATGCGATGGTCGTAGCTCATCGCCAGATAGTTGATGGGGCGAATGACGACCTGACCGTTCTCCACCACCGGCCGCTCCTTGGTCGCGTGCACACCGAGAATGGCGGCTTGCGGCGGGTTGATGATGGGGGTGGAGAGCATGGAGCCGAACACGCCGCCATTGCTGATCGAGAAGGTGCCGCCGGTGAGGTCCTCGATCGCCAGCTTGCCGTCGCGCGCCTTGGCGCCGAAGTCGGCAATCTGCTTCTCGATCTCGGCGAAGCTCAACTGGTCGGCATTGCGCAAAATCGGCACCACCAGGCCACGCGGGCTGCCCACGGCGATGCCGATGTCGAAATAGCCGTGGTAGATGATGTCGGTGCCGTCCACGCTGGCGTTGATCACCGGGTATTTGCGCAGCGCGTGCACCGCCGCCTTGACGAAAAAGCTCATGAAGCCGAGCTTCACGCCATGCTCCTTCTCAAAGCGCTCCTTGTGGGTGTTGCGCAGATCCATGACCGGCTGCATATTCACTTCGTTGAACGTCGTGAGAATGGCGTTTTCGCTTTGCGACTGAATCAGACGCTGGGCGATGCGGGCGCGCAGCCGGCTCATGGGCACGCGCTGTTCAGGACGGTCAGCGTAGGAGGAAAGATCAATGCCGGCATCCACCGGGGCCAGCGCGACCGGGCTGCTCATCGGACTGGGTTGCGGCGCCGCTGCGGGCTTGGCAGCGCCCGCGAGGGTGCCGGCGATGGCGCCCAGTGCGTCACCCTTGGTGATGCGCCCCCCGCGACCGGAGCCCGCCACGTTTGCCGGGTCGACGCCCTGCTCCGCAAGGATCTTGGCGGCGGCCGGCATGACTGGAGCCGAAGTCGGTGTTTGCGCAGGGGTCGCAACTCGGGCGGCAGCAGGTGCGGCGGCCGGCACGGCTGCAGGCACGGCGGACACCGGCAAGGGACTGACCTGGGGCTTGGCCTCGGTGTCGAGCTTGGCGATGATTTCCTCGGCGGCCACAGTCGCACCGTCGTTCTTCAGAATCTGGGCCATGACCCCGGAGGCCGGAGCCGGCACTTCGAGCACGACCTTGTCGGTCTCGATTTCGATCAGGATTTCATCCTGCTTGACGGCTTCGCCGGGTTTTTTCTTCCATTGCAGCAAGGTGGCTTCGGCCACGGATTCGGACAGTTGGGGAACCTTGACATCGATCAGTGCCATGGTGGGGTCTCGCGATTGGATGTGAACGGTTTGAGCCATGCGCGCAGCATGACCGACCCGTCGAGGCCGGCATGCCGCAGCGCGTACAGCCCGCTTTTATTTGGTGAGGATGAAGCCCTTGAGCTTGCCGAAAGCCGCCGCCAGCAATTCCTTCTGCTGCTCGGTGTGCTTGGCGAAGTAGCCGGCCGCGGTGGAAGCCGATGCCGGCCGGCCCGCATAACCCAGGCGCTGGCCTTCCTGCAGGTTTTCGTGGATGTGGTGCTGGATGAAGAACCAGGCTCCCTGGTTCTGCGGCTCGTCCTGGCACCAGACCAGATCGCGCAACTGCGGGTAGCGCTTGAGTTCGGCGGCGAAAGACTTGTGGGGGAAGGGGTAGAGCTGCTCGAAGCGGACGATGACAACGTCCTGCAGATCGCGCTGTTTGCGCTCGGCGAGCAGGTCGTAGTACACCCGCCCGGTGCACATGATCATGCGCTTGACCTTGGCTTCATCCACGTCCTGAGCCTCGCCCAAAACCGTGTGGAAATGCCCGTTGGCCAGGTCGGAGAGCGGCGAGCGCGCCTCGTGATGCCGCAGCAGGGACTTGGGCGTCATCACCACCAGCGGCTTGCGGAAAGGACGGATCATCTGGCGCCGCAATAAATGAAAGATCTGCGCCGGGTTGGTTGGCTGGCAGACCTGGATATTGGTCTCGGCGCAGAGCTGCAGGTAGCGCTCCAGGCGCGCGGACGAATGCTCCGGCCCCTGGCCTTCGTAGCCGTGCGGCAGAAACAGGGTGAGCCCGGAGGCGCGGCCCCATTTCACTTCGCCGGCGGAGATGAACTGGTCGATCAGCACCTGGGCGCCGTTGGCGAAATCGCCGAACTGGGCTTCCCAGATCACCAGGGTGTTGGGGTCGGCGGTGGAGTAGCCGTACTCGAAACCGAGCACTGCTTCCTCGGACAGGATGGAGTCGATGACGACGAACGGTGCCTGGCCCTCGGCCACGTTTTCCAAGGGCACATAGCTGCCGGCATCCCAGCGCTCGCGATTCTGGTCGTGCAGCACCGCATGGCGGTGGCTGAAGGTGCCGCGCCCGCTGTCCTCGCCCGAGAGGCGCACCGGGTAACCGTTGGCGACCAGCGAGGCAAAAGCCATGTGCTCGCCCATGCCCCAATCGAGCGAAAGCTCGCCACGACCCATTTTGGCACGATCGGCGATGACCTTCTCCACCAGTGGGTGCAGCTTCAGATCCGGCGGCATGGTGGTGATGCGCTCGGCCAGCCGCTTGAGTTCGGTCATCGGCAACGAGGTGTCGGCGCTGTCGGTCCACTTGCGATTGAGGAAGGGCGACCAATCGACGGCAAATTTGCTCTTGTAGTTCGACAGCACCGGCTCGACGGCGCGCTCGCCGTCTTCCATGGCTTGGCGGTAGGCATGCACCATGGCGTCGCCGTCTTCGGTTCCGATCACGCCTTGGCTCACCAGCCGGTCGGCGTAGAGCTTGCGCGTGCCGGGGTGCGTGGCGATTTTCTTGTACATCAACGGCTGGGTCACCGCGGGTGTGTCCTGCTCGTTGTGGCCCAGCTTGCGGAAACAAACGATGTCGACCACCACGTCGTGGCCGAATTCGGCACGGTAATCCACCGCGAGCTGGCAACACAGCGCAACAGCCTCGGGATCGTCACCGTTCACATGCAGGATGGGCGCCTCGATCATCTTCACCACGTCGGTGCAGTAGAGCGTGGAGCGTGCATCGCGCGGGTCGGATGTGGTGAAGCCGATCTGGTTGTTGATGACGATGTGCAGCGTTCCCCCGGTGGAATAGCCGCGCGTCTGCGCCAGTGCCAGGGTCTCCATCACAACGCCCTGGCCGGCGAACGATGCGTCGCCATGCACCAGCACGGGCAGCACTTGCTGGCCGCGCTTGTCTCCACGACGCTCTTGCCGGGCGCGCACCGATCCCTCGACCACCGGGTTGACGATCTCCAGGTGCGAGGGGTTGAAGGCGAGCGACAAATGCACCGGGCCCGCGGGTGTGGACACGTCGCTGGAAAAACCCTGGTGGTATTTCACGTCGCCGGACGGCAGATCGCTGGCATGTTTGCCCTCGAACTCGTCAAACAAATCCTTCGGGCGCTTGCCCAGGGTGTTCACCAGCACGTTCAAGCGGCCGCGGTGGGCCATGCCGATGATGACCTCCTGCGAGCCGAGTTCGCCACCGCGCTGCACGACCTCGTCCATGCCGACGATGAAACTCTCGCCGCCCTCGAGCGAGAACCGCTTCTGTCCCACGTAGCGCGTGGCGAGGTAACGCTCCAGCCCTTCCGCGGCTGTCAGCTTGTCCAGAATTTCGCGTTTCTTCTCGGTGCTGAAGCTGGGGCGGGTGCGAATGCTCTCCAGCTTTTGCTGCCACCAGCGCTTCTGCCCCTGGTCGCTCAGGTACATGAACTCGGCGCCGATGGAGCCGCAGTAGGTTTCATGCAGGTTGTTGAGCAGGTCACGCAGACTCATGCTCTCCTTGCCGAAATAGGTGTTGCTGGTGTTGAACACGGTTTCCAGATCGGCATCGGAGAAACCATAGAAGCTGGGCTCCAGATCGGGAATGTCGGGGCGTTCGGTGCGCTTGAGCGGATCGAGATCGGCCCAGCGCACACCGACATTGCGGTACGCGGCGATGAGTTGCTGAGCCGCCACACGCTTGCGCGACAACTCCACATCGGCGTTGAGGCTGATGGGGCGTGCCGGCCCGGTCTTGGCGCGCAGGGCGAAGGCGGAAACGACGGGCGTATGGGGGATGTCGCGGGCGTTGCTGCCATCAACCGCGGGGACATGCTGCAAGGCGTCGAAATAGTCGCGCCAGTGGTCGGGGACCGAACCCGGATTGGCGAGATAGGTTTCGTAAAGCTCCTCGACATACGGAGCATTGCCGCCGAACAGATAGGAGTTGGCGCGTAATTCTTGAATGGTCATGGTGGGCTCACTGGTGCGCCGGGCACCCCGGCATGAAGTGGGTGAAACACCATACGCCCGGGTGGGTAGCCCGCCTTGGCGCACAGCGGTCCGATGACGAAAGACCTGAATGCACTGTAGCAGCCGATTTGACGCAACGCAAAAAACAAACACAAAACCATCACCAACCCAGCTGGCTTGGCCCTACCCCGCGCGCCTCCAGCCATGCGGGTTGCGCCACGCGGCTCCGGGCCTGACGGCGCAGTCCTGAAAGGCACGAAGGCCCGCCGACACGGGCGAGCGGTCGGGTCATGAGGGCCTGGGCAGACACCACGGAGACGCGTGGCTTGCGTCTACAGCGTTTCGGCGCTGTAGCGCACCGCCAGAACGTGGGCCTCACCGGGCTGCAGGGTGAGCGCGTTGTCGGCGGCGTTGGCGGATTCCACGCACAGCATGCTGCGCCAGCCCTCGGCGGTGTAGTCGCCCATCGCCGCGGCCTTCTGGGCCCAGGGCGTCCACACCACGGTGGAAGCGGAGCCCTGCTTGGCGATGTGGATGCGGCGGCCCAGGCGGGCATCATCGATCACGCATTCGGCGAGGGTATTCACATACACGCGATCGGTCTCGGCGGCGAAGCGCAGCGGGCCACTCTGCTGCCTGCGCGCGAAGGCTTCGGTCTTGTCGAGGTAGGCGCAGCCATCGAGGCCTCGGAGTTCGACCTCGGCGATGTCACCGATGTGGATGTAGCTGTGCAGCGCCTCGCCGAGCGGTACCGGCGCCTCGCCGGCGTTGAGGGTGGTGAGCTCCAGATCGAGCACATCGGCCATGCTGACGTGCAGTTCCAGTGGCGTGTCGTGCGACCACAGCGCGCGCGTGGCGTCGCTGAACACCAGGCGTAGTGTGATGGTGGTGGCGCCATCGGCGTTGCCACTGTCCACCACCTCCCAGGGCACGGTCCGGGCGAAGCCGTGGGCGGGATAGGCAGGATCGCCGGCGTGCGCCCCGAACCAGGGCCAGCACACCGGCACGCCGCCGCGGATGGACTTGCCCGGCGCGAAACGCGCCGCCTCCGACAGCCACACCACCGGCGCGCGCTGTACCCGCGGCTGGAAAGCGGTGAGATGCGCACCCTGCAGACAGATGCTGGCCGTGCCGCCGGTGTTGGCGAGATCGGCATAAGGCAAACCCCCAGGTCCGACGCGGAAGGCCAGCTGGCCGGGGATGGAAAAGGGCTTGAGGGCGTCGAGGTCTTGCATGGCGGCGAACGATGGCGGTGAAAGCGCCGATTCTGCCTGCGATGCCCGAGCCGGCGACCTCGCGACAGGTCGATCAAAGTCCGAGATCGCTCAAGCCGGGATGGTCGTCCGGCCTGCGGCCCAAGGGCCAATGGAACAGGCGCTCGTCGTCCCGGATCGGCAGGTCGTTGATGCTGGCGAAGCGGCGGGCCATGAAACCCTGCGTGTTGAACGCCCAGTTTTCGTTGCCGTAGCTGCGATACCACTGGCCCGAATCGTCGCGCCATTCATAAGCGAAGCGCACCGCGATGCGTTCACCACCGAACGTCCACAGTTCCTTGATCAGCCGGTAGTCGAGCTCACGGCTCCACTTGCGCTGCAGGAAGGCGCGCACCTGCTCGCGGCCGACCGGGAACTCGGCGCGGTTGCGCCAGCGCGTGTCTTCGGTGTAGACCTGCACGACCCGGTCGGGGTCGCGCGTGTTCCAGGCGTCCTCGGCCATGCGGACCTTCTGCACGGCGGTCTCCAGCGTGAAGGGTGGAAGCGGGGGTTTCGTGTCCATGATGTCCTTGCGATGCGCAACGATGCCGCCTGTCGACGGGCCTTGGCGGCCCAATGTAGCCGAGGGGGCAGTCCATCTCCTCGTCGTGACATGGCCGCCGGGGCACGTCTCCATCCCTCGCGCCCCGCCGCCCGCGAGCGCAGGCAGGCCGAGAGGACATCGCGGCACTTGCCCCGGCGCTGGCGTGTGGTGCAGGCGATCACCGCCTGCCGATGATGCCGCAGGCTCAGATCTCCACCCGCGGCACGCGGGTGGACGCCCACGCGGCGATGAGGGTAAGCGCGCCGACGGCGAGGAAGGCGAGGTGGAAGGCATGCGTGACCTGCAGCGTGGCCGCTGCGCTGCCGCCGTGCAGCGCAGCCTGCAGCTCGGCGCCGGACGCCAGGCCGAACACCAGGGCGCCAAACACGGCCGTGCCGACCGAGGCGCCAACGGAACGGGCCAGCGACACCGTGGCCGCAGCCGCGCCCAGCCGGGTGCGCCCAGCCACAGTCTGGATGACGAGCTGAGACGTGGGCATGACGGTGCCGAAACCCAGGCCGGCGAGCACGCCAAGCAGCCCCACAGTCCAGCTCCCGCCGGGCAGCAGCCCGAGCAGCAGCAGCGCCAGTGCCGCCAGCGTCAGCCCATAGCGCGGCGGCTGGTCGGGCCGCCCGGTTTTGGCCACCAGGCGGCCGGTGAGGTTGGAGCCGAGCACCAGCCCGCCGGTGAGCGGCAACAGCAACAGCCCGGCATGCGCGGCGTCACCGTGGTGGCCCAGTTGCAGATACACCGGCAGGAAGAACACGAGCGCGAACATGCTGGCGGCGAACAGCGTGACGGTGAGGCTGGTCCAGGCAATGGCCGGCAGGCGCAGCAGTTCCAGCGGCAGGAAGGGATGCTGCTGGCCCCGCTCGCGCCGCGCCAACACCAGGCCCAGCACCAGGGCGGCAGCGGCCATCGCCACGCTCGACAGGGACAGCCAGGCGAAGCGGTGGCCAGCCAGGGTCAACCACAACAGCGCCAGCCCGGCCGTGGCAGCGAACAGCAGCACACCAGGCGCATCATGGCTCTGGCCCTGCGCGCCATGCGGCGGGCTGGCCGACAGCCGCAACACGCGCCACGCCGCAATCGCCGCCAGCGGCAGATTGGCGATGAACAGCCAGCGCCAACTCAGGGAGCTGACCACCAGCCCCCCCACCACCGGGCCGGTGACGCTGGCGAGCACGAACACCACGCCGAAATAGGCCTGAAATCGCGGGCGCTGGCGCGGCGGCACGACCTCGCCGATGAGGGCCTGGCTCATCACCATCAAGCCGCCGCCGCCCAGCCCTTGCAGCATGCGCGCGGCGATCAGCCACCACATGCCTTGGGCTGCGGCGCAGGCGGCCGAGCCGAGGGCGAAGAGGCCGAGCGCCGCGACCAGCGCGTCGCGCCGGCCGTAGCGGTCGCCCAGACGCCCGTAGAGCGGCGCCATGATGGTGGAGGCGAGCAGATAGCCCACGGCGATCCAGGCGCTGGCGCGCAGGTCGCCCAGGTCGCGGGCGATGGCCGGCGTGGCGGTGGCCAGCAGGGTCTGGTCGATGGCCGCGAGAAAAATGGGCAGCATCACCGCGGTGAACAACTGCACAAAGCGGCTGAATGGCACCGGACCGTCGGCCGCATGGGCTGCGGCTGGCGGCGCGGCGGCAGCCGCAGGAGGGGATGGCTCGGGGAGTTCCATGCCGAATCAGTTTAGGTTGGCCGGGCGGGAACGACGCGGAATCACTAAGAAACCTGACAGCGCCCATTGGCGGTTGGCTCCCTGCCCCGCGCTCAATCCCCCGCTGCGGCAGCCGGCAGCGGGCCGATGGCAGTTTGGCCGGTCGGGCCCCAGCCGCCGCCCAGTGCCTGGATCAGTGCCACGCTGGCGGCGTAGCGGCGGTTGAGCAGGGTGAGCTCGGCGTTGCGGGCGCTGGTGGCGGTGGTCTGCGCGGTGATGACGTTGAGGTAGGGCGCGATGCCGGCTTTGTACTGGTTTTCGGCCAGGCGCAACGACACCGCGGCGGCCTGCACCACGGCAGCCTGCTGCTGCGCCTCTTGCGCCAGGATGGACTGGGCGGCGAGGTTGTCCTGCACCTGCTGCAGGGCGGTGAGCACGTCTTGCCGGTAGTTGGCCACGGTCTGGCGGTAGGCGGCCTTGCTGGACGCGAGCTGGGCGCGGCGCAGGCCGCCGTCGAACAGGGTGGCGGCGAGGCTGGGGCCGATGGACCAGAACAGCGAGGGCGCGGTGAACAGCTCGGCCAGGCGCGTGGCCTGGCTCCCCCCCTGCGCCGACAGCGTGAGGTTGGGCAGCCAGGCGGTTTGCGCCACGCCGATCTGTGCATTGGCCGCCTGCACCTGCGCGGCGGCGGCGGCCAGGTCGGGCCGGCGCTGCAGCAGTTGCACGGGAATGCCGGGCGGGATGGCGGGCACGCCGGGCAGTGCGTTCACCGCCGGCAGCGTGAAGTCGCCGGGGGCCTGCCCCACCAGCACGGCGATGGCGTTTTGCAACTGCACCCGGGTCACGCCCAGATCGGTGGCGCTGGTCTGCGCCTGCAGCAACTGGGTGCGGGCCTGCGCCACGCCGGCAGCGGTGTCGACCCCGGCCCTGTAGCGGTTCTCGGTGAGCTGCAAGGCCCGCGTGTAGGCCGCCACCGTGTCTTGCGCCAGGCGCACTTGCGCATCCACCGTGCGCAGTTGCAGATAGCTCTGCGCCAGCGTGCCCTGCAGGCTGAGCTGGGTGAATCGCAGGGTGGCGGCGCTGGCCTCGGCGCTGGCCTCGCCGGCCTGCACCTGCAGGCGCACCTTGCCCCACAGGTCGGGCGCCCAACTTGCCGTGACCGAGGTGCTGAGGCTGTTGAATATGCGCCCCGGCTGCGCCACGCTGTTGCTGGCCGAGGCTGATTTGGAGCGCGTCGCCGAAGCCCCCGCCGACAACGTCGGGAAGTACGCCGCCTGGGCCTGCGCGATGGCGGCCTCGGCCTGCTCGTAAGCGGCGAGTTGCGCGGCAAGGGACTGGTTGTGTGACGCCACGCGGGCTTCCAGAGCGCTCAGCACCGGGTCGTCGAACACGCCCCACCAGGGTCCGGCGGGCATGGCGGCGGCGCTTTGCAGCGGTGTCCAGCCCTGGCCGGCATGGGCATAGTGCAGCGGCAGCGCCACCTTGAGCGGCGGCTCGGGGGGCCGTGCGGCGCAAGCGCCGAGCAGCAGGGCGAGCGATGCCGTGATCAGGATGCGAGGCGATGGCGATGGGTTGGGGGTCATGGAATTCAGGCCAGAGTGTCGAGCGGCACCGGACGTCCGCTGCGGCCGAATTGGCGCAGGGTCCATTGCCGCAGACGGTCGAGTTCGAGGTAGATGACCGGGGTGGTGTAGAGCGTCAGCGCCTGGCTGACGATGAGCCCGCCGGCAATGGAGATGCCCAGCGGCTGGCGCAACTCGGCGCCGTTGCCGCTGATGAAGGCCAGCGGCAACGCGGTGAACAGCGCCGCCAGCGTCGTCATGAGAATGGGGCGCAGACGCAGGGTGGCGGCCTGGAAGATGGCGTCGCGCGGTCCCGCGCCGTGCTCGCGCTCGGCCTGGAGGGCGAAGTCCACCATCAGGATGGCGTTCTTTTTGACGATGCCGATGAGCAGGAACACGCCGATCAGGGCGATGATGGAAAACTCGGTGTGGGTGATCAGCAGCGCCAGCACCGCGCCCACGCCCGCGGGCGGCAGGGTGGAGAGAATGGTGAGCGGGTGCAGCGTGCTTTCGTACAGGATGCCGAGCACGATGTAGATGGCGAAAATGGCCGCCATGATGAACAGCGGCTGGTTTTTCAGCGTGTCGGAGAACAGCTTGGCGGTGCCCTGGAATCCGCCGTGCACCTCGGACGGCAGGCCGATCTCGGCCATGGTCTGGTCGATCTTGCCCTGGATCTGCCCGAGCGAAATGCCCTTGTCGAGGTTGAAGGAAATGGTGGCCGACACGAACAGCCCCTGGTGGTTCACCGCCAGCGGAGTGTTCGTCAGTTCCTCGTGCGCCAAAGCCGAGAGCGGCACGCGCTGGCCCTGGCTGCCCACCAGGAAAATTGCTTGCAGCGCCGAGGCGTTTTGCTGGTACTGCTGCGCCGCCTCCATCACCACGCGGTACTGGTTGAGGGGCGCGTAGATGGTGGAGACCAGACGCTGGCCGAAGGCGTCGTTCAGGGTCTGGTCGATGGTGGCGACGGGAATGCCGTAGCGCGCCGCGGCCGAGCGGTCGAGCACCAGGCTGAGCTGCAGGCCGCTGGCCTGCTGGTCGGTGTTGACATCGTTCATGCCGGGAATGCGCTTGAACGCTGCCAGCACCTTGGGCTCCCAGGTGCGCAGGGTATCCAGGTCGGACGCCTGCAGGGTGTACTCGTACAGCGCCGCCGAGGGCCGGCCGCCGGCACGAATGTCCTGCACCGGGAACATGAAGGTCTGTGCCCCCGGCACGCTGGAGAGCGCCTTGCGCAATTGCGCGATGATGGTCTGCACCCCCCGGCGCTGGTCCAGCGGCTTGAGCTGCATGAACATGAAGCCGCTGTTGGCGGTGCCCCCGCCGGTGAACGCCAGCACGTTCTGCACGCCCTCGTTCTGGCGCACGATGGCGACGATGCGCTCCAGCTTCTTGCTCATGTCCTGAAAGGAAATCGACTGATCGGCCTGCACCGAACCGACCAGCAGGCCGGTGTCCTGCGTCGGGAAAAATCCCTTGGGGACGATGGCGTAGAGATACACGCTCAGGCCGATGGTGGCGAAGAACAGCAGCAGCATGAGCGTGGGATGCGCCAGCGCCCCGCGCAGGCTGCGGGCGTAGCCGCGGTGAATGGCGTTCCACACGCGCTCCAGGCGGGGGGTGCGCGCCACACTCCCCCTCCCGGCCTCCCCCTCCTCACCTGTGGGGAGGGCTGGGGTGGGCAGGGGCTTCGGGCGCAGCCAGCGCGACGCGAGCATGGGCGTGACGGTGAGCGAGACCAGCAGTGACATGCCAATGGCCACCGACAGCGTGACGGCGAACTCGTGGAACAGCCGGCCGACGATGCCGCCCATGAACAGCACCGGCAGGAACACGGCCACCAGCGACAGGCTCATGGACAGCACGGTGAAGCCCACCTCGCGCGCGCCCTTGAGCGCCGCGGCCAGCGGCGACATGCCGGCCTCGACATGGCGCATGATGTTTTCGAGCACGACGATGGCGTCGTCGACGACGAAGCCGGTGGCGACGATCAGCGCCATGAGCGACAGGTTGTCGAGGCTGTAGCCCAGCAGCCACATGGCGGCGAAGGTGCCCACCAGCGACAGCGGCACGGCCAGCGCCGGAATGAGGGTGGCACGCCAGTCGCGCAGGAACAGCCAGACCACGCCGATGACCAGCATGACGGCAAGCAGCAGGGTGTTTTCCACCTCTTGCAGCGAGGCGCGGATGGTGGAGGTGCGGTCGGACATGATGCGCACGTCGATGCCTGCCGGAATCGAGGCTTCGAGCTGCGGCAACGCCGCCTTCACGCCTTCGACGGCGCTGATGATGTTGGCCCCGGGCTGGCGAAAAATGATGAGCAGCACCGCCGGCTCGCCGTTCGCCAGGCCCATGTGCTGGTCGTTCTGCAGCCCTTCCCGGACCTGCGCCACTTCATCCAGCCGGATGGGCGCGCCGTTCTTGTAGCCCACGACGATGCGCCGGTACTGCGCCGGCGTGGTCATCTGGTCGTTGGCGCCCACCTGCCAGCGGCGGTCCGCGCTGTCCACCGCGCCTTTGGGCGTGTCCACATTGGCGCTGGCGATGGCCTGGCGAATCTGCTCCAGCCCCAGGCCCATGCCGTTGATGCGCGGCAGGTCCAGCTCCACCCGCACAGCCGGCAGCGCCGAGCCGCCCACGGTGACCGAGCCGATGCCGGCAACCTGCGAGATCTTCTGCGCCAGGATGGTGGAGGCGGCGTCGTACATCTGCCCGCGCGTCAGGCTCTTGGAGGTGAGCGCGAGGATCATGATCGGCGCATCAGCCGGGTTCACCTTGCGGTAGGTCGGGTTGCCGGTGAGCCCGGTGGGCAGCAGCGGCCGCGCAGCATTGATGGCGGCCTGCACCTGGCGCGCTGCGCTGTTGATGTCCTTGCTCAGATCGAACTGCAGGATGATGCGGGTGGACCCCTGCGTGCTGCTGGAGGTCATTTGCGCAATGCCGGCAATCGTCCCCAGGCTGCGTTCCAGCGGCGTGGCCACCGTAGCGGCCATCACCGCCGGACTGGCCCCGGCCATGTTGGCCTGCACGGTGATGGTCGGAAAGTCCACCTGCGGCAGCGGCGCCACCGGCAGCAGGCGAAAGGCCATGGCGCCTGCCAGCAGCACCGCCAGCGCCAGCAAGGTGGTGCCCACAGGGCGGCGAACGAAGGGAGCGGAAAGATTCACGGCTTGCCCTCGCCGTGCGTGGAAGCTGTGGACAAGGGGCCGCGCGCAGCGCCGCTGTCACCTCCCCCAGGGGTGGGGGGGAGCGCGAGCGGGAGACTCCGCCCGTCTTGCGGACCGGAACCGAAGGTGCGTGTCCGCCAGGCCGCGGTGCGCGTGGCCAGACGGTCGAAGGTGAGATAGATGACCGGCGTGGTGAACAGCGTGAGCAGTTGTGACAACAGCAATCCGCCCACCATGGTGATGCCCAGCGGCTGGCGCAGCTCGGCGCCCATGCCGCCGCCGACCACCAGCGGCACGGCGCCGAACAGCGCGGCGAACGTCGTCATCAGAATGGGGCGCAAGCGCAGGCGCGCGGCCTGCAGCATGGCGGCCTCGGGCGCAAGCCCCTGGTGGCGCTGGGCGTCGAGGGCGAAGTCCACCATCAGGATGGCGTTCTTCTGCACGATGCCGATGAGCAGGACGATGCCGATGATGGCGATGACGGTGAGGCTGTGCCCCGTGCCCATCAGCGCCAGCAAGGCACCGATGCCGGCCGAGGGCAGCGTGGACAAAATGGTGATGGGGTGGATGTAGCTCTCGTACAGCACGCCCAGCACGATGTACATGGTGGCCACCGCCGCCAGGAGCAGCCAGAGCTGGTTGGAGAGCGCCGCCTGGAAAGCGCTGGCTGCGCCCTGGAAGGCGATGACCACGGAGGGCGGCAGGGCGGTATCCGTGGCCACTTGCTGAATGGCATCGACCGCCGCGCCGAGCGAGGCGCCGGGCGCGAGCTGGAAGGAGATGAGCGCCGCCGGGAACTGGCCGAGATGGTCCACCGCCAGCGGTGTGGCGCGCTGCTCGACATGGGCGATGGCCGACAGCGGCACCGGCCGCCCGCTGCTGCTGGCCAGGTAGATGTTGCCGAACGCCGCGAGCCCTCCACCGCCGCTCGTGCTGACCCCCAGCACCACGCGGTACTGCGCCGACTGGGTGAAGATGGTGGAGACCAGACGCTGGCCGAAGGCGCTGTAGAGCGCGCTATCGACCGCGCTCATGGTGATGCCCAGACGCGAGGCGGCGCTGCGATCGACGTCGACATAGGCCTGCAGTCCCTGGTCCTGCAGGTCACTGCTGACGCCAGCGAGCTGCGGCAGCGCCTTGAGCCTGGCCATCAGCGCGGCGTTGGCGCTGGATAGCTCGGCCTGGCTGGTGGCGCAGAGGCTGAACTGGTAGGGATAGCGGCTGGCGATGTCGTCGATGGTCAGATCCTGCACCGGCTGCAGGAAGGCGTGGATGCCTTCGACCTTGGCGGCACGCGCATCGAGCCGGCTGATGATGGGGCCGACACGCAAGACCCGCTCGCTCAACGGCTTGAGGCTGATGAGCAGGCGCCCGGTGTTCATCGTGGTGTTGATGCCGTCGATGCCGACCACGGACGACACACTCGCCACGGCCGGGTCGCGCAGCAGCGTGTCGACCAGCACCTGCTGCCGCTGGCTCATCGCGGCGAACGAGACGTCCTGCGGCGCCACGGTGATGGCCTGAATCAGGCCGGTGTCCTGCACCGGAAAGAAGCCCTTGGGCATGGCGATGTACAGAAACACCGTGAGCACGAGCGTACCCAGCGCCGCCAGCAGCACCAGCGGCTGGTGGCGCAGCACCCAGCCGAGTGCCCGGGCGTAGCCCTCGGTCAGGCGCTCGAAGGCATGGCCGGTGGCGCGGAACAGCCGGCCCTGCCTGGCCTCGGGCACATGGCGCAGCAGCCGCGCCGACAGCATGGGGGTGAAGGTGAGCGAGACCACCGCCGAAATGACGATGGCCACCGCCAGGGTGATGGCGAATTCACGGAACAGCCGCCCCACCACATCGCCCATGAACAGCAGCGGGATGAGTACGGCGACGAGCGAGAAGGTGAGCGAGATGATGGTGAAGCCGATCTGCGCCGCGCCCTTGAGCGCCGCTTGCAGCGGCGGTTCCCCGGCCTCGATGTAGCGCGAGATGTTCTCGATCATGACGATGGCGTCGTCCACCACGAAACCGGTGGCAATGGTCAGGGCCATGAGTGTCAGGGTGTTGATGGAAAAACCGAACAGGTACATGGCGCCGAAGGTTCCCACCAGCGCCAGCGGCACGGCCGTGGCGGGAATGAAGGTGGCGCGCGCGCTGCGCAGGAAGACGAAGATGACCAACACCACCAGGGCGACGGCGAGCAGCAGCTCGAACTTGACGTCGCTGATGGCGGCGCGAATCGTGACGGTGCGGTCCGACAGCACCGAGAGCCGTGCCGCCGCGGGCAGTTGCTGCTGCAGGCTGGGCAGCAGCTTGTGAATGCTGTCGACCACGGCGATGACGTTGGCGCCGGGCTGACGCTGCACGTTGATGACGATGCCCGGTTTGCCGTTGACCAGGGCCGCCTGCCAGGCGTTCTCGGGGCCGGTGTCGATGCTGGCGACATCGCCCAGGCGCACCGTTGCGCCGTTGTTGGTGGCGATGATCATCTGCCGGTACTGCTCGGGCGACTGCAACTGGTCGTTGGCGTCGATGGTGAAGGATTGCCGGCTTCCGCTGATGCTGCCCTTGGGGCTGTTGACGTTGGCCCCGGTGATGGCGGTGCGAATGCTGTCCAGGCTCAAGCCCAGCGCCGCCAGGGCCTGGGCGTTGACCGTGACGCGCACGGCAGGCTTGTGGCCACCGGACAGCGTCACCAGGCCCACGCCCGAGACCTGCGAGAGCTTCTGGCTCAGGCGCGTGTCGGCCAGGTCGTCGAGGGTGGTGAGGGGCAGCGAGTCGGAGGTCAGCCCCAGGGTGATGACGGGCGCGTCCGCCGGGTTGACCTTGGCATAGATGGGTGGCTGCGGCAGGTCGGTGGGCAGCAGGCTGCTGGCGGCGTTGATCGCGGCCTGCACCTCCTGCTCGGCGACGTCGAGCGACAGCGCCAAATCGAAACGCAGGGTGATGACCGACGCCCCGCCGGAGCTCACCGACCACATTTGCGCCAGCCCCGGCATCTGCCCGAACTGCTGCTCAAGCGGCGCGGTGACGGAGGACGTCATCACATTCGGGCTGGCCCCAGGATAGAGGGTGGTGACCTGGATGGTGGGGTAGTCCACCTCCGGCAGCGCCGCTTGCGGCAGCAGCTTGTAACCGACGAAGCCGGCCACCAGCACCGCAATCATCAGCAGCGTGGTGGCGATGGGCCGCAGAATGAACAGCCGCGACGGACTGGGGCGGTCGGCGCCGGACTCCCCCTCCCCGCCCCCCTCGCCTGTAGAGGGGGTGAGCGCTGCGCTGCGCGAAGACTCCGGATGCCCCTCGTCACGTTCCCCATCCTGCGTGGGAGGCGTTGGCTCCGCCCCCGTGCGTGGGGAGGGTTGGGGTGGGGAGTCGTGGCCCGGCGGCACGCTCATGCTCAGGGCGCTCCACTGGCTGCAGCCTTGGCATGCTGGCCCGGCCTTGTCTTGTCCCCCGGCTTGGTCCTTCCCGGTCGCGACGCTGGCAATGCATCTGCGGTGCGCGCCTGCACCACCTTGACTTCACGGCCATCGCGCAGGCGGTCCAGGCCATCGGTCACGACACGCTCACCGGGCTTCAGGCCGGAGACGATCTGCGTCAGATCGCCATCGGTCGCCCCCGTCGTCACCTTGCGCAGCATCACCTTGTCGCCAGCGCCGATCACATACACATAGGTGCCCGGCGCGCCCACGGCCACGGCCGTGTTCGGCACCACCACCGCGCCGGGAATGGTGCGCACCAGCAGACGAAGGTTGACGAACTGGTTGGGAAAAAGCGCCAGGTTCTTGTTGTCGAACTCGGCGCGCAGGCTGAGCGTGCCGGTGGCGGTGTTGATCTGGTTGTCCGCCGCCACCAGCTTGCCGCTGGCCAGCAGTTGGGTGTTGCGCGCGTCCCAGGCCTGCGCTTCGAGTTGTTTGCCGGACATGGCTGCCTGGCCGTGCCGCCCCGGGCTCGGGCCGTTGCCGTGGAGGACAAAATCGGCTTGCGGATTGGCCGGAGCACCCAGCAACTGTCCGACCACCTCGCCAATCTGCCGCTGCGGCAGGGCGAAGGTCACATCGACCGGCTGCACCTGGGCGATGGTGGCGATTGGCGTCACGCTGCTGCCCGTGGCGCTGCTGGAGCCGTTGCCCGCGCCCACCGCACCCGAGGTGGTCACCATGTTGCCCGCGTCCACCGGCCGCAAGCCGGCCAGGCCGGCCACCGGTGCGGTGATGCGGGTCCAGCTGAGTTGCAGCCGGGCGTTGTCGAGCGCGGCCCGGTTGGCGTCGAGCGTGGCCTTGTACTGCGCCACGGTGGCGCGCTGGTCCGACACTTGCTGTGCGGAAATCGAGTCCTGCTGGAGCAGGGTCTCGTAGCGCACCAGATCGCTTTGTGCGCCGCTGAGTTGTGCCCGGGTCTGCTCGACCTGGGCTTGCGCCTGCTCCACCGCGATCTGGAACGGACGTGGATCGATCTGCGCCAGCAACTGTCCGGCCCTGACCATCTGCCCCTGCTTGTAATCCACGCTTTGCAGCAGACCGGCCACGCGCGGCATGACGTTCACCAGGCTGCGCGGCGTCACCGTCCCCAGGGCACTGAACCACACCGGCAGCGGCTGCGCGCGGGCGACGGCTGCCGTCACCGGCTGCGGTGGTTGCTTGCCGGACATGCCGGACGGTGCCTTCTGGGCGCGGCTGACATCGCCCACGCGCCACCACAGGAAAGCGCCGAGAGCCAGCACCGCCAGCGGCAGCAACCAAGTCCAGCGTCGCCCGGCGGCGTGGGCAGCGGAGGTCGGGGCAGGATCGGAGCGCGGACCGGATGGGGTCATGGGCAAGTCTCGGATGAAAAGTGGGACGCAAGCATGCGGGACACAGGCATGCGGAACACAAACAGGACAAGGTGGCCAACTGACCGCGGGAGAGATGGCACATTGTCCGATCGTTCCCGGCCCGCATGCCTCCTGGGGGCATGCGCGGATCCCATTGAACAGATCGCATCATGCCCGAGCCGCATGAACGTCGCGTGAGGCGTTTGTGTTGAAGTTTTGCTGGAGGCAAGCCCCGCCGGGTGGTCACGCCATACGCCGGCAGCCGACGTAACCCCCTAGGGCTTGGCCTTGCGCTCGTGTTTCCAGTACACCTCGGTGCTGCCATCGGCTCCGGCGCGGTTGAGGGTGCGCGCGAGCACGAACAACAAGTCCGACAAGCGGTTGAGGTATTGCAAGGGGCGAGCGAGGGCGGCAGGCGACGTGGACACAGCCGCGGCAGCGCCAGCCTGCGGCCGGACAGCGCCGACCACCGCCACCACCGAACGCTCGGCGCGCCGCGCCACGGTGCGGCACACATGCGCGAGGCTGGCGGCGCGGGTGCCGCCGGGCAGGATGAATTCCTTCAGCGGCGGCAGCAGCGGGTTGTAGTGCGCCAGCGCCGTGTCCAGGCGCTGCACATGGGCGTCTTGCACCAGGGTCATGCCCGGCACCGCGAGTTCGCCGCCGAGGTCGAACAGGTCGTGCTGCACCTGCAGCAGCAGTTCGCGAATCGCGTCGTCCATCGGCTCGGTGAGCAGCAGACCGATGTGGGAGTTCAGCTCATCGACATCACCCAGGGCTTGGATGCGATCGTCGGCCTTGGAGCGTCGGCTGCCGTCGCCCAGACCGGTGGTGCCGGCGTCGCCGGTGCGGGTGGTGATGGCGGTGAGGCGGTGTCCCATGATGTGTCCATGTCAAGTCGGCGCCGCTGACGGCAACGGCGTATTCTTGCCGAAGGTGGCGTCGACTGCGTCGTCGCGGGCGCGCTGCCCTCGGTTCGGCATGCATGCCATGCGGGGCTCTTCCCAAGCAGGCGAACGCGGATGCCTGCGGCGCGAGAAGCCCATTCGGCGTTGCCCTTGACCATGAGACTGCATCGAAGGAGACCATGATGAACGCACCGGCGACGCCCCAAACCCTCACC
>JABEVE010000064.1 GCA_013044035.1 Burkholderiales bacterium
CTACTTTGCCGGGGCGACTGCGGGAAGCGGCGTGCCAACCTTGCGCACGGCTGCATCGACTACGGCATAGAGGAGCTGGTCGGTATCCTCTTTGGCCATGAGCTTGATCATCTCTCCGACGCGACGTCCGGCGGCCGCGGTCTGGGGCAGCTCGAGGTTGCGATTCTGCGCCGAGAGCTCCGCTAACTGCGTCACCATGTCGAAGAAGACGTCCTCGCTTTTCCCGCTCTTGAGCCACGCCTGATGCACGGTGAGCGGGATCAACTCCGCGTTGGTGTACTTGACCTCGTTGCCCTCGGGGGCATTGGCGGCGGCTGCCGGAGCGATCTCCGAGTGCTGCTGCGGGGCTTGCTGCTGCGCAAGCACGGGAACGCTTGATAACGTCAGGCCCGCCACCACTACTGCTCCAGTCACTATCGTTCGTATCGTCATTTCAATCCTCTCGCGTTCATCGAATCACTGCTTCATGCTGAGCCTGAAGAGAGGCCAGCCAAATTTAATACGGGTGGCCGCCGTAGTACTGCTGGCGTTGGTTGTTCTGGTTGGCCTGGCCGGCAATGGCGCCAATACCGGCACCTGCTGCTCCGCCAATGATGACCCCCCGCAACCCGCCACCGAAGAGCGCTCCCAGCACCGCGCCACCGGCGGCACCTATGGCTGCGCCCTGACCGGGTCCGATGCCGCCCTGGTTGTAGCCGCCGTTGTTATAGCCACCATTGTTATAGCCGCCCTGATTGTAGCCGCCGTTGTTGTAGCCGCGATTACCATGGTGGCCGTTATAGTCGCCGCCACGGCCGCCCTGGCGAGCACCCTGATAGAAGTTATTGTTGCGGCGATTGTATTGCTGCTGCTGATACTGTTGTCGCCGCTGTGGCTGCGCCGTCGCAGGCAGGCAGGAAGCCAGCAGCAGGGGTGCGGCGATCGCGCTGATTCGCAGAATTTGCGTGTACCGTTTCCAAGGTCGTGCTGTCATGGAGATTCCTTTCGAACCGTTAGGAGGGTCCCCGCGTGCGCGAAGTAAAGGGGCCCGTTGACCGCTCGAAAGCGGCCGATTCACGCGCACTCGGGGGCTCCTGCTCCATTGAGATGCCATTGCGTCACGCGGGGTAGGCCAGTTGGCCCTGGAAGCTGGCAGTCCCTGTTGCTGGAACCTGGCAGAGGTATGCTGCGTCCAATACGCATGAGCGAAAACTGTACGACCTCGATGCCCATCGTCAACCTCGGCCAGACCGGGGTGCGCGTCTCGCCGCTGTGCCTTGGCATGATGACTTATGGAAGTAAGAAATGGCGGGAGTGGGTGCTCGAAGAGGCGGAGGCGCGGCCCATTGTGCAGCGCGCTGTCGAGGCTGGGATCAACTTCTTCGACACCGCCGACATCTACTCGCTGGGCGAGAGCGAGGGCATCACCGGCAAGCTGCTGCGCGAGTTTCAGCCGCGCCGCGATGAGTTGGTGATCGCCACCAAGGTCTTCAACCCGATGAGCGATTGCCCCAATGATCGGGGGCTCTCGCGCAAACATATTATGGCCTCGATCGACGCCAGTCTGAAGCGCCTTGGCGTGGAGTACGTCGACCTGTACCAGATTCATCGCTTCGATAAGAACACGCCGATCGAGGAGACCTGCGAGGCGTTGCATGATGTGGTGAAGGCCGGAAAGGCGCTGTATCTCGGCGCGTCGAGCATGTATGCGTGGCAGTTCCAGAAGATGTTGGGCTTTCAGGCGACGAACGGGCTGGCTCGGTTTGTGACGATGCAGAACCACTACAACCTGGTGTATCGCGAGGAAGAGCGCGAGATGATTCCGCTGTGCCTGGACCAGAAGATCGGCTGCATTCCTTGGAGTCCGCTGGCGCGCGGATTTCTCGCTGGCACGCGCAAACGCGGCGACGAGAAGGCGCTCCCGGAAGGCGCATCGGAGGCGGCCACGGTGCGTGCGCGCAGCGACGACTACGCGCATAAGCTGTACTATCGCGACTCCGACTTCACCGTTGTCGAACGCGTTGTGGCCATCGCCGCACTGCGCAAGGTGAAGCCCGCGCAGGTGGCGCTGGCGTGGGTTCTGTCGAGGCCGGGGGTCTCGGCACCGATTATCGGAGCGAGTAAGCTCTATCAGTTGGAGGACGCGCTGGCCGCGCTCGCGCTGAAGCTCACACCGGAGGAGATCGAGCAGTTGGATGAGCCCTACGAGCCGCATCCCGTGCTCGGCCACAGCTACTAGAAAGTTGGAATATTGGGACCCGCAGCAGGAGAATGTCCTAGGGGCTAAAGCTCGGCTTGATATGCGCAGGTGTTGCCGGGACTGAAGGCCCGGCCTATCTCAGGAGGGAACGCTGTCAGTTGCGCGGATTCCTGTAGGTCGACTCCAGGAAGGCTCGACAGCTTGTCCCGGGATGGAACGGTGGAGGGAATCGTGCGCCGTCGTGCGCGGTTTCCTGCATCCAACTCTGCGATGCAGTGTCATCATGGAGTAGGGCTGCACGAGTTGCGGTGCGTGCGGTTCGTTGCAGAGTGAGATTCGATGACCAGCAGGACCAGAACGCAGCACCGATGGCTGGCAGCGGCGGTGGTCTGCGTGGTCGCCGTCGCACTGGCCGGGGCGCTGCCTGCGCGCGCGAAGCAGATGTCGAACCCGTCTTTGCGCAGCCTCAGCGGACGCGTCTCCGACACGAGCCATGAGCCCATCCGCGGCGCTATCGTCGAGCTGCGCAACAGCAACACCCTGGAGGTCGTCACCTACCTCACAGACGACAACGGGCGGTACAACTTCAAGCGGCTGGACGGCAACGTCGACTACGAGGTGTGGGTGATCTTCCGCGGCAAACCCTCGGCTACCCGCAGCATCAGCAAGTTCGACAGCCATATGGTCAAGGTGATCAACTTCACCGTGCGCGCGTACTAGGAAGAGCCGTGGTCGCGGGCTGTGATACGTTGGCCTATACGTCCTCGAGGGTTCCCATGCTGAAGCTCGCGCTGCTCCTGCTGTGCCTCGCCGTGCTGTGGTGGTCTGTTCGCAACGATGCCGCCGAGTACGCTGCCTTCAAGCGACTGACCGACACGCGCGACCGCCAGCGCTGCTATCGCAACTGGATCGTGAAGGGTTTTCTGGCCTTCTCCGGCACCACACTGGCCTGCCTGCTGGTCCTGCAGCGGGTGCGCGCGGTTGCGGCCCTGCCCGCAGAGTTTTACCCGCTGGCCTGGTTTCTGCGCTCGGTCCTGCCGGCGGCCGAGATGCCGGGCAAGAGCTTTCTGGCCGGGTTCGCGAGTGCCGGGGTGGTGACCGGAATCCTGCTGGGCGTGGTGCTGGCGAAGAAGCTCAAGGTGAAGCACAAGACCCTGGGCGACATTGAGCCGCTGATGCCGCGCAATGGTGCGGAGACCGGCTGGACTGCGCTGCTCTCGATCAATGCGGGGGTAAGCGAGGAGCTATTCTTCCGGCTGCTGCTGCCGCTGCTGCTGGTCAGCGTGCTGCACCACACGGTGCCCGCGTTTGTGGCTGCGACCATCCTGTTCGGGCTGGTGCATCGGTACCAGGGAGCGGTGGGCGTGATCGCGACGACCGTGCTCGGAGGTGCGTTCGCCGGCCTCTATCTGTGGACTGGCAGCCTGTGGATCACGATGGCCGCACACGCGGGTCTGGACCTGGTGGGGTTGGTGGTGCGCCCCACGTTGACGCGGCTGCTCCACCGCCCCGCCGCTTAGGTTGCGGCCTCGCGCTCACCGCGCCGGCTTTGTGGCCCTGCTACACTCTTGCCTAGCGGATGCTGTCCCACTTTGGGACGGCGGCTGCCGATGCAGCGCACAATTGTGTTCGTCTGTCTCATCCCGCGAGGCTCCTGATCCGATCTAGGCAGTATGGATCCGAGCCTCACAACCGAATCTCAGGGTCCCAGCTTGCCGCAGAGCCGTTTCGCGAGCACCCGATTCCGCGCGTCTACCGCGGCGATCCAACCAGGTCGCCCGAGGACTCTGCTGCCAGCCTGTGGGCTGCTGGTTGTGGCACTGCCTCTGCTTGCACTGGTGGCGCCGCTTGTGGTGCGAGCGCAGCGGCCACTGCCTCGCGCTGCCACCAACCTCACCGCGGCGTGGCAGCCGCTGGGCCCGAGCTCTATTGTCTCGGCCACGTACAACAATCTCACCGGCCGCATCACAGCCATCGCGCCGGACCCCAACGATCCGAGCGGCAACACGGTCTACTTTGGCGCTACCGGCGGCGGGGTGTGGAAGTCCACCAACGCGGCCGGCGGACTCGGCGCGGCGAGCTTCGCGCCACTCACGGACACGCTGCCGGTCTTCAGCAATAACGCCGGGGGCAGTGCGATCCCTTCGCTGACGATCGGTGCGCTGGCGGTGCAGCCCGCGGCCAATCCGGTATTGATTGCCGGCACCGGGGACCCCAACAGCGCGACCGACTCCTACTACGGCGAGGGGCTGCTGCGCTCGGCCGACGGCGGGCTCACCTGGACGCTGATTCAGGCTTCGCAGGACGGCGTCAGCGGCTTCCACTCGCTGATCGGACTGGCGGCGGCGGGCATTGCCTTCAGCACGGCGACGCCGACGCTGGTGGTCGCGGCGTTCTCGACCTCGGCGCAGGCGGCTATCGTGAACGCGACGACCGTCGACTCGTTTCCCGGGCTGTACTACTCGACCGACGCGGGGCAGACCTGGCAGATGGGCTCGATCTACGACGGAGGTAGCGTGGTCCAGCAGCCGCAGTCGTTGGGCACAGGCGAGATCGGCAACGCGGTGACGTCGGTGGTGTGGGACCCGCTGCGCAGCATGTTCTACGCGGCGGTGCGCACGCACGGCTACTACTCGTCGCCCGACGGCAAGACCTGGACGCGCCTCGCTACACAGCCGGGCGTCAATCTCACCACCGCGAAGTGCCCGGTGGGAGCCAATGGCGTGGGCAATGTTTCGACGTGCCCGATCTATCGCGGCGTGCTGGCAGTGCAGCCCGTTACCGGCGATCTTTATGCGCTCACCGTCGACACCAACAACCTCGACCAGGGGCTTTGGCAGGACCTCTGTGGCGCGACCTCGACCACCTGCGCGAAGCCTGCGCCCACTTTCGCGAATCGCATCGACAATGGCGCGCTGGAGGTCGGCAGCGGCAACACGGCCATCGCGCAGGGTAGCTATAACCTGGTGCTGAACGCCGCGCCAGCCGCGGCCAATGGCACCAACCTCTACGTCGGCACGGTTGATCTTTATAGCTGCACGATCGCGGCGGGGACCTCCGGCTGCACGCTGCGCAATACTACGAATGCGCTCGACGGCTGCAATGCACCAGCGCAGGTTGCGGGGGCGCAGCATGCGATTGCAACGGTTGCCGAGGCCAGCGGGATGCCCATCCTCTACCTGGGCAACGACGGCGGGCTGTGGCGCTCGCTCGATGGCGTGGCCGAGACTGGCAGCGTCTGCTCGTCCACGGACAACACCCACTTCGATAACCTCAACGCCGCTATCGGCGTGGGTGGTTCGCTGGCCGAGGTCACAGGGTTTGCCGAAGATCCGGCCAATCCCAACGTACTGATCACGGGCCTCGGCGGCAACGGCTCGGCTGCGACCTCGACCGCCGCGACGCTGACGCCGTGGCTGCAACTCTCCATCGGCGAGGGCGGCCTTCCGTCGATCGACGCGAGCACGCCGGCGAACTGGTACGCGACCATTGGAGCGGGCGTGAACCTGGATGCGTGTCCGCTGGGCGCGAACTGTACTGCGGCCAACTTCGTGACGCCCGCGACGATCGGCGCCACGCAGGTGGACGGTGATGCTGCCCTGCTCGACGCACCGACGCTGCTGGACCCGGCGCTGACCTCGAGCGTGCTGGTGGGCACCTGCCGCGTGTGGCGCGGGTCGGCGGCGAGCGGCTCCGCATGGTCCAATGCGAATGCGCTCAGCCCCGCGCTGGGCGGCATCACCACGCCCTGCTCCCCGTTTAGCCCGCTGATCCGTTCGCTGGCCGCGGGAGGGCCCAGCGTCACCAGCGCGAACCTGCAGAACTCGGGATCGAAGGTGATCTATGCAGGCATCTCGGGCGCACAGGACGGCGGCGCCGTGATCCCCGGCCACCTCTTCGTCACGACCGCGGCCGACACCGCGACGGGTGCCAAGGCCTGGATCGACGCCTCGCTTAAGCCGGTCACCAATGACACCTCCGACGCGCACGTCTTCAACCCCGGGCACTTCGACATCTCGTCGATTGCCGTCGACTCTCATGACGCGACCGGAGCGACCGTTTATGCGACGGTGATGGGCTTCGGCGTGCCACACCTTTATCGCTCCACGAATTTCGGCGGAGCGTGGCTGAACATCAGCGCTAACCTGCCCAGCGCGCCGGTCAACGCAGTGCTCGTGGACCCGAACGACGCCAACACGGTGTACGTTGCCACGGACGCGGGCGTGTACGTGACGCAGGCCGTGACCACCTGCACCACGGCGAACTGCTGGAGCGTGCTCGGCACGGCGCTGCCCAATGCTCCGATCGTCACGCTGGAGGCGTCGGCGAGCCTGCCCACCGGCGATGGCCGCGTGGGTATGCTGCGCGCCGGGACTTATGGCCGCGGCCTTTGGCAGACGCCGCTGCTCACCGCAGCAGCACCCAGCCAGGCCGCGCTCACGCTCTCGAGTTCAAGCCTCACTTTCGCCGCACAGCAGGTGGCCACGCTGTCGACTGCGCAGACTGTCACCGTCACCAGCAGCGGCGACGTTCCGGTCAGCGTGACGACGCTGGTGCTTAGCGGGGATTTTACCGAGACCGATACCTGCGCAGGGCAGACGCTCGCGGTCGGCAGCAGCTGCAGCGTGCAGATCATCTTCGCTCCCGCGGCGACGGGCGCGCGCTCGGGCCTGCTTACGATCTACGCAAACGTTCCGGGCGGTCAGGCCACGGTCGCGCTCAACGGCACCGGGACTGCGCCGGCGGCGATCGTGCTCACGCCGCTCGTGCTCAGCTTCCCGGCCACCATCGTCAACCAGACGGCGCCGTCGCAGAGCATCACCATCTCGAACAACGGCGGCACCACGGCCACGCTCTCTGCGCCGGTGCTGGGCGGCAACGCGAGCGACTTCAGCATCTACGCCAACACCTGCGGAGCGACCCTGCTGCCCGGCGCCGGTTGCACGCTTACGGTTACCTTCACGCCCGCGGCCAGCGGCACGCGGTCGGCCACGCTCTCCGTCACCGACAACGTCGGGTCTGCGTCGGCCGCAACCCAGACGGCCACGCTGACCGGCGTGGGCAACGCGCCCGCCACGGACACTCTTTCGCCGCTCGCGCTCAGCTTCGCGCAGCAGCAGATTGGGACGTCGAGCGCCGCGCAGACCATCACCCTGACCAATAGCGGCGGCGTTCCGCTCACGCTGATTGCTGCCAGCGTGTCGCCGGGCGACTTCGCGGTGGTGAACGCGTGCGGCAACTCGCTGGCAGCGCACGCCACCTGCGCGTTCAACGTCACATTCTCGCCCACCGCGATCGGCACACGCACGGCGACGCTCACCGTCAATGACCAGTTTCACTCCCAGACTGTCACGCTCAGCGGTATCGGCATTGCGGGTCCTGGCGTCTCGCTGACGCCGGTCTCGCTGAGCTTCCCGGCGACCGGCGTGGGCCTCACGGCGCTGGCCCAGACGCTCACGCTGACCAACAATGGCGGCCTTCCGCTGAGCATTTCGAGCGTGGTTGCGAGCGCGGGCTTCAACCTTGCGGCAAATACCTGCGGAACGTCGCTCGCGGTCCACGCTGCCTGCACGCTCACCGTGGTCTTCGCACCCACCGCTGCCGGACCCGCCGTGGGAGCGCTCACTTTCACGGACAATGGGCCCTCCGGCAGCCAGGCTACTTCGCTCTCCGGCACCGGCATCGACTTCGCACTGACTGCGACCAGCGCTACCAGCGCGACGATTGCCGGCAGCGGCGCCAGCACCACGTACGCGCTGCAACTCGCCTCGCTCAACGGCCTTGCGGGCAACGTTGCGCTGAGTTGCAGCGGGGCTCCGGCGAACTCCACCTGCACGGTCGTGCCGGGCGTTGCCGAGTTGGGAACTACGACGCCCATCGCCGTCACAGTCGAGACCGACGTCGCCGTTGGCGCACTCGCGCCGCCCGCGAGACCGTTCAATACGGGCAGAGCCGCGAAGGCGATTCTGGTGGCGCTGCTGCTGCCGCTCGCACTCTTCACGCGCCGACGCCGCTGGGCGCGGATCACACTGGCTGTCGCGCTGATGTGCGGCCTCGGAGCACTCGGCGGATGTGGTGCCAGCCGCACCATTCCCAACGCGACATCGCCGGGCACTGGCACGCCTACGCCGACCGGCACCTACACGCTCACCGTGAGCGCGGCTGCGGCTGGACTGACGCATGCGGTCAACCTCACGCTCGTCGTGCAGTAGGAGAGGCGGCCACTTCGTACTACAGTTGCATTTCGCTCAGTCGTTGGGAAATGGCCCAAGGCCCGGGCCTAAAGGCCGACTACATTGCACCCTGTTTCAGGGGGTTAAAACCCCCTGCTCCCTCCGGAGAGCGCGGGCTTTAGATGTGGTATCAAGCGGCCGCGCCCGCCGCCGCCGCGCTGGCCCACGCCCACTGGAAGTTGTAGCCGCCGAGCCACCCGGTGACATCGACGACCTCGCCGATGAAGTAGAGGCCGGCAACGCGCTGGCTCTCCATCGTGCGGGCGTCGAGTTCGCGCGTGTCGACGCCGCCGACGGTGACCTCTGCCTTGGCAAAGCCCTCGCTGCCATCGGGCCGCAGCGTCCAGGCGTGGAGTTCGCTCTCCAGCCGCGCAATTCCGGCGTTGGTCCAGTCTCCGGGATTTTCATTGGCGCGCAGGCGCACCCAGCGCTCGGCCATGCGCGTCGGCAAGACGGTGCGCAATGCCGCGTAGGCGCTGCTCCAGTCGCGCCCGGAAGCCCGCGCCAGCAGCGGCTGAAACACCTCCACGCCGGGCACCATGTCGAAGCTGACCTCGCCGCCGGGCCGCCAGTAGGACGACACCTGCAGCACCGCCGGCCCGCTCACTCCGCGATGCGTTACCAGCAGGGCCTCGCGAAACACGGGAGCCTTCCCGCGCGCCTTCGCGGCTGCCTCTACCGTAGCCTGTGCGCGCGCTACGACTTCGAAGGCGACGCCCGCCAGGTCGCACCAATGTTCGCGGTCGGCCACGGAAAATACCAGCGGGACAAGACCTGCGCGCGGCTCCACGATTGTGTGGCCAAACTCGCGCGCGAGGTCGTATCCAAAACCCGTCGCCCCCATCGCCGGGATCGAAAGCCCGCCCGCGGCGACCACCACAGACGCGCACGCGAAGTTCCCGGCGCTGGTCTCGACGACGAATCGGGCCTGCGATGCATCGGGTGCGCCGGGGCTTGCGTCCGAGGCTTGCGCTCGTCGAACGCTGCGCACCGTCACACCGCAGCGCGTGTCCACGCTCGCCTCTGCGCACTCGCGCTCAAGCATGGCTACGATTTGTTTCGCCGAGTCGTCGCAGAACAACTGCCCCAGCGTCTTCTCGTGGTATTTGATTCGGTGCTTCTCCACCAGCGCGATGAAGTCTCGAGGCGTGAAGCGAGCGAGCGCGGACTTTGCGAAGTGTGGATTCTCGCTGAGAAAGTTCTCCGCCTTCGTTCTCACGTTGGTGAAGTTGCAGCGGCCGCCGCCGGAGATCAGAATCTTGCGGCCGACGCGTTCGCCGTGTTCGAGCAGTAGCACGCGGCGTCCGCGCTTGCCGGCCTCGAAGGCACACATCATCCCGGCCGCGCCCGCGCCCAGCACCACCACGTCGTATTGCATCGTAAGGGTCACCACCCAATTCTATGGGTGCGGTGATTCAGGCGGTTGTCTGTGGAGCGCTTATCTCCGCCGATACGGCAGGTACACAGGCTCCCACACTTTGGCGCGCAGAGCCTCGACGAACGCCTCGCCCTTGACCTCGGCGAGGCCCTCGGCCGCGGCCTGCCGACCCAGCGCCAGCGCCACGCTCATCGACACGTCGCGCAGCGATTCCAGTGGCGGCAGCAGCGGACCGTTGGGGTCATGCTGCGTGGGCGAGAGCGCAGCCAGCGCCGTCGCCGCGGCCATGATCATGCCCTCGCTCACCTGCTTGGCCCGCGCGCTCACGATTCCCAGCGCCATTCCCGGAAAGATGTACGAGTTGTTGGTCTGCGCGATGTTGACCGTTCGGCCGCCAAACTCGACGGGAGGAAACGGACTGCCCGTGCCTACAATTGCGCGGCCCTCGGTCCAGCGAATCACATCCGCGGGCCTGGCCTCGCAGCGGCTGGTGGGGTTCGAGAGCGGCAGAATGACCGGCCGCACCGCGCGCCCGTCGTGGCCCTGTTGCAACCCGTTCACCATCGCCCGCACGACTTGCTCGCTGAACGCGGCCGCCTGGCCGGAGACGCCGATCAGGACCGTAGGCCGCACGCGCTCGACGACCTCAAGCAGGCTGATTCCGTGCTCGTCGCGCGCCCAACTTTGGACTTCACTCTTTGTCCGCGCGAAGGCGGCCTTCTCGCTCGACAGGCCAGCCATGCCCTCGACCAGCAGGCCATCTTTATCGACGGCGTAGAAGCGCTCGCGCGCTGCGAC